>JAFAGM010000071.1 GCA_023422775.1 Pseudomonadota bacterium
CATCGGGCGAGACGATCACGGCGGCCGCCTTGAGATCCTCGAGGTAGAATGCAAATTCGTCCGCGCCGTAGGCGGGGTTGAGCGGCGCGCAGGCGGCGGCCGACGCCACGCTGAGGAAGGCGGTGGCAAGGAGCGGGCCGTTGCCCATGACGAGGCCGATACGGGCGTCGGGGCCGAGCCCGCGGGCCCGCAGTGTCGCACGCGTGTAGTCGAGTTGTCGGACCAGTCCGCGCCAAGGCAACTCGTCGCCGGTTGCCGAGAGGATGCAGGCAGACATTGGCGTGCATGCGGCCTGGCGGCGCAGGAGCGCGCCAAGCGTGACGGGCGCTTCGCCGGCGTCGCGCTGGAACATGACTTCCGCGTGGTCGGACATGGCGTTTCCCTCAGGCTGGACGAACGGCGATTACTGCGGCACCCGGGCGGGCTGGCGGATGGCGCGACGCGCGAACTCGCAGGTTGCCAGGAACAGGAACCCTGGAACGATGTAGGCATAGCGGCGCCACAGGCGGCGCGGCTCGGTGCACAGGCGGAAGAGCCACTCGAGACCGTGGCGGCCGAACCAGGGCGGCGCCTGGCGCTTTGTGCCGGCGAGAAAGTCGAACGCGGCGCCGACGCCGATCATCACCGGCGCGTTGATGCGGTCGAGATGGGTGGCCATCCAGCGTTCCTGTTTGGGCGTGCTCAGTCCGACCCAGACGATATCGGGACGCGCGGCGTTGATCGCGGTAATCTCCGCCCTGTCCTCCTCCGAGGTCAGTGTGCGGAACGGCGGGCACAGCGTGCCTGTCACCTGCAACTCGGGATACGCGTAGCGCAGCGTCTCGGCGAGCCGGTCGGCGAGGCCCGGCGCGCCGCCGTAATAGAAGTGCCGGTAGCCGCGGGCGACGGACATCGCCGTCACCGCCCGCATGAGGTCGGGACCGTAGACACGCTCGATGCGACGGTCCCCGGAAAGTCGAAGAAACCAGACCAGCGGCATTCCGTCCGGGGTTACCATGTCGGCGCGGGCGTGGATGGCGCGAAGCGCGCTGTCGCGCCGGCATTCCATGACTCCATGGACGCCGGTCACGCAGACATAGGCGCGGCGCCCTTCATCGATCCACCTCGCGATATGGGCGACAGCATCGGCCATCGTGATCGAACTGACAGGTACGCCGAGGACATCGCAGCGATCGGGACGGAACGGTTCGTCGTGGGTCATGAGGTCGTCCTCAATGCGTAGCGGTCGGTGGTGGCGTCGCCGGCCAGCCGCATGTCGACATAGTCGATCGCGTTGGCGAGCCGCTCTTCGAGCGGCACACCTCGCGCAGATTGCCGAGGTTGATAGCCGGTTGGTCCCTCGATGAGGTCGGTCACGCGGTAGAACAGCACGTCGCAGAACTCCTTGAGAAGTCGCGAGCACAAATGCGAGCCCAGGATTTCTGCCCGCCCACGAAAACTCGTTCTCTCGCGCGTCTCTCGCACTGGCGCGCGTTGGCGGCACCGTCCCGCTCGCCGGCAGCCCACTGCGACATTATGCCCGAAACAAGCGGTCGCTATAGCGGCGCATCCGGGGTGGAACCTCTTCCGGAATGGGTATGCCGGAGCGGAGGGCTTACTTCGAAAGGGATATGGCCCGTGTCTATGGGGAAGGAGTGGGGACCGTCCCGCAATGTCGTTCTTCGACAGCGTGCGCGACGATTGCAATTTACCTAACCGCGCGTCCAGCGGCGCTTCCCCGGGGCAAGCGCCCCTGGCCACCCATAACCATGAGCAGCCCTGCGCGGATCACTTTGGCCCACGAGCTGGGCGGTGACCTTCGCGCTATGTGCAGCCACCAGCATGAAGCACAGCGACTTGCTCAGGACGCCAATCGGCTTGCCTATTGGTGTACCGAAGTAAGCCCTGATCTGCCGCAGTCGTCGTGAATAGCGTTTGCCATCAGTGCTGAGAAAACCCTTCAGTTCCTTCTGGCTGAGAGCCCACGAAACATTCGTATGGAAGCGCTTGAAGAACAAGCGCTCGTTGGCACACTGGAAACGGCCGAGCAGCGCCAATTCCGCCAGCATCGCGCGATCACTGCCGGCGAAGTTGGGCAGCAGCGCCGTTTGCTGCAGGATTTCACGACGAACAACGCCAAACATGTGAGTCCCCCAGCGGGCGCGGGTGAGCACGTGCCTGAATCGGCTGATGGCCGCAGGGGTATCGCCAATGCTCGTGACGTCCGCCCAATACCGCCTTCCACTCTTTGGATCGACAAAACTCCCTGTCTCCTGTTCGAAGGGAAGAATCTGGCCCTTTTCGTCGATAAAGGCAGTACCGGTGTGGGCCAGAATGGTATCCGGATTCTCTTCGAGCAACCTGACGCACGCATCCAGATAGGCCTCATGGTAGAGGTCATCGTGGGCGGCCCATTTGAACAAGGGCGCCGTCGATAGCGCGAACACCCGATTGAAGTTTGCTATAGCCCCCACGTTTCGCTCATTGCGAGTGTAGCGAATGCGGGGATCACGCCGTTCGTATTCGCAGCAGATCTGCTGGGTGCGATCGCTCGAAGCATTGTCACAGATAAGGATCTCGAAATCCCTGAAAGTCTGCGCCAACAGGCTGTCGAGCAGTTCCGGCAGGAACTCCTCTCCGTTGAACACCGGGATTCCAATCGAGAGCCTAGGCATCGAGCTCGAGCCCCGTGCTTCAATCCGCCCAAACGTATCGGAGGCAACTGCCTGCATCAACGAGCGCTTGTGCGGTACCACTTTCGCGACCAGCGGCTACTCGACAGTACACCCCTCTGGCCATCATTTGTCGGACAAGATCAGTCGGCCGGTCTGCTCCAGGCCTTTCCCCCGGAAGCCGCTCCAGTCGGTGATGTCCTGATCCCACACGAATCGTGGCGGTTTGTTCTCGCCTCGAACACGATATGTGTTGCCGTCGAACCGGTTGCCGCCATGGGCAATGATCCCGAAGTTCTCATTCTCGGGCCTGGTGTCGGAGACACCGCCGGCACAGACAGCCCCCTCGAATGTCATATCATTGGCGCGAACGGTGTTGTTGCGCGTCTTGTACTTCTTGCCGTCGTCTCGGCGCCCCTGATCGATCAGCACGATTCCGCAAGCGCCGGATGCAACGGTAACCGTATTGCCGGTCACCTCCACGTCCTGCGACGCAGCAATGACGATATCGGCAGCCCAGAACCAGCTTCCGTTCCCAGTACCGTTGTACCGCACCACGTTCCCGCGGATCGCAGCGTTGAACGATATCTCGTGGAAGATGCCGATCTGCTGGTTGTATTCAACAAGATTGTCCTCATAGACGACATTGCGACAATCGCCGTCGCACCACAGGCCTGGACCATTGTTGTGATGGACATGATTGCCACGGAAGGTGACGCCGTTACTCAACGCGATCTTGGCGCCTCCGGCCTCCCAACCCGGATCGAAGCCATAGATATTGTTCGACCAGATCCGATTGCCCTCGATCCGGATATCATTGCCGTTGCCTTCGATGCCGATCTGCCCATTGTGATGGACATCGCAGTTATGCACACGAGTACCGGTCCCGACGCTGATCCCGGCACCGCTGTTCAGGCGCACTACGCAGTTTTCTATGGACCATCTGGTGCCCTCACGGGCGTGGATCGCGCCCTCTTGGGCACGGCTCCCATATTTCTCGATCGTGAGCCTGCTGATCGATACGTTGGACGCCTTGCTTTGAAACGCGAATGACGCGACCGTCGCCTCGACCTTGTGCTTCGTCGGGTCGTCGGCGAGATAGATCCGGCCGCCCGCGTAATCGATGTAAACTTCGCTGCTTGCGAGCCCAACTTTGCTCAGCACCCTGGTCAGCGGCTTGTCGTCAATGAACACGGCTTGGGGTTGGTCGCAGGCCGGCGCGCTCGGCAGGCACTCGCCGTGCTTGCGGACGCGCTGGAGTTGGATGTTCGCTACCCAATGCCCCTCCTCGCGCCTGAAGCCGTCCAGTAGCCGGCTGCCGTTCAGCACGGCTTCGTCCTCCCCGTAGAAGCCCTGCCCCGCTCGCGGCCGCACGGCCTGGGCTCGATGAACTCCCTTCTTCAGGCAGAACACGGCGCCCTCGCCGGCGAAATCGACCGCCGCCTGGATTGACTTGCCAGGCTCAATGGCTATCGCGTCGTATGGACAGGATGAAGTGTTGACGTCGACGAATGCTGCCACAGCGGCGATCAACAGACCGCAAGGCACGAACGTCAAGATCAGTTTCCTTCGTGTGGCAGAGATTCGGATGAATGCCATCATCGCGCCGCAGTCCGGATTTCGTCAGAGTGTTGGGCGCGATACACCATCACCGATCCGACGCCGAAGCCGAACAGGCACCAGAACCAGATGCCCTGCATTGGGCCTTCGAGCGTAACGTCGAACGTTGCATTGATGAGGATCGACATCGCGTAGCAGAAGATGAACAGGAACAGCTCCGCCCATCGCTCGTGTCCGCGCGCGCGAGCGGAAAGCATCGCATTGATCTGCATGCCGACCCAGGATATGAGCACGATCGACCACAGCACGAGGCCGGGCACACCGGCGCGTGCGAGCATCGTCATGTGGGCGTTGTGCGGACTGCGTAGCGGACTAGGACTGCGGGGGCCGTCGAAGCCGTCAGCGTCAGCGAGATTGATACCGAACCCCTTGCCAGTCCAGAAGAATGGTCCAAAGACCGTATCGTTGATGATGATGCTCCACCAGTTGAGGCGCCATTCCTTGGTTCCTTCATTTTGCTGACCGGACTGCCCCACAATGCTCTTGGCGTTCTCGACGATCTGGTGCGCACTGACTTGGCGATCGGTCATTCGATCGGCTTTATTGCTTTGGGTGACGCTGACCTCGACCGCAAGGATGATCGCGAAGATGCTCAAGGCTGTCAGTATTGCGGCCAGCAACTGGCGCAGTCGTCCCAGCATGAGCATCGCAAACATGACTGGAACAAGCGCGGCGAGCGTAGCTCCCCGGTTTGTCGCGGCAACCATGGCCAACGTAGCGAACCAAACCAGAAACCACACGGGCGATACCCTTGATATTTGGGGATAGCCAACAAGAACGAAGACCATGGCTCCGGCCAGATGCGTCCCGACAGCGCTCGCCGTGATGTCCACAATCGGCCCGGGACCGAGAGACATCGGGATGTACTCCGACCAGAATCTTGTAAGAAGGTACCCTATGAATATCGCGGGAAAGCTCACCCGCAATATGTCGTAATAGCGAAGCACCGTATTGATCCTGCGCGCGTCTTCCAGCAACAGCCCGATCACGATGAAGGCGAAGCCGCCATACATGACGATGGTGCTGTCGCGCAAGGAATCGAACCCGTACACGCTCAGGAACGGAATCGTACGTGCCAGGACCAGGACCATTAGCGCGCCCAGAACGAGACAAGGCAGGGTCGTGAGCGAGGCGGCCAAAGCGCCGGTCCTGAGAAAGACCACGATCCCGGTGAGCAGGGCAATCTCCCCCACATAGAGCGGTGGAAAGCCAAAATAGGCGAACCCCCTCCCCATCAGCGCATAGCCCAGAAGGACGATCGCGAGCAGCACCAGATAGCGATCGCCCTCGAGAAGCGCACGCCGGGATGCGGTTTTGAACGTGTCCGTCATTGTTCCTTGCCTGTCAGGCATCGGGCAATCGCTTCAACGCTCCGCGGGAGCACCGATGGCCTTGTCAATCGAAGCCACGCTGACGGCCGCTACCGGCCGCGCCGGCACGCGCGATCTCTCGCGAGCGATCAGCCAGGCGATCGCGATAACGCCACCGGCCGCGCGCACCAGACTGGTAATCAAAAGACCGAGGCAGGCGCCGAATACGCCCAAACGGCCGATCAGCACGAAGGCCAGCACCGCCGCCGCGGCGACGGCTACGACATTGACCAGAGAGGCGAGCCTGCCGGCCTGAACGCCGAGCAGCGTCTTGCTGGAAGCTTCCGCGATATAATCTGCCACGCCCGCGATCGCGAGGAGTTGCAGGCCCATGGCGGCGGCGAGGTAGGGTGATGACAGCCCATAGACCGTCCGCAGGAGCAATTCTGGCATCAGAACGGCTGCGACACAAATGACCAGCACCGGCGCCAGGCCAAAGAGGACATAGCCATAGGCGGCGCGCGACGCGCCGATGACGCCCCCGGTGGAGTGCGCGTGTGCCGCGACCTGCGGTATCGTATTGCCGATGCCCAGAATGATCGGAGCCATCATGGCGGCGATGTTCACACCGGCCTGGAACGATGCGGTGGCGGCAGTGCCGGCAGCGGCCGCGAGCACCCACGGAAACAGCTGACCGCGAACGAGCACGAGCTGATAATTGACGAGCGACCACTTCCCGACTGAAAAATTTTCGCGGGCCAGCAGCCGCGCTTCGGCGAAATTCGGCCAGGCTAATCGGAGCTTCGATACATGCACCAACGCGCCGACAGCGAAGGCTGCCGACATCATATAAATCGCGGAGGGGAGCGATATATCGCCGAGCCAGGCCAGGAGCGCGATCAACAGGGCCTGTCCGAAATAAGCGACGCCATCTCCGGCCACCGCCGCACGGTAGCGGAAATCGGCGAACAGGCATCGCCGTGCCGTCTCTTGCGCCTGCCAGCACAAATAGCAGAGACACGCCGGCAACTCGATATTGTCGACCTCCAACAACGTGGTTCCGAGCGCCATGACCACGACCAGGACCAGACTCAGCGCCGCGGCGAGCAGGACCGTGTTTCCAAGCAGGCCGGCACGCTGGTCGTCGGTCACGACACAGAGTTGGACGGACAGCGGATAGGAGATGAGCGAGTAATCGATCGTCCGGAAAAGAAAAATGGCACCGATAAAGAGGGTGAATTCCCCGTAGTCCTGTGCGCTGAGCGTGCGCGCGAGCAGCACGTTGAGCACGAAGCTGCCGGAACTCACCAGGCCTTGATCGATAAGCGCCCACGATGCCCTCTCGATGGGAAATTTCGCGATCATCAGAAATACCCTCGACAGTCCTCGTCACGCCCGCGGTGAACCGTTGCAGCTGCGCTATTTTTGCTCCGTCTGGTTGACTATTCCGCGCTCGGGCTGAAGCTCCTTGCGATCGCGCCAGATGGCCAGGCCGATGCCGGCCAGCAAGGCCGAAAGGAATGACAGTCCGAGGATCACAAATCCCCTGGGACTGGTCGGCGTCTGGTTTGGCACTGCCAGCTTGACGCTCTGGTCGCTGGGTATCTCGTCCTGATCGCCACCCCGCGGATTCTTCGTCGCCTCGAACGAGACGCGCGCGGCATCAAGGTCCGCCACGGCCCGCAGGGTCTTCGGATGCTTGTCGCCGTAGACCGCGAGTTGCTGGCCAAGTTGGGCCTCGGCGGCGTTCAGCCTGTCGTGGCTGCGCTGGATGACCTTGTCTCGGAAGTACTCGATAACCACGGCGTTGACGACCCGCGCTGCTTCATCGGGGGAGCGTGCCGTAAAGGAAACGGAGATGAGATACGAACGCGAGTCGTTCGCCACCACGACCTTGCTGCGCAGCAACGCGACTGCGCGGTCGAACGGCGAGTACCTGCGGGTTTCCGGCAAAAACGTGCCCCGAACCCAATCCAGGTTGCGCGTGATCCACGAGGGTGACCAGGAGGCACCGGGATCTTGACCGATACGCCTGGCGGCCGCCCGCAAGATCGCATCGGAGCGAATCAAACGAGCCTCGCCGGTGACGACGGTCGCCGCGTCGACGCTTGCCACGGCTACCACTTTTGCTTGACCAGGTTTTCCTTCGTCCCGCGAGAACAGGTTCGGATAAATGAGCGCTTCCGCGGTGTACTTGCGCGGCAACACCGGTATGACGATGCACGCGAGCGCGAGTCCGAGCCCGACGAATGATGCGATGAGCCAACGCTGCCGCACGATCGACCGCAGGGCACGAACGGCCCAATCTTCATAGTACGCTCGATAATCGGAGCGCTTGATTTGAGGGCCGCGCCGTTTCCTGGGTCGCTTCTCAGGCAACGGCTTCTCAAGATCAAACTTCTCATGATCGAGTTTAAGCGGGTCATGGTCGAACTTGAGCATGTTCATGGCTATTTCAATATCTGATTGTAACACACAGCCGGCGGCGCTTTGGGTGACGTTTGCCCGGAAAAGTAGCTACCCCGAAAGAGTGACGTCAGGCCCATCGTTGCGCCGGCCGGGTGCCGCCCGGGTTACGGCACCCAAGGGGGTACCCCCGACGGTTCGTTGACTCCGCGCACCGCCACCGACACGCTTCAGCAGCAGGGCGAGTTGAAACGTGACTAATCGGCGATCGTGAAACAGGGACGGCCGTTTGCAACAACGGCCGACAAGCTTGCGCCTGCTCCGGCGAGACGGAGAATGTCCACGCGCCGAAGAAGAAGACGGCACGTTCCTTCTTGTTCGGCCCGGATACGGCGTGGAAACGGCCGCGGGCCGGCACGCGACACACGAACATAAGGCCGCTGAGATGAAGACAGTTCTGTTCTGCGGCGGTCTCGGCACGCGTATCCGGGACGTGTCCGAAAGCATTCCGAAGCCGATGATTCCGATCGGGGACAAGCCGATCCTCTGGCATTTGATGCACTACTACAGCCAGTTCGGCCACAGGGACTTCGTTCTTTGTCTCGGCTACAAGGCATGCGTCATCAAGGAGTACTTCCTGAACTACAAGCCCCAGACCTATGCCGACTGCGTCGTCAACGGCTTTGGCAACCAGGTCGAGATCCTGGGCGACCCGGAGCAGGACTGGCGCATTGCGATGATCGACACCGGCATCTGGCGTAACATCGGCGAGCGGCTGTGGGCCGTACGCGAGCATGTCGCGGGTGAGGACATGTTCCTCGCCAACTACAGCGATGGTCTTTCCAACGTCAATCTGGACGAATTGATCAAGGCTTTTCGCGCAAGCGACAAGGTCGCGTTGTTTACCGCGGTGCGGCCGTCGTTCAGCCTGCATCTGGTCGAGATGTGCCCCGACGGAAAGGTTGAGCGCATCCGAGCCAGTCAGGATGCAAACCTGTGGATCAATGGCGGCTTCTTCATCTTCCGCAAGGAGATATTCGACTACATGCGCGAAGGCGAGGAACTCGTCGAGGCTCCATTCAAGCGCCTGATTGAAGCCGACCAGCTCATGGCCTTCCGGCACGAAGGCTTCTGGCGACCGATGGATACGCTGAAGGACAAGCAGGTACTCGAGGACCTCGTAGAGAAAGGCACGATGCCATGGCTTCTCAATCCGGCCCCCCGGAACGCCTCGATCGAGGCCCAAAGGAGGACTGGATGAAGCTCGTTGAACTC
Source organism: Pseudomonadota bacterium (assembly GCA_023422775.1). Taxonomy (GTDB): domain Bacteria; phylum Pseudomonadota; class Alphaproteobacteria; order Rhizobiales; family Xanthobacteraceae; genus Bradyrhizobium. The sequence continues at coordinate 9,263 of JAFAGM010000071.1, forward strand.
GCGGGTTCGGGCGAGAGCCTGTCTCTTCTTTGCATTGGCGCTCATTCGGACGACATCGAAATCGGCGCCGGCGCAACGATCCTTGGCTGGATCGCACGCGGCGTTCGTCTGGACGTGCACTGGGCGGTGTTGAGCGCCTGCGGTCCACGTGCCGACGAGGCCCGCGCTTCCGCCGAGGCATTTCTTTCCGATGCCGCAAGGTCGGTCATCGAGCTGGCCGAGTTCAAGGACGGCTTCTTCCCCTACCAGGGAGCCGACATCAAGACCTGGTTCGAGTCGCTGAAACGGCGCATTGCCCCCGACGTGATCCTCTGCCACTCGCGCGGCGATGCGCACCAGGACCATCGCGAGGTCTCGATGCTGACGTGGAACACGTTTCGCGATCATACGATCCTCGAATACGAGATACCGAAATGGGACGGGGATCTGAGCCAGCCGAACGTCTTCATCCCCGCCAGCAAGTCGCTGATGGAGCGCAAGGCGAAGCTGCTTTACGACCATTTCGGTACGCAACGGTCAAAGGACTGGTTCGACGCGCAAACCTTCATGGGCCTGGCACGGCTGCGGGGCGCCGAATGCCGGGCGCCGGACGGATTCGCAGAAGCCTTCCACGCAAGGAAGATCGTGGTGCAGTGAGCAGGTGAGCAGTCATGCGCGTAATGGTAACAGGACATCTGGGTTACATCGGAACCGTGATGGTTCCGATGCTGCTGCGGTCTGGCCACGAAGTGATCGGCCTCGACAGCAACCTCTATGAGAACTGCACCTTCGAGGCAGGAGGCAGCATCTCCCCCGTGCCACACATCCGCAAGGACATCCGCGACGTTGCGCGCGAAGACCTTGAAGGCATCGAGGCCATCATCCATCTGGCCGCCCTGTCGAACGACCCGCTCGGAAACCTCCGCCCTGCCCTCACTTACGATATCAACCACCACGGCAGCGTGCGTCTCGCCACACTTGCCAAGGAGGCCGGCGTTCGGCGGTTCCTGCTGGCCTCCTCCTGCAGCAACTACGGGCAGGCCGGCGAGCTCATGCTCGACGAGACCGGTGCACTGAACCCGGTCACAGCGTATGGCGCATCAAAGGTGCGTTCGGAGCGCGATATCTCCCCGCTTGCCGACAGCGGCTTCTGCCCGACCTATATGCGCCCGGCGACCGCCTACGGCCTCTCTCCACGAATCCGTTTCGACATCGTTCTCAATAATCTGGTGGCCTGGGCCGTTACCGGACGTCTTATCTATCTGAAGTCGGATGGATCGCCCTGGCGGCCGATCGTCCATATCGAGGACATTTCCAGGGCGTTCATTGCGGCGCTCGAAGCACCGGCTGACCAGGTCTTCAACCAGGCATTCAATGTCGGCCAAACCGCCCACAACTATCGCATCCGTGATATCGCCGCGATCGTCGCTGAAATTGTTCCAGGCTGCCGTCTCGAAATCGCGCCCGATGCGGGTCCCGACAACCGGTCCTACCGCATCAACTTCGACAAGATCGCGCGCGTGTTGCCGGCGTTCAAGCCTCGATGGGATGTGCGGCGCGGAGCCGAACAGCTCCACGATGCCTATCGTCAGTCGAAGCTCACGCTCGAGGAGTTCGAGGGTCCGCGCTATCAACGCATCGGTCACATCCAGAAACTGATTTCCGAGGGCATCCTCTCCAATGATCTGAGGCACTGCAGCGCCGCCGAGCCTGGCTCGGAACGCAACAAACTTGCTCGCGTCAATGGCTAGACCGGGGACGATGCATGATCTTCACCGAAACAAGGCTTGAAGGCGCCTTCATCATCGACCTCGATCGCAAGACCGACGAACGAGGCTTCTTCGCCCGTGCCTTCTGCCAGAAGGAGTTCCGCGACCATGGGCTGAAGCCTGTGATCGCGCAAGCCAACGTCGCCTCGAACGCAAGGAGAGGCACGCTGCGCGGGATGCATTTCCAGTATCCACCGGCCGCCGAGAGCAAACTCGTGCGATGCACACGCGGCGCGATCCTCGATATTATCGTCGATCTGCGGCCCGAACGCCCGACCTACCTCGAACACATCTCCATCGAGCTGAACGAGGATAACATGACCGCGCTCTACGTGCCCGAGCGCTTCGCGCACGGCTATCAGGTGCTGCGCGACAACACGGACACGAGCTATCAGGTCGGGGAGTTCTACACGCCGGACGCCGAGGGCGGGCTCCGTCACGACGATCCACGGCTGGGGCTCAAATGGCCGCTGCCGATCTCGGTGATCTCATCGAAGGATCAGGCGTTCCGCCCGTTGTCTGAAATCGAGGACGAGGTGAAGCGCAGGATGTCGTTTGCGATGGCGCCTGCATGATGGATCCCGCAAATGAGGCGCCTTGACTTTCTGGCAAGTCGAGGCCGGGAGGAAGGACATGTGGATCGTCGATACTGAACTGAAGGCGCGCGCGGATCAGAACAGGCCTATCCGTGTCGGGATCGTCGGCGCTGGATTCATGTGCCAGGGCCTGACCAATCAGATCGTCAACAGCACGCCCGGCATGAGGGTCGTCGCGATATCCAACCGGCGCCCCGAAAGGGCCGTCGCGGTGTTCGAATATGCGGGCCGCGAGGAGGTTATCCTCGCAGAGTCGCAGCTCAAATTCGACAATGCTGCCGCCCGCGCGCAGCCGGTGGCAACCGGGGATGCGATGCTGCTGGCACGCTCGCCGCATATCGACGTGATCGTCGATGTTACCGGTTCCGTCGAGTACGGCGCCCACGTCGCGCTTGAGGCTTTCAAGCACGGCAAGGATGTCGTGCTGATGAACGCCGAACTCGATGCCACCATCGGCCCGATCCTTCAGAGGTTCGCCGACCGGTATGGCGTCATTCTTACCGGTTGTGAAGGCGACGAGCCGGGCGTGCAGATGAACCTCTATCGCTGGGTCAAGGGCCTTGGCCTCACGCCACGCCTGATGGGGAATGTGAAGGGCCTGCAAGATCCCTATCGCAACCCGACGACCCAACAGGGCTTTGCCGAGCGCTGGGGGCAGAACGCCACCATGGTGACCAGCTTCGCCGACGGTTCCAAGATCAGTTTCGAACAGAGCATCGTGGCGAATGCGACCGGCTTCAAGGTGCGCTCGCGCGGCATGTCGCGCGGGATGCAGTATACGGGCGACGTGCTCAAGATCGGGGAACTGTACGACGTCGAGGAACTGCGCCGGCTCGAAGGAGCGGTCGACTACGTGGTGGGGACGCCGTTGACCAAGGTCTATTGCCTGGCCGAGCATCCCGATCCCAAGCAGCAGCACTATCTGAACCTGTACAAGATGGGGCCGGGTCCGCTCTACTCGTTCTTCATCCCCTATCACCTGGTGCATTTTGAAGCGACGAACGCGATTGCGCGCGCGGTATTGTTCCGCGATCCGACCACCAGGCCGCTGGGCGGTCCCGTGGTCGAGGTCTGTGCAGTCGCCAAGCGCGATCTCAAGGCCGATGAGGTGCTCGACGACTACGGCATGTACATGACGTATGGGGAGGCCGTGAATGCCGATGAGATGAGCGCGGGCCGCTACCTGCCGGAAGGCCTGGTGAAGGACTGCCGGTTGAAGCGCCGGATCGCCAAGGACGCCGTGATTACCTACGACGACGTCGTGCTGCCACCCGGACGCCTGGCGGATCAGTTGCGGGCCGAGCAGTACCGCAGATTCCGCGGCGAGACGTGGCTCAACGAGTTGCTGACAGCCCCGCAGGTCAACGAGCCGGCGCACGTTTGACAGGAGCAATCGACGCGTTTGCCGTTGGACGTCATACGCGACGAAGCGAAAACCTCGCGGCGGCGCACGGTTTGGATGGGGGCTTGAAAGGCTTGGTGGGCGCACCAGGGCTCGAACCTGGGACCCGCTGATTAAGAGTCAGCTGCTCTACCAACTGAGCTATGCGCCCGGATGCTTGGGTCCGGAGGAAGCCTTCGCGAGAGCGCGTCGTTTAGCAAAGCGACCCCGGGATGTCCAGCAAATGGGACGAAGTTTTCCCGGACTTTGGCGGCGCCCGGAAATGGCAAAAAGCCGCTGGATTCCAGCGGCTTCTGCCCGGTGTTGGGCCGATCCCGGATCCCCGCGGTCGATCAGAGCCGCTCGGGCCCGCCCCGGTCCTGCCCGCTGTCCCGGTCATAGCGGTTCCGGTCGTAGCCGCGACGGTCGTGATCGCGGTCGAAGTCGCGATCCATGCCCATTTCGCGGTCGTGATGCCGCCAGCCTCCCCGGCCGCCGGCCCAGCGGTCCATGCGGGTCAGCACGGCGAGCCGGCGCTTCTGGCTGTCGTCCAGCGTCTTGTAGAGCGGGTCGGCCGCATCGGCGATCTTCTTCATGGCGGCCGCCATGGTCGCCATGTTGTCGGCATGGTCGCGCAGGCGCGTCACCGGATCGTTCGGCTTCTGGCCGGAATCGTCACGCGAAGAATTCATCCGCGCATTGGCGCGATCGATCCGCAGCTTGGCGAGTTCCCTGACCGCGGTCTCGACCGGCGGCCACAGCTTTTCCTGGTCGGCGGTCAGCTTGAGGCCGGCATGAACGGCTGCGATCCGCGCGTCGGCAAAGGCCGCCCTGTCCTCCGGATTCATCCGCGAATGGCCGTAGCCCCAGTGACGATGCTGGGCATAGACCGCGGTCGAGCCGGCGATGGCGAGTACCGCGACCGCGGCGATAGCGAATTTCCTCATGCGAACCTCCTGTGAAAGGTTGCCTGAAGATGGGCCCCGCCCTGCGGGTCTTCAACTTACCGATTGGAAAGGGAGCCTTCCCTTACCAATATGTAATCCCGGCCAATTTGATCCACCGCAATGCGAAGCCATCAGAGCATTCCCAGCACGCGCGGCAGCCACAGCGAGATTTCCGGCACATAGGTGACGACGCCGAGGAACATCAGCATGGTCAGGAGCCACGGCCATACCGCGATCGTCAGTTCGGTGATGCCCATCTTGGCGATGCCGGACGCCACGTAGAGGTTCAGTCCGACCGGCGGATGGCACATGCCCACCTCCATGTTGACGACCATCAGGATGCCGAGATGCACCGGATGGATGCCGAGCTTGACCGCCACCGGAAACAGGATCGGCGCCATGATCAGCACGATCGACGACGCCTCCATCACGTTGCCCGCGATCAGCAGCAATACGTTGACGATCAGGAGGAAGATGATCCAGTCGACACCGACCGAGGTGATCCATGCGGCGATCTGCTGCGGAATGTTCTCGTTCGCCATCAGGAACGAGAACAGCACGGCGTTGGTGATGATATAGAGGATCATCGCGCTCATGTTGGCGGAGCCGAGCAGCACCCGCGGCACGTCCTTCAGCGACATGTCACGATAGACGAACACGGCGATGACGAAGGCGTAGACCGCGCTGATGGCAGCGGCTTCCGTCGGCGTGAACATCCCGGCATAAATGCCGCCGAGCACGATCAGGATCAGCAGCAATCCCCACATGCATTTGCGGAACGCGATGAAGCGCTCGGCCCAGCTCGCGCGCGGCAATCTCGGATAGTCGAATTTCCAGGCGCGATAGAAAGTCGTGAGGCCCAGGAGCGTCGCCAGCATCAGGCCGGGAATGACGCCCGCCATGAACATCTGGCCGACGGATGCGGACGAGACGCGCTGACCGGAAGGATCCAGCGCGATGCTGCCGCCGGTCGCGACGCAATAGATCACCATCACGATCGAGGGCGGAATCAGGATGCCGAGCGCGCCCGACGTGGTGATGACGCCGGCGCCGAAGCGTTTTGGAAAGCCCTGCTTGACCATCGCCGGCATCATGATCGAGCCGATTGCGATCACGGTTGCGGGCGACGAGCCGGACACCGCGGCAAACAACGCGCAGGCCATCACGCCGGCGAGGCCGAGGCCACCATGCCAATGGCCGACCATCGAGGTCGCGAAATTGATCATGCGGCGCGCGACGCCGCCATGGGTCAGGAAATTGCCGGCAAGGATGAAGAACGGGATCGCCATGATCTCGAAATTGTCGATGCCGGTAAACAGCTTCAGCGCCACCGACTCGGTCGGCACGTTGGTCATCGTGAAGATGAAGGTCAAAACCGTCATGCCGAGCGCGATCGAGATCGGCATGCCCGTCAGCATCAGCGCGACCAGCAGGGAGAAGATGATCAGGGCGCTCATCGGGTGACCTCCGCCGCGCCGATGCCGGGCTCCTCGACATCGACGCCCTCGACATGGGCGTGGTCATGATGCGGCAGCTCGCCGGTGTAGAAG
>JAFAGM010000098.1 GCA_023422775.1 Pseudomonadota bacterium
GCCTTTTCGGCCGCGTAGAGAATGGCGCCGGCCGCGTCCTCGCGCGTGGTCTCGCCGCGGTCGCAGGCTTTTGCGACGGCGTACACATAGGCCCGCGAGGCGTTCATGGTGGTGTACATGTCGGCGACCTTGCCCTGCACCAGTTGGAACGTGCCGATCGGCTCGCCGAACTGCCTGCGCTCGTGCACGTAAGGCAGCACCACGTCCATGCAGGCCTGCATGATTCCGATCGGACCCGCCGCCAGCACCGCGCGCTCGTAGTCGAGGCCGCTCATCAAGACGTTGACGCCGCGGCCGACCTCGCTCAGCACGTTCTCCGCAGGGACTTCGCAATCCTCGAACAAGAGTTCGCAGGTGTCGGAGCCGCGCATGCCGAGCTTGTCGAGCTTCTGCGCAGTGGAAAATCCCTTCATGCCCTTTTCGATGATGAAAGCGGTCATGCCGCGCGGCCCGGCGTTGAGATCGGTCTTGGCGTAGACCACCAGCGTATCCGCGACGGGACCGTTGGTGATCCACATCTTGCTGCCGTTGAGGATGAAGCGGTCGCCCTTCCTGTCGGCGCGGGTCTTCATCGAGACCACGTCGCTTCCGGCGCCCGGCTCGGACATCGCCAGCGAGCCGACATGTTCGCCGGAGATAAGTTTCGGCAGGTATTTCCGCTTCTGCGCGTCGTTGCCGTTGCGGCGGATCTGGTTGACGCAGAGGTTGGAATGCGCCCCGTATGACAGGCCGACCGCAGCCGAGGCCCGCGACATCTCCTCCACCGCGATGCAGTGCTCGAGATAGCCCAGGCCCGTGCCGCCATATTCCTCCTCGACGGTGATGCCGTGCAGGCCGAGCGATCCGATCCTGGGCCAGAGGTCGCGCGGAAACTGATTGCTGCGGTCGATCTCGGCGGCGCGCGGCGCGATCTCGTTCTGCGAGAACGCGTGCACCGTCTCGCGGATCGCATCCGCGGTCTCGCCGAGGTCGAAGTTGAACATCCTGTTGGCGTTGGGAATCATGGCCGCCTCCCGGCAAGATTGGCGTTGTTTCAGACAGCCTTATATCGTTTTCGCACGATGTGGACACGGCTCGCGTCAACAAAACGCGTCGCCCGATCGTCCGAGCACGGCGCGTCGATGTGGCCAAATGCACCCAACTCACCCTTGCGCCGGCGCGCGGCTCGGGATGTAATAGGGTAAAACATCCCGGCCTGCTTCGGCGCGGGAAACAGTCAGGGAGAGCCGTCCATGCACGGAACCATCGACCTCGCCGGCGATTCGCTTCAGCGCGCCGCGCGCGAAAAGGCGCAATCTTTGCCGCTCGCCGATTTCGACGTCAGTCATCCCGAACTGTTCAAGACCGATACGTTCTGGCCCTATTTCGACCGGCTGCGCCGCGAAGAGCCGGTGCATTACTGCAAGGACTCGATGTTCGGGCCGTATTGGTCGGTAACCAAATACAACGACATCATGGACATCGAGACCAATCATTCGGTGTTCTCGTCGGCCGCCTCGCTTGGCGGCATCACCATCCGCGACATCGCACCCGACCTGCGCCGCGAGAGCTTCATCGCCATGGACCAGCCGCGCCACTCCGCGCAGCGCAAGACCGTGGCGCCGATGTTCACGCCGACGCATCTCGACCAGCTCGCGATCAACATCCGCAAGCGTTCCGCCGAATGCCTCGACAATCTGCCTGTCAACAACGTGTTCGACTGGGTCGACCAGGTCTCGATCGAACTCACCACGCAGATGCTCGCCGTGCTGTTCGACTTCCCCTGGGAAGACCGCCGCAAGCTGACGCGCTGGTCCGACGTCGCGACCACGCTGCCGGGTCCCGGCGGCCTCGTTGCGACCGAAGACGAACGCCAGGCAGAACTGATGGAATGCGCGACCTACTTCGCCCGACTCTGGAAGGAGCGCATCAGCCAGCCGCCGAAGAGCGACCTGCTGTCGATGATGGCGCACAGCGACGCCACGCGCGACATGGACCCGAAGAATTTCCTCGGCAACCTGATCCTGCTGATCGTCGGTGGCAACGACACCACCCGCAACACGCTGTCGGGCAGCATCTACGCACTGAACAGGAACCCGGACCAGTATCGCAAGCTGCGCGACAACCCCGCCCTGATCGACAGTTTCGTGCCGGAGGTGATCCGCTGGCAGACGCCGCTGGCGCATATGCGCCGCACCGCACTCGAAGACATCGAGTTCCGCGGCAAGCAGATCAGGAAAGGCGACAAGGTGGTGATGTGGTACGTCTCGGGCAATCGTGACGAGGACGTGATCGAGCGTCCCTACGACTTCATCATTGATCGCGCGCGGCCGCGCACCCACATCTCCTTCGGCTTCGGCATCCACCGCTGCGTCGGAATCCGGCTGGCGGAACTGCAACTCAGGATCATCTGGGAAGAAATACTCAAGCGATTCGATAATATTGAGATAGTCGATGAACCCAAGCGGGTGTATTCCAGCTTCATCAAAGGCTACGAGACCCTGCCGGTCCGAATCGCGGGCTAAAACCCTTGGCTAAAACTCTTGGCTAAAACTCTTGGCTAAAACTCTTGCCACTCGAGCTCCAGCACCCGGGATGATGGAACAATGAACGTCCAGACTGCCGTCAGAGCCGACAGACAAGCGCTTTTGCGCGCCGCACGCGAGGAAGCCTATTCGACGCCGCTGAAGGATTTTCATCCCGGTGCGCCAAGGCTGTTCCAGAACGACACGCTGTGGCCATGGTTCGAGCGGCTGCGCAAGGAAGAGCCGGTGCATTACTGCACCAACGCGCCGATCGAGCCCTACTGGTCGGTGACCAAGTACAACGACATCATGCATGTCGACACCAACCACGGCATCTTTTCATCCGACTCGACACTCGGCGGCATCTCGATCCGCGACGTGCCGCCGGGCTACGACTATCCGAGCTTCATCGCGATGGACCAGCCCCGGCATTCGGCGCAGCGCAAGACGGTGTCGCCGATGTTCACGCCGACGCACCTGGATGAGCTGGCAAAACTGATCCGCGAGCGCTCGCAAAAAGTTCTCGACAACCTGCCGCGCAACGAGACCTTCAACTTCGTGGAAAGGGTCTCGATCGAACTGACCACGCAGATGCTGGCGACGTTGTTCGATTTCCCGTGGGAAGAACGCCGCAAGCTGACGCGCTGGTCCGACGTCTCGACCGCGCTGCCCAAGGGCGGTGTCGTGGACTCGCCGGAGCAGCGGCGCCAGGAAATGGACGAGTGCTACGCTTACTTCTCGAAGCTGTGGAACGAGCGCGTCAACGCGCCGCCGCGCAACGACCTGCTGTCGATGATGGCACATAGCGACGCCACGCGGCACATGGACCCTGATAATTTGATGGGCAACATCATCCTTTTGATCGTCGGCGGCAACGACACCACCCGCAACACCATGAGCGGCTCGGTGCTGGCGCTGAACGAGCATCCGGACCAGTACCGGAAGCTGCGCGAGAATCCTGCGCTGATCGAAACCATGGTGCCGGAGGTGATCCGCTGGCAGACGCCGCTGGCGCATATGCGCCGCACCGCGCTGGTCGACACCGAGATCGGCGGCAAGAAGATCAGGAAGGGCGACCGCGTCGTCATGTGGTACGTCTCCGGCAACCGCGACGAGGAAGGCATCGAGCGGCCGGACGAGTTCATCATCGACCGCGCGCGGCCCCGCACCCATCTGTCGTTCGGCTTCGGCATCCACCGCTGCGTCGGCATGCGGCTCGCCGAGTTGCAGCTTCGCATCGTGTGGCAGGAAATGCTCAAGCGATTCGAGCGCATCGAAGTGGTCGGCGAGCCGAAGCGGGTCTATTCGAGCTTCGTGCGCGGCATCGAGCAGTTGCCGGTTCGCATTCCGGGTTGAGCGGCAGCGACCTCGATCCACCCAAGCTCGCCGCCGTCATCCACGCGGGTTCCGGCAACCCTTGAGCGTGAATCCATAACCCCTGAATGGCCGGTGGACGTCCGGCCTGGCGCGCATCCCGGACTCCGTGGAGAACACGGAAGCGGTCGGTCATGGGCGCTCGACGGGCTGCGATCAGGTTGTTAAGCCCGCCTGCCTGAGGAGACTTTGAGTCGAGACATGACCGTTGCGATCGAGATGGGACACACGACGGCAGGCGCCCCGGCGAACCTGGACCTCGAGGAACTGCTGGCGACACGCTTGCTGGTGCAGGGCAATTCGGGTTCCGGCAAATCCCATCTGCTGCGCCGGCTGCTGGAACAGAGCGCTCCGTGGGTGCAGCAGACCATCATCGACCCCGAAGGCGACTTCGTTGCGCTTGCCGACCGTTTCGGCCACCTCCTGATCGATGCCGAGGACCATACCGAGCGGGGCCTGCAGGTCGCCGGCGAGCGCGCGCGCATTCATCGCGTCTCCACGGTGCTCAATCTCGAGGGGCTCGACGCCGAGAACCAGATGCGGCGCGCCGCCGCCTTCCTCAGCGGGCTTTTCGAGGTCGCTCGCGACTACTGGTACCCGATGCTGGTCGTGGTGGACGAGGCGCAGCTCTTTGCGCCTGCCGTCGCCGGCGAAGTTACAGACGAGGCGCGCAAACTCTCGCTCGGCGCCATGACGAACCTGATGTGCCGTGGCCGCAAACGCGGGCTTGCGGGGATCATCGCCACCCAGCGGCTGGCGAAGCTCGCCAAGAACGTCGCGGCCGAGGCGTCCAATTTCCTCATGGGCCGGACCTTTCTGGATATCGACATGGCGCGCGCCGCCGACCTTCTCGGCATGGAGCGGCGACAGGCGGAAGCCTTCCGCGATCTGGAGCGCGGGCAATTCATGGCGCTGGGACCAGCCCTCTCCCGCCGTCCGCTCGGGCTGCGCATCGGACCGACGGATACCACGCCGCGCAACGCCACCCCGCGCCTGATGCCCCTGCCGGAAGCAACACCGGACGCGCGCGCCATCATCCTGGCAGCGCCACCGCCCGAGAATAGCCGGCCCCAGCGCCGGTCGTCGCCGGACCTCCTCGGCCAGCTCATGGCGGCGAAGTCGGCGGCGCAGGAGATCCGTCCCGAAGCGGTGGAGCAGCCGCTCAGCGCGGAGGAACTGGCCGAGCGCTGCGAGCGAGTGGACCGTATTCTGCGCGCCGTCATGGCGGAGCCCGACGCGGGATTCCGCGCCGTCGGCGTTCTCTATCAGGAGTTCGGGGTCCGCTGCCGCATAGAGGGCCTCGGTTCAGCCGTGCCTGATCTGGCCGACTTCCGCCGCATGCTGACGCGCGCCCGCGCCGGGCTCGGCTCCGATATGGTTGACGATGACGGGTGGCAGGATGTCTCGGTCCGCGCCTCGCTTCTGCCGGAGGATATGCAGGGCGTCTTCATGATGATCGCCCGCGCCGCGAAGGAAGGCTGGCCCTGCCCGGGCGACGCAGCGATTGCCCGCGCCTATGGTTCGCATTCGTTGCGCCGTGCACGGCGCCTGCTGACCTACATCGAGGAGCAAGGCCTCATCGTTTGCCAGCTTGACGGCGCCGGTCGTCGGATCGTGACGCTCGTCGAACTGGCCTGGGCGACGGCGCCTGGCGACCCCAATGCCGAGGATGTGCCGGCGGAGAACGGCTGCAGCAGTCCGGCGCCATGATGCGGCGGTCGAGTGATGCATCGCCCTGGTTCATCGCCCGCCTGCCATGTCGATCAGTGCGCCGCTCACATACGAGGATGCGTCCGACAGGAGCCACACGATCGCCTCGCCCACCTCCTCCGGCGTTCCCGCCCGGCCGAGCGGAGTTTGCGCACCCAGCGTATGGGCCCTTTGCGGATTTCCGGATGCCGCGTGGATCTCGGTATCGATAAACGCCGGTCGAACCGCATTGATCCTGATATTCAGCGGCCCCGCCTCTTTCGCCAGGCCGATCGTAAGCGCGTCCATCGCAGCCTTCGAGCCCGCATAGTCGACATATTCGCCGGGAGAACCGGTCTTTGCCGCCAGCGACGAGACATTCACGATCGATCCACCTCGCATGCATCTGACAGCTTCCCGGGCACACAGATAGGCGCCGAGAATGTTGGTCTGAAACATCGTTTGCAGTCGCTCTGCGGTCATGTCCTTGAGCGGCATCGCAGGCGCGACAATCCCGGCATTGATGACGACCCCCTCCAGGCTTCCGAATTCCTTGAGAGCCGCCTGAAAGATCCGGATCACGTCAGCTTCCGAGCCGACGTCCCCCTGAGTGCAAAGTACCGCCACGCCCTTGTTGCGCGCCTCTTCGGCAGTTCGCTCGGCAGCATTCCTGTTGCCCACGTAGCTGAACGCGACGTTCCAGCCGCGCTCCGCCGCCAAAAGCACGGTGGCTCTGCCGATACCTCTGCTGCCACCAATGATCAGAATCGAAGTCATCCGCGCACCTCCCGCGGTCATGATAGACAAGTTTTCAGATCTCGAACCACCCGCACTTCTGCATCGACCGCATGGCCAGGTTGCGCATCGGCAGCTTACCGCCATCGTCCCGGCAAGCCCCACCCCGCCGCCTATACAATTGCGGCATGACTGCTGTACCCAGATGGGAATGCAGCGCCGCGCCCTTTTGCTCTAAGCCCATCGCAACGGCCCGGCATCGGCTCAGGCGAGCCTGATGTCCCAGAGGCCCTCTTCGCGGCAGGCGATGAGTTCGTCGCGAAGCAGCTCGCTCACGAGCGTGATCGCAGTCGAGCCGGGATGATCGATGGGAGACGCAAGGGTCAGTTCGCGCATCGGCGCCGGTTTTGCGATCGCGGCCGATTCGAGCCGGCCGTCGGCGACTTCGTTGCGCACCGATGAAGGCGGCAGCAGCGTGTATCCCAGGCCTTCCTCGACCAGGCTTGTCAGCACCCGGAACGAATCCGCTTCCAACTTGACGTCGAGTTTCAGCTTCTTCTTCGCCGCCGCCTGCTCGATCAGCGCCCGGAGCCCGTGCGAATGACTGGGCAGCACCAGCCGCTGCTTCAGCAGCCAGCCGATATCGACCTGCTTCTTCTGCGCGAGCCCGCTGCCGCGCGGCCCCACGGCCACGACATGGTCGCGGCCGAGGCTCCGCACGGTCAGGTGCAGGTCGCTCGACGGCCCGTAGATCAACGCCAGATCCATTTCGCCGCGGTGCAGCCATTCCATCAGGTGGCCACTATAGCTCTCGACGATGCAGAGCGAGATGCCGGGATACCTGTCGACGGTGCGCCGCGCGAGCCGCGCCGAAATAACGCAGCTCACGGTCGGCACCAGGCCGAGCACCACGCGCCCCGAGGGCGGTCCGCCCGCGGACTGGATCTCGTCGCGGACCTGGTCGATCTGCCGCACGATGCCGGCGGTGCGCGCCAGCAGCAGGCGGCCGGCGTCGGTCAGCACCATGCCGCGGCCGTTCCGGGTGAACAATTCGGCCCGCAATTCATGCTCCAGCAGCTTGATCTGCCGGCTGAGCGCCGGCTGCGCCACCCGCAGCGTATCGGAGGCCTTGCTGAGGCTGCCGAGCTCGGCCACGCAACTGAACGTCCTGAGCTGGCGGATATCCATCGCTTGCCAATCTTGGAAGGCAGGTTCATACGCTATAACAATTCAGCATAGGCGTCCCGCCGCCATTTCACAACGGCCCGCCGCTTCCGCAATTGACATCCCCCACCATCCATCGCCAGAAAATCAAATGACCGCACACGAACAGCAAGACGAATTCCACGACATCCGCGACGCCGTCGCCAAACTCTGCGCCCAGTTCCCCGGCGAGTACTGGCGCAAGCTGGACCGCCAGATGGCGTATCCGAAGGAGTTCGTCGATGCACTGACGGAAGCCGGCTACCTCTCGGTCCTGATCCCCGAGGAGTACGGCGGCTCCGGGCTGAAACTCTCGGCTGCGGCCGCGATCCTGGAGGAGATCCAGCGCGCGGGCTGCAACGGCGGCGGCTGCCACGCCCAGATGTACACCATGGGCACCGTGCTGCGGCACGGCAACGACGCCCAGAAGGCGAAGTACCTGCCCGGCATCGCCAGCGGCAAGCTGCGGCTGCAGGCGTTCGGCGTCACCGAGCCGACCAGCGGCACCGACACCTCCTCGCTAAAGACCGTCGCCAGGCGCGACGGCGACCACTACGTCGTCAACGGCCAGAAGATCTGGACCAGCCGCGCCGAACATTCCGACCTGATGATCCTGCTCGCGCGCACCTCGCCGAAGGAACAGGCGAAGAAGCGCACCGACGGGCTTTCGGTGTTCATCGTCGACATGCGCGAGGTCAAGGGCAAGGGCCTGGAGATCCGCCCGATCCGCACCATGATGAACCACGCCACGACCGAAGTGTTCTTCACGGACATGCGGGTGCCCGCCGAGAACCTGATCGGCGAGGAAGGCAAGGGGTTCCGCTACATCCTCTCCGGCATGAATGCCGAACGCATCCTCATCGCTGCCGAATGCATCGGCGACGCCAAATGGTTCATCGCCAAGGCAACCAACTACGCGAAAGAGCGCGCCGTGTTCGGCCGCCCGATCGGCATGAATCAAGGCATCCAGTTCCCGATCGCAAAGGCCTACGCCCAAATGCGCGCCGCCGAACTGATGGTGAAGGAAGCCACCCGCAAATACGAAGCCGGACTTGACTGCGGCGCCGAGGCCAACATGGCCAAGATGCTGGCGGCGGACGCTTCATGGGAAGCGGCGAATGCCTGCGTGCAGACCCATGGCGGTTTTGGGTTCGCGGAAGAATACGACGTCGAGCGCAAGTTCCGCGAAACGCGGCTCTATCAAGTTGCGCCGATCTCTACCAATCTGATCCTGTCCTACGTCGCCGAGCATGTGCTCGGCCTGCCCCGCTCCTACTGAGAACAGAAAATGTTGCCGTTAGAGGGATTGATCGTCGTCTCCGTCGAACAGGCGGTCGCAGCGCCGTTCTGCAGTTCACGGCTGGCGGATGCCGGTGCGCATGTCATCAAGGTGGAACGCCCTGAAGGCGATTTCGCCCGCGGCTATGACGCCGCCGCAAAAGGCCAGAGCAGCTATTTCGTCTGGCTCAACCGCGGCAAGAATTCCGTGGTGATCGATCTTGCCACCAAGGACGGCCGCGCCGATCTCGAAGCGCTGATCGCCAGCGCCGACGTGCTGCTGCAGAACCTCAAGCCCGGCTCGATGGACAAGCTCGGCTTCTCTCTGGAGCGCCTGAAGCGGGATTATCCGGCGCTGATCTGCTGCACCATCTCGGGCTACGGCGATGAAGGCCCCTATGCCGACCGCAAGGCCTACGATCTCCTGATCCAGGCCGAGAGCGGCCTCGCCTCGATCACCGGCGGCCCGGAAGGCCCGTCACGCGTCGGCATCTCCGTCGTCGATATCGCGACCGGCGCCACTGCGCATGCGTCGATCCTCGAGGCGCTGATCGCCCGCGGCCGCACCGGCCGGGGCGCCGACATCCGGATCTCGATGTTCGACGTGATGGCCGACTGGATGGCGGTACCGCTGATCAATTCGGAAGCCGGCAATCCGCCGAAGCGGATGGCGCTGGCGCATCCCTCGATCGCGCCCTACGGCGTGTTCAATTCGAAGGACGGCAAGGGCATTCTGATCTCGATCCAGAGCGAGCGCGAGTGGAAGAAGCTCTGCGCCGAGGTGCTCGGCCAGCCCGACCTGCCCAATGATCCCAGATTTGCCAACATGGTCGAGCGCGTGCGCAACCGCGCACTCACCGACAAGACGGTCGCGGACAGTTTCGCGGCGATGACGCGCGTCGAGTTGCTGAAGCGCCTCGACGAGGCCGACATCGCGTTTGCCGAGGTCAACACCATGGCCGACCTCTCGGTGCATCCGCATCTTCGAAGGATCGAGGTCGATACGCCGAACGGCAAGGTGAGCTACGCCGCGCCCGCCGCGATCTTCGTCGACGAGGAGCGGCACTACGGCGCCGTTCCCGCCATCGGCGAACACGCCGAATTGCCCAAAGCCCCCCGTGCCAAGAGCCGCCAGTCATGACCCAAGCCGCCGAAAAGCTCGATCTCGACCATCTGCGGCAATGGATCGGCCGCACCACGGAAGCGTCAGACATCGTCACCGCGCAACTGGTAAAGGGGCTGCGCGCCACGCTGTTTCAGGACATCAGCGAACCAAAAACCGGCGACGCCGCGCCATGGACCACGCACTGGTGCCTGGCGCAGCCGGTGTTTCCGATGTCGATGCTCGGGCCTGACGGCCACCCGACCCGCGGCGGCTTCCTGCCGCCGGTGCCGCTGCCGCGCCGGATGTGGGCCGGCGGCGAGATCCAGTTTCTCGAGCCCTTGCGCGTCGGCGATGAATCGACGCGGACCTCGCGGATCTCGGATGTGACCCAGAAGACCGGTTCGACCGGCACGCTGTGCTTCGTCTCCGTCGAACATACCGTGACGACGCCGCGTGGCGTCGCGATCCGCGAGCGCCAGGACATCGTCTATCGCGACCTGGGCGGCGCGGCACCGCCTGCACCAACCAAGGCGCCTCCGCCGCCGCCCGTGGCCAAGCACCGCGAGACCCACGTCAGCGACCCCGTGCTGCTGTTTCGCTATTCGGCGCTGACCTTCAACGGCCACCGCATCCATTACGACCGCGACTACGTCACCAAGGTCGAGGGCTATCCGGGCCTGATCTTCCACGGCCCGCTGCAGGCCGCGCTGATCGTCGAGTTCGCAGCCAAGCTGCACGGCGGCATGGCGCCGAAAAAATTCAGCTATCGCGGCGTGCAGCCATTGTTCGAGGGGACGGAGTTCTCGATCAACGCCAATGATACCCACACGGGTACGGACCTGTGGATCGCCAATGCCGAGGGCCAGCCGACGATGAAGGGCACGGCGGTGTGGTAAGGTTCGTTTTGTCCGTCATTGCGAGCGTAGCGAAGCAATTCATCCATCAGCACAGAAAGCATGGATTGCTTCGCTACGCTCGCAATGACGGAGTGCGCAGTTAGTTCTGGGAGTCACAATGTCGTCCCGCAAACCAGCCAAAGCCGCCACCACCACCGTCAAGGACGCCACCTTCAGCCTGCTCCGCGCGTTCGGCGTCAAAAAAGTATTCGGCAATCCCGGTTCGACCGAGCTGCCGTTCCTCAGCGACTGGCCCGACGACATCGACTACGTGCTCGGCCTGCAGGAAGCATCCGTCGTCGGCATGGCCGACGGGTATGCGCAGACGACGCGCAACGCCGGTTTCGTCAACCTGCATTCTGCGGCCGGCGTCGGCCATGCGCTCGGCAACATCTTCAACGCCTATCGCAACCAGACGCCCGTGGTGATCATCGCCGGCCAGCAGGCCCGCTCGATCATGCCGCTGCAGGCCTTTCTCTATTCCGAGCGCGCGACCGAATTCCCCCAGCCTTACGTGAAGTTCAGCGTCGAGCCGGCACGGCCCGAGGATGTGCCCGCCGCAATCGCGCGCGCCTACTATGTCGCGATGCAGCCGCCCTGCGGACCGACCTTCGTCTCGGTTCCGGTCGACGACTGGGCGCGCCCCACCCAACCGGTCGAGGCACGCCGGGTCAGCCGCGAGCTTGGAGCCGATCCCGTCGCGATGAAGGCGCTGGTATCAGCGCTGTCGGAGAGCAAGCGCCCTGCCCTCGTCGTCGGCCCCGGTGTCGATCGCGCCGAGGCCGTCGAACTGATGGTCAAGGTTGCGGAGAGAGCCAGGGCTGTGGTTTGGGCCAGTCCGTTCTCGGCGCGCTGTTCCTTCCCCGAGCGTCACCCGCAATTCGCAGGTTTCCTGCATGCCTCGCCGGGGCAACTGTCCGACGCGCTGCGCGACCACGACCTCGTCGTCGTGATCGGCGCGCCGGTCTTCACCTTCCACGTCGAGGGGCACGCCGCTATCTTCGACGGCGCGACAAAACTGTTCCAGATCACCGACGATCCCGGTGCGGCAGCGATCACGCCGGTCGGCACCAGCATCATCGCCACGATGAAGCCTGCGCTTGCGATGCTGCTGGAACTGCTGCCGGACGCCAAACTCGCGGTGCCTGCGGGTCGGACGCTGCCGCAGGCGCCAAAAGCCTCCGATCCGATTCCGGCCGAATACCTGCTGCATGCGCTCTCAGTCGCGATGGGCCCCAACGACGTGCTGGTGGAGGAAGTCCCCTCGCATCGGCCGGCGATGCAGAAGTTCATGCCGATGCGCGGCCAGGACAGCTTTTACACCATGGCGAGCGGCGGCCTCGGCTACAGCCTGCCCGCCGCCGTCGGCATGGCGCTGGGACGCCCCGGCGTACGCACCGTCTGCCTGATCGGCGATGGCTCGGCGATGTACTCGATCCAGGCGCTATGGACCGCCGCGCAACGCAAGCTGCCGCTGACCATCGTCGTCATCAACAATTCGGGCTACGGCGCGATGCGCTCGTTCAGCCAGGTGATGCAGGTGCGCAATGTGCCGGGGCTCGAACTGCCGGGCATCGACTTCGTCAGGCTCGCCGAAGGCATGAGTTGTCACGCGGTGCGGGTGACGAAGTCATCCGAGCTTGCGGGCGCGCTGAAACAGGGCCTGTCGCATGACGGCACCAGCCTGATCGAGGTGATGGTGGATTCGGCGGTGCCGCTGCTGTACGCGCAGAAGAGCTAGCACAGCCCTCATCCTGAGGAGCCGCGGAGCGGCGTCTCGAAGGATGGGCCGCGGGCCTCATGGTTCGAGACGCGCTAACGCGCTCCTCACCATGAGGGACAGGTCACTTCCCGTAAGCTTCCCGCATCTTGGCCTGGATCTTCGCCATGCCTGATATCCAGCGGTCGTAGTTCTCGGTCTTCTTGCGCATGTAGCCGAGCACCTGCGGGTGCGGCAGGATGACAAAGGTCTCCTCGTCCAGCCCCTTCAGCACATCCTGCGCCACCTGTTCCGGCGAGAGATCGCCGTCGCCTGATTGCGGGCCCTTGGGGATCGAGCGCAGCATGTTGGTATCGACGCCCTGCGGGCAAAGGATGGAAACCTTGATGTTGTCGGCCCTGTGCGAGATCGCGAGATTCTCGGCGAAGCCCACAGCGGCATGTTTCGTCGTCGAGTAGGCCGGGCTGCCGACCTGCGACAACAGCCCTGCCGCCGAGATCGTGTTGAGGAAATAGCCGCTGCCGCGCGCCTTCATGCGCGGGATCAGATGCCGCGCCGCGTACACATGCGCCATGACATGCACGGCCCAGCTTCTCGACCAGGGTTCGTCGGAGGTTCCACCGGCATTGACCGACATCGGATCGAATCCGCCGCCGATGCCGGCATTGGAACAGAACAGCGCGATCGGGCCGAACTGATGCTCGGTCTCCTCGATGACGTGAAGGATATCCTTTTCCTTGCCGACATCGCACTTGAAGGCGGCGCCATTGATCGGCGTGGCGACGGCGCGCGCGGCGGCGGGATCGATATCGGCGACCACCACCCTGGCCGCACCCGCTTCGTGAAAGGCTTCGCACAGCGCCTTGCCGATGCCGTTGCCGCCCCCCGTCACCACCACGACTTTGCCCGTTACCTGCATGACCGTTCTCCCTGCCGCATGATCCGGAAATTCGCCAACCGGTTCCCGCGCGGCACACGTTTCGTCAAGTCAGGATAATCAGATCGAGGATCGCCGTATAGTGGCACGCCGCGCCGAGCAGCACGAAGCCGTGCCAGATGGCGTTCTGGAAGCGCAGCCGCTGCCAGGCATGGAAGATCACACCGAGCGTATAGAGCACGCCGCCCGCCACCACGAGCCAGAGCGACAGCGGCGGAACGGCTTTCACGACGGCATCGTAAAGCATGACGCCGCTCCAGCCGAGTGCGAGATAAAGCCCTACCGCCAGCCGATCGTAGCGGCCCGGCAGCGCCAGCTTCAGCACCACGCCGCCGATCGCGGCGCACCACACGCCGATCAGCATCGCAAGCGCCAGATAGTTCTCCTTCAGCGCCATGATGAACGGCGTATAGGTCGCGGCGATCAGCACATAGATCGCCGAATGATCGAAGCGGCGCAGCACCCATTTGGCGCGCGACACCGGCCAGAGATTGTAGGTGGCGGAAAGCCCCAGCATCGCCAGCAGGCCGGTGACATAGACCGACACCGCAGCCACTTCGGACGCGGTAGCATAGACGGTGGCCAGCACGATCAGCGCGGTTGCCGCGACGAGGCCGAAGCAGATGCCGACGATATGCACGACGCCGTCGGCGATCAGTTCGGCACGGTCGTAATTCCAGTGCATGGCGCCGGCGGCGGCATGGATGGAAGTCGAGGCGATCTGCTTGAGCCTGAAAATCGTCATGCGGCTGCCGGGGGTCATCAAGGATGCGATGGGGTATGGTGTCACGAGGTCAACGGTCCATTCAAGGTTCGGTTCACTCAAAACGCGACCTGATATGAAGCTTGATTTTGTCCGGCCAATCGCCACTTCTTAAGGTATTCACCCACCAACGCTTCTCCGACATCGAGACTTTCGCGCCCGCATGGCCCCCGGTTTTTCAGATCTTGTCGAGGAAGCACGCCTGTCGGCACGGGCGCTGCTGGATTACGGCGACAGTTTCTTCCATCCGACGGTGCGGCTCGGCGTCACAGGCCTGTCGCGCGCCGGCAAGACGGTCTTCATCACCGCGCTGATCCACGGCCTGACCCGCGGCGGCCGGTTTCCGGTGTTCGAGCCCTACGCCACGGGGCGGATCGCCCGCGCCCGGCTGGAGCCGCAACCGGACGACGCGGTGCCGCGCTTCAACTACGAGGACCACGTCCGCACCCTGATCGAGGAACGGCGCTGGCCGAACTCGACCGTCGACATCAGCGAGTTGCGGCTGGTGATCGACTACCAGCGGCAGAACGGCGCGGACCGCTCGCTCACCCTCGATATCGTCGATTATCCCGGCGAATGGCTGCTCGACCTGCCGCTGCTCAACAAGAGCTTCGAGCAATGGTCGACGGAGAGCCTTGCATTGTCGCGCGAGGGACCGCGCGAAAAACTCGCCGCGCCCTGGCACGAACACCTGAAAACGCTGGACGCCGAAGGCCGCGAGGACGAACAGGCGACGCGCCAGGCCGCAAAGCTTTTCACGGATTACTTGCGTGCCTGCCGCGACGAGCGCTTCGCGATGAGCCTGTTGCCGCCCGGCCGTTTCCTGATGCCGGGAAATCTGGCCGACACGCCGGCGCTGACATTCGCGCCGCTCGATGTCGCCGCCAGCGGCAGCGCGCCCGACGGCTCGCTGTGGGCGATGATGCGCCGGCGCTACGAGGCCTACAAGGATGTCGTGGTGCGCCCGTTCTTCCGCGACCATTTCGCCCGGCTCGATCGCCAGATCGTGCTGGTCGATGCGCTCGCAGCCTTCAACGCCGGACCGGAAGCGCTGCATGATCTCGAGGCCGCGCTATCAGGCATTCTCGATTGTTTCCGCGTCGGCCACCGCACGCTGTTCAGTAACCTGTTCCGGCCCCGCATCGATCGGATTCTATTCGCCGCCACCAAGGCCGATCACCTGCACCATTCGAGCCACGACCGTCTCGAGGCGGTGTTGCGGCGCGCCGTCGCCAAGGCCGCCGACCGCGCCGAATACGCCGGCGCCGCAATCGACGTGGTCGCACTCGCCGCGGTGCGCGCAACGCGCGAAGCTACCGTCGCACGCGGCCGCGAAAAACTGCCGTCCATTCTCGGAACGCCTGCGCCGGGCGAGGTCGCCAATGGCGAAACCTTCGACGGCGACACTGAAGTCGCGACTTTCCCGGGCGATCTGCCTGCCGATCCCGAGGAACTCTTCAGGGGCTCCTTCCGCGGCCTCTCCAGCACGCCTTCCGAGCAGGCCGATTTCCGCTTCCTGCGTTTCCGGCCGCCGCTGCTGGAACACGTAGACGGCAAGGAGCCTGCGCTGCCTCATATCCGTCTCGACCGCGCCCTCCAGTTCCTTCTTGGAGACCGACTGCAATGAGCGAGAAAACGCCCCATCGGCGGCCGGCGACGTTCAAGCTCGGCGATCCCGGCGTGATCGTGATGGATCCGGACGAGACCGGCCGCCCAGCCCGCGGCACCGTGCATGTCACGCCTGAGGCCGATCCGGTGCTGCTGCCGGTACCGCTCGACAAGCCGCTGCGCCCGGCGCGGCGCGGCTTTCGCTGGGGCACACTGTTCTGGTCCGCGGTCGGCGGGCTGGTGCTGCTCGGCTCAGGCCTCGGTATCGTCAACCTGATCGAGGATCTGTTCGCGCGCAACCAGACGCTCGGCTATGTCGCGCTCGCCTTTGCCGTTGCCGCGGCACTCGCATTGACCGTCGTGATCGCGCGCGAGGCGTTCGGCATGGTGCGGCTGGCGGCGATCGAGAAGCTACACCAGCGCGCGGCAGAAGTTCTGCTCAGCGACGACCGCGCCGCCAGCCGCGCCGTCGTCAGCGACCTGCTCAAGCTCGCGCATCAGAACCCGCGACTGGCGCGCGCCCGCGCCGCCCTGCAGGGCCACGCGGACGACATCATCGACGGCGCCGACATGATAAAGCTGGCCGAACGCGAACTGATGGCCCCGCTCGACGAGGAAGCACGCCGCCTGGTCTCGGCAGCCGCGCAGCGCGTCTCGGTCGTCACGGCGGTCAGCCCCCGCGCGCTGATCGACGTGCTGTTCGTGTTCGTGGCCGCGATGCGGCTGATCCGGCAACTGGCGCGGCTCTATGGCGGCCGGCCGGGCACGCTCGGCATGATCACGCTGCTGCGCCACGTCATCGGCCACCTCGCCATCACCGGCGGCATGGCGGTCGGCGACAGCTTGGTGCAACAGATGCTCGGCCACGGCATCGCCGCGAAACTTTCCCAGCGGCTCGGCGAAGGCGTGCTCAACGGCCTGCTCACCGCGCGGCTGGGATTGGCCGCGATCGACGTCACGCGTCCGCTGCCGTTCACCGCGTTGCCGCGGCCGGCGCTCGCCGATCTCGCCAGGGATCTCCTGCGCAAGCGCGACGAAGAGGCGTGAGTTACGCCTCATATCGAGCCGTCGTCAAACCAGTTTCAAGGGGCTGTCGCTGATCACGCGGGGGTCGATTTCGTTGATCAGACTGGAACGAAGCATCTCGGCATCGCCTATGGCGGCCTCGGTCTGCCGCAGCGTGCTGACATTCGACCCAAGCGAAACGATTCCACCCAGCATCGCGGCGATCGAGCCGAGCGCTGCTACCTGACTGGATCCGAGCAGGCCCAATATCGTAACGACCAGCAATACGGCGCCGCCGGCAATGGCCGCCTTCGAGGCCAGGATGATCTTTCGGCACCGCTCGGAGATCTCGGCCAGTTCCTCGATTCTTGCTTCGATCTTCGAAATCTCGTCGATCGAATCGTCTTCGTCCATCGGCGTCATGAGTGTGGGTGCAGCGTTACAACGGAGTGCGGATCGCTCAAGCGGCATTGCGCCCCTGCGCCGTTACTGTGTCGAGCAATCCGGCCTCCACCAGCGCATCCCGGATTCGCAGGACTTCCGCATCCGATATCTTGACCAGCGGCGGACGCACCACCGCGCGCGGCAGCTTGCCGAGCAGCACCAGCGCCTCCTTCATGCGATTGTGCATGTCGACAAAGGGATCGGCGTAGAACACGCGCGCCGTCGGATAGATCCGGTCGTTCAGCCGGCGGGCTTCCGCGAGATCGTTGGCCTTCACGGCGCGATAGAGCCTGGCCTGCAGATCGGCGATGACGCTGCCGCTGCCCGATAGCAGGCCGTTGCAGCCCAGCACCAGCGAACTCAGGAGAAACGCGCTGTTGGTGGACAGCACGTTGATGGGACGCCTGCGCCCCTGCAGCGCGCGAATTTGCGCCTCATGCTGCGGCACCAGCGGCGTCCAGTCCTTGATGGCGCGGATGGTCGGCACTTCGTCGAACAGCCGCTCCAGCGTCGCCGCCGGATAGCCCTGTCCCGTGGCCAGCGGATACTGAAATACGATCATCGGAAGATCGCTTGCGTCGGCGATGGTCCTGAAATGCGCCAGCGCCATCGCGGGCGACTGGCCAAGGGTAAAGGGCGCCGGCGGAAACACCAATAGCGCCGAAGCCCCGCCGGCCTGAGCCTCGCGAGCGATCCGCGCCGCCTCCAGGCTGCCGTCCGCCCAGACGCCGTGAACGATCGGCAATTTGTCGCCTGCTTCCTCGCCGGCGATCTCCATGACGCGACGCTGTTCGTCGCGGGTGCACGAAGCGACCTCGGTCGAGTGCGCGTTGACCGTAATCGCAGACAGCCCCTGCACCGCCGCGACATCCCGCAAGTGCGCCCGGAAGCTCGCCTCGTCGATCGACAAATCCTCATGGAACGGCAGCAGCACCGCCGGGATCACACCTTGAGGCACGAAATCGGAATGGCGGCTCATGTGACGTCTCCTTCAGAGTTGTTCTTGTTGGAATGGCCGATGAGATATCTGCGTGTCAGGGGGGCTGATGCGAAAGTCTAGCACTTTGCGGTCAGCCAGCCAGCCTGAATCGCGCCTGTGACGATCCCCAGACAGCAGTGCAGAGGCAGGCAACGTCCTAGGCCGTCGTGGCCGCCACATAGGGGATGCTGCCCACGATGACGGCGAGCAGGACCGCATTGCACAGCATGCCGGCCCAATGCAGTCGGCGCAGCCGCCGCACCGCACCGAAGTCGCCGGCATCCCGGGCATCAAGCTGCTCGTCCCATTGCTGCAGAAACCAGCGGCGCGCCCAGACCGCAAAAGCCGCGATCAGGCCCGCGACGATGGCGAAGGCCAGATGACCCGTCACGGCAAAGGCTAGCATCCCGATGGCACCGGCAATGCTCAGCATCAGGAAATGCGCATTGAACATGCCGCGCAGCAGCCGGGTGACCTCCGGGATGTCCAGCTTCACCAATAGAAAAGCAGGCGATGCCAGAAAAAAATAACCCATCGGAAAGAGCAGGATGACAATGGCGGCCAAGGCGACGGCGTCCGGCATGCGATCTCCCCTGCACCTCCCGGCAATGACGGGCATGTTACTCCCAGTGGCCGGAAAACGTAAAGCTCAGCAGGTCGATCCACACCCGGCCGTCATCGTCCGCGAAGGCGGACGATCAATCCATCGATCCACGCGCCGAGACATGGATTACTTCGCAGCGCTCGCAATGACGATACGCTGCATGTCGCCAACCTCTCCCGCCAGCACGCGCCAGCGAAACAGCGGCGAGTCCGGCGGCGGCGAAAGTTCGGGTGTCCAGCCGGTGATTTTTTCCAGCGCGTAGGTATCCATCACCGTCCCGCGCCACACGCGCTGGACCCGTTCGAGCGGCTCCCGCTTCGCGGTGGTGAGATCCCAGAGCGGCAATCGATGTTCCGGCTCGCGCGCGACATAGAGGCCGGGATGATCCTTGATGACGTTCATGCCGGGGTCGCGAAAGCCCTGGTATCTTCCACGCTCGTTGATCTGGATGACGGGCACGCGGCCATTGAAGTACCAGCGCAGCATCGCGTAGGTACGATAGTCCGAGGTGGCGATCCAGGTCGCGCCGGTCTGCTGCAACTGTGCCTCCGCGCGCGCCACGACCTGTCGATAGCCGGCCTCGGAGCCGACGGGGTCGGTCCTGCCGATCAGGTTCCAGGGCGCCGCCACGTAATACAGAAACACGGCGACGACAAAGACGATGCCCGAGATGACCGCCACCCGCGCCCACCAGAAGGTGGATTTGAGGAACCGCTCCGACCAGCCTTCGCGCGGCAGCAGGGCAAGATTGAGGGCGGCGGCGGCAAAGCCCGCGGGCCACAGGAACATCGGCCAGGTGTCGCCGACCCGCAACGTCAGCGACTTCCAGAAGAAATAGCAGAACGGCACCAGCACCGCGGTCGACAGCAGGATGGCGACGGGCTCGCGGGTGCGATAGCCGCGCCACGCCGTCAACGTCACGCCCGACAGCACCACCGGCAGCAGCACGAAGCCGACGAGGCCGAATTGCATCCCGATGAATTCGCCGACCGTGCGCAACGACAAGGGATAGGTCGCGACGGCGCGGACGGCCTGAAAGCGGAACGCCGCCCAATCGTGCTGTGCATTCCAGATCAGGACCGGCGAGAACACCAGCACCGCGATCAGCGCCGCCCGCCACGGATACTGGCTGAACAGCCAGCGCCGGCGCCAGTCCGGCACCAGCGCGAACGCGATCACCGCCGGCAACAGCATGATCACGGTGAATTTCGACAGCATCGCGAGCCCCGCGAAAAGACCCGCGGCGAGCCACCAGCGCGGATTTTCGCTCTCGTGCAGCCGCACCAGCGCCCACAGCATCGCGACCGCAAACGGAATCATCGCCGTGTCGGGCGCCACCTTGGCCATCAGCAGGCCGTAATAGAGCGCCGCTTCCGGCATCAGGACTGCGAACACGACGGCGCGCGCATCGTGCGTGACGCGCCGGACGATGTCGGCGAGCAGCAGTTGCGTGACCAGCATCGCAACGATGCCGCCAAACCGCACGCCGAGATTGGTGTCGCCGAAGATCGCGGTGCCGAACCGGATCGACCAGGCGATCCCGGGCGGATGATCGAGGAAGGAAAGCACGCTCTCCTTCGACCATGTCCAGTAATAGGCCTCGTCGGTGCGCAGTTCGAGCACGCCAGCATAGACCAGCCGCATCGCCGTCATCGCCGCAATCAGCAACACGACGGCAAGCCATGGCATCGCCAGCTTGGCCTGGCGGTTATCGGGCGGGGCTATCGTCACGGCGCTTTCTCCTCGACTGCCCTCGAGGTGTCAACGTGCTGCCGAGGAAAAAAGCCTATCGTCGTTCCTTCGCACGCAAGGACGACAGCGGATAGTGTTCACCGCGGGAATAAAACGCTACTGTCGCCGATATAGCCCCTATGGATCGCATGGCCACCATTACCCGAGAACATCTGACGACATTCGTGCGCGGCATCGGCGTCCGGCAGGTTCGGCTTGCCAGCGGCGTGGTGCTGTTCGCCTATCTGCTCAGCCATTTTCTCAATCACGCGCTCGGCAACGTCTCGATGGCAGCGCTGGCGGACGGCGTGTACTATCACACCCTGCTCTGGCAGTTCCTCCCGGTCGCGGTCCTGTTCTACACGGCCTGTGTGGTGCACACCGCGCTCGGCATCTGGGCGCTGTACGAACGCCGGCAGTTCCGCTGGACGACGATGGAGCCGCTCCAGCTCGTTCTGGGCCTGAGCGTCCCGGCACTCGTGATCGCCCACATCATCGGCGTGCGGCTCGGCCAGACGCTGTACGGACATGAAAAACTCTATCCGCAAGTGCTGTTCGTGTACTGGGTGTGGGCGCCGTGGCGGATCTGGATGATGCTCGCGGTCATGACCGTTTCCTGGGTCCATGGCTGCATCGGACTGTATTTCTGGCTCCGCATGAAGGCGTTCTACAAGCGCGCGGCGCCGTTCCTGCTCGCTGCGGCGGTAATGATTCCGACGCTTGCCATGCTGGGATTCTACCAGGGCGGTCGCATCGTCATCGATAGCGACAGCGTCGAATGGCGGGCGGAGAACCTGACGCCGGGCCAGATCGGCACACCGGAACAGGCGCAGGTGCTCGATCGCGTCACGGATTATTTCCTGTTCGGCTATTTCGGCCTGCTCGGCATCGCGTTGCTGGCAAGGGGCGCCCGCGCCGTCAACGAGCGCCGCCGCGGCATGATCAGTCTCTCCTACGGCAACGGCCGAACGGTCCGCGTCCCCAGGGGCCTCAGCGTGCTCGAGGCCAGCCTGCGCCACAACGTGCCGCACGCCAGCGTCTGCGGCGGCCGCGCCCGCTGCTCCACCTGCCGCATCCGCATCATCGGAGATTGCCACGACCTGCCCGAACCGTCGCAGCGCGAGGCCTTCGTGCTCGGCCGGGTCGGCACCTCGGATCCATCGATCCGCCTCGCCTGCCAGCTGCGGCCGGCCTGCGATCTCTCGTTCTTCCAGCTGTTCCTGCCGCACACGATGTCCGCCGACGGGCACGGGTCGAACCCCACAAGAATCGGCCAGGAGCGTTATCTCGTCAGCCTGTTCGTGGACATGCGCGGCTCGACCAAGCTTGCAGAAAAGCGCCTGCCGTTCGACACCGTGTTCATCGTCAACCGATTCCTCGGCGCGGTATCGCAAGCCGTGATCGAAAGCGGCGGCAGGCCGAACCAGTTCGTCGGCGACGGCATGCTCGCGCTGTTCGGGCTCGCGACCAGCCGGCGGCAGGCCTGCCGCCAGGCGCTGAAGGCGGCGGCGCTGATCGCGGCCAATGTCGACGAACTGAACAGGTTTCTCGAGCACGATCTGCGCGAGCCGCTCCGCTTCGGCATCGGCATCAATGGTGGCGAGGTGATCGTCGGCGACATCGGCTATCGCGATCACATGGTGTTCACCGCTCTCGGCGATCCCGTCAACGTTGCGGCGCGGCTGCAGGACATGACCAAGAGCCTCGTTTGCGAGGCCGTCATCTCGGACGAGGTTCGCGCCACTGCGGGACTCGATGCGGATGCCCTGCCGCAGCAGGAGGTCGCGATCCGCGGACGCAACGAGCCGATGGTCGTGCGCACTGTCGCCGATGCGCGAACGCTGCTCTCGCTGGTTAACGAAGAGCAAAGCGTCGCAGCCTGAAACCGCTGCATCGATAATGGTTCAAAGCCTGTGTGATGTTTTTCACACCTGAATGATCGTTCAGAAAATTGTCGGCGAATGCGGCGCCGTTTACTCGAACCCGCTCGTTCGAGGGGGCGACTGATTGGCGATGGGTAAGACTGAAACGATCAACCCGCGCCGCGACGAAAACGATCGAGGCGCACAGTCAAGGAGAACGACCATGTTTCGCAAAGTGACCCTCGCTTTCGTTGCCGCCGCCTCGCTCAGCGCCGCAGCGCTGGCTCCCGGCGCCGCTTCGGCAAGCCCGCTGTTCCTGCCGAAGCACCCGCATCACCACCACCACTACTGGGGCCATGGCCATGGCTTTGGCATCGGCTTCGTCGACAGCGGCTATGGCCACTGCTACGTGACCCGCCGCGTGCTGACGCCCCACGGCTTTCGCTGGCGGACAGTGAACGTCTGCTACTGATCCACCGCCGTCGGTCAGGCCCAAGCTCCGGTCGCGCAAAACGCGGCCGGAGTCTTGTCGCAACGCGACATCGCGCGTCCCGGCGGCATGCCATGCGGGCGGCCCGGCCCGGTCAAATCGGCGCGAAATCGGCAAAAAGGCGGAAATTTGTTCCGATTTGGCACATTTTGCCGATCCGGCCGTTCCGTTTGCGCTACCCAGCCTGCCACAACCCGCGTATCCTCGCGCTTCGGGCATGCCGGTATGTGCGGGGACCAGCGGCTCGTTTTGTTTTGTTAATTCCGCGGAGACGACGTGAATGGCTAAAGGTACGGTGAAGTGGTTCAACCCGACCAAGGGATACGGGTTCATTCAGCCCTCGAGCGGGGGCAAGGACGTGTTCGTTCATATTTCAGCGGTTGAGAAGGCTGGTCTCTCGACACTCAATGAAGGGCAGACCGTCGAATACGAAGAGATTGCCAATCGCGGCAAGACCTCGGCCGAGAACCTCAAGGTCTAGGGCCAACGCGCGATCGGTAACGGCACGCTCTCGGACCTGATCCGGGAGTCGAGCTGAAAAAAGATTCCAACGCAACTGTGAGCGTTCGGCGGAGCGGGCACCCGCTTTGGCATGCACGAACATCAAAACGTGTATTAGTCCGACCGCTCAATCTTCCTTTACCCATTTCTGAACCGTCATCACGTCGGGTGGCTGCAGATAACCCCGCGGCCAGAGATCGACGACCCACTCGACCTTGGTGCCGCGCTCGACCAGCACGGCCGTGTTGTGCGGCGTCTGCAACACCAGCGTATTGCCGCGATAATGCGGATCGCCGATCGCATGATGCTTCAGGAGCCCCCACTCCCGCAGCACCAGCAACAGGCTGGTGGTGTTGCGGGTGGTGTCCCAGCAATCGTAGTTGTGCTTGTCGTCGAAATAGCGGAAATCCGCCTTCGCCACGCGCTTGCTGGTACCGAGGATCGGTCCCATGCGGCGATCGAACCACACCACCGCTTTCTGCACCGCGGCGCGCTCGGCCGCAGCAGAAGCGCGTCCCGCCGCCATGATCTGCGTCAGCGCGCGGCGGTCGGCGGCGGTGAATTCAAGGATCTCGCGGCGGCGGCAGACGAAGCCGTAGCAGACCGTCATCGAATTGGCCGACGGCGGATAGATCGACACCGAAGTGTAGAGTTGAGCGACCGCATCGCTCATCTCGATCGCCTTCGCCGGGACGACGCCAAACAGCGCCGCGACGAGTACGCCGAACACCGCAGCGAACTTTCCCGGCAATTGACTTCCCATCATCGGCCGACCGGCGTCTCTCATGATCGCGCTATTCCAAGGAACCGTCGCCCGAGGATTAGCGTGACGCTCTCGCACTGCCAATATCCAAGCCCGCAATCTGTGGATCGCGATGCAGAATTCGGCCCGATGTGTTTTCCTTGCGCCAGTCGGTTCCTGCGGAGACTGGCCCACCGCCAGGAGGCCGAGCCGGGTGCGGCCGGTCAGCCATGGCCCTATCGAACTACGGTTTTACCGGAGGTAAGCTGACGCCAGGAGAGAGATTCCCATGCCGATTCAGCCACCTGAGCCTCCGCCCTTCAGCGCCCCCTATGCGCCCGATGATCGTGCCATGGCCACCCGCCTGCTGCGGGCCGCGCGGATGAATGCGGCGCAGGAAGCGCGCATCGATCGCACCGCGACGCGGCTGATCGAAGCCATCCGCGCCAATGACGACCCGCTGGGCGGGGTCGAAGACATGCTGCGGGAGTTCGCGCTGTCGACCAAGGAGGGACTGGCGTTGATGGTGCTGGCGGAAGCGCTGCTCCGCGTTCCCGACGCCCGCACCGCCGACCAGTTCATCGAGGACAAGCTCGGCCAGGGCGATTTCATCCATCACGAGACGCGCTCGAGCGCATTCCTGGTGAACGCCTCGGCGTGGGCGCTCGGCATGTCGGCCCGCGTGATCCAGCCCGGCGAGACCCCGCAGGGCACCATCGGGCGGCTCACCAAGCGGCTGGGCGCGCCCGCGGTGCGGGCGGCGACGCGGCAGGCGATGCGGCTGATGGGCAACCATTTCGTGCTCGGCGAGACCATCGATGCCGCGCTTTCACGCGCGCGGCCGCATTCATCGCGCCATCAACGCTATTCCTTCGACATGCTCGGCGAAGGCGCGCGCACCGCCGAGGATGCAGCGCGATATTTCAGTTCCTATGCAAGCGCGATCGAGGCGATCGGCCGCGCCGCCGACGATCGCACCCTGCCCGACCGGCCCGGCATCTCGGTCAAGCTGTCAGCATTGCATCCGCGCTTCGAGGCTGTGAGCCGCGAGCGGGTGATGGCCGAACTGGTCCCGCGCCTGATCGATCTCGCGCGACAAGCCAGGTCCCATGATCTGAATTTCACTGTCGACGCCGAGGAGGCGGACCGGCTGGAATTGTCGCTCGATGTAATATCCGTCGCCTTCAGCGATGCATCGCTGGCCGGCTGGAATGGCTTTGGCCTTGCGATCCAGGCCTATCAGAAGCGCGCAGCCGACGTGATCGACTATGCCGACCGTCTCGCTCGCAGCCTCGACCGCCAAATGATGGTGCGGCTGGTGAAGGGCGCCTATTGGGACACCGAGATCAAGCGTGCGCAGGAGCGCGGGCTCGACGGCTATCCGGTATTCACCCGCAAGGCGATGACGGATCTGAACTACGTCGCCTGCGCACAGCAATTGCTGGCATTGCGGCCGCGGATATTTCCACAGTTCGCCACCCACAATGCACTCACGGTTGCGACCATCCTCGAACTGGCGGAAGGTGAAGCTAAAGCGTTTTCCAGCGAAGTGGAAACCGGTTCGCGTAAAGAAAACGCGTCAAAACAAGAATCTAGAGCCCCGTTCCGATTCAATCGGAACGGAAAAGGCTCTGGCGGGTTCGAATTCCAGCGCCTGCACGGCATGGGCGAAGCGCTGTATGCAAGGCTCGGCGAGGACCGTCCCGACATCGCCCATCGCACCTACGCGCCGGTCGGCAGTCACCGCGATCTCCTCGCCTATCTGGTGCGGCGACTGCTCGAGAACGGCGCCAACTCATCGTTTGTCGCGCTGGCCGCCGACGAGACCGTGCCGGTCTCGCAATTGCTGCAGCGGCCGGCCGACATCATCGGGAGCGCAGAAAATGCCGCGCATCCGAACATCCCGCTGCCGCGCGACCTCTACCGGCCGCAGCGTGAAAATTCGCGCGGCATCGAATTCGGCGAACGCGCGGCGCTGAACCGGCTCGTCTCCGCCGTTGCCGCGCAACGCGTGCCCGCAACGGGAGGCATCGCCGACGGGACGACTGCGGCGACGAATGCCGCAGTCGCGGCGGCAGGCGCCGGGTTCGGAAAGTGGAGCAGAACGCCAGCGGAAGCGCGCGCGGCCACGCTGGAAAAAGCGGCCGATCTGCTGGAAACCCGATCTGCGCGATTCATCGCGCTGTTGCAGCGCGAGGGCAGCAAGACGCTGGACGACGCTGTTTCGGAAGTCCGCGAGGCCGTCGATTTCTGCCGCTACTATGCCGCGCAGGGACGCGAACTGTTCGGCGATGGCAAGGCGATGCCGGGGCCGACCGGCGAAAGCAACGTGCTGTGCCTGCGCGGCCGCGGCGTCTTCGTCGCCATCTCGCCATGGAATTTCCCGCTGGCGATATTTCTTGGACAAGTCACGGCGGGATTGATGGCCGGCAACGCGGTCATTGCAAAGCCGGCCGAACAAACGCCGCTGATTGCCGCGGAGGCCGTGCGGCTGCTGCATGAAGCCGGCGTGCCGGCATCGGCGCTGCATCTCGTTGGCGGTGATGGTCGGGTCGGCGCCGCGCTGGTGGCGCATCCCGATATCGCCGGCGTCGTTTTCACAGGCTCGACCGAGGTCGCGCGAACGATCAACCGCGCGCTCGCCGCCAAGGACGGACCGATCGTGCCGTTGATCGCGGAAACCGGCGGCATCAACGCGATGATCGTCGACGCCACCGCCCTGCCCGAGCAGGTTGCCGACGACGTCGTGACCTCGGCGTTCCGCTCCGCCGGCCAGCGCTGCTCGGCGCTGCGGTTGCTGTTCATCCAGGACGACGTCGCCGACCGCATGATCGAGATGATCGCAGGCGCGGCGCGCGAACTCGTCGTCGGCGATCCCGGCGATCCTGCCACGCATGTCGGGCCGGTGATCAATGCCGAGGCCAAGCAGCGGCTGGACGCGCACATCGCGCGCATGAAGCAGGAAGCCCGGGTGCATTTTGTGGGCACCGCGCCCGCCGGCAATTTTGTCGCACCGCATATTTTCGAGTTGTCCGATACCGGCCAGCTCGCGGAAGAAGTGTTCGGCCCGGTACTGCACGTGGTTCGATACGATGCCGACCGGTTCGACCGGGTGCTGCAGTCGATCGAGCGCTCTGGCTACGGGCTGACCCTCGGCATCCACTCCCGCATCGACGATACGGTGGAGGATGCCATCGAGGCCCTGCAGGTCGGCAACATCTACGTCAACCGCAACATGATCGGCGCCGTCGTCGGCGTGCAGCCGTTCGGCGGTCACGGCCTGTCCGGCACCGGGCCAAAAGCCGGCGGGCCGCATTATCTGCCGCGCTTTGCAACCGAACAGACGGTGACGGTCAATACCGCCGCGGCAGGCGGGAATGCAGCTCTGCTGTCCGGCGGGGAGTAGTTGCATCGCCCCTCCAACATGGTCCAAATGGCGTTCGAACATCGCCCCGGGGGCGATATCTCAACAAAAACCAACAAACGGCACGGAGCGGCGCCACGATGGAAAAGGGTATTTTTGAAGGCCTGAAGGTTCTGGATTGCGCGAGCTTCATCGCAGCACCCGCGGCCGCCACCGTGCTGTCGGATTTCGGCGCCGACGTCATCAAGATCGAGCCGCCCGGCGCCGGCGACCCCTACCGCAACCTGCCCAACCTGCCCGGCTATCCCCACAGCGAGCATAATTTTGCGTGGATGCTGGAAGCCCGCAACAAGAAGAGCCTCGCGCTCGATCTGTCGAAGCCCGAGGGCCAGGCGGTGCTGCACCGGCTGGCCGCGCAGGCCGACGTCTTCATCACCAACTATCCGCCGCAGGTCCGCGAGCGGCTCGGCATCACGCACGCGCATCTGGCGCCACAGAACGAACGCCTGATCTACGCATCCTTTACCGGCTACGGCGAAAAGGGTGAGGAAGCCAACAAGCCCGGCTTCGACTCCAACGCCTATTGGGCGCGCTCGGGCCTGATGGATCTGGTGCGTGCCGACGAGCACACCACGCCGGCGCGATCGATCGCCGGCATGGGCGACCACCCCTGCGCGATGGCGTTCTACAGCGCAATCGTCACCGCTCTCTACAAGCGCGAGCGCACCGGCAAGGGCTCGCATGTCAGCTCCAACCTGATGGCCAATGGCGTCTGGGCGGCTTCGGTGCTGGCGCAGGCAAAGCTGGTCGGCGCGAAGTTCGGCGAACGCCGTCCGCGCGAACGGGCGCTGAACGCCGTCACCAACCACTACCAGTGCAAGGACGGACGCTGGCTGATCCTGTCTCTGCTCAACGAGGACCGGCAGTGGCCGACGCTCGCACGTTGCCTCGGGCGCGAGGATCTCATCACCGATGTCAGATTCGAGACCAAAAAGGATCGCCATGCGCGGTCGCTGGAACTGATCAAGATTTTCGACGAGACCTTCGCGACCAGGGATCTCGCCGAATGGCGCAGGATCCTCGACGGCAACGGCCTGGTGTTCGGCGTGGTCGGTATCCTCGACGATATTCCAACCGACCAGCAGATGATCGACAACGAGGTGCTGGTGCCGTTCGAGAACGACACCATGATGACGATCTCCAGTCCGATCTGGGTGGATGGCAGCCGCAAGGTCCAGCCCCGCAAGCCGCCTGCCCTCGGCGAGCACAGCGACGAAATCCTGCGCAACGCCGGCTATGACGAGGCCGCGATCGGCAAGCTGCGCGCGGCCGGCGCGGTGGCGTAAAGGCAGGCGTTGACGCGTGATCGGCTCAGCGGTTGAACCACGCCCAGACGATGCCGAGCACGATCACGCCGGCGATGACGGTGACCGCGATCGCCCACACGCTGACGCGAACGTCTCCGACCGTTTGCCGATCCGCCTCGTTCTCCGAGATCTCGCGGTTGCGCTGCTTGTCGTTGTCGGAAGAACTCATCCGCCGATCTCCGCTCAGCTTGCTGCCATCACCCAGCCTAGAGCCTTTTCCGTTCCGATGGAATCGGAACGGGGCTCTAGATTCTTGCTTTGACGCGCGTTTTCTTGACGCGAACCGGTTTCCACTTCGTTGGAATACGCTCTGGCACAGTCCACGGACAGCTTTAGCGGCTTTTCACAAAACACATGCCGATGCGTGAGGTCCTGCCGGCTGCCTGACAGGAAAGTCCACCGGCGCAGTTCCAGTCGCGGAAACTTGCGTCATTGCTGGCGGCTGGCCTGGCGGCCACATAGCAATGCGCGCCCCAGCCGTCGAAATATCCAGTGCCGGCGATTTCGGTGCTGCCGCGCAATTGCGGGCGGCTGGCAAATCCCTTCGAATAATCCGGTTGCCCGCCGTCACGCAGCGCGGTGAGAATATCGCGACGGCGGATCTGGTCGCCGAAGAAATGCGGCGAGGCCGGCACCACGGTCGTATTGGAGGGCTTTGCCGCCATCCAGTCGACGCCGGGGAAGTGGAAGCCGCCGATGCCGCGCGTCTGGTGACAGCCTGCGCAGGTCACGTCGTTGAGCCGGCGCTCGAACCCGCCTGGCGAGCGGATATTCTGCAGCTTGACGCCGCTCGCGGCCGCCTTCCTCAGCGCCGCAACGATATCAGCCTCGCTGAACGCGGCGCCCTCGCCTTGCACGAGGCCGAATTCCGGCTGCAGATCCGATGGATCGAAGCCGGCCGGCGTCGGCGCAACCGCGCCGTTGGCCAGAAACTTTTCAGGGATCAGCACGGTGCCACGATCGAACTCGGCGAGATTGACGGGATCGAGCAGCCACGCCCGAAACTCGCGCTTCAGGCCATCGTCGGCCAGGATGCGCGCGCGGTCGATCTGGTTTTCCATCGGCGCTTCCGCGAACACACGGGCCTGCCGGTCGTAGCGAAACACCTTCAGCAGATAATCGGTGCGGAAATCGCGAACGGCGGATTTCGGCGCATGGACGATCTGCAGGTTGGTCTCGATGCGCTCGACGTCCTCAGCTCCGAGCAGATCGAGTGGACTGTCCTTAGCCTGTCGTTTTTCATAGGGAAGCGCACCGGACGCAAGCCAGCGATTTGCGATCTCGGAGCATGTGATCTCCGGACCATTGCGACCGGCCTTTGCCTTCAGCACGAGGTTCAGCGTCATCGGCAACCGTCGCGAAACGGTGTTGTCGCCGCCGTCCGGAGTGTTCACCCGTGTCAAGCGATAGATCAAGCGTATCTCACCGCAGTCCGCCGGAGAGACGTAGGCGCGGTCCATGCGGTTGACGATGCCCGCCAGCACGAACCGTGTCTGCGTCGAGTAAAGCAGCGCCCGGTCGAAAAGCTGGAAGTCGAAGCCTTCGCCGACGCCGATGGTCTCCCTTGGCAGGCTCGCCGTGTGCCTGATGACGTAGCGCTCGAACTCGCCGTCGATCGCCTGCCGGACCGGCATCATCGACGGCAAGCGAAACAGTTCGTCATTCGAAAGCGGCGCATCCGCCGATCTCTCCGGCAGCAGCATGCTGTCGAGGCGAAACCGCCCGCCATCGAGCTCGCGCAGCGTCGCAGGATCGGTGATGGCGGTCCCGCGTTCCAGCGCGACGGGCTCGACGGCGCGCGCCGCCGGCGCAGCACCGAGAAGCAGGATGAAGGCGACAAGCAAGATGCGCACGCGAAGCCATGTCCTGACGAATGCTGAGGGCATGCGACGTCGTTTTGAAGGCGTCGGCTACAGCAAGTTGCGCTCAGGAAACTAGCCGAAAAGCGTCCCGGCTGTCTCGCGACAATAGGGACGCACTTTCACGTCAGAGTGAGGGAATATTCTCATTCCGACGGCCTGAGAGTGACTCACTTTTCGTCATGGCCGGGCTTGTCCCGGCCATCCACGCCTTTCTTGCTCGTTGGGCCAAAGACGTGGATGCCCGGCACAAGGCCGGGCATAACGAGAAAAATCAGTTGTTCGTACTCGGCGGATCGCACGTCAGCGCGCGACGATCAGGCCCTTGCTGGTCACGACCACCCAGCGGCCATCCTGCTTGCGAATGGCATCGACGCGGCCGAGCCCGGGAACCGGATCGCCGGCAAACACTTCGTACAGGCCGCGGCGGCCTTCGATCAGCGCGCTGCCGTTGGCGACGTCGCGTAACACCCAGCCTTCGATAGTCGGCATTCGGGCGACTTCAGTCCTGGGCAGCACCGCGGGTGCCGGAGCGGCAGCGGCCTGCTGCGGCACCGAGCCTGTTACGTTCACGTCCCTTGCCTGGGCTTGAGTCGACATGGCGGAAGCCTGCGCGGTGCGGAGCTTGTCGACCGCTTCGCTGAGCCTGGCGAGTTTCGTGGCCGGCTCGGCTTGCGCCTTTTCGACCTTGTCGAGGCGGTCGCTGGTCTTGTTGAACTGGGTTGTGCCGGTCCTGGAGGTCTGTTCGAGGCTGGCCTTCAATGCGACAATGTCGGCATCGATCCGCGCCACCGCGATTTCGAGCGCGCTGTCCTTCGATGCCGAGGCGGAGTCCCCGGCCATCAGCTTCCCAACGCCCGTCGTTGCCAGTGCGCCGCCGAGCGCACCGGCCACCGTCGCCAGCGCCACCACCGCAGCCATCGCGCCCATCCGGCGTTTGCCGGACGATGCCTCTGCCGCAGCCTCAAGCTTCGCATCCATGCCGGCGCGATCGCCCGGCGACATGATCATTACCTTGCCGGGGAAGCGCGGCTCCGCCGTCTTCACGGCGTCGACCCTGGGCGCATCGACCTTCGGCGCCTCGTCCTTCGAGGTTTCCCTGGGGGCTTCGGCCTCGGCAGCTTCCATCCTGGGCGCGGATGCTTCCTGCTCGGGCGAAATACGCGGTGCCTCGGCCTCGGCAGCGGCTGCTACCGGCCCGGCGGGCGCCGACACGTTCGAGGCGGCCGATCCGGTGCCAGGCGTTCCGGTTTCACCGTTGATGGGCTCGGACTGCTGATCGCTCACGTTGGATTCTCCAGAATTGATTGACCATTTGGTAACTTTCATAGCTTGCGAAATCGTTACCGGCGGCGGCCTTACGGAAATTTTAGGAACTTGTCCGGGCCGGATTTTGGCTGGCACACGCGGACGTCCTGATCCCGTTCATCCATGCTGCCCTGCGGTATCCTGGCTTGTTCCATTTGCGCTGATCCATTTCCCGATTAACATGGACGCGCCGACCAGCCAGAAGGCAGGAGGTGCCCCATGACCATCGAAAAATGCATCAACGAATTTGATGCAGATGACGTCATTTTTGAGGAAGGTTCGACCGGACGGGAACTGTTCGTCGTCCTCGACGGGCAGGTCGAGATCGCCAAGATGAACGGCGCCAGCAAGACCGTCATCGTCACCCTCGGCAAGGGCGAATTCTTCGGCGAGATGGCCGTGATCGACGGCTCGTCACGCTCGGCGACGGCGATTGCCGCCGCGCCCCATACCCGCGTGATGCGGATCAATCACGCCCGCTTCGTCTATCTTGTCAGCCAGCAGCCGGCCTTTGCGCTGATGATCATGGACGCGCTCAGCAAGCGATTGCGGGCCTCGAACGCGGTCAACTTCAGAAACGTGGCCAACTCATGAGCGACCGCAGGCCGAGCCCGTTCAAGACCCTGCTCGACAGCGAAGTCTGCACGCTGATCGAGGCGGCCGAGGATGTCTACCAGATCCGTTTCAAGAACCGCGCAGCAAACGTCTATCTGGTGCGCGGCAGTTCGCGCACCATCATGATCGATGTCGGGCTGTCGTCGAACTACCCGCATCTCCTGACCTGCCTCGACCACCTTCGCTGCCCGCTCGAAGAGATCAGCATGGTGGTGCTGAGCCATGAGCATCTCGACCATATCGGCGCGGCCTATCATTTCCATGGCCGCAGTTTCATCGCAGCCCACCGGCTCGCCGCCAACAAGATCATGCTGCGCGACGACTTCTCGATGCTGCGCAAGATGTTCAACGAGCCGAACGTGCCGATCAATGTCGATCTCTGGCTGGAGGAAGGCAACCTGATCGACCTCGGCAACTTCC
>JAFAGM010000070.1 GCA_023422775.1 Pseudomonadota bacterium
CACGCACGCTCGTCTTGCGCACGCTTTGCGTCCACCGCATCCCACCGCGCGTTCGTGACGTGCGCACGCCCCTCTCATCGGGTGAGACGCGCGGAATTACATCACTGATTTGCCCGACGGCGCGAGCTGATTATTTTTGTGCGAGGGGATGGACAGCGATTGGAGTGATTTGCCCGTCGGGTTGATTTGCCGCAGTCTTGCATGACGTTTCCGCTTGCCTGCAAGACGACGCAGTTCGCAGCCGTGAGAGGGAACGCGGCCACGCTAGCCGTGGCAGCCCGTCGGCAAGTTGAATGCCAGGCGAATTGCGTCAAAATTTTCCGTTTGGCAGGCCTTCGGATCGACCAACTCCTCGGGCTTCTCGGCAACGACCTCCTTCTTCGCTGGCTTGCGCTTCGCATTCTGACTTTTCGCCGGTCGGACTGCCGGGGAGACAGGCTCGTGCCATTGTCGATCGGCGACGCGCGGCCTTATGGATGCCATGGGTGTTCGAGGCAAGGATTCCAGTCGAGGCAAAGGTTCGGCCTGAGCCTGAGGCAAAGGTTCGGCCTGAGGCAAGACTTCAACTGGCAGGCGATCCGCCTTTGCCAGTTCGGGTGCGGGTGCGGGTTCGGGTGCGGAAGCAGTATAGGCAAGCGGCGGCAGCCGATCTGCTTCTGTGAGAGTTTCCTGAACCGAATTTGTAACCGCTGCGCTTTCAGGCTCCGAACGAGCGGAGACCGAAGCGTAGGCGTGATCGAAATGACCAAAAGCAAACCTGAAAGAACTTACGCCCGCCAGGACAACGAGAAATGCCAGGCCGAGCCAAACAGTCCTGATCACATTGAGCCCCCACTCGCCGGATCCGTTGCGAGTGAGATTACCCCAGAAAATCGAAACCTGGCCCGTCAGGGCCGACGATCTCTTAACACAGGGTTAACGGTGATTGGCGAGCACGAGAAATTTCCAAAGCTGGATCCCGTGCCGGCCAACCGTGCAAGAAACAGCCAACAGCCTCAGTTCATCTTCTCCCACAGAAGGGGCATCAGCGTTCCCGCTCGCTTCTCGATTGCCGCCGCCGCATCGAGTGCGAGATCCTCGCGATAGCGGCCCGCGATCAACTGCACGCCGATCGGCTTGCCTTCATGCAGCGCGACAGGCACGACGGCGCCGGGCAGGCCGAGCACGTTGATCGCGGAGATGAAACGCAAATCGTTCCAGAACAGTTCGCGCGTGCGCTCCGCGCTGATCGTATCCTCGCGCGGGCCAGGCGTCGGCTTCACCGTCGTCGGAGCGAGCACGACGGGATACTCCTCAAGGAACAATTGCCAGGCGCGGATATGGGTGTTGCGCGCGGCCGTGGCGCGCATCCAGCCCTGCAGATCGAGCGTGTTGGCCTTTGCCTTGATGCCGCCCCAGGCGGCATGGAAATCGGCCGACGTTACCTTCATCATCGCGGCTTCCTGCAGCACCACGGTTTCGTTGGTGATGATGTCGCACCACGTCTGCCAGACCGCACTGATGTCGGGGACCTCGAGCTCGCTGACGCGATAGCCCGAACGCTCGAGTGCGTCCGCGGCCTGCCTGAGTGCGGCATGCACCGAAGGATCGACGTCCATGTCGTCGGGCAGCTTCGCAAGCGCTACCTTGATCGGCCCTTTCGGCTTCGGCCCGGCCAGCGGCGCCGGTACCCACCAGGGGTCGCGCGGATCGCGCTGGCTCATCGCTTCGAGCGCGGCCCGGACGTCGCCTACGCTGCGCGCCAGCGGTCCTTGCGCGGACATCAAATGCGCGAGCATCGGCCGCTCGGCCGCGGCGCTCTCGTTATAGGCCGGGATGCGGCCCTGCGTCGGCTTGATGGTTACGACGCCGTTGCAGTGTGCCGGCCAGCGCAGCGAACCGCCGATGTCGTTGCCGTGGGCGATGGTTCCGATACCGGCGGCCACTGCCGCACCGGCGCCGCCCGACGAGCCGCCGCACGTGATCTCCGGATCCCACGGATTGAGCGTCAACCCGTGCAGCGGATTTTCCGTGAAGCCGCGGAACGAGAATTCGGGCGTGTTGGTCAGGCCGATGACGATTGCACCGGCCTTCCTGAGGTTGCGCACGACAGGTGCGTCGGAGGGAGCGACGATGTTCATCTGCGCGGCCACGCCGTTGGGGTTGGGCCGCCCGTCATAGTCCACGTTTTCCTTGATGGTGATCGGCACACCGTGCAGCGGGCCGAGTTCTCTCTGCCTTGCCCGGGCATTGTCAGCGGCTTTCGCCGCCCTGAGCGCATCCTCCGACAGATCGACGACAACCGCGTTGAGCCTTGGATTGACGTCGCGCATTCGCGCGATATGAGCTTCGACGACCTCCGTCGCGGAAATCGCCCCCGATCGGATAGCGGCGGCCGTCTCCAGCGCCGACCATTGCCAAACCGGCCCCTTCGGCGGGCGCGCTTTGGCGGGCTTTCGTGATACGGCCTTTTTCTGTGCCTTTGCGCCTGCGCTCATGCGGCCGGCGGGCTTCTTCATCGGCTTCTTCCGTGCTGCTTTTTTTGCGCCGCTCTTCCGTTTGACTACGGTTTTCTTTGCCATTTCTCGCCCCGTTGCTAGGAGCGGAACGTTAGAGGTACTGGAGTCCCAAGTCGAGGGTGGCTCCCGAGAATGAATGGGCGAGCAGCCGACAACGCCTCTCATCGCCCAGCGTCATGCAGCACACCTTTCTGTCTCTGATTCGCAACACTCACGGTGTTCCTGAACGAAAAGTTGCGCTTTTGACTTCACACCCGCGGAAACTCGGCCCAGTCTTCCAATGACCGGGCGGACGGACAGTCGTTTGAAGCGATTTGCGAACGGGGCAGCGAACATGAAAGCCAATGAACCAGGCAAGCGAACACAGGCGCCTGCGCCCGCCAAGAAGCAAACCGCGACAATGAAGCGAAGAGCGCTCAAGCCAAAGGCCGCCAAGCCATCCACTCGCGCATTCCCGGCCGGAGTGCAGGTAGACCAAAACGCACCTTGAAGGCCGACCTCCGGAGTTGCTACAACGTCAAGGCCGGGCTGCTGGGCGAGCAGCCACCTACACCGAGGGACCGGCGCGGCAACGATAATCCGAAGCGAGGATCTGGCAGTGTGAGGAGTAGCTTAAATGAGTTTCGTCGGCCCGAACGACCATCCCAACCGCGATAACCCGGAAGATCCCCTGTACTACGCGCCACGCACGATGCGCGGCATGGCGGACCCGCGATCCGGCACGCCCCCGCAGCCGAGACCGGACCATTTTCCTCAGGCCTCCTTGTCCCGGTTTGATGAGATGCGCGAAGAAGCCTTCACCAAATTCTCCCGTCCGCTGGAGTCCCAGCTCGCCTACGAGCGCCGTCCAAGGCGCCTCCTGCTCGCCACGGTGGGCGGAATTGCCGCGGCGACAGTTGTCGCCGTGATCGCGGCGCTGGTGCTGTTCAACGTGATTCCAGCGTCAAAACCCAATCCCTCGGAACTCGCCGTTTCCATTTCCACGCCCGCGCAGGCAACACCGGCGGAAGTAACGTCCGGAGACTCCAAGGCGCTGCTGCAGGGATTCTCGCAGTTTCAAAGCGGGCAGGAAAACGGCGGCCAGGAATCTGGGAATAGGGCCGAAAAGCCCGATGCGCTGCTTGATAAATTCATGCAGTGGGAACGAAGGAAATAGCGACACGAACAGGACGGCCGGGCCGGCGGTCCTTACTCCCCGCGGCAGGCTCCAGCCTACCTCGTCAGTGAGCGAGGCTTAACGATGCGCGCTGATAGCGGAGCCACATGACGGCCGCGGCGGCAGCCAGCATCAGGAGCACGGAAAACCAGTTGAGCGGCTGCCAACCCCATCGATCCTGCAGAAAGCCCGCCATGAAGCTCGACGTTGCGGTGGTGCTGAAGACCAGCAGGTCGTTGAAGGCCTGGGTCTTGCCGCGCTCGTTCGGACGATAACACGTCGTCACCAGCGCGGTTGCGCCGACGAACAGGAAGTTCCAGCCGACGCCGTTGACCGTAAGCGCAAGGCGGAAATTCCATTCCGTCATGCCTGACAGCGCCGCAACGACGCCGACCAGCATAAGCACGACCCCCCATGACATGACCGTCGTGGCGCCGAACCTGTTGATCAGATTGCCGGTGAAGAATGACGGCACGAACATGCCCAGCACGTGCATGAAGATCACCCAATGGGCCTCTGCGTGCGGGAATCCGCAGCCGACGATGGCCAGCGGCGAGGCGCTCATGATGAAGGACATCGTGCCGAACGCCAGCATGCCGGCCATCGCAGACGCGATGAAGCGCGGCTGGCTGGCAATCACGCGCAGCGGGCGCGGCGGCGCCGCGATCGCGACCGGGCCGGCGGCGGCAGCCGAGGCCGCAACCGGGG
The DNA here is from genome assembly GCA_023422775.1 of Pseudomonadota bacterium. Classification (GTDB taxonomy): domain Bacteria; phylum Pseudomonadota; class Alphaproteobacteria; order Rhizobiales; family Xanthobacteraceae; genus Bradyrhizobium. The sequence goes on from JAFAGM010000070.1 coordinate 4,363, forward strand.
GAAAACTGATGAAGGACATGATCGTGAAAACGATGACGTGCAGGCAGAGAATGGCGGCATACGTCGCAAGGTAGAGCGGCATCGTCAGGTCGTGCGTGACGCGCACGAGGCTGGGGCCGATCACGGCGGCCGCAACGCCGCCGGCCGTCACCCACGAGATCGCCCTGGCGCGGTAATGGATCGGGACCAGTTCCGCGGCGGCGAAGCGGTACATCTGCAGGCAGGCGACCGCGTAGCCGAGGACGAGGCCGCCGGCGCACATGACAAGGAAGTTGGCCGTATACAGTCCGACGCACATGACGATGGCGCCCGCCATGCCGAACAGCGAGCCGACGCGAAAGCCGATGCTGCGCCCTACCCGCTGCATCAAGAGCGCCGCCGGGAATACCCAGATCATCACCCCGATGTGCTGCATCGTGACCGGCAGGTTGGCGAGATCGGGACGATGATAGAAGGTGATGACGGACAGCCCCGTCGCCGCGAACATCATGGTGTTGCAGGATTGGCCGACTGCCTGACAGCAGGCGAGAAGCAGGAGATTGCGATGTGCCCGCCGGTCGAGGACCTGCTCCGGATCAGCTTCCGGCTTGAGCCCGGAATCGGGGGTCAGTGCGTCCATTATTGTTCTTTAGTGTTCTTTGCCCAGCAGCTCTCGGAAGGCCCCCGCACGACCGGGTCGCGGACGCGGGCTGCCGTTCTCCAGGAAAATCGGCTTTCACTCAAGCACTCAAACAGAAGATTCTTGCTGCCCTGCCCTGTCCGGACGGCATAACAATCTCCGCAGCGTTGATGACCCGAGCAAATCGCGTAAGCTTGCATCAAACGCGCAAGGCCGGGGCGCTGGCTTGAAATCGCGCGGTACAGGACGCGACCGGGGTGGGAAACAAATGTCCGACGATCTGAGATTCACGGTCCCGCGTCCGCCGTCCTACGGCGAATTGACTGATGTGCTGCCGGGCCTGTTCTGGGTGCGGCTTCCGATGCCGACAGCGCCCAATCACGTCAATTGCTGGCTGCTCGACAACGGACCGGGATGGACGCTGGTCGACTGCGGCCTGAACACCGACGACACCTTCGAGATCTGGGACAAGCTATGGCGGGGACTGCTGCGCGCCCGACCTCTGCAGAACCTGACCTTCACGCATGCGCATCTCGATCACTACGGCCTCGCCGGATATCTGGTGAAGGAGATGAAATGCACGGTTCGCATGCCGCTGGCCGAATGGCTCAGCGGCTGGAAGGCGTGGCATGAGCGCGAGGAAGGGCCGGACGATCATCTGTCCGCCTTCATGAAACGAAACGGAGCGTCGGACGATGATGCCGCGAGGCTCATGGAAGCCCTGCGCCGCTCGAAATATCTGGGCCTGCGGCCGCCGCGTGAATTCACCCGCATTCGGGACGGCGACATGATCGCCATGGGCAAACGCGAGTGGCGGGTGATCACGGCGGGCGGGCATTCGCCCGAACACGCGCTGTTCTTCTGCGAGAGCGACAAGATCCTGATCGCGGGCGACCAGATCCTGTCGCACATGACGCCATCGGTGATCACGCCCTCGGCACAGCCGGAAGCCAATCCGATGCAGGAATATCTGGATGCGCTGGCGCGGCTCGAAACACTGCCGGCAGATACGCTGGTGCTGCCGTCGCATGGCCTGCCGTTTCACGGGCTGCATGCGCGGCTTGCGCAGTTGCGCGAGCATCATCTGGGCCGTCTCGATGACGTGATGTCTGTCGTCAACGGCAGGACGACCGCCTTTGCGATCGCGCAGGAAGTTTTCCCGCGGGTGCTGTACGCCAATCCGCGCCAGGCATTTGGTGAATCGCTCGCCCATCTGAACATGCTCGCCTCGACCGGGCGGCTGACGCGCGAGGGCGACGGCGCCATCGCCTTCGCGCCGATCTGACGCCTGTCCGCGGGTTTCAGCGTGCCTTCAGACATCGAACGCGATCACCCCCGTGGATTGGTCGGCCTGCTCCGCTCCAGGCCGTGGCAGGTCGCGATGATCGGGCTCGGTACGGCCGCGACGCAGCTCGACACGTCGGTGAACATTGCCTTCCCCGCCATCACGCGGGGATTTGGCCTCGCGATCGGCGATATCCAGTGGGTCGTGATCTCTTATGTGCTGACCTATGCCAGCCTGCTGCTGGCGCTCGGGCGCATCGGCGACACCGTCGGCCACGCACTGGTTTTCCGGATCGGCCTGATCTGGAGCGCGGTGGCGCTGCTTCTCGTCGGTTGCGCGCCGAGCTTTGGCGCGATGCTGGTGTTCCGCTTCCTGCAGGGCATCGGCGCGGCACTGGTGCTGAGCTGCGGCGCGGCGCTGGTGACAGCCCTCTACGGCGAGGAGCGGCGCAGCCGGGCGCTGGGCATCTATACGATGATGCTTTCCCTGGGCCTGATGCTCGGTCCTCTGATTGGCGGCGCCTTGACCGCGATCTGGGATTGGCCCGCGGTGTTCCTGTTCCGGATTCCCATTGCGATTGCGGCGCTGTTGCTGTTGGGCGTCATGCCGGCATCGCCGCCACGCCCCGCCGGCGATCGCTTCGATGTCCCTGGAGGCATCGCGCTGGTGCTGGGCCTGGTAACGATGCTGCTGACACTCAACCGTCTACGCGAGTTGTCCGCCGTCTGGTTCGGACTGATGTCCGCCGCTGCCTTCGCGGCCTTTGTCTTCCGCGAGTCACGCGCCGCGCGGCCGATCATTGCCGTCGGCATTCTCCGGCAGCCAGGCTTCGCGCTGCTCAATCTCGTCAGCGTGCTGGCCAACCTCGCGGCGTTTTCGATCTGGCTGCTGGTGCCGTATGCGCTGGCGCGCGTCCCCGGCTATTCGCTGACCGAGAGTGGCGCCATCCTGGCCGCAGCCGCGGCAGGAGCGGTGGTAGCCGCGCCGATCGGCGGTCGCATCGTCGGGCGCCACATTTCCGCCGAGCGGCTGGCGATAGTGGGCGCCGCCGCCATCGGCGCCGGACTTCTGATGCTCGGCGCATGGACGGAGCAAACCCCTACCAGCCTGCGGATCGCAGGGCTTTTCGTGCAGGGCCTCGGGCTCGGCCTGTTCCAGCTTGCCTATTCGGATATCGTGACGGCGGCGCTTCCGCTTGCAGACCGCGGCGTTGCGGGCAGCCTCATCCTGCTGACGCGAACGTTCGGCACGGTGACCGCAGCTTCAGTGGTGCTGATGGTGTTTGAAGTCCTGACCGTGAACAACGGATTCCTCGAATCCTTCCATCAGACCTTTCAGCTCGCCGCCCTGCTGGCATTTGTCGCCGCGGGAATTCTGGCGATTTCTCCGCGCAAGGCGGTCACCTCATAATCCCACGCGAACGCCCTGCTGCATTTGCGGGCGCCAATGCTCCGATCGTCGGATATTTCTTCAAGGTGTCTTCCTCAGCTTTCCCGTGATGCCACCGGCAATCCGCGGGACAACCGCTACAAGTTCCATCGAGGGCGCGGCCAGTTCAGCCGGCTTTGACCGGGAGTGCGGCCAGTTGAGGAAGCCGCAAGTTCAGAATGAAAATTCAGCGCAGCCCCATCTCGACGGCGATCCGGATCAGGTCCGAATGATTTTTGGCGCCGAGTTTCTGCTTGAGCAGGGAAGTGGTGTTGGCGACCGTCTTGTAGGAAATCTCCAGCGCATCGGCGACTTCGACGATCTTGTCGCCGCGGCCCAGCAGCCGCAGGATTTCGAGCTCGCGCGCCGTCATCTGCGTCGCAGGATTGGCCTTGATGGAAGCGCCCGAAAAGGTCACCGCCTCCGCAAGCTGCGGCGAAATGAAATTGTCCCCCGCCGCGACCTTGCGGACGGCCTTTATCAGTATTCTGGGATCGTCCCCCTTCGAAACATAGCCCTGCGCGCCAAGTTCGATGGCGCGAACCACGAACGCGGGATCGTCGTTCATGCTGAACATGATGATCCTGGCATCCGGGTCGTCCTTGCGGATGCGCCGCATCAGCTCGAAGCCGGAAACATCGGGAAGCTTGATGTCGATCACCGTGACGTCGGGCTTTCGGGAAAAGTAGACCCTGTGACCGGATCTCGCGTCGGTGGCCTCGTCGATCTTCACCGTGTTGTCGGATGCGAACAACGACCGGCAGCCCGACAGGACCACCGGATGGTCGTCGACGATCAGGATCCTGGTAGCGGACTTGGTCGAATTCTGCATCATTGAGTTCCCTTCCGGATTAGATATGCGGTTGGCGGTATTTGGAAAGGAAAATCTGGGGTTGCGGGAGCCAGAGTAGCCAAAATGTGGGAAAGCCTTTCTCTTCGGACCCGCCTCCTGCTGCCGCTCGGCCTGATGTTCGCCGCCGCGCTGCTGCTGGGGGCCGTTTCGCTGCAGATATTCACACCGACACAACTTCTGGAGGAAACCGAACCGCCCGCACGCGCGGCCAGGACGGTTGCGGCTGCGCTCAACGGCGGGTTGCAGGCATCCACCAACCCGCAAGCGACGCTGGATGCGTTTGTGCAGTCGCTTGGGACGTCGGAGACCATCCGGTTCCGGCATGCCGGCGCGGAGATCGGCGGGCACTCGCCGCTCGAAGTGCGAACGCCGCTGGGGCGGGTGCCCGCCTGGTTCGTTTACCTTGTCGAGGTGCCCGAGGTCGGGGCGACCTACCCGGTGACGATCGAGGGCAAGCGAGTGGGAGACATTGTCTATGCGCCCGACATATCCGCCGACGTCTATGAGAAGTGGGTCGGCTTTCTGGCGATCGCCTGCTCCGGCATCGCGCTGATGCTGCTGACGGGCGTCATCGCGCATTTCGCCACCGGCTCCGCGCTCGGCCCCCTGCAAAATCTCGGCGATGGACTCACGCGCATGCGCATGGGAGATTACGAACACCTGATTCCGACGACCGGGCCGCCGGAGATACGCAAGAGCTCGCTGGAAGCCAACGAACTCGCGCGCACGCTCGGGCGCCTCAGCCAGGACAATCGAAGCCTGCTGCGCCGGATGGTGTCGCTGCAGGACGACGAACGCCGCGACGTGGCGCGCGAGTTGCACGACGAACTGGGGCCGCTGCTGTTCGGCATTCGCGCCAATACGGTGGCGCTGCTGGAGGCGATTCCGCCCGAGAAGGCCGAGCTCGGATCCGCGGCAAAGGGAATTCTCCAGTCGGTCGAGACGCTGCAGCAGGCGAACCGCCGTATCCTCGACCGGCTGCGGCCGCTCTACATCCAGGAACTGGGACTGGAGCGCAGCATCCAGACATTGCTGCAGAACGCGAAGGCGCAGGCGCCCGACCTTGCGCTGACGTCGCAGATCGACGCCAGACTGAACGCGATAGACGGCCTCTTGTCGCAGACGGTCTATCGCGTGATCCAGGAGGCGGTGACCAACGTGCTTCGTCACGCCGGAGCGGATGCCATGAACGTTCGGGCCGCGATCGAGGACCGCGAGCTGGTCGTCGAAATATCCGACAATGGCGTTGGCTTCCCGGCCGATCGGCTGCTTGGCCGCGGGCTGACCGGGATGCTGGAGCGGGTCCGCGCGCTGAGCGGGACTCTGCAATTGCTGCGCGAGGACGGACGCACCTGCGTCCGTTGCCGCCTGCCGGCGGGTGATTCCGTGGTGGCCACTGAAACGATGGAAACCTGAGGGGCAGACGCTTGCGGCAGACCTGCCGCCTGGATCAGGCCGATGGACGTGCAGTCATCAGGCCTTCACCGGCTGCGCCGGCGACTTCCTGCCGCGTCGTGCACGAAGCAGAGGCGCAAGCCGTCTGCCGGATCTTTCCGTCCAACGTGAAGGTGAAAGCAATGCGAACGGGCTTGCCTTCGTAACTGAGACAATCGAGCACCATGCCATCGACGGCCGGCATGATTTCCTCCAGCCCGAATGCGCTCGGCACGATCGCATCGAACCGCGGCCGCCAACAGGCTTCGAGCTCGGCGCGGCCTTCACGGAGTCCGATCTCGTCGCAACCGCATTCGAACGTCGCGTCGTCGGCATGGAGTTCGAGCAACGCCGCGACGTCACGCTTCCTGCACGCGTCCAGCCAGTCGAACACCAGTGCCAATGAATCGAAATCGTCAGCCAAGCCCATCGCCTCCATCCGGATCACAACGCCTCGCCCGCCTTCTCGAGGCGAACGACGGCGCATGGCGATCGTCGCGAGCGGACACTGAACGGCCTGCGCTCAAAAAGTCGGTCGTGGAACCCGAGAACGATACTAGTCGAAAAAGGTCCCGGTGCACGGACCGGGAAACTACGGTCGCTGCAGCAATCCATGCGGACGCTGTCCGCGCCACCACACGCCGAACGCGATCACGACCGCGAAAGCGAGCGTAAACCAGGTGATGGCGTATTGCAGGTGATCGTCCTTGAGATGGACGGTGAGCGCGCCGGGCTTTGGAATGCCGCTCTCCGGCACGGGCTGCTCGAGATCGATGTAGAACGGCGCGACGGCCTTGCCGCTTCCCTCCCAGCCCAATGCATGCGCCATCGACCGGTGATCGCGGATGAACCAGAGCCGCTTGTCCAGATTCTCCGGCGGCGTCAGCGTGCCGGCGGTTTCAGGAAAGCGGATATAGCCGGTGAGTTTCGCCGGCTGACCGGTTACCAGCCGGCCCACGGCGCGATCCTGCTGGCCGCGGTCCTGCATGGTGTTCTGAACGAAGCCCGCGTTGACCGCGACGCTCTCGCCGTCCGCCAGTCGCGCCGGCAGAAAAGCCCAGGTGCCCGGGCCGGAGACATCGGCGCGCACCGCGGAGCCGGCGCTATAGACCATCGCATCCGGCAAGGGTGCGTAGGTCGCAGTGAAGCTGACGCGACGGAATTCGTCCCTGGCCGGTGTCAGCGCATTCCATTGCGAGGGCTGCGGGAGCGCCCCGGGGGGCGCCGCAAGCCGTTCGTTCAGCATCGCGATGAGCGCATGCTTCTCGACCCGCCGCTGCAATTGCCAGATCCCGAGGCCGCTGAAGGCCGCCACCATGACCAGCGTGAAGATGGCGAATCCCGAAGCCGACCGCCGCCGCCGCTCAATCAACCCGCTCATTTTCGCTCGCGGTCGATCAGCCGGCCGGGTGCCGCCTTGTGGTGAAACTGCAGCGCGATCAACAGCGACTTCATCGAGCGCAACGGCAACAGCGTCGTGACGGCTATCAGCGGCAGCCACAGCGCCGCATGCAGCCAGAACGGCGGCTGGTACTTGACCTCGACGATCAGGGCGGCAGCGACGACGACGGCGCCCGCCAGCATGATGATGAAGATCGCCGGCCCGTCACCGGAATCGATAAAGGCGTAGTCGAGCCCGCACGACTCGCAACCGGGGCGCAAATCCAGGAAGCCGGCATAGAGCTTGCCCCTGCCGCAGCGCGGGCAGCGGCACGCGATGCCGCGCAGCGCGCTTTGGGTCAGGGTAGATGGTTGTTCAGGCATCATACTTCCGTCCTTCCCCTGTCCGAGGGCAAGGGCAAATGAAAAAAGGGGCGGTCTTGCCGACCGCCCCCCTCATAACACGTCAAGCCTGCATCAGTGTCCGGCCACCGGCCCGCTGCCGCGGAACCAGACGTAGATGCAGATGAACAGGAACAGCCACACCACGTCGACGAAGTGCCAGTACCAGGCGGCGAACTCGAAACCGAGATGCTGCTTCGGGGTAAAGTGGCCGGCATAGGCGCGGATCAGGCAGACCAGCAGGAACACGGTGCCGACCAGCACGTGGAAGCCGTGGAAGCCGGTCGCCATGAAGAAGGTCGCACCGTAGATGTTGCCCGAGAAGCCGAAGGTAGCGTGGGCGTACTCGAAGGCCTGCACGCAGGTGAACGCGGCGCCCAGCAGGACGGTGAGGATCAGGCCGTATTTGAGGCCCTTGCGGTCGCCCTCGAGCAGCGCGTGATGCGCCCAGGTCACCGTGGTACCCGAGGTCAGCAGCAGCAGCGTGTTGAGCAGCGGCAGATGCCAGGGATCGAAAGTCTCGATGCCTTTCGGCGGCCAGGTGCCCGGCACGTTGCAGGCGCCCATCGCCGTTCCGGGTCCGCAGCCGAATACCGCGTCGCGGGTGGCGTGAACCGCGTCGGCGGGAAACAGCGCTGAATTAAAGAAGGCCCAGAACCATGCGACGAAGAACATCACCTCGGAGGCGATGAAGAGGATCATGCCGTAGCGGTGGCTGATCTGCACCACACGGGTATGGTCGCCCTTGTACTGGGCTTCGCGGATCACGTCGCCCCACCAGCTCGCCATGGTGTAGAGCACGCCGATGGTGCCGATACCGAAGATGATCGGGGCCGCAGCGGTCATGTGATGCATCCAGGTGACCGCACCCACCGCCATCACGAAAGCCGAGATCGAGCCGACAACCGGCCACGGGCTCGGATCGACGAGGTGGTAGTCGTGGTGCTTCGCGTGCGCCGTAGCCATTGCGGTCTCTCCGTTAGATGTGCCGTCCCCTTCGGCACATATCCGTCTCAAATTTCAAATCGTGAAATTCCGCGAGGTACGGAATCTCATGCTTACAGGTTTCCCGTCACAGGTTTCCCCTGCGCTTGTCGCTTTCGCCGGCGGCTACCGGCTTCGGCGCCGCATCGCGCACGGGATAGAAGGTGTAGGATAGCGTGATGGTCTTCAGCCCGTCGTTCTCGCTGTCCCTGGCGAGTTGCGGATCGACGTAGAACACCACGGGCATGTCGCGCTTCTCGCCCGGACCCATGGTCTGTTCGTTGAAGCAGAAGCAGTTGATCTTCTGGAAATAGGCGCCGACCGTCAGCGGCGTGACATTGTAGGCCGCGACGCCTGCGGTGGTGCGCGCGGCCTGATTGGTCACGGAATAGAATACGGTGACGACCTCGCCGATCTTGACCTCGATTTCGGTCTGCTCGGGCTCGAACTTCCACGGCAGGCCGGGCCCCACATTGGCGTCGAACCGCACGGAGATCTTGCGCGCCAGCGGCGCATCCGACGGCACCGAGGTCGCAACCTGGGTGGTGCCGTTGAAGCCGGTGGTGCGGCAGAACCAGTTGTAGAGGGGCACGGCCGCGTAGGACGCGCCGACCATGAACACCACGACGAAGCCGCAGATCGAAGCCACCAGCGCATCGCGCGTCAGGCCGCGCCGCGAAGCGACCTTCTCGCCTCCCGCCATTTCCTCGCGCGTCTGGATCTTGCTTTCCATTTCAATCACATTGCCGGCTTACATGGGACGGACGAGAACCGCCGGCCCCTTGACCATGGTGACAGCGAAAAACAGCACGACAAGCACGCCGAGCGCGAGCGCAATCGCGACCGAGCGATGGCGGCGGCTTCTCTTCTGCGCCTCGGTGAGGACGATTCCATCTGGTTTCTGCTCGTCGTCCATTCGCGTCCCATGCGCCCCCTACCCGATCACTGATGCGATGGCGCCGAGCGCCGGCGCGACCGCGCGGATCGCAGGTGCGACCGCGTGGATCACGACCTCCAGCAACAAGGTCGCAAACAGGCCAAACAGATAAAGGATCGAGAAGGCAAACAGCCGCCGCGTCGCGCGCAGCGCGGGCTTGCCCTCGCGGTGGCGATAGACGTCGATGGCAAGCCACATCATGCCGGCGCCGAGCAGCAGCGAGACCACGCCATAGATCGCGTCGAAATAGCCGAGCGGCCAGGGCGCCGCGGCAATCGCGACCAGCACGACGGTGTAAAGCAGGATCTGCAGCCGCGTCGCGTCAGGGCCTGCGACCACCGGCAGCATCGGTATGCCGGCGCGGGCGTAGTCGTCGGAACGGAACAGCGCCAGCGCCCAGAAATGCGGCGGGGTCCAGAAGAAGATGATGAGGAAAAGGAGCACGGGCTCCATCGCCAGCGAACCGGTGGCCGCTGCCCAGGCTACCACTGGCGGCAGCGCGCCGGCGGCGCCGCCGATCACGATGTTCTGCGCGGTCCAGCGCTTCAGCCACATGGTGTAGATCACCACGTAGAAGAAGATCGTGAAGGCGAGCAGCCCGCCGGCCAGCCAGTTGACGAGCACACCGAGCGTCACCACCGAGAAGAACGAAAGCGTCAGTCCGAACGCCATCGCTTCCGACGGCGTGATGCGTCCGCGCGGGATCGGCCGGTTGGCGGTGCGCGACATCTTGGCGTCGATGTCGCCTTCGAGCGCCATGTTCAGCGCGCCCGAGGCGCCGGCGCCGACCGCAATGCAGAGGATCGAGGTGAACGCCAGGATGGGATGGACGTGCCCCGGCGCGATGACGAGGCCGACCAGCGCGGTGAAGATCACCAGCGACATCACCCGCGGCTTCAGCAGCGCGATGTAGTCGCCGACCTCGGCCTCGGAAATCCGGGGCCCAAGCTCGATGGCGTGGTGATCGACAACCGACACGATGGATCGTTCCTTGAGAGAGTGCGACGCGCCTTTCTGCAAAGGCGCGCCGTGGTTTAGCTTACTGAACGCGCGGCAGCACTTCGAACTGGTGGAAGGGCGGCGGCGACGACAGCGTCCATTCCAGCGTGGTGGCGCCGGGGCCCCACGGATTGGCCTCGGCCACCCGCTTCTTGGCGAAGGCGTCGACCACGCCGTAGATGAAGATCAGCACGCCGAAACCCGAGATGTAGGAACCGACGGACGACACCAGGTTCCAGCCCGCGAAGGCGTCCGGATAGTCGACGTAACGGCGCGGCATGCCGGACAGGCCGAGGAAGTGCTGCGGGAAGAACACCAGGTTCACGCCGATGAAGGTGACCCAGAAGTGCAGCTTTCCGATGGTCTCGTTGTACATGTAGCCCGACATCTTCGGGAACCAGTAGTACCAGCCTGCAAAGATCGCGAACACGGCGCCCAGCGACAGCACGTAGTGGAAGTGCGCCACCACATAGTAGGTATCCTGCAGCACGCGATCGACGCCCGCGTTCGCCAGCACGACGCCGGTGACGCCGCCGACCGTGAACAGGAAGATGAAGCCGATCGCCCAGACCATCGGCGTCTTGAACTCGATCGAGCCACCCCACATGGTTGCGACCCACGAGAAGATCTTCACGCCGGTCGGCACCGCGATCACCATGGTGGCGGCGACGAAATAGGCCTGCGTCGCCGAGTTCATGCCGACGGTGTACATGTGGTGCGCCCACACCACGAAGCCGATGCCGCCGATCGCGACCATGGCGTAGGCCATGCCGAGATAGCCGAACACCGGCTTGCGCGAGAAGGTCGAGACGATCTGGCTGATCATGCCGAAGCCGGGCAGGATCAGGATGTACACTTCGGGGTGACCGAAGAACCAGAACAGATGCTGGAACAGCACCGGGTCGCCACCGCCGTCGGCAGAGAAGAAGGTGGTACCGAAATTGCGGTCGGTGAGCAGCATGGTGATCGCGCCGGCGAGAACCGGCAGCGACAACAGGAGCAGGAACACCGTCACCAGGATCGACCAGACGAACAGCGGCATCTTGTGCAGGGTCATTCCCGGCGCGCGCATGTTGAAGATCGTGGTGATGAAGTTGATGGCGCCGAGGATCGAGGAGGCACCGGCCAGATGCAGCGACAGGATCGCGAAGTCCACCGCCGGCCCCGGATGGCCCGAAGTCGATAGCGGCGCGTACATGGTCCAGCCCGCGCCGACGCCGCTGGCGCCCGGCTCACCCTCCACGAAGGTCGACATCAGGAGCAGCGCGAAGGAGGCCGGCAGCAGCCAGAACGAGATGTTGTTCATGCGCGGGAACGCCATGTCGGGCGCGCCGATCATCAACGGCACGAACCAGTTGCCGAAGCCGCCGATCATCGCCGGCATCACCATGAAGAAGATCATGATCAGGCCGTGCGAGGTCACGAACACATTGTAGGTGTGGGATTCGTGGAACAACTGGACGCCGGGGTACATCAGTTCGACGCGGATCGCGATCGACATCGCCGCGCCGATGATGCCCGCGAAGACCGCGAAGATAAGGTACATCGTGCCGATGTCCTTATGGTTCGTCGAGTAGACCCAGCGCCGCCATCCGGTCGGATTGGCATGCGCGTGGCCGTCATGGGCATGATCGTGGTGTGTCGCTGCGGTCGTTGCCATTTTGAAATCCTGCCTTGCAGTCCCTTTTCGGACCTTTTCAGGTCCCGTCGCCCTTGTCCCGATTTGCCGCGCCTTACTGCTGCGCGGCCTGACCAGCCGAGGCGTAGGTATTCGCCGGGTTGGTCGCGAACTTCTTCTTCGCCGCCTCAACCCAGGCCGCGAATTCCTGGTCCTCCACGACCCGCACCGCGATCGGCATGAAGGCATGGTCCTTGCCGCACAGTTCGGAGCACTGGCCGTAGTACACGCCGACCTTGGTCGCCTTGAACCAGGTCTCGTTGAGACGGCCGGGGATCGAGTCGATCTTGATGCCGAACGCCGGCACCGCGAAGGCGTGGATGACGTCGGCGCCGGTGGTCTGGACGCGGATCACCTTGTTGACCGGCACCACCATCTCGTTGTCGACGCCGAGCAGGCGCGGCTGCTTGTCGGCTGCCATCAGCGAATCGAATTCGAACTTGCCGTTGTCGGGGTACGAATAGCTCCAGTACCACTGCTTGCCCGTGGCCTTGACGGTCAGGTCGGCCTTAGGAATGTCGAGTTGCAGGAACAGCAGGCGGAACGACGGCACCGCGATGCCGACCAGGATCAGCACCGGAATCAGCGTCCAGGCCACCTCGATCAGCGTGTTGTGGGTGGTCTTGGAGGGGACCGGATTGGACTTGGCGTTGAATTTCACCACCACCGCGATCAGGAGCGCCAGCACGAACAGCGTAATCAGCGTGATCAGCACAAACAGGAAATTGTGGAACCAGACGATGTCTTCCATGACCGGAGTGGCCGCTGGCTGCAGCGTGACTTCCCACGGCTGCGGCTGTGCCGCCAAAGCCATCCCGCCGGACACGAGCGTCATGCCCGCCACCGCCAAACCCAGCAACCGCCGGCCCATCGGGCCCTTCGACATCTTCATGCCGCTCGCGCTCCCTTGAATAAGTCCCCAAAGCATTGCCGCCGGATGGCCGCAAATGCCGCACGATCCGTCCTCACGAACGGCCAAGCGGAGGTACTTCAGGAGTACACCTTCGAAAGTACCTGCAACAGTACCTTGGGCCAGATCGTTAGAACGCGTCGAAATCCAGCCTCTCAAACCATAATTCCAAGGCTCTCGCAATGCAGTAGTGGGACCCCAAGCCATGCGTCACCGGCTATTCGACAGACGTCAGGTTTTCCAGCTGAATCAGGCAAAATCCGCGCCTTTGCCGGACGGCGCCGCTTGACAGGCGGATTGCCGGATGTAGGCAAAGTGGGGGTGTTTTAGGGGGGCGTGATTCGGCTTGCCCCGCACCCTTTCCGGCGCGAGAAGGGCCTGTCGGCCGCCTTCATGACGCCGTCATTGCGTTTCAGTCCAGTCGATCCCAGTTGCAGAGCGTACGGCCTGGCCGGAAAACTCATGGCAAGGCTGGAAATCTCACTGGTACAGCTGGGACTTTACAGAGGATCGACCCGGATGGGGCGTTCGAAACATCAGGCATATGGCGCAGGACCCGGCCGCTGGCTCGGCGGCCTGCTCGCCGCCGCATTCCTGTTCGGCCTGACCCAGGCGGCCGGCGCCCAGGGCGCGGTGCGGTCGGTTCATGGCGACTGGCAGATCCGCTGCGACACCCCGCCGGGGGCGCAGGGCGAACAATGCGCCCTGATCCAGAGCGTGGTCGCAGAGGACCGCTCCAACGCCGGCCTCACCGTGATCGTGCTGAAGACCGCCGACCAGAAGAGCAAGCTGATGCGGGTGGTGGCGCCGCTGGGCGTGCTGCTGCCCTCCGGCCTCGGCCTGAAGCTCGACAATCAGGACGTCGGCCGCGCCGGTTTCGTCCGATGCCTGCCCAATGGCTGCGTCGCCGAGGTGGTGATGGACGAAAAGCTGCTCGGGCAACTCCGGAGCGCGAAAACCGCAACTTTCATTATTTTCGAGACGCCCGAAGAGGGCATCGGCTTCCCGCTCAGCCTGAACGGGCTTGGCGAAGGGTACGACAAGCTGCCGTGACCGGCGGCTAGAACACCAGGCCCATCAAGACCAGGTTTTCGTAAACGCCCTCGACCAGAATTCGCTTGCGCTGCAGGCCTTCGACGGCAAAGCCGAATTTCTTGTAGAGCTGGATCGCGACCACGTTGTTTTCCCGAACCGTCAGCTCGACCCGGTGCAGCCCGAACGCCCGCGCCGCGTCGAGCGCCTGCCGCATCAAACGCCCGCCTATTCCCTGCCGCCGGAACTCCGGCAGCATGGCGATGCCGAGAACGCCGACATGGGCATAGATCGGCCTCGGGTTCGGCACGATGTCGCACCAGCCTACGACCTGCCCGTCCGACACCGCGACCAGCTGCGGATAGCCCTGCCTGATATTGTTGAGAACGAAGGCCCGGGTCTGCTCCGGCGGCGGGGCTTCCAGAAACGCCAAATAACGCCGCTCCCGGGCGACCAAATCGAGGGCGCGATGAAAGCTTTCGATATGGTCTTGCGTTATCGGAACTATTTCGGCTGCGTGCATCGTCTCGGCATCGTGTTGAACGCGCCCCTCGCGGAACGGTCGGGAAACAACTATCTTGCTTATACCACTCCCACAACGGACTGATTTGATGACCAATCCTGCAACAACCTCCCTGCTCGATCGCGCCAATCTCGACCGCGATGCCGTAAGGCGCGAGATCGCGCGAGGGCTCGAGGGCGCCGACGATGGCGAATTGTTCCTGGAGTATGGCCAGACCGAAGCGCTAGGCTTCGACAACGGGCGGCTGAAGCAGGCGACTTACGACACCAGCCAGGGGTTCGGCCTCCGCGCCGTCAAGGATGACGCGGTCGGTTACGCGCATTCCTCCGACGTCTCGCTGCCGGCGCTGATCCGCGCCGCCGACGCGGTCGCCGCCGTCCGCGGCGGCTACAATGGCAAATTCGCCGCAGCCCCTGCGCACACCAACGTGCGGCTTTATGGCGACGAGAACCCGCTGGACGCGCCGGGGTTCGAGGCCAAGGTGAAATTGCTCGCCGAGATCGACGCCTATGTCCGCGACAAGGATCCGCGGGTGCGGCAGGCCTCGATCAGCCTGGGCGCCACCTGGCAGGTGGTCGAAATCCTGCGCCCCGACGGCGAAAGCTATCGTGACATCCGCCCGCTGGTGCGGGTCAACATTTCCGTGGTCGCGGGCCAGGGCGACCGCCAGGAAAGCGGCAGCAGGGGCTATGGCGGACGCGAGGGCTATGCGCGCTTCATCGAGACCAAGGCATGGCGCGAAGCTGCCGACGGCGCGATCCGCGAGGCGCTGATCAATCTGGAATCGGTCCCCGCCCCCGCCGGCGAAATGGACGTGGTGCTGGGCGCCGGCTGGCCCGGCGTGATGCTGCATGAAGCGGTCGGTCACGGCCTCGAAGGCGACTTCAACCGCAAGCAGACGTCCGCTTTCGCCGGATTGATGGGCAAGCAGGTCGCGGCGAAGGGCGTCACCGTCGTCGATGACGGCACCATGGCCTCGCGCCGCGGGTCGCTTTCGATCGACGACGAGGGCACGCCGACCAACCGTACCGTGCTGATCGAGGACGGCATTCTCGTGGGCTACATGCAGGATCGCCAGAACGCGCGGCTGATGAACATGAAGCCCACCGGCAACGGCCGCCGCCAGAGCTACGCCCATGTGCCGATGCCGCGCATGACCAACACCTACATGCTGGCGGGCGGCCGCGATCCCGCGGAAATTCTGGCCTCCGTGAAGACCGGCATCTACGCCGCGAATTTCGGCGGCGGCCAGGTCGACATCACTTCGGGCAAATACGTGTTCCAGTGCACCGAGGCCTACAAGATCGAAAACGGCAAGGTCGGCGCGCCGCTGAAGGGCGCGATGCTGATCGGCAACGGGCCGACCGACCTGCACCGCATCACCATGATCGGCAACGACCTCGCGCTCGATACCGGCATCGGCACCTGCGGCAAGAACGGCCAGGGCGTCCCGGTCGGCGTCGGCCAGCCGACGCTGCGGATGGAAAAGATCACGGTTGGAGGAACGGGCCAGTGAGCGACGCCAAGGAAACGTCAAAGGAAACGTCTCCGGCCAAACCTGTGAGCTGGCGCGCGCAGGCCGCGCAGCTCGCCGCAATCGTCGCCGTCGTGTTCGTCGCCAAGGGCGCGATCGCCGAGCCGTTCTACGTGCCGTCGGGCTCGATGGAGCCGACGCTCCTGATCGGCGACGCGCTGGTGGCCTCGAAATATCCCTACGGCTACGGCGCGGCCTCGCTGCCGATCCAGATCACGCTTCCGGAAACCGGGCGGCTGTTCGGCGAAACGCCGAAGCGCGGCGACGTCGTCGTGTTCCGCTGGCCGGGCGACCGCGCACAGGCCTGGGTCAAGCGCGTGGTCGGGTTGCCGGGCGACCGGATCCAGATGCGACGGGGCCAGCTCTTCATCAACGACAACGCCGCCTCGTTGCAGCCCGACGGCGTCGGCGAAGCCGAGAACGATCGCGGCGGCAGCGAGCGCGCCTACCGCTTCATCGAAACGCTGCCGAACGGCGTCAGCCACGCGATCTTCAAGATCCGAGACAACGGCCGGCTCGACAACACGCCCGAGGTGACGGTGCCGCCCGGAAACCTGTTCGTGCTCGGCGACAACAGGGACAACTCCGCCGACAGCCGCGTCGCGGTGCGCGACGGCGGCGTAGGGATGCTGCCGATCGACAATCTGATCGGCCGGGCTGACGCGGTGGTCGGCTCGTGGGATCTCGGCATGCGCAGCCAGCCGGTGTGGACGTGGCTGTCGGGCTTTCGGCTGGCGCGGTTTTTCACCTCGGTGCATTGAAGCATACTTTCTCCGTCATGGCCGGGCTTGTCCCGGCCATCCACGTCTACTTTCTGCCGGCAGTTTCGAAACGTGGATGCCCGGGACAAGCCCGGGCATGACGAGGAGAGAGTCAGCCATGACCTTCGACGACGTCAGAAAAATCGCGCTGACGTGGCCCGAGGTCGAGGACGGCACGTCCTACGGCACGCCGGCGCTCAAGGTCCGCAAGAAGCTGCTCGCACGGCTGAAGGAAGACGGCGACAGCCTGGTGATGCCGGGCGTGCCGCGAGACGAGCGCGAGATGCTGGTGGAGAGCCGGCCGAAGGTGTTTTACGTCACCGATCACTACCGCGATTATCCGATTGCGCTGATCCGCCTGTCGAAGGCCAATCGCGCCATCGTCGAGCCGCTGCTGCGCCGGCAATGGCGGGCGCTGGCCTCGAAGAAGGCGGTCGCGTCATTGGAATCGTAGACGTCAGAATCGTCGACGAGGATGGGCTACCGCACCACGCCGGAGGTAAACCCGGCCTTCCTGCGCGGCGGCTTGATGTCCTTCTTCAGGAAACACTGCGCTTCCTTACCGGCATAGCCCGGCCGCGCGTAGGTCCAGGCGCGGCACTTGCTGTCGGCGGCGCAGGCGGCCTTACAGGCGTCGTCGCCTTCGCTGCTCTTGAGGTCGAAATTCCTGTAGTCGCCGCCGAAGCGGTCGATCGAGGTTTCGACCGCGCCGTTGCGCGGCTCGACGACGCCGGCGCCGCGCACGCCGGACACGCAGCAATTGCTCCGCATGCGCGCCGGTACGCTGCTCTTGAGCCAGCAGACCGCGCCGCTGGTGATGTCGGTCGGATAGTTGAAGCTCCACGCCCGGCACCGCCGGTCGCGCTCACACACCAGCGCACAATCTGCCGGATCGCCGGAGATCACGGGCGCGCTCATGTAGTCGCCGCCGGGCCGGTCGAAATTGGCCTGCGCCAGCGCCGGGCGCGCGAATATGGCCGCCGCCAGAAAGGCGAGCGCCACCATACACGCCCTGAACAGGCGACCGGTCTCCATCTGCGATGCTTTCTAGTCCGCGCGTTGTCGTGACCGGCATTTGAGCGCCATCAACCTGTACGGCGGATGAACGGCCCAGAAGTTCGGCAACCCATTCAACTAAAACGCGTATTCCTGGTAGACCGGTTCCACGGAGCCGCCCCAGGGGCCGTTGAATTTCTCCAGCATCTCCTCGGCCGGGGTCCGACCCGACTCGAGGATCCGCTCCAGCGGCTCGAGGTGGCGGCTCTCGTCGCGGCCGAAATGGTCGACCCGGTTACGCCGCCGCAAGCCTGCATGGGACAGTTTCAGGCACTCCCTGGCGATCTCGAACAGATAGCGGTCCTTGATCCTGGCCTTGAAGCCGAAGCGCGGGACGTCGTCGCGCAACGCCTGGCGCTCGGTCGCATTCCAGTGCCTGACGAGTTCCCATGCAGCATCGAGGCTGTCGTTGTCATACAGCAGGCCGACCCAGAACGCCGGCAGCGCCGGCAGCCGGCCCCACGGCACGCCATCGGCGCCGCGCATTTCCAGGTAACGCTTGAGGCGGACTTCCGGAAAGATCGTGGACAAATGATTGGCCCAGTCCGACAGCGTCGGACGTTCGCCGGGAAACAGATTGTTGCGGCCCTCGAAGAAGGCACGGAACGAGGAGCCCGCGACGTCGATATAGGTGTCGCCGCGCTTGATGAAGTACATGGGCACGTCGAGCGCGTAGTCGACCCAGCGCTCGAATCCCATGCCGTCCTCGAACGCCCACGGGAGCATGCCCGACCGCGCATTGTCGGTGTCGCGCCAGATCTCGGAGCGGAAGGACAGAAAGCCGTTCGGCTTGCCTTCGGTGAACGGCGAATTGGCGAACAGGGCGGTCGCGACCGGCTGCAGCGCGATCGACACGCGCAGCTTCTTGACCATGTCGGCTTCGGAGGAGAAGTCGAGATTGGTCTGCACCGTGCAAGTCCGGTACATCATGTCGATGCCGTACCGGCCGACCTTCGGCATGTAGTTGGTCATGATCTTGTAGCGGCCCTTGGGCATCACCGGGATCTGCTCGCGCGACCATGACGGCGTCATTCCGAGGCCGAGGAAGCCGATGCCCAACGGCGTCGCGATCTCGCGTACCTGCGCCAGATGCGCCATCAGTTCGGCCTGGGTCTGATGCACGGTTTCGACCGGCGCCCCGGACAATTCGAACTGCCCGCCGGGCTCCAGCGAGATCGCGCCGCCGCCGGTGACGTCATATAGCCCGATGATGTTGCCGCGCTCCATGATCGGCTCCCAGCCGAGCAGGAGTTGCATACCTTCCAGCAGCGCGCCGATGCCGCGCGCGCCCTCGTACGGCACGGGCTGATGGCCTTCCAGCGTGAACGGGGTCTTCTCGTGCTCGGTGCCGATGCGGAATTCGGACGGCGGCTTCACGCCCGCTTCCAGCCACGCCACGAGTTCGTCGCGCGATTGCAGCGGCGTCATATCGATCTGGTCACGCGCCATGGAAAATCCGGATCCCTGGCGATTCGACCGAACGCGCCGTGTGGCTGGAAATAATGCGGACGGCACTGTCCGCAGCGACGGAAAGCATCGGGGCCGTCATCGTGCGGGCACGCTGTCTCGGGCAGCGGCCGCCTTGACGTCCCCGCAGGAGCAGCCCAGCCGGTCGAGCAGACCGCAGAGCTTCATGGCATCGGCATCGGACAGCTTGGAACCGACGTGCTTTTCGATCGCAGCCGAATAGGCGCTCCACATCTTCTTCTGCAGTTCCCGCCCGGTCTCGGTGATCTCGACGAACTGGCCGCGCTTGTCGATCTTGCATTCGCGCCGCGCCGCCAGCCCCTCGTCCACCAGACGGTCGATCAGCCGCGAGGTGGAATATTGCGGAATCAGCATCTGCTTTTCCAGTTCCACCGGGCGCATCTCGCCGGACGGCGCGCGCGACAGTTCGAGCAGCGCGTCATACCAGGCCAGTGGCGGAAAACCGGCTTTCTTCAAATCCTGCTCGACGGCGTCCAGCACCCGGCTCTGCACCCGCATCAGGCGGATCCAGGCGGCGGTCGCCTCGGTCGATGGCTTACGTTTCATGGTCCAATCCGTATCGGTCACAGATCAGTTTACCGCACTAAATGCAGCTGCATCAATCTTGACTATTCCATGCAGATGCATTTAGTGACCCCGGTCAATATATCGAGGGAAGGAAAGCCAATGAAACTGTATTATTCCCCAGGCGCCTGCTCGCTGTCCCCCCATATCGCGCTTTTGGAGGCCGGTCTCCCCTACGATCTGGTCAAGGTCGATTTGCGCGCCAAGAAACTCGAAAACGGTGACGATTTCCTGAAGGTCAACCCGAAGGGCCAGGTACCGGCGCTGGCGCTCGATTCGGGCGAACTCATCACCGAAGGGCCCGTCATCGTGCAGATGATCGCAGACCAAGCCGCGGGCAAGAACCTCGCGCCGCCGCGCGACAGCGGCGAGCGCTACAAGCTTCTGGAGTGGCTCAACTTCATCACCACCGAGTTGCACAAGAACTTCGGCCCGATGTTCTCGCCCGTCCTGGCCGACGAGGCCAAGGCGTTCTTCAAGGACCGGGTGATGGCCAAGTTCAAATATATCGACAGCCAGATGGCCGGCCGCGACTACCTGATGGGCAGCCAATTCACCGTCGCCGACGGCTATCTCTTCACGATGCTGGCCTGGGCCGACCGGATGAAGTTCGACCTTTCGGCGATGCCGAACCTCCTGGCCTACAAGGCCCGCGTCGCCGCGCGGCCGAAGGTACAGGAAGCACTCACCAGGGAAGGCCTGATGAAGGCGGCGTGAGTCGCCAGCATCATCGTCGCTCTCCGAGAGCGGCGACGCAAAATGGTGCGAGTTCGATGCGGGTGAGGAATGCGGTGGCGCATCTCCTTACCCGTCTCGTGTAGTGGAAAACCTGACACGCGCTGCATATAACAGCAACTTCCGATTGCATCCATGCAAGGACGACACGCCAAATCGCGCCGATCCTGTGTAAAATTACGCAGACACAATATTACAATTTTTTAGCGACTTCCCCGTAGGTTCCTCGGCACGCGTTGGGTATGCCGCATGCGTCGTTCAGGAATCCACCACCACGTTCGATCGGCCACGGTTCGCTGCGGCGGCGCAACTTTCCGTGAGGCCTGGTCGTGTCTATCCAGCGATTCCTGAAGCAGCGCGCCGTCGATATCGTGATGGAAGGCACCTACGTGCTTCCGAACTGGTACGACCCGCAGGGCAAGCTTCGCACCTTCGCCTGCCGCGCCACGCGCGTTTCCCCGTTCCGGATGATGGTGGACATGCCTGTTGTCGGCAAGGTCGGCGACAGCCTCACCTCCTACTTCAGGGACATCGGCAACTTCGAGGGCACGATCAGCGACACCGCGAAGGGCGGCGTCCTGCTCGAACTCGAGATGACGCAGGCGATGCGCGCGAAGCTGGCGGAAAAACTCACCTGGCTGGAGAAGAAGAACAAGGATCCAGCCGGCATCAGCGATTCGCGGAAGAATCCCCGCTTCGTTCCGAAGGCATCGCTCTCCACCCTGACGCTTGCCGACGGCAGCGTTCATAGTTGCTTCGTGATCGACGCCTCGCTGTCCGGAGCCGCCGTGGCCACGGAGATACGGCCACCGATTGGAACGCCGCTCGGCATCGGTGCCTGCATCGGCCGCGTCATCCGGCACACGCATGATGGATTTGCCGTGAAGTTCGTCAAACAGCAAAGCCGCGACGAGTTGAAAAGCCTGACCGTGCGAACGCCGTCGGTTTGAGGGGCAGACCTATGTCGGTGTCGTCATTCCGGGGCGATGCGAAGCATCGAACTATGGTGCGCAATTGCGCACCTGAGAATCTCGAGATTCCCCGGTGTGCAATTGCACAACGGAGGTCTGGTGCTGGCGCACCATCCCGGAATGACGAGGTAAGGCTTTACGCCGCAGCCTGTTTCTTCGGCGGGAATTTGCCGTAGAAGGTTTCGCCCTTGGCCGCCATGTCTTCCAGCAATTTCGGCGGGGTGAAGCGCGAGCCGTACCTGGCTTCGAACTTGTGGCACAGTTCGACAAACTTCCTGGCGCCCATGAAGTCGATATAGGACAGCGTGCCGCCGGTGAACGGGGCAAAGCCGAAGCCGAGGATCGAGCCGACGTCGGCCTCGCGCGGGTCGGTGATGACGTGATCCTCGACCGTGCGCGCCGCTTCCACCGCCTGCACCACCAAAAAGCGCTGCTTCAATTCCTCGACATCGAGTGCATCCGGGTCAAGATGCTTCGGCTGCAGCGCAGACAGGCCCGGCCACAGGCTCTTCTGGCCCTTGCCCTTCTCGGGATAGTCGTAAAAGCCCTTGCTGTTCTTGCGGCCGAGACGGCCCTGCTTCTCGACCAGTTCGACCATCAGCTTCTTCTGGTCTGGATTGACGGCGTTGGGACCGAGATCCGCTTCGGTCGCCTTCATGACCTTCAGCCCGAGGTCGAGTGCCACTTCATCCGATAGCGACAGCGGACCGACCGGCATGCCGGCCATCTTGGCGCAGTTCTCGATCATCGCCGGCGGCACGCCTTCGAGGAACATCTCGTTGCCTTCGGCGATGTAACGACCCACGCAGCGGTTGGCGTAGAAGCCGCGGGAATCGTTCACGACGATCGGCGTCTTGCCGATGGTGCGGACATAGTCGAGCGCGGTCGCGAGCGCGACATCGCCGGTGTTCTTGCCGAGGATGATCTCGACCAGCATCATCTTCTCGACCGGCGAGAAGAAATGGATGCCGACGAACTTGCCCTGCTCCTTGAAGGACTCGGCCAGTGAGGTGATCGGCAGCGTCGAGGTGTTGGACGCGAAGATCGCGTCCGACTTGAGGTACTGCTGCGCCTTGGCGAAGGTCTCCGCCTTGACCTTGCGGTCCTCGAACACGGCCTCGATGACGAGGTCGCAATCCTTCAATGCGGCGTAGTCCGCGGTCGGCGTGATGCGCGACATGATGGCGTCGGCCTCGGCCGGCTTGGCGCGGCCCTTGGCGATGAGACCGTCGATGACGCTCTTGGCGTGCGCCTTGCCCTTGTCGGCGCTCTCCTGGTCGCGATCAATCAGCACCACGTCGAGCCCGGCGCGCGCGGAAACGTAGCCGACGCTCGCGCCCATGAAGCCGGCGCCGATCACGGCGATCTTCTTTACTTTCGTCGGCGGCACGTTCTGCGGACGCCGCGCCCCCTTGTTCAGTTCCTGCATCGACAGGAACAGGCTGCGGATCATCGCCGCCGCTTCCTTGGAACGCAGCACCTTGGTGAAGTAGCGCGACTCGACGCGCAGCGCGGCATCGATCGGCAACTGCAGACCTTCATACACGCAGCTCATGATGGCGCGCGCGGCCGGGTAATTGTCGTAGGTCTCGCGGCGGTAAATGGCGTTGCCGGCCGGGAACATCATCATGCCGGCCTTGGAGAACACCGGCCCGCCCGGCAGTTTGAAGCCCTTCTCGTCCCAAGGCGCGACTGCCTTGCCGCCGCCCTTGATCCAGTCTTTGGCCGCCTTGACCAGGTCTGAAGCCGGCACGACGGCGTGGATCAGGTTGAGCGACTTCGCCTTCTCGACCGTGACCGGATCACCCTTGAGCAGGATCGTCATCGCGTCCTGCGGCGGCACCAGACGCGGCACGCGCTGGGTGCCGCCGGCGCCGGGGAACAGGCCGACCTTGACCTCGGGCAGGCCGAGGCGGGTTTTGGGGTTTTCCGCCGCCACGCGATAGTGGCAGGACAGCGTTACCTCGAAGCCGCCGCCGAGCGCGAGCCCGTTGATCGCAGCCGCCCACGGCTTGCCGCAGGTTTCGATACCGCGCAGCACCAGCGAGAAGCGGCGGCTCTGGTCGAACAGCATCTGGTTCGCCGCGACCTCGCCCTGCTCCTTGAGAACCTTCGCATACTCCTTGTTCATGCCCTCGAGCATGGAAAGATCGGCGCCGGCGCAGAAGGCGTCCTTGCTGGAGGTGATGACGACGCCCTTTACCGCGGCATCGGCGGTGGTCTGCTTCAGGATCTCCTCGAGCTCTGAGGTCGAGGTCTCGTCCAGCACGTTCATCGAGCGTCCGGGGATATCCCAGGTGACGAGCGCAATG
This sequence comes from Pseudomonadota bacterium, assembly GCA_023422775.1. Classification (GTDB taxonomy): domain Bacteria; phylum Pseudomonadota; class Alphaproteobacteria; order Rhizobiales; family Xanthobacteraceae; genus Bradyrhizobium. The sequence goes on from JAFAGM010000070.1 coordinate 28,248, forward strand.
CCGTCGGCGTCGGTTTCGACTTTGAAATTCTTGAAGGCCATGTTGGTTGCTCCCTCGGTGCCGGCAGCCGATGTCAGGCGCGGCGGTTGAATTTGTTTTCGTAGGGTGGGTTAGCGAAGCGTAACCCACCACTTCTCTCGCCGCGGCATGGTGGGTTACGCCTTCGGCCAACCCACCCTACGGCAGCTACACCCTTTCGATGATCGTGGCCGTGCCCATGCCGCCGCCGATGCACAACGTCACCAGCGCGGTGGACTTGTTGGTGCGCTCGAGTTCGTCGAGCACCGTGCCGAGGATCATCGCTCCCGTCGCGCCGAGCGGATGGCCGAGCGCGATCGCGCCGCCATTGACGTTGATCCTGGCGTTGTCAATGTCGAAGGCCTGGATGTAGCGCAGCACCACCGAGGCAAAGGCCTCGTTGAGTTCGAACAGATCGATGTCCGACTTCTTCATGCCGGAACGCTCGAACAGCTTTTCGGTGACGTCGACCGGACCGGTCAGCATCATCGCGGGCTCCGAACCGATATTGGCGAAGGCGCGGATTTTTGCGCGCGGCTTCAGGCCGTGCTTGGCGCCCGCCTCCTTGCTGCCGAGCAGCACCGCGCCGGCGCCGTCGACGATGCCGGACGAGTTGCCGGCGTGATGGACGTAGTTGACGCGCTCGATTTCCGGATGAGACTGGACCGCCACCGCGTCGAAGCCGCCCATCTGCGCCATCATGGTGAATGACGGCTGCAACTGCGCCAGCGACTGCATGGTCGTGGTCGGACGCATGTGCTCGTCCTTGGCCAGGATAGTGAGGCCGTTGACGTCCTTCACCGGCACCACCGACTTGTTGAAGCGTCCCTCGTCCCATGCCTTGGCGGCGCGCTGCTGGCTCTGCACGGCGTAGGCGTCGACGTCGTCACGCGAGAAGCCGTATTTGGTCGCGATCAGATCGGCCGAGACGCCCTGTGGCATGAAATAGGACGGCACCGCCATCGACGGATCCATCGGCCAGGCGCCGCCGGAGGCGCCGATGCCGACGCGGCTCATGGACTCGGCGCCGCCACCGATCACGAGTTCATGCTGGCCGGCCATGATCTGGGCGGCGGCGAAGTTCACGGCATCGAGGCCGGAGGCGCAGAAGCGGCTGATCTGCACGCCGGGCACGGATTCGCCGAGCCCCGCCTTCAGCGCCGCGAAGCGCGCGATGTCCGAGCCCGCCTCGCCGACCGGATCGACCACGCCGAGGACGACGTCATCGACGACGTCTTCGGCGAGGTTGTTGCGTTCCTTCAGTGCCTGCAGCGGCAGGGTGGCCAGCGCCAGCGCGGTGACTTCGTGAAGCGCGCCGTCGGCCTTGCCGCGGCCGCGCGGGGTACGAACGTGGTCGTAGATATATGCCTCAGGCATCGGCTTTCTCCCGTTTCAGTCTCGGCCCCGATCGAGCCGGACGAATTGCAAACTAGTCAAAACGTCCAGTCGTCATTGCGAGGAGCGTAGCGACGAAGCAATCCAGACTACTGCATTGCTCTCTGGATTGCTTCGCTTCGCTCGCAATGACGATAGAATTCGTGGCGCCTCAGAACGCCTCCGCCGCCAATTCCATGGTGGTGGCGCATCCCGTCTGGATGCGCGCAAGATGGACCGAGGTTTCGGGCAACATCCGCTCCATGAAGAAGCGGCCGGTCACCAGCTTGGTGGAGAGATAGGGCGTGGCGCCGGAGCCCGCAATCTTGTCTTGCGCCACCTTGGCCATCCGCGCCCACATGTAGGCGAAGGTGACGAGGCCGAACAATTGCATGTAGTCGGTGGCGGCGGCGCCGGCATTGTCGGGTTTCGTCAGCGCGTTCTGCATCAGCCAGCCGGTGGCCTGCTGCAGATGGCCGAGCGCGGTCGAGAGCGGTGTTACGAACGGCTTCATGGCCTCATCCCCGCCATGCTCCTTGGCGAAAGCGCCGACTTCGCCGAAGAACGCCATCACTGCGCGGCCGCCGTTGCGCGGGAGCTTGCGGCCGACGAGGTCGAGCGCCTGGATGCCGTTGGCGCCCTCGTAGAGCATGGCGATGCGCGCGTCGCGCACGAACTGCTCCATGCCGTGCTCGGCAATGTAGCCGTGGCCGCCATACATCTGCTGCGCCAGCACTGAATTGGAAAAGCCGGTATCCGTCATCACGCCCTTCATGACCGGCGTCATCAGGCCCATGTGGTCGTCCGCCGCTTCGCGGTCCTTCGGATCGGTGGACCGATGCGCGACGTCGCTCTTCAGCGCGGTCCAGACCACCATGGCGCGCGCCGCCTCGTTGAAGGCGCGGATGGTGAGCAGCACGCGGCGGACGTCGGGATGCACGATGATCGGATCGGCCGGCTTGTCCGGCTCCTTCGCGCCGGTCAGCGAGCGGCCCTGCAGGCGCTCGCGCGCGTAGTTGACGGCGTTCTGATAGGCGACTTCGGACTGCGCGAGGCCCTGCACGGCGACGCCGAGGCGGGCCTCGTTCATCATCACGAACATGCCCTGCATGCCCTTGTTCTCTTCGCCGATCAGCCAGCCGGTGGCGTTGTCGTAGTTCATCACGCAGGTGGAATTGCCGTGGATGCCCATCTTGTGCTCGATCG
>JAFAGM010000132.1 GCA_023422775.1 Pseudomonadota bacterium
TCATCATCACGAACATGCCCTGCATGCCCTTGTTCTCTTCGCCGATCAGCCAGCCGGTGGCGTTGTCGTAGTTCATCACGCAGGTGGAATTGCCGTGGATGCCCATCTTGTGCTCGATCGAGCCGCACGACACGCCGTTGCGGGCACCCAGCGAACCATCGGCATTGACGAGAACCTTCGGCACCACGAACAGCGACACGCCCTTGATGCCGGCAGGCGCACCTTCGATGCGCGCCAGCACCAGATGGATGATGTTCTCGGCCATGTCGTGCTCGCCGGCAGAGATGAAGATCTTGGTGCCCGAGATCTTGTAGCTGCCGTCGGCCTGCTTGGCCGCCTTGGTGCGCAACAGGCCGAGATCCGTGCCGCATTGCGGCTCGGTGAGGTTCATGGTGCCGGTCCACTCGCCTGCGATCATCTTCGGCACGAACATCTTTTTCTGTTCGGGCTTGCCATGCACCAGCAGCGCCGCGGTCGCGCCCATGGTGAGCCCGCCATACATCGAGAACGCCATGTTGGCCGCGCTCTGGAATTCGGTCACGACCTGGCTCAGCGTTACCGGCAAGCCCTGCCCGCCATATTCCGCCGGCGCCGACAATCCGAGCCAGCCGCCCTCGGCGACCTGCCTGAAGGCTTCCTTGAATCCCTTCGGCGTCGTCACCGAGCCATCGTCATGCCGCTTGCAGCCTTCGAGATCGCCGACACGGTTGAGCGGCTGCAGCACCTCTTCGGACAGCTTGGCGGCCTCACCCAGGATGGCTTCGCGCACGTCGGCGGAGGCGTCGGTAAAACCGGGCAGGTTGTCGTAGCGATCGATCTGGAACACGTCGTTGAGCAGGAAGGTGACGTCTTCGACGGGGGCTTTGTAGATCGGCATGGTGTTCTCCCGGCAGGGGCAGGCGTGAGAGTTTGAAACGAAATCCGCGGTGTATTCCGGAAACGGACCTTAGCCGGTTCCCGGTGTTCGAGGGAGCAAATCCGCCGGACGGCCGTTGCGACATTCACGGCGCCGGCCTGTCGGCAGCCCTCACTGTTTGGCGAGTTGCTCTCCCATCAGGCGGTGCAGCAGGTTGATCGCCTTCAGCGGACGCACCATGACCTTGAAGTGCGTGATCTTACCGTCATCGCTGAACGTGATGATGTCGACGCCATTGATCCTGATGCCCTCGATCTCGTTTTCGAATTCGAGAACCGCGCCGCGCTCGCTGCGCCACTCGCCGACATATCTGAAGCCCGGACCGCCCAGCACCTTTTCGGCGCTGGCGAGATATTTGAAGGTGATGTCGCGGCCGCGTTGCGGCGTGTGGACCACGGGGCTTTCGAACACCGCGTCGGGATGCAGCAGATCCCACAGCGCCGCCGTGTCATGGGACTTCATGTAGCCGTACCACTTGTCGAGGCCGCTCATGGTCATCATGTCCTCCTGTGCAGGCGACGTCCGGGCATTTGCGCAGGCGCGGCCCGATTATGCGCGTTGACGCATATGCAACTTTATGCATAATGTCAACGACTGTCGTAATAGACCGGAGGACCGGCATCTTGGCGCTCGGTGACGCGATACTTGCCTGCCTGACCGAACGGCCGATGACGGGCTACGAGCTCGCCAAGACCTTCGATGCGTCGATTGGATTCTTCTGGAAGGCCAATCACCAGCAGATTTATCGCGAACTCACCCGGCTGCGCGACCGCGGCCATATCCAGGGCCGCGAGGTCGTCCAGTCCGGCAAGCCGAACAAGCTGGTCTACACTCTCACGCCGGAGGGAAGGGCCGCGCTGAGGCATTGGGCCGCGCGGCCGAGCGTCCCCGCCTCGATCAAGGACGACCTGCTGGTGCGGCTCTACGCACTCGACAGCGTCGATGTCGAACCCCTGCGTACCGACCTGATGGCGCGCCTGGAACACCACCGCGATCGCTTTTCCCGCTACGAGCGCCTCCTCAACAAGCGGTTTCCACAAGGCACGGCGTCACCGGCCGATCTCGGCAAACTGCTCGGGCTTCGCATCGGGCTCGCCCACGAACGCGCCGTGGCGGAATGGTGCGAAGAGGCGATCGACGCGTTGTCGGCACTGTCGGCCGGCACAGATCGCGGCAAAGTCGTGGCCATCGGCGACGGCCAGCGCGAAAACAACGCCTAGACCGGCCGAGCTAGCGCCCTGTTTAACTTTAGGGCTGCATAGTCCAATTCCTTAACCCGTTATTTACCGTAAGGAACAAAAGTCAGGTTCTGAGGCAGGTGAACTGCGCGGGATTCCATTGTCGCTTCAGTGGGACGCGCGGGGAAGCTGAGGGCGCAGGTGCAGCGCCGGAGCGAACCGGACGAGATCATGAATTCGCGCGTATCGTGGAGTGTTGACGGCATCGATCCATCCGTCCGCGAAAGGGCCGAGGCAGCCGCGCGCCGCGCCGGCATGTCGCTGAACGACTGGCTCAATTCCTCCATCGGCGAACCCGCCCCGCCCAACTTCCGCGCGCCCCACGACCAGCGCGCGGCGATGCCGGGCCAGGAAATTCGCGAAGTCGCCGACATTCACCAGCGGCTGGATTCCATCACCCGGCAGATCGAGCAGATTTCGCGGCCCGCGCCGCGCGGCGAAGCCCCGCGCGCCGAGCCGGCCGTCGCCCGCCAGCTCAACGACGCCATCTCGCGCCTCGACGCGCGGCTGTCGCAGATTTCGAACCCGGCGCCGGCCCGCCAGGCCGAGATGCAGGACAGGCAGCGCCAGACCGATATGGTCGAGCGCGCCGCAACCCAGGTGTATCGCCCCTCGCCGCCGCTCAGCCCGGCTTCGATGGATTTTGCGGTCGCCGAAATCGCCGCACGCCAGAATGAACTCGACGGCCCGTCGTCGCGTCAGGCGCCATCCGCTCCGGTGCCGCCGCGGCAGGCCGCGCCGATGGCGCCGGCCGGCCCGGACTTTTCGTCGCTGGAACGTCATCTGTCCAAGATCACCAGCCAGATCGAGGCGCTGCAGCGTCCCGATCACGTCGAGCAGTCGATTGCGGCCTTCCGCAGCGAACTGGCCGAGATCCGTCACGCCATTACCGAGGCGATGCCGCGCCGGGCGATCGAGTCGATCGAAAACGAAATCCGCACGCTGTCCCGCCGCATCGACGACACCAGGCAGAACGGCAGCGACGGCCAGGCGCTCGCCGGCATCGAACGCGCGCTCGGCGAAATCCGCGAAGCGCTGGGCTCGCTGAAGCCGGCCGAGCAACTCACCGGCTATGACGACGCGATCCGCAATCTCGGCGCCAAGCTCGATCTGATTCTGCGCTCGAACGACGATCCCTCGACGGTGCAGCAACTCGAAAGCGCGATCGTCGCCCTTCGCGGCATCGTTTCCAACGTCGCCTCCAACGACGCGCTGGCGCGGCTGGCCGACGACGTACACACGCTGTCGAACAAGGTCGACCAGTTGTCGCGTTCCGGCAGCAACAGCGATTCGTTTGCGATGCTCGAACAGCGCATCATCGCCGCGCTGACCTCGACGCTGGAGAACCGGCAGCCGGCGGCCGCGAGCGAGCACTCGGAATATCTGGAAAACGCGCTGCGCACGCTGACGGAGCGGCTCGACCGCATCCCGGTCGGCAACGACAATGCGTCGGCCTTCGCCCATCTCGAACAGCGCGTCACCTACCTGCTGGAACGCCTCGAAGCCTCCGACCGCCCCGCTGCGCCGTCGATCGATCTCGGGCGGGTCGAAGAAGGGCTGCACGACATCCTGCGCTCGCTCGAACGGCAGCACGCCAGCCTGGTTTCGCTTGCGGACAGCAACCGCCAGGCCGAGGCGCCGCAGCCGATGGACCCCGGCATCGTCGATCTCGTCAAGCGCGAACTGTCCGACATCCGCTTCAGCCAGTCGGAGACCGACCGCCGCACCCAGGACTCGCTGGAAACGGTTCACAGCACGCTCGGCCACGTGGTCGATCGCCTGTCGACCATCGAAGGCGATCTGCGAACGGTTCGCTCCGCGCCCGCAGTGCTGCAGCCGGCCCCGGCGCCGGCCGAGATGCACGAGGAGACAACGCGCGCGCCTTCGCTGCAAACCCTGATGCAGCCTTTGGCTCCGCAACCTTTGGCTCCGCAACCGAAGCCCGAACTGCCCAATCCGGCCGCGCTGCAAGGGGATATTCAGGAGCATTTCGCCGCCGCGCCGCGCGAATTCCACGCCGCGCAGCCGGTGCCGGTACAGCCGATCCCGCCCCGCGCCATCAGCGAAATCCTGGAGCCGCTCGCCGCACCGTCGCGCGCCGCGATTGCGCCGGAATTGCCGCCGGATCACCCGCTCGAGCCGGGCACCCGGCCGACCGGACGCATGTCTTCGCCGTCGGAACGGATCGCAGCTTCGGAAAGCGCGCTCAGCGAGATTCCGGCAGGCCCCAAGGAGCCGGTCAGCTCATCGAGCTTCATTGCCGCCGCCCGCCGCGCCGCGCAGGCCGCCGCTGCCGCGCCGCCTCCCGAAAAGGCCGGACGTTCGGCGGCCAAGGCAGCTTCCAAGGCAGCATCCAAGGCTGCGTCCAAGGGCGGCGACAAGATCAAGGCTGACGACAAGACCCCTTCGAACATGTCGTCCAGGATCCGCGCTTTGCTGGTCGGCGCGAGCGTGGTCGTGATCGTGCTCGGCACCTTCAAGACGGCGATGACGCTGCTCGACACCGGCAGCGCGCCGAAAATGCCGGCGATCGAAAGCCCGGTCGAGCCGGCTGCCGCTCCGGTACAGGTGCCTGCGGAGAATGCCGCCAAGCCCGCGGCGCCTTCGGCGGCCCCGCCCTCGATGATCTCGCCGACGCCGGTCGAGAAGCAATCGAACAATTCCTCAGGCCCCAACACGCTGGACAGCGCGCGGCTCCTGGTCCCGCCGCAGGCCGCGGCGGCCCCTGCCAGTGACATCACCAACGCCATCCCGACGCTGCCCGCCACCGGCCCCAGGCCCACGACGATATCGGTGCCGCCGGGCGAGCGGTTGCCTGACGCCATCGGTGGCCTGACGCTGCGCACCGCCGCGATGAGGGGCGATCCCGGGGCAGCCTACGAGATCGGCCTGCGCTTTGCCGAAGGCAAGGGCATCGCCCCCAACCTCGACGAAGCCGCCAAATGGTATGACCGCGCGGCGCAGGCCGGCGTGGTGCCCGCGATCTTCCGGCTCGGCACCTTCTACGAGAAGGGTCTGAGCGTAAAACGGGACGTCGATCTCGCGCGGCGTTACTATCTGCAGGCGGCCGAACGCGGCAATGCCAAGGCGATGCATAATCTGGCCGTGCTCGACGCCGATGGCGGCGGCAAGGGCGCCGACTACAAGAGCGCCTCGCAATGGTTCCGCAAGGCCGCCGATCGCGGCGTCGCCGACAGCCAGTTCAACCTCGGCATCCTCTATGCCCGCGGCATCGGCGTCGAACAGAACCTCGCCGAATCCTACAAATGGTTCAGCCTCGCCGCGGCCCAGGGCGATGCGGACTCCGGTCGCAAGCGCGACGATATCGCCAAGCGCCTCGACGCCCAGTCGCTGGCGGCAGCAAGGCTCGCGATCCAGACCTTTACAGTGGAGCCTCAGCCTGACGACGCCGTCAGTGTGGCCGCACCCGTCGGCGGCTGGGACTCGGCCCCGGTGCAGACCACCCCGGCCAAGGCCGCGGCCAGGCAGCCGGCGACCAAGCAGGCGGCGACCAGGCGCGCCGCGGCCGCGAATTAAGATTACGTAAGCCGCGGCCAGCCCGCTGGCACGGCCCTCTCCCTCGCCATAAATTGCTGTAGCGGATCGGACCAGCCCGATCCCGATCGGTTCGGCGCGGAAAAGAGGATCGTTTGTCAGACCAGGATAGCCAGAGCGGGGAGAACTTCCGGAGGTCGCCGACAGGCCCTTCCGTGGTGGCGCCGCGCATCCCGCCCCATCAACCTCCGCCGCCGCCGGCTCAAGCGCCCCGCCGCAAGCGAAACCTCTGGTCGATCGCCATCTTTCTCCTGCTGGTTTCCGGCGTGGCCATCCGCGCCTACCAGGACCTGTCGCAACCCGATGCGTGGGACTACTGGAAAGACCAGTACATCTCGCCGAGCATGACGTTCTCGGCCATCGCCAATGCCGACCTCGACGGCACGGGTCAGGGCCGCCGTGCGCTCTTTGTCAGCGGAACGATCGGTCCTGCCGCGGCGAACGCGTTTCGCGACCGGCTTGACCAGGCCCGGCTGACCGCCGGCGACATGGTCCTGCTGTCCTCGCCTGGTGGCGATTTGAACCAGGCCACGATCATGGGCGAGATCATCCGATCGCGCGGCCTGGTGACGGCGGTCGGCATCCCAGATGCCTCGGGCCGCGTCAAGCCTGCCTATTGCGCCAGCGCCTGCGTGCTCGTCTATGCCGGCGGCAAGACCCGGTTCGGCGTGCCGGGCTCGGCGCTCGGCGTTCATCGTTTTGTCACGACCAAGCCCATCAGCGATCCTGTCGCCCAAACCCAACGGATTGCGGGCGCCGTGCTGGGCTACATGACCAAGATGGGCGTCTCGTCCTCGATCGTGGAGGCAATGTCCGAGACCCGGGACATCCGCTGGCTCAGCCCCAAGCAGGCGTTGGCGATGAACCTCGTCACCGATCCCCTCGGCAAGCCCTGAGCCCATCGGCCCGCCCAACGCCGGGCGGACCGCACGGTGCACCAGCCCCTCCTGACAACGAGCGGGCATGAGGCAAAAATTTGCCTTGCCGGCCATTTTTAGTCCCGCCTGTCGCCGAATTCAGTTATGCAAAGGCGCGGGAACCGGCCCTGCGCACGCAAGGGTGCATGCGCGAACCGGCTCCCGCTGCCGTCAAATACAACAGAAACCACGTCCTGACCGACCTCGGCCGGCCAGCGGCAAAGCTTAAAAAAGCGTACGCGCGTGCAGCTCTACCTCCCGATCGCCGACATTCCGGTCAATGTCTTCCTCATCCTGGCGATGGGCGCTGCGGTCGGGTTCGTCTCCGGCATGTTCGGGATCGGCGGCGGCTTCCTGATGACGCCGCTCTTGATCTTTGTCGGCATCGCACCTGCCGTCGCGGTCGCTTCGGTCGCGAGCCATATCGCGGCCTCCTCGTTCTCCGGCGCGCTATCCTATTGGCGAAGGCGGGCCATCGACCCGATACTGGCGGTGGTGCTGCTGAGCGGCGGCACCATGGGCACCGCGCTCGGGGTCTGGACCTTCACGCTGCTGCGTTCGCTGGGCCAGCTCGATCTCATGATCGCGACGTCCTATGTGATCCTGCTGACGACCGTCGGCGGGCTGATGTTCTGGGAGGGCCTGCGCGCGCTGTTGCGGGCACGGCACGGCGGGACGACCACCGTGCGACGCCCGGGCAGCCACGGCTGGATCCACGGACTACCGCTGAAGATGCGGTTCAAGCGCTCGAAAATCTATCTGTCGGTCATTCCCGTCGTCGCGATCGGCCTGGTCATCGGCTTCATCGGCGCGGTCATGGGCATCGGCGGCGGCTTCATCCTGGTGCCGCTCCTGATCTACGTGTTGCGGGTGCCGACCTCGACCGTGATCGGGACCTCGATGGTGCTCACCCTGGTGACGATGGTGTTCGCCACCATGCTGCATGCGGTCACCAACCATCTGGTCGACGCCGTGCTGGCGCTGATCCTGATGGTCGGCGGCGTCACCGGCGCCCAGTTCGGCGCCAGGGCCGGGCAACGAATTCGCGGCGAACATTTGCGCCTGCTGCTCGGCCTGCTGGTTCTCGCCGTCGGCATCCGCTTTGCCGTAGAACTGGTGATCCGGCCGGAGGATCTCTTCACCGTGCGCGAAACGGGGATCACCGGATGACCGCGCGCTTGACCCAGTGGCTGGCCGGTCTCGCGCTGGGCGCCGCGCTGGCGATTTCGCCTGCGCAGGCCGAACGGCTGATCGTGTCGGTGTCGAACCACCGCGTCACCGTGACGCCGAACTATTCCGGCGAGGAACTGGTGTTGTTCGGCTCGGTGGAAAAGGATGCCAACACGCCGCCCAATCGCACTTACGATCTCGTGGTGACGGTTGCCGGTCCGCGCGCCGACATGGTGACGCGGCGCAAGGAGCGCAGGTTCGGGATCTGGATCAACACCGACTCCCGGCAATTCCTCGAAGTGCCGACCTATCTGGCGCTGTTCTCCAACCGCCCGTTCGACGCCATCGCGTCCCCCGAGGTGCTGCGGCGGCGGCAGATCGGGTTGAACAACGTGCTGCTGACCCAGCGCGTCGGTCCCGACTACGCCGACGTCGTTCCGGACGATGCGTTCCGCAGCGCCTTCGTGCGGCTGCGCAAGCAGCACGGGCTGTATCGCGAGGAGACGTCGGCGGTGACGTTCCTGACGCCGACCTTGTTCCGCACCAGCATTCCACTTCCCGCCGAGGTGCCGATCGGCACGTACAATGTCGAGATCAAGCTGTTCGCGGACGGCGCGCTGGTGACGAAGACCGACACCGCGTTCGAAATCGTCAAGGTAGGCTTCGAACAGTTCGTCGCCAGCACCGCGCGGCATAACGGGTTCGTCTACGGGCTCGCGACCGCCTTCATGGCGCTGATGACCGGCTGGATGGCCTCGATCGTATTCCGGAAGGATTGAACTCGACCCGAATGGTGAGGAGCGCGGCTTCGCACGTCTCGAACCATGAGGCCCGCGGCTTATCCTTCGAGACGGCGCTTTCGCGCCTCCTCAGGATGAGGTCGCAGGCTCGGTCGGGCGCTGACACAAAATCCCGAAAACAACCCCATGCAAAGTAGCGGGGTGCTTATTTCCCGTCGACAAAAAACCCCACCGCCATCGCCACGACGCTGAGCAGCATCGCCAGCGTCGACAGCCATCCCAGCCAATAAAGCGGCCCGCCGACCACGAAATGGCCCATCACGTCCTTCCGCCCCGCCATGAACATCAACAGCACCATCACGGGCACGGCGAGCACGCCGTTGATGACTGCGCTCCAGTACAGCGCCGAGATCGGGTTGATCGGAGTGAAGTTGAGCGCAATGCCTATCCCCGCCGATAGCGCCAGCACTGCATAAAATGCAACGGCCTCCTTCGGTTTGCGCGCAAGTCCGACCGGCCACTGCCGTCCCTCGCCGACGGCATATGCGGTGGCGCCCGCGAGCACCGGGATCGCAAGCAACCCGGTGCCGACGATGCCGAGCGCGAAAACCACTTCCGCGAAGACGCCGGCGATCGGGCGCAGCGCTTCGGCCGCCTCCGCCGAGGTCTGGATATCGGTCTTGCCGGCCGCATGAAGCGTCGCCGCCGCGGTGACGATGATCGACAGCGCGATCAGGTTGGAGAAGGCCATGCCGACGATGGTGTCGGCGCGAATGCGGTGAAACTCCTTCTGCGCGCCATAGTGCTTCTCGATCAACGGCCGCTTCTTCGCATCGACGCGCTGGTCTTCAGCTTCCTGCGAGGCCTGCCAGAAGAACAGATAGGGGGAGATCGTGGTGCCGAGAATGGCGACGATGGTGGTGAAATAATCGACGCTCCAGGTCAGGCGCGGAACGAGAATGCCAGTCAGCGCCTCGCCCCACGATACCCTGGCAAACGCCAGCGCGGCGACATAGGCGAACAGGCTCAGCGTCAGCCATTTCAGCACCGCCACGTAGCGCTTGTAATCGAGGAAGATCTGCGCCGCGACCGAGGTGACGCCAAAGAAAAGCACGTAGACGATGCTGTGGCCGCCTATCAGGAGCCTGGTGGCGTCGGCCATGGCGCCGAGATCGGCGCCGATATTGATGGTGTTGGCAATGAACAGCAGCGCCACCACCACGTTGAGCAGCCATGGCGAATAATGCCGGCACACATTGCCCGATATGCCATGGCCGGTAACGCGGCCGACGCGCGCGGAGATTTCCTGAATCGCAGCCATCAGCGGAAACGTCAGCAGCATGGTCCAGCCAATGCCGTAGCCGAGTTGGGCACCTGCCTGGCTGTAAGTGCCGATCCCGGATGGATCGTCGTCGGACGCACCGGTGATCAGCCCGGGGCCGAGCGCCTTCAGCGCGTTGCGAAAGCGGAAGGGCGGAGATGGCTCCGGCACCGTGGCCGGCTTCGTGTGGCCGGGGCCGTTGTGCGACAAATTCCTGGTGTGCGAGTTGTTTCGATCTGTCATGCCAAGGGTCCAGCCGCGGCGACAACGAAGCTGCGCCGCGCAGGTTCCAGCACCGGCACCTGCCCGATAACGGTTTGGCTCACAACATTGCTCAATGACAGCGCGAAGCGGAGATTGCGTGGAGCTTGTTGTCGCCGAGCACATGGGCCATCAGGCCGGCGTTGCGGAAGATTTTTGCGAACGCGGCGTCACGGATACTCAGGCCACCGGTGTAGGCGCCGAACGCCGGCATCACCGCACGCTCGCCGTCGGAAGCAAAACAGCGCCGCTCCATCGAGCGGCCGCGGGTGGCGACGCGCGCCTTGGGGTGCAGATGGCCGGCGATTTCGCCCGGCGCGCCGGTCGGCTCATGCCGGAACGCAATCGGGCCGATCGCGACTTCGTTCGCGACCACGCCGCCGAGATCGGACGGCAGCGCCGGATCGTGGTTGCCTGAAATCCAGATCCAGTCGCGCCGCGCCTGCATCGCCGAGAGCGCATCGCGGTCGTCGCCCGAGAGCCGCTCATGCGCGCGGCGGTCGTGAAAACTGTCGCCGAGCGCAATCACCATGCGCGGATCGTGCCGCGCGATGACGGCCGCAAGCCGGCTCAGCGTCGCCACCGTGTCATAGGGCGGCAACAGCACACCGCGCATCGCGAAACTGGAGCCTTTTTCCAGATGCAGATCGGCGACCACGAGCAGCCGCTGCTCGTGCCAGAACAGCGCGCCGGAGAGATCGGCGAGGAACGTCACGCCTGCGATCGTAACCTTTGAGACGCGCACGTCCTGATCGTCCTCCGAGGATTGCACCGCTGCCGCCACGTTGTACCTGTCTAACCTGTCGCCTCTTTGACGAGTTCTTCGGCGGCTTCCGCCAGCAACTCGTCTGCCGCCTCGCCATAAACCGACTCGCGGCCGATTTCCAGCATCACGGGAACGGCGAGCGGCGAAACGTGCTCCAGTTCCCGATGGGTGATTCGGTCCTGAATACGGGAGAGCATATCACCCAATCGCTTGAGATCGAGCAGACCGGCGGCAGCGTCGGCACGCGCCGCGCGCAACAGCACATGATCGGCCTGGTGCTTGCGCAGCACGTCGTAGACGAGGTCGGTCGAGAACAGCACCTGGCGGCGGCTCTTCTCCTCGCCGGTGAAGCGGCGCGGAATGAGCCCGGAGATCAGCGCGCAATTGCGGAAGGTGCGCTTCATCAGAGCCGATTCAGCGAGCCATGCCTCGAGGTCGTCGCCGAGCATGTCCGGCGCGAACAACGCGGCGAGATCGAGCTTGCCGTGCCGGATCAAATGCGAGATGTCGCCGACGCCCCAGATCGCGAGGGCATATTCATTGGCGACGAAGCCGAGCGGCCGGGCGCGGGCGCGCTCCAGGCGGCGCGTCAGCAGCATGCCGAGCGTCTGGTGCGCGAGTCGGCCCTCGAAGGGGTAGCACACCATGTAGTGCTTGCCGCCGCGCGGAAAGGTCTCGATCAGAAGCTCGCGCACGGCAGGAACGCGGGAAAAATCCCGTTGCAGCGACAGCCAGTCGCGCACCTGCTCCGGCAGCGCATTCCACTGCCGCCGGTCGTCGAGCAATTTCCGCACGCGTTCGGCGAGATAAGTGGAAAGCGGGAACTTGCCGCCCATGTAGGACGGCACCTTGGCATCCCGGTCGTTGGCGCGGGAGACATAGACCTGATCCTCGACCAGCGCCTCGTAACGAACGACCTCGCCGCCGAACACAAAAGTGTCGCCGACGACAAGCCCCTCGATGAAATACTCCTCGATCTCGCCGAGCATCCGGCCGCCGCGGCCGATCATGCCGGTGGCTCCCGCGCTACCGCCGCGCGACCGCACCAGCCTCACCTTGAGCATGGATTCCTCGACGATGGTGCCGACGTTGAGGCGATAGCTTTGCCGCACCCTGGGATTGGCGACGCGCCAGCGCCCCTGCTTGTCCTGCCTGATGCGCGCGAAGCGTTCGTAGGTCTTCAGCGCGTAGCCGCCGGTGGCAACGAAATCCACCACGTCGTCGAAGTCGGTTCGTGTCAGCGAAGCGTATGGCGCGGACGTCAGCACTTCCGCGTAGAGTTCCTCGGAAAGGAACGGTTCGCCGCAGGCGCAGCCAAGCACATGCTGCGCCAGCACGTCGAGCGCGCCGGTGCGCAACGGCGGCGTGTCCTGCGCATTCTCCGCGATCGCATCGATCGCCACACGGCATTCCAGCACCTCGAAACGATTGGCGGGAATAAGCACGGCGCGCGAAGGCTCGTCGAGCCGGTGGTTGGCGCGGCCGATCCGCTGCATCAGGCGCGAGGAGCCCTTGGGCGCGCCGACATTGACGACGAGATCGATATCGCCCCAGTCGATGCCGAGATCGAGCGAGGAGGTGCAGACCACGCCGCGAAGTTTGCCGGCCGCCATCGCGTCCTCGACCTTGCGGCGCTGGGCGACGTCGAGCGAGCCGTGATGCAACGCAATCGCCAGGCCGTCGTCGTTCATGCGCCAGAAATCCTGGAACAGCATTTCGGCCTGGCTGCGGGTGTTGACGAAGATCAGCGTGGTCTTGTTGCGTTTGATCAGCTCATACATTTCACCGAGCGCGTGGCGCGCGGTGTGGCCGGCCCATGGCAGCCGCTCTTTGGTGTCGAGCATTTCGACGACAGGGGCCGCCGCGCCGCCGGCCACGACGACGTCGGCGGCCGCTTCCCTGCCCTCGCGTTGCGGCACCAGGAACCGTGCCAGCGATTCCGGTTCAGCCACCGTCGCCGACAGGCCGATCGCGCGCATTTGCGGCGCCAGCCGCCACAGCCGCGCCAAGCCAAGCGAGAGGAGATCGCCGCGCTTTGATGTCACCAGCGCATGCAGTTCGTCGAGCACGATGCGCTTGAGCGAGGAGAACAGAAAAGGCGCGTCATCCGACGACAGCAGCAGCGCCAGTTGTTCCGGGGTGGTGAGCAAGATGTCCGGCGGATAGCGCCGCTGCCGCTGCCGCCGCGACACCGGCGTATCGCCGGTGCGGGTCTCGACCTTGATCGGCAGCCCCATCTCGGCAATCGGTGTCTCCAGATTGCGCGCGATATCGACGGCCAGCGCCTTCAGCGGCGAGATGTAGAGGGTGTGCAGGCCGCCGGTGCGCTTGACGCCGCGGCCGGTAGAGACGACGTTTTTTTCGGCGCCGCCCTTTGGACGGGCGGAAGCAGACAGTTCAACCAGCGTCGGCAGAAATCCGGCCAGCGTCTTGCCGGCGCCGGTCGGCGCAATCAACAGCGCCGAACGGTCGTCGCGGGCCATGGCCAGCCCCCCCCGCTGATGCTAGCCCCCCGCCCCCCCCCCCCAGGTG
>JAFAGM010000001.1 GCA_023422775.1 Pseudomonadota bacterium
TGGTGCCGAAGCGCATCAGCAGTTCGCCGGGCCCGAGCGAGTTCGGCACCATCACGGTGACGGCGGCGGTGAGCGAACGCGAGGACAGCTTGCGCACCACTTCCGAATGCGCGTAGGGCGAGAAGCCGAGCCCGCCATATTCCTTCGGGATGATCATGCCGAAGAACTTGTGACGCTTGATGAAGGTCCATGCCTCCGGCGGCAGGTCGCGCCATTCCCAATTGATCTTCCATTCGTCGAGCATGGCGCAGAGTTCGTCGACCGGACCGTTGAGGAAGGCATGCTCTTCCGCGGTCAGTGTCGCAGGCGCCGTCGCCAGCAGTTTCGACCAGTCGGGATTGCCGGTGAAGAGATCGGCGTCCCACCAGACGTCGCCGGCTTCGAGCGCCTCGCGTTCGGTATCGGACATCGCCGGCAGCACGCCGCGTGCCCGGGAAAAAATCGGCTTGCTGATGAAATCGCGGCGGAAGCTCATGGCGAACCCTCCTGGTCTGCGGCGCGACGTCGCGTCCACCTGTGCCAAACGACGGCTCACTCTAGCTGAAAGCACGGGCTTGGGGGACGCTTCGCCTCGGGAATGAAGCGAAATTGATAAACCGGATGATAACGGCGGAGAGCCGGACCCGTTCCAATAACTCTGCATTGTCCGGCGTTTAGAGAATGGTGAGGTTACCGGAAGAAAGCGCGGGAAAGAACCTGCCGTGCCGTCTTGCGCCGTCATTCCGGGGCTCGCGAAGCGGAAATTTTGACATGCAACTCTTCCGTCTTGGCCGGGCTTGTCCGGGCCATCCACGTCTTTCCTGCATGCTGAAGCAAAGACGTGGATGCCCGGCACAAGGCCGGGCATGACGAGCTTGCCATTGGTCAGCTCCCGGCTGCGCAATTTCGCCGGGAGTGACCGGAAAGAGAACCGCTCAGCCCGGCCCCGCCCCCTGCGTTGCCGTATACACGGCATAGAGCGACTGGCTCGCGGCCATGAACAGGCGGTTGCGCTTGGGGCCGCCGAAGGTGACGTTGCCGCAGACTTCCGGCAGGCGGATGCGGCCGATCAGCTTGCCTTCCGGCGTCCATACCGTCACACCGCTGTAACCAACGGCGCGGCCGGCATTGCTGGAGGCCCAGACATTGCCGT
The DNA here is from genome assembly GCA_023422775.1 of Pseudomonadota bacterium. Classification (GTDB taxonomy): domain Bacteria; phylum Pseudomonadota; class Alphaproteobacteria; order Rhizobiales; family Xanthobacteraceae; genus Bradyrhizobium. The sequence continues at coordinate 1,133 of JAFAGM010000001.1, forward strand.
TGACATCGCAGCGCAGGCCATCGGGCCCGCACTTCACGCCGTCGACCATGCAATCGCTGAAGCGCGTGTGGTTGGAGAGCTTGTTGTCGGTGCCGACATCGAACACGAATATCTCGCCCTTGCCGCCCGGACCGGTGTCGCCCGGCCCCTTGCCGGTGGAAGCAACGTAGAGCTTCTTGTAATCCGGCGAGAAGCAGAGCCCGTTGGGATCCGGCACCTGTTCCTCGGTCACCACGAGATCGAGGCCGCCGGACGGATCGATGCGATAGCAGTTGGTCGGCAGTTCGCGCCTGCCCGGCACGAAGCCTGCGGGCTGCCCGATCCGCGGATTGAGCTTGCCGGCAAGGTTGCTCGGGCCGCCCGCGACATCGGGTTCGCCCTCGTAGAGTTGCCCGCCATAGGGCGGGTCGGTGAACCAGTAGCTGCCATCGGGGTGGGCGACGACGTCGTTGGGCGAATTGAGTTTCTTGCCGCCGAAATTGTCGGCCAGCACGGTCGCGGTGCCGTCATGCTCATAGCGCACCACCCTGCGGGTGAGATGTTCGCAGGAAAGCTGGCGGCCCTGGAAGTCGAACGAGTTGCCGTTGGAGTTGTTGGACGGCGTGCGGAAGACACTGACATGACCGTCGTCTTCCGACCATCGCATCTGCCGGTTGTTCGGAATGTCGCTCCACAGGAGATAGCGCCCCTGCGAACTCCAGGCCGGCCCTTCGGCCCACAACACCCCGGTGTGCAGGCGCTTGATCGCCGCGTTGGGCTGGGCGAGGTTGTTGAACGACGGATCGACCGCGATGATATCGGGATCCCAGAAATAGGTGGTCGGCGCGCCGCGCGGACTGAAATCGCGCGGCGGGCTCGTGATCGTGGACGGCGGCGCCACCGCGCCGCCTTGAGCCAGCGCGCCGCTGGCTCCCGCCACAGTGGCTCCGGCGGCGGCTGCCAGCCCCTGAACAAGGGCTCGTCGCGAAATCGTGGCTTCTGGATCGGGCCGATCTTGCCGTGTCATCGCATCCTCCCAATGTGTTTGCCGGCTGTTGATCTCAGCCTCGCAACTCAAGGTTAGTCCGGTCCGGCCCCGGTTACGAGAACTCCTTTCAATCCTGCCCGCGTTCGATATCTTCAAGCCCCGCGACCAACGGCCTCACCTCGGAAATCAGCTCCTGCAATATGCTGATCGCTCAGCCCTGCGAATGAACGAACCCCATGCCGACATTTTTTCCTGCAGCACTCCCTTCCGTGGCGGCATTTGTCGCCGGACGAATTGCGGCTGTCGTGTGCGCCGTGGCAATCCAGACCACCATCGGGGCCAGTCAGGCGATCGATGCTCCCGCCCCGTCGGCGAGTAAACTCGAGCGCATCACCGAATTTTTCAACAATGAGGTTGCCACCGGGAAGTTGCCTGGCGCCGTCGTATTGATCCAGCAGCACGGCAAGCCGGTCTATCTGAAATGCTTCGGCGTCCAGGCCGTCGAGACCAATACGCCGATGACACCGGATACGATTTTCGCACTCCACTCGATGACCAAGCCGATCACCAGTGTCGCTGCAATGATGCTGATCGACGCCGGCAAGCTCTCGCTGGCGGATCCCGTGTCGAAATTCATTCCGGGGTTTGCCGACGTCAAGGTAGGTGTCAGTTCCGTGACAGCGGACGGATCGGCCGTGCTGAAACTCGTCCCGCCGGATCGGCCGGTTACGATCATGGACCTGCTGCGCCACACCTCAGGCATCACCTACGATTATATCGGCGGCAAGCTGATCGAGAAGGCCTACATGGACGCCAACCTTTTCGACGGCAAATACGACAACAAGGTGTTTGCCGAGCGCATCGCCAGGTTGCCCCTGGCGCGGCAGCCCGGGACGCTGTGGCGCTACGGTCATTCAACCGATGTCATCGGCCGCATCATCGAGATCGTATCCGGACAGACGCTGTATCAATTCGAAAAGCAGCACATCCTCGATCCGCTCGGCATGACCAGCACCAAATACGTTCTCGAAAACGCCGGGGAGCGCGCAAGGATGGCGGAGCCGCTGCCTGGCGATACGATCCTGAAGAAATCCGAAGCTGAACGCCGCGCCCATCCGGAATGGGAGTCCGGCGGCGGCGGACTGGTGTCGTCCCTGGCCGACTATGCCCGGTTCGCGCAGATGATCCTCAACGGCGGGGAGCTCGACGGCAAACGGTATCTTACCCCGGCGGCATTCAAATCGATGACATCGGATCATATCGGGCCGGGTTCCGGCGTTGGGCGGGATTACTTCTACTTTCCCGGCGATGGCTTCGGCTTCGGTTACGGCTTTGCGGTGCGCACCGATCCGGGAAACGCAAAGCCGCCGCCGCCGGGCTCAATCGGCGAACTCAAATGGGATAGCGGCAGCGGCACCTACTTCGGTGTCGATCCCCATCTGAACATGATCTACATCCTGCTGGTGCAAACCCAGAACGAACGCGGGCGCATTACGCCCGCCTTCAAGAAGCTGGTCTACGACGCATTCGCCGCGGATGAATGATCTGCGCGGCATCGCCATCGCGACGCTGCAGATCAATCAGGCCGGATCATCTCGAACATGTTTTCCGGCTTGATCTCGAAATAGTCGCCGCGGCGGCCGGCGCGGACGATCGGGTGGGCGAGCCCGGTCTGGTAGACGCCGTCCTTGATGAAGGACTTGTCGATGTGCACGGCGACGACCTCGCCGAAGGTGACCCAGGCCTGCGCCTTTTCGCCATTGGCGCCCTGCAACTGGATGATCTGGGTCAGCTTGCATTCGAAGGCGACCGGACTTTCGGCCACACGGGGCACGTTGACGAGTTTGCAGGGCGCGGCGGTGAGACCCGCGATCTTGAACTCGTCGACGTCTCGGGCGACATGGGCCGCGGTGGCGTTCATCTGCTTCGCCAGGTCCATGGTAGCGAGATTCCAGACGAACTCCCCGGTGTCCTGGATATTACCCGCGCTGTCCTTCCAGTTCGTCGAGGAGAAGCCGATGATCGGCGGCACGTAGCAGAAGGCGTTGAAGAAGCTGTACGGCGCGAGATTGACGTTGCCGCTACCATCGCGCGAGGAGATCCAGCCGATCGGGCGCGGGGCGATGATGGCGTTGAAGGGGTCGTGCTTGAGGCCGTGGCCGTTCTTAGGCTCGTAGTAATGCAGGTCTTTGGTCGTCACGGGACTCTTCCGTCATTGCGAGGGGCGAAAGCGACGAAGCAATCCATGCCACATCGCGCGGAGCCGATGGATTGCTTCGCTTCGCTCGCAATGACGGCGGAGTCAAGTAGTGAGCGACTCAATTCGCCTTGCGCGGCTCAAGGGCCCGGAACAGGAAATCGATCATCTCGTCGATCGTTGCGCTGGGCTTGTTCACGGCCTGCGCGATCATCTGCGGATGGAAGAAGCGGATCATGCCGGTGCAGGTGCAGAGCGCAGCCAACGGCAGGTCGGGCGCCTCGAACTCGCCGGACGCGACGCCCTGCGCGATCACCTCGCCGATGATGCCGGTGACGCATTCGATATGGGCGACGCAGACGTCCCAGTCCTGCTCCATCGCGATCTCGACCATCTCGTGGAGCTTGGAATCGCCGACATAGCGCTCGGTGTTCATCCGATTGACGGTCTTGAGCAACTCGCGCAGGCGAGGTTTCGCCGGACCGGGCTGGGCCACGATCTGCCGCGCCTCGACCTCGACCTCGCCCATCAGCGTGCGCGCCACGCCTTCGTGGATCGACTTCTTCGAATCGAAGAAGCGATAGACGTTGGCGGGGCTCATCCGCAGTTCCTTGGCGATGTCGGCAACCGTCGTCTTCTGGTAGCCGATTGCCCGGAACAAGCGCTCCGCCACTACGAGAATCCGTTCCCGTGTGTCGGTTTCGACATTTTCCGAAATCAGCGTCATCTCAGTCCTCAATGTTCAATTATTCGGCGGCGTCGGCAAGCGGAATTGCGTGCGGACCCCTGGCTTGCTCCTTGATGTCATGTTGCGGCGCAAGATCAGCCTGTCCGGGCTGGCCGCTTTCCTCGAGGCTCTTCCTGAACCACAGGGCATAGAGGCCCGGCAGGTACAGCAAGGTCAGGAAGGTTGCGACGAACAACCCGCCCATGATGGTGATGGCCATCGGGCCCCAGAAGGCGGAGCGCGACAGCGGGATCATGGCGAGGATCGCAGCCAGCGCGGTCAGCACCACCGGCCGGGCACGCCGGACGGTTGCCTCGACGATGGCTTCCTTGCGCGTCAGGCCCTGCGAGACGTCGGCCTCGATCTGGTCGACCAGAATGACCGCGTTGCGCATGATCATGCCGGCCAGCGCGATCAGGCCGAGCAGCGCCACGAAGCCGAACGGCTGGTTCGCGACGTTGAGGCCGAGCGAGGCGCCGACGATACCGAGCGGCGCGGTGAGGAACACCAGGATCAGGCGCGAGAAGCTCTGCAGCTGGATCATCAGCAGCGTCAGCATCACGATCACCATCAACGGAAACAGCACGAAGATCGAAGCGTTGCCCTTGGCGGACTCCTCGAACGCGCCGCCCGGCTCGATCCGGTAGGCCGGCTCGAGGTTGTCGCGGATTTCCTGCAGCTTCGGCCAGATCTGGTTGGTGACGTCAGGCGCCTGCACGCCGTCGACGACATCGGTACGCACCGTGATCGCCATGTCGCGGTTGCGCCGCCACATGATCGGCTCCTCGTGGGCATACTCGACCCGGGCAATCTGCTGCAGCGGCACGGCAACGCCATTACGTGACGTCACGGTGAGTTCGCCGACGCGGCCGAGGTCGAGCCGTTCGGACGGAATCGCCCGCGCGACCACGCCGACCTTCTCGATACCGTCACGGATCGTCGTGACCGGCGCGCCTGATATCAGCATGGCGAGCGCCTGCGAGACGTCCTGCGGGGTCAGGCCGAGCGCCCTCGCCCGGTCCTGGTCCACGACCAGCTTGAGATACGGCGACTGTTCGTTCCAGTCGAGCTGCGGCTCCACGACGTTCTTGTTCTGCTTCATGACGTCGCGCACCTTGTAGGCGATGTCGCGCACGGTGTTGGGATCGGGGCCGATCACGCGGAACTGGACCGGGAAGCCGACCGGTGGACCGAAATTGAAGCGATCGATGCGCACGCGCGCTTCCGTCAACTCACCTTCGGAGACCGCCTTCTCCAGCCGCGCCTTGATCCGTTCGCGAGCCTCGACGTTCTTCGACACGATCACGATCTCGGCAAAGGCCTCGTTCGGCAGTTGCGGATTGAGGCCGAGCCAGAAGCGCGGGGAACCCTGTCCGACATAGGAGGTGTAGGTCGCGATGTCCTTGTCGTCCTTCAGCATCGCCTCGGCCTTCTTGACGGACTTCTCCGTGACGTTGAAGGCGGTGCCTTCCGGCAGGCGCAACTGCAGGAACAGTTCGGGCCGCTCCGACAGCGGGAAGAACTGCTGCTGGACGTGGCCGAAGCCGACGATGGAAAGAACGAACACGCCGACGGTGGCCAGCACCACCTTGACCCGGTGGTCGACGCACCACTGCACCACGGCACGCAGGCCCCGGTACATCCGCGTCTCGTAGATCGCATGCGGATCGTGGTTTTGGTGGACCTTGATGTTGGGCAGGAGCTTGACGCCGATATAGGGCGTGAAGATCACCGCCACGAACCAGGAGGCGACCAGCGAGATCGCCACGATCCAGAAGATGCCGCCGGCATATTCGCCGACCGCCGAATTGGCAAAGCCGATGGGGAGGAAGCCAGCGGCCGTGACCAGCGTCCCCGTGAGCATCGGAAACGCAGTTGATTCCCAGGCAAAGGCGGCCGCGCGCATGCGGTCCCAGCCCTGTTCCATCTTCACCACCATCATCTCGACCGCGATGATCGCGTCGTCGACCAGGAGGCCGAGCGCGATGATCAGCGCGCCGAGCGTGATGCGGTGCAGATCGATCGACATCGCGCTCATGACGATGAAGACGATCGCCAGCACCAGCGGCACGGACATCGCCACCACGATGCCGGTGCGCCAGCCGAGCGCCAGGAAGGAGACGAACAGCACGATCGCGAGCGCCTCGATGAAGGAATGCACGAACTCGCCGACGGCACGCTCGACCACCTTCGGCTGGTCGGCGATCTGCTCGACATTGATGCCCTGAGGCACCGCCTTCATGAAGTCATTGGTCGCCTTCTCGACGTCCTTGCCGAGTTCGAGAATGTTGGCACCCTTGGCGGTGACGACGCCGATGCCGATGGCGGGCTTGCCTTCCTGGCGGGCGACGAAGGTCGGCGGATCGACGAAGCCATGCGTGACGGTGGCGATGTCGCCGAGCCGGAACACGCGGCCATTGCTCTCGACCGGGGTTTCCGCCACCGCCTTGGCGCCGTCGAGCGCGCCGGTGACGCGCAGCGGCACACGCTGCGAGGAGGTTTCCACCGTGCCGGCCGGGGTGACGTTGTTCTGCTTGGCGAGCGAATCGAACAGCGCCTGCGGCGTGATGCCGAGCGTCGCCAGCTTGGCGTGCGAGAATTCGACGAAGATGCGCTCGTCCTGGGTGCCGTAAAGATTGACCTTGGTGACGCCGTTCACCTTCAAGAGCCGCTGCCGCATGCCTTCGGCGGCCTTCTTCAACTGCGCGTAATCGGCGCCGTCGCCGGTCATCATGTAGAGGATGGAATCGACGTCGGAGAATTCATCGTTGACGACCGGACCGAGCAGGCCCGTGGGCAACTGGCCCTGCACGTCGACGAGCTTCTTGCGCAGCAGGTAGAACAGGTAGGGCACGTCCTTGGGCGGGGTCGAATCCTTGAACGTGACCTGCATCGCCGTGAACGACGGCTTGGAATAGGTCTGCACCTTCTCGAAGAACGGCAGCTCCTGCAGCTTCTTCTCGATCGGATCGGCGACCTGGGTCTGCATTTCCTGCGCGGTCGCGCCCGGCCAGATCGCCGAGACGTTGACCACCTTCACCGTGAAGAACGGATCCTCGGCGCGGCCCAGCGACCGGTAGGAGAAGAAGCCGGCGGCGCCGAGCGCAATCATCAAAAACAGGATCAGGGTCGGATGAGCAACCGCCCAGGCCGAAAGATTGAAGCGCTTCATGTCACTCTCCAACGATAACTCTGTTGCCAAGGACGTGATCGATCGATGCCGTCATTGCGAGGAGCGGAGCGACGAAGCAATCCATGCTTCCTTGTGGCGAAATGGATTGCTTCGCGGAGCCTGCCATCGGGCGGGCATTCGCCCGACCCGTTGGCTCGCAATGACAGAGGAAACTCAGAACGACAGCGACGAAACCACCCGGACCTTCTGGGCCGGATCGAGCTTCTGCACGCCGAGTGCGACCACCTTGGCGCCCTCGTTGACGCCGCCGGAGATCACCACCGAATTGCTGTCATAGGATTTCACGATCACCGGCTTCAGCGTCACGGCGCCGGAATCGTCGACAATATAGAGAGAGGGATTGCTGCCCTGGCTGAACAGCGCCGACAGCGGCAGCTTGGCCACGCGTTCGGTGGCAGCGTCCGCCAGCGTCAGCGTCGCGGTCATGCCGAGCGAAACCTTGTCGTCGGCCCCCGGCAGCGAGAACTTTGCGAGATAGGTCCGCGTCGCCGGATCGGCCGACGGCGCGATCTCGCGCAGCTTCGCGGCATATTTCCTGTCGGCATCGGTCCACAGCGTCACGGTGGCGGTGCCGGACTTGGCGCGGCCGACCAGCGTCTCCGGGATCGCGACCACGGCTTCCTTTTCCGCAAAGCGCGCGATGCGAACCGCGGTCTGGCCGGAGGCTACGACCTGGCCGGGATCGATCAGGGTTGCGGTGACGACGCCGCGGGTATCGGCGACCAGCGTTGCATAGGAAAGAGAGTTCTTGGTGAGTTCGACCGAACGCTCGGCGCGATTGAAGCGCGCCCGCGCCTCATCGGCTGCCGCGCGGCTCTGATCCATCTGCGCATCCGTGGTCCAGCCCTTGGCCCGCAGATCCTTGGCGCGCTGCTCGGAAGCGGTCGCCTGCGCCAGCACGCCCGTGGCGGCGCTGTACTCGGCCTCCGATTGTTCGGCCTGCAGCTTCAGATCGACCTCGTCGAGGGTGGCGAGCGGCTGGCCGACATCGACGGTCTGGCCGACCTCCACGAGACGCTTGGCGACCTTGCCGGGCACCCGAAAGCCCATATCGGTCTCGATCCGGGGCCGGATGGTGCCGACGAAGCTGCGCTCGGGCGTCTCGGCTGCGTAGTGCACGGTCGCGACCAGGACCGGACGTCCGGGGGCGGTCACCTCTGCCGCCTTTTCATTGCAACCGGTCAGCGCAACCGCCGCAAAGGCCAACGAAGCACCAGCCAAGAGCCTGTAATAACTAGATAAAATAGAAAGAGCGAACATCGGAACTCTCCATCGCAGGATCGATGAAGACTGTGTAATGTTCTCTGACGAATGTCAATAATCGTCAGTAGACACCATTTCGTGAGGAACCGGGCGCTTGGCAATCAGCCGGTTCCCAGACCCTATCGACGCGGCCCGCTACTTTGCATGGGGTTGTTCCGCGAGTTTTTGAGCTTGCTTCGAGAGCTGGCCTGGGGAGCCTCACTTCTTGGGGGGAGCCTCACTTGGTCGCAGCGCACAGAGAGTCCGCCTGTGCGAAGACGTCCAAATGCCGCATGACACACCTCTGATCGCCACCATCGCGGCGGGCCTCGGGCTCGCGTTTTTTTTCGGCACCATTGCGCAACGCCTGAAGATATCCCCCCTGGTCGGATACCTGCTCGCCGGCGTCGCGGTGGGCCCCTTCACGCCGGGCTACGTTGCCGACCAGGCGCTGGCGACGGAGCTCGCCGAACTCGGCATCATCCTCCTGATGTTCGGCGTGGGCCTGCATTTCTCGCTGAAGGACCTTCTGTCCGTCAAAGCCATCGCGATCCCGGGGGCCATCTTCCAGATCGCGGTTGCAACGCTGATGGGCCTTGGCCTCGCCCTGCTGATGGGATGGAAGATCAGCGAGGGCCTCGTCTTCGGACTGGCGCTGTCGGTGGCAAGTACCGTCGTCCTGCTCCGCGCCCTGCAGGAGCGCCGCCTGATGGAGACGGGACGCGGCCGCATCGCCGTCGGCTGGCTGATCGTCGAAGACCTGGCCATGGTGCTCGCACTCGTCCTGATTCCAGCCTTTGCGAACCTGCAAAACGGGGGCGCCAAGACTACCGCCTCGCTGCTCGGCGCCCATTTCGAACTCGGGCTCGGGGGCATATTGCTGCTGACGGCCGCCAAGATTGCGCTTTTCATCGCCGTGATGCTGGTCGTGGGACGACGGGTCATCCCGTGGATCCTGCATTACATCGCGCACACGGGATCGCGCGAACTGTTCCGGCTCGCCGTGCTGGCGATCGCGCTGGGCGTCGCGTTCGGATCGACCAAACTGTTCGACGTGTCGCTGGCGCTGGGCGCGTTCTTTGCCGGGATGATGCTGCGGGAGTCGCCGCTCAGCCAGCGCGCCGCAGAGGAATCGCTGCCGCTGCGCGATGCCTTTGCGGTGCTGTTCTTCGTGTCGGTCGGAATGCTGTTCGACCCGTCCAGCGTGATCCGCGATCCGTGGCCGCTGATCGCAACCCTCCTTGTCATCATCATCGGGAAATCGCTCGCCGCATTCCTGATCGTGCTGGCGTTCCGCCACCCGGTCGCAACCGCACTGACGATTTCGGCGAGCCTTGCCCAGATCGGCGAGTTCTCCTTCATCCTGGCGGAACTTGGCTTCGGCTCGAACCTGCTTTCCAAGCAGGCCCGCGACCTGATCCTCGCCGGCGCGATCCTTTCCATCATGCTCAATCCCCTGGTGTTCGCGGGCGTCGACTGGCTGATCGCGCAGCGCGAGCGCCGCAACGCGCCCTCTCCGAGCCGGGTGAAGACGCCCAAGGCGATCCCGATGACGCACCTGACGGATCACACGATCCTGGTCGGTTACGGCAGGGTCGGAAATCTCATCGGCAATGACCTGAGGCAGAAGAAGCTGCCGTTCCTCGTGATCGAGGCTTCGGACAGCACGGTCAGCAAACTCACGGAGAGCGGCATCGAAGCGCTCATGGGCAATGCCGCGACGCCCGAAATTCTCAAGGCTGCGGGACTCCCCAGGAGCCGAAACGTCGTCGTGGCCATTCCGGAGGCATTCGAGGCGGGACAGATCGTCCAGCAGGCCCGCGCCGCCAACGCCAATATCCGGATCATCGCGCGCGCGCATTCGGACGCCGAGGTCAAACATCTGCAGGGGTTGGGAGCGGATACGGTCATCATGGGCGAGCGGGAAATCGCGCGCGGGATGATCGAGGAACTGGAGAGGCCATTCTCGGATGCTTCCGATGATTCCCCGCTTGTGGCCGAGGCCGGTTCGCGAGCAGCCCAGGCGTAGAACAGCGAGGGGCTGGTGGCGGCAAGCGCGGCGGCGGGTTGCTAATCCGCCAACTGAAACCGCTCGAAGCGGTGCAGTTCTTCCTCAATGCGGCGCTTGAAGTCCTTGCGCAGGCTGCGCATTGCGCCCTTTCCGACCCAGCTCCACTTCTGCATGAGGAGCTTCTTGTTCTGGCGATCGGTCTTCAGGTCGATCGCGGCGACGATGTCTTCGCCGACCAGGACCGGCAGCGCGAAGTACCCGAAAAGGCGCTTGTCCTTCGGTACATAGGCCTCGAACCGGTGACCGTAGTTGAAGAACAGTTCGGTGCGCTTGCGCTGGATGATGAGGGGATCGAACGGCGAGAGGATGTGAACGAGACCGGCATCGCCCTCGCCTGCCGACCCCGACCAGTCCGCCTCCAGCACCTCGGTCCGCGCCCAATGCTCCTGCTTGCCGGCGCCTTCGAGCGCGACCGGGGCCAGTTCCTTGCGCCGCACCCGCGCTTCGATCAGGCGCCGCACCGCCGCCTTGCTCGGCGCGTCGAGATGACAGACGGAATCCAGGCTGACGAGCCCCTGCGAACGCAATGCCCGATCGAGCAGGTAGGCGGTGATTTCGGCCGACGGCGCCGGCTTCGGCGGCTTGTCCCAGCCGAAATGCCGCGTCATCAACTCATAGGTCTTGAGCATGCCGGTGCGTTCCGAGATCGTGACCTCGCCGGTATAGAAGGCTAGCTGCAGCGCCCGCTTCGAGGGCTTGCGGCTCTGCCACAAATGTTCCTTGTCGGTCAGCACGTCGTCGTCGATGTCGCGAATGGTGAGCGCGCCGTCGCGCCGCAACAGCCGCATCACCTTGCGCGTATCCTCGGGCTTGACGGAAGCGAACCATTTATGGCCTTCGCGCCGGTGCAGCCGCATCGCCGAGACGAAGAAGCGAAAATCCCGCGCCGGCACATAGGACAGCGCATGGGTCCAGTATTCGAAAACGCTCTTGTCGATGCTCTGCGCCTGCCGCAGGTCCGCGCGGGCGTAGTCCGGGATGCGGCTATGGAGAATGTGATGATGGCAGCGCTCGATCACATGGATGGTGTCGATCTGGACGTAGCCAAGATGATCCACCGCCGCGGCCACGGCCTGCGGTCCACTGCCAAATGGCTCGCGGGTATCGAGCCGCTGGGCATGCAGCCAGATTCGCCGGGCCTCGGCTTTGGACAGGGGTCGGGGGACGGTCACGCGGGGCATCGCGCGGCAATGTAGCCGGATTCGCCGCCGTGAGGAGTCCTCGATCAGGCGCCGAGGATCAGGGGTTACCCGAGTCGCTGTGCTTCTGCGGCTCCCCGATGCTGCCGGTGGAGATATCGGCCTCGCAGGAGGCGCGGCCCGCATGCGTGGCCTGGCACTTGTAGACGGCACCGGTCAGACGATCGACCAGCCACGCGCTTTCCTCGGTCGGGCTTTCGATCCCGATGTAGCGGCTGCCGATGGAACTGATCAGCGTCGACAGCAGGATTGCAGCGGCGATCATGGCCGCACCGATCAATGTTGGCATCGAACTTCCGGAACTCGTCGGCTCCGGCGTGCTGGTGCGATAGCCCAGATACTCGCGCTGACGCTTGACTGACTGCACACCCGCCTCGCCCGTTGGTTGCGCCGAACGATTCCTTTTTCGGATGTTCTTCGTGAGCGATCCAGCTAGGTGTGCATCTTGCCGATTTGTTGTCCACAGCTCGGCGCTGGCGCGGCATCGGAACAACGACAATGGTTCCGGCAAATGCGCATCCAGTCGGTGCCGCCCACGCGGCAAGCCGTCCTTTACCAGGGTGATATGAAGGTGGCCTGAAGGTGACTTGGGTCACATTCACTGGTTTGAACCGAACCTATGTTCGCAGCATCAAAACGTCATGCAGGCCAGCTTGCAGGCGTTAACAGTGAGGATAGGACAATGAACCGCTTTCAACTTTCAATCGTGACGATCAGCGCCGCGCTGTCGATGTCGGCGGGGCTGGCCGTGGCCGGCGACACCGTTTCGGCCGACCAGATCCTCGGCGCGCTGAAGCCGAAATCCGCAACCCGCGGCCTCTCCACCGGGCAGCAGCCGGTCGACACCGCAGCACAGGCCAGGGAGACCAGCTTCGTCAACACGCTGCGCAACCGCAAGACGCGGTCGCTGTCGCTCGGCGAACGCCAGGAAATCGCGGAGCTCGCCGCCACCAAGCCGAAGATCGATCTGGAGATCCAGTTCGACTACAACTCGGCCGACATCAGCAAGGGCTCGACGTCAGCCGTGCAGGAACTCGGCAAGGCGCTTTCCAGCCCCGACCTGAAGGGTTCGACCTTCGTGGTTGCCGGTCACACCGACGCGATCGGTAGCGAGGGCTACAATCAGGAACTCAGCGAACGCCGCGCCGACACGATCAAGAAGTACCTGACCGAGAAATACGGCATCGCCGGCGCCAGCCTGGTGACCGTCGGTTACGGCGAAAGCAGGCCAAAGGATGCGAACGCGCCGATGGACCCGACCAACCGCCGGGTGCAGGTCGTCAACATGGATACCAAGACCGCCGCGAAGTGAGTGCTTCAGGGAGATCATCCGCAAAGCGGTTGGCGTGGACGAACGGCCGTCTCAGATCCAGTTCTGGAAGACCATCAGACGGTTGAACGCCGCCATCGACGTGCCGATGAACGCAGCGGATATCGGCAACATGGCGGCGAAGCCGGCAGCACCGATCGCAACACAGGCCCATAACGGCCAGCCGGGCATGTTGCCGCGTCTCAGCGCATAGACCAGGGCAAAGCTCGCCGTGGTCGCCGCCGGCAGATAGTAATAGATGAAGCCGAGCGTGCGCGGCAGCAGCGCCCATGCGAGATACGGGCCGAAATAAAACGCCAGTATCAGGAACGGATCCGCCCGCCGCGTCACGATCCAGTCGCGCAGGCAGATGGCGAGCGCGATCAGCGCCGGCCACAGGATCAGCGGATTGCCGAGAAAGACGACGGCGGCGATGCGATCTTCCCCGACCTTGTCGAACAGATACCAGACCGGGCGCACGAGGAACGGCCACGACGGCCACGAACTCATATAGGTATGGCCCGCGATCGCGGTCGTGGTGTTGTCGCTGAAAATCCGCCGTTGCGCTTCCAGGATGCCGGTGAGCGAGAAGCCGTAGAGCGGAACGAAGGTCGCGAGATAAACCACGGCCGGAATCAAAATGAGGCACGCCGCAAAATGCCAGGCCCTGAAGTCGGGCCAAAGGTCAGGCCGGTACCAGTCCTCGGGCCGTGCATCGGCAAACTGCGCGCGCCAGCCTTGCAGCAGCCGGACGGCGGCGATGATGACGATGCAAACCGCGAGCACGAACAGCCCGCTCCATTTGCAGCCGATCGACAGGCCGAAGGCCACGCCAGCGAGCCCGAACCACAGATGCGGCCGTTGCCTTCGAAAGCCGTGCATGAACGCCGCGACACCAAGCAGGCTGAAAGCGAGCGCAAAAATATCCAGCATCGCGATCCGCGATTGCACGAACAGCATCTGGTTGAAGAAGGCCAGCAGCGTTGCAGCGATCGCCGGGCCTTGCGCGGCAAACAGCGCCAGGCCGCACAGATACGCTGCCACGAGGGCGAGCGATCCGAACAAGGCAGCCGGATAGCGCCAGCCCAGCGGGCCGTCGCCGAACGAACGGATCGACAGCGCGATGAGCTGCTTTGCCAGCGGCGGATGCATCGGGTTGAGCATCGGCTGCGGCATCACGGGCTCCAGCATCTGCCGCGCCGCCGGGACATAATGCACCTCGTCGAAATAGAACTTCTCCGGAGTTGTTATGCCGATCAGCATCGCGAAATGCGCGATGACGAAGATGATTCCGGCGACGATGGCGCTGCGCATCATCGATTCCGGGAGAACTGAATATGATTGGGACGATGTCTTCACGGATTCGAAGCAACTGACTCGCGGACAAACGGATTGCGGCGAAATTGAGTGTGGGCGCAACAGATTTTTATGTCCATCACATTGAACGAAATCTGTTTCCGCCGTCACTAACGCATGGGCCACTGAGGCGCGGCTTGTGCCATTTCTGCCACAACATCGGCGCGCGCGGTCCGGTACGATGTCGGGATTAACTCGATCGATTATGAAATGAATTTGCGTCGAAATGAATTTGCGTAATGGCTTTTTATCGTTCGTTGCCTTCGGCCTTGCCATTGCGCTGACGGCCGTTCCAGCTTCCGCCCAGACGCGCGTTGGCGAAGCCGCCGTCGTCAAGAACGAAGTGCTCCGCGTTGCCGCATCCTCGACCACCCAGATCAAGGTCGGCGACGGGCTGGTGCGTGACGAGGTCGTGCGCACGGGCCGCGACAGCGCCACGCGACTGGTAATGGCGGACAGCACCAATCTGTCGCTCGGGCCCAACGCGACGCTCAAGCTCGACCGTACCGTATTCGACGACTCCACCCATTATCGCGACGTCGCGATCCGGCTGACGTCGGGCGCGTTTCGTTTCGTCACCGGCCATTCGGACAAGGCCGCCTACAGGATCACGACGCCGCTGGCGACCATCGGCGTCCGCGGCACCACGCTCGATATCCTGTCGCAGCGCGGCCAGACCATCGTCAACCTGCAGGAAGGTGCGGCCAGCGTCTGCACCGTCAGCTTCGAATGCATTCAACTCACCAGCCCCGGCGACACCGCCATCATTACCTCCAGCGGGGGCGGCAGGTCGACGATCAAGAAGACCAACAACCCGCCCTGGACCTTTGCCGCGACCTGCAGTGCCGCCGCGGGACTTTGCACCACGACGCAATATGCGGATGCCTCACCGGTCATCGTCGATGACGGCAGCGATCCCACCGGCATGCTGTGCGGGCGCTGACGATGGCAGGCTTCATCCGCAGTCTCGTGGTGTCGGTGACGCTCGCACTGCTCGCGGCGCAATCGCCCGCCTGGGCCCAGTCACCTTCGCCGAGCCCAAGTCCGAGTCCGAGTCCGAGCCCAACGCCAACCTCGACTCCGACCTCAACCCCAACTTCAAGCCCGTCCCCAACGCCGATCGCGGGTTCGAACGCCGGCTCGATCAACGATCTGGCCAATCAGCGCTTCAACCAGATGGTCACCAACCGCGTGCTGGGCACCGTGCTGCTGGGCGTCAACGAGCAGGTCAATTGCAATGACTGCGTCAGCGCGTTCGGTTCGGCGGGCTCGTTCTCTGCCGGCATCCACGGCCGCAAGAACCTGACCTCCGATCTGTCGCTGCTCGCCGGCATCGCCTACACCCAGTTCAACGAAGGCGGCTACAACGTCACCAGCGCGCCGATCGGCGCGTTCGCGCTGCGCTATGATTTCGTCGACTGGGGATCGTCGCGGCCATTCTTCGATATCGGCGCCATACTCTCGCCGTTCCAGAAAGTGCGTTACTCGCGCAGCTACACCACAAGCCTCGGCGCAGTGTCGCTCGAAAGTTCGACATCGAGCGGGAATTACGCCGTCTATGGCCGCGCGGGCTGGATGAGCCGGTTGTCGCCGCGCGACGAAGTCGCGGCTTCCGTCGAGGTCTGGCAGCTTTGGCAGCGGGTCAAGGGCTATACCGATCCCAACGTCGCCTTCAACCCGTTCGACACCACGATTGCGAGCGGCACCGACCGCACCAGCCTCGTCAAGATCGGCGGACAATGGACGCATCTGTTCGGCGCCAGCGTCGAGGCCAATATCAACGGCGGCTGGGTGCAATCCTTCGGCACGAAATCCGGCATCGTCGCGACCGTGACGGGCGACGGCACCATCGTCCCCACGATCGGCAACCAGGGCTGGCTCGAATATGGCGGCCGCCTCGGTTTCCGGATCAGCAAGGGCTGGGTCGCCGACCTCTTCCTCAACGGCACCGCCGGCCCGCAGCCGGTCGGCAACACGCTTCATGGCGGGCTGGGCTTGAGGATTACATATTAAGAATTTGTCGGGTGGGCAAAGCGAAGCGTGCCCACCGTTCACGATGAGGTCTGTCGAGAGATGGTGGGCACGCTTCGCTTTGCCC
>JAFAGM010000021.1 GCA_023422775.1 Pseudomonadota bacterium
GTTGTCGATCGCGCTGTCCTGCGACCTGCGCGTCGCCAGCGCCTCCTGCAAGATCACCACCGCATTCGCCAAGGTCGGACTGTCGGGCGACTACGGCGGCACCTATTTCCTCACCCAGATGCTCGGCAGCGCCAAGGCGCGCGAACTCTATCTGACCTCGCCGGTGCTGAGCGCGACGGAAGCCTACAATCTCGGCATGGTGACGAAAGTGGTGCCGGATGCCGAGATCGATGCCGAGGCGCATAATCTCGCGATGTCGCTCGCGCAAGGGCCGTCGGTGACGCTGGGCTACATCAAGCGCAACATCAACAACGCCGAGACGATGTCGCTCGAAGCCTGCTTCGACGCCGAGGCGATCCATCACTCACGCTCGGGCGAGACCGCCGATCACAAGGAAGCGGCGAAGGCGTTTGTCGAGAAGCGCAAGCCCGCATTTCAGGGGCATTGAGATGGCCGAGTATCTCAGGCTGCGGCAGATCTGCCTGGTGGCGCCGCATCTGGAGCCCGTGATTTCGGACATCTCCGCCATCATGGGCCTCGACGTCTGCTACCGCGACGGCAACGTCGCCAAATACGGGCTGGAGAATGCGCTGCTGCCGGTCGACACCATCCTGCTGGAAGTCGTGGCGCCGACGCAAGCGGGGACGGCCGCAGGGCGTTTCCTCGACAAGACCGGCGGCCGTGGCGGCTACATGGCGATTTTCTGCTGCGACGATCCCGACGCGCGCGGCAGGCACGCCAACGGCATCGGCGTGCGCACGGCAAACGTGATTACGCATGCGCCCTATCACGGCGTGCAACTGCATCCGCGCGATTGCCGCGCCGCCTTCATCGAGTTCAACCACACTGAAGGCAGCGACGACGTGCTGGGGCCCTATCCGCCGGCGGGACCGGACTGGCAGAAAGCCATCCGGAAGGGTGTCACGCAGGCGCTGACCGAAGTCGAAATGGAGAGCCCCGATCCGCAGGGGCTCGCCGAGCATTGGGGCAGGATCACCGGTATCACCGTCAGCAGGACCGCGAGCGGCGAACCCGCGTTGAAATTGCCCAATGCCAGCTTCCGCTTCGTCAAGGGCGCGAGCGACCTGATGAGCGGGTTGACGTTCAAGGTCGCCGATATCGCCAAAGTGCGCGATGCGGCCAAAGCAAAAGGCTGCAAGGTGTCGGGCGATACGTTCGAGCTTTGCGGCGTGACGTTCAGGCTGGTGGCATGAATGGACGCTTCCCCTCTCCCCTTGTGGGAGAGGGTGGATCAATCGCGCCACCTTCTCCCACAAGGGGAGAAGGGAAGAGCAGGTTGCGCGCTCTCAACGCCCCTTGAAGTTCGCCACGCGGCGTTCCGCCGTGGCCTTGACGCCTTCCTTGAAGTCTTCGGTCTTGCGCAGCCGCGACTGCTCGGCGAGTTCGTGATTGGTGGCGGCGAGCACGCGGTCGGCGAGGCCGTCGCGCATGGTGGCGCGGGTGGAGAGCAGGCCGAGCGGCGAGCATTCGGCGATCTCGTTGGCGAGCTTCATCGCTTCGGCCCGCACCTGGTCCTGCGGCACGCAGACATTAGCAAGGCCCATTTTAGTCGCTTCCTCGCCGGTGACGCGGCGGCTGGTGTAGAAGATCAGTTCCGCATTGTTCTTGCCGACCAGTTCGGGAAGCGTCGTGGTCAGGCCGAAGCCGGGATGGAAGCCGAGCTTGGTGAAGTTGGCGGAGAAGCGCGCTTCCGGGCAGGTGACGCGGAAATCCGCCGATACCGCAAGCCCGAGGCCGCCGCCGATGGCGGCGCCGTGCACGGCGGCGACGATCGGCTTCTTGGCGCGGAAGATGCGTACGGCATGCAGATAGAGGCTGTTGATCGAGCCCAGGCTGTCGGCGGGATCGCCCTTGGCTTCGGCCTTGGCCTCGGCCGCCTCCTGCGCCTGCCGCGCCGGATCGTTGAAATTGGCGCCGGCGCAGAACGCCTTGCCCTGGGCTGCAAGAACCGAGGCGCGGATTTCGATGTCCTTGTCGAACTCCTCCAGCGCATCCGCGATCTGGTTGATCAGCGAGATGTCGAAGAAGTTCAGCGGCGGCCGCCGGATTTCGATCAGGCCGACGTGGCCGTGCTTCTCGACGCCGATATCAGTGTACTTGCTCATGGGGTTTCCTCTTTGAATGAGCGCTGGTCGGACCGGCGCGGTACTCGTATTGCGTCACAAATATCCTATCCCCTCATCCTGAGGAGCCCGCGGGCCGCGGGCATCTCGAAGGATGGAGGCCACAGATCGGGCCTCATGGTTCGAGACGCGCGTTCCGCGCTCCTCACCATGAGGAGCGCGCAGCAGACTAGCGCAGGCCGAGCCCGCGGGCGATGATGCCGCGCAGCACCTCGGTGGTGCCGCCCTGGATCGTCAGCTTGGGCGCCGTCTTGATGGCGAAGTCGAGTTGCTTCTCCAGCGTCTCGCGATTGGTGGCGGTTTCCTCGACGAAGGCGGCCAGGTCGCGCACGCGATGCGGGAGCTGCTGTTCCCACACCGTGCCCATGTCCTTGACAATGGAAGCTTCCACCACCGGCTCCTTGCCGGCCTGCAGCATACCCGCCACCGAGACCGACATGCGCCGCATGGTGTGGACCTGCGCCACCAGCCGGCCGATGCCCTCGGCGCTGCGGGTATCGGGATTCCTGCCGACGGCGCGGACCAGTTCGGTCAGCACGTAGTAGGTTTCCAGAAAGCGCTCCGGACCCGAGCGCTCGTAGGCGAGTTCGGAAGTCGCCTGCTTCCAGGCGCCGTCGACCTCGCCGAGCACGTGATCGTCGGGGACGAAGAAGTCGGTGAAGACGACTTCGTTGAATTCATATTGCCCGGTGATCTGGCCGATCGGGTTAACCTGGATGCCCGGTTGCTTCATCTTGACCAGGAACTGCGTCAGGCCGTGGCGGCGATTTTCCTTCGTCGGCGGCGAAGTGCGGAAGATCGCAATCATGTAGTCGGCGATATGGGCCGAGGAGGTCCAGATCTTGGTGCCGTTGATCAGGTAGCCGCCGTCGGTCTTGGTGGCGCGGGTCTTTGCCGCGAACAGATCAGAGCCCGAGTTCGGTTCGCTCATGCCGATCGCAAAGCAGATCTCGCCTTTGCAGATGCGCGGCAGGATTTCCATCTTGATGTGCTCGGGCGCGTATTTCAGCAGCACCGGGCCGCTCTGCCGGTCGGCGACGAAGAAGCGCCGCGTCGGCGCGTTGGCGATGCGCATTTCCTCGGTCACGACATAGCGCTCGAGGAACGAGCGCTCGTGGCCGCCATACTTTTTTGGCCAGGTCATGCCGAGCCAGCCGCGCTCGCCGACCTTGCGGGAGAACTCCGGCACGTCGGTGTCCTCGCGGTTCGGCTTGTGCGGATCGAAGGTGCCGGCGGCGATTTCCTCGGCGAGGAAGGCGCGCACTTCCTTGCGCAACTGCTCGCACTTTTCGGGCAGGCGGATCGGATCGAAACGAAGGGCTGCGGTCATTGTCTATCTCGACTTCTAAAGCCAGCTAATCGGTGCAGGTCAGCGCGAGGCCACCAGCGGCCACAGTTCATCGGCGCCGCGGTCGCAGACGAGCTTGCCGAGCTCGACCGCCCAGTAGCTTTCGGAACCGAAATCGTCGCGCCACGCCAGCGCGCGCAGCGAATAGCGATGCAGGATGTGCTCGATGGTAAATCCGATCGCGCCGTGCACCTGATGGGCGATGCCGCCGCCTTTCTCCGCCGCCTCCGAGCAACGGATCTTTGCAGCAGCCGCTTCGAGGAACAGCTCGTCGTTGAAGGAGGTCGCGTTGGCAAAGGCGTCCGCGGCCGAGGTGGCCGCTGCAAGCGCCGCCGCCGATTCACCGGCGAGCCGCGCGAGGTTGTGCTGCACCGCCTGGAACTTGGATATCTTCTTTTCGAACGCGACGCGCTCGTTGGAATAGCGCACGGAGATTTCCAGCATCGATTCCAGCGCGCCCGCGATCTGCATCGATCGCGCGACGCCGCCCATCAGCATCAATTGCGCCTGGTCGAAACCCTTCGGCGCCGGCTTGATCGTGACCGGCTGCACCTTGTCCAGCGTCACGGTATCCGAATGGTCGCCGCCGAGATTGATCCCGCTCTCGATCCGGCATTTTGCGGCATCGACCAGCGCGATCGACAGCGCGCCCTTTGCGTCGCCGGCGAGCACCGCAATGTGCTTTGCTGCTTTCGCAAACGGCACGCCGCGGGCCTTGCCCGACAGGCTGCCGTCGGCATTGACGGTAATCCGGTCTTTCGGGCTCGCGGGCGCGACCGTCATTTCGCCGTCGGGCGAGGAGATTTTTGCCTGCGCCAATAGCCATCCCGCCAGCATGGTTTCGGCGAGCGGGACCGCGATCGCAAAGCGTCCGGCCGCGCCGAGCACGCCAAAGCCTTCGGCGAGAGAAGCGCCCGAACCGCCGCAATCCTCCGGCACCCAGGACAGCGGTAGACCGGCCTCGGTCAGTGCCTGCCAGAGCGGCGCCTTCCACGCGCCCTTCTTGTCGTTGTTGATGGTCTGGGCGTCGGCGAGATCGGCGAAGATCTTCTCCGCGGTCTCGACGACAATATTCTCACTCTCCGCCACGGCGTTCCTCGAAATTGATTGGCATCGGCCCGGCCTGGCGCCTGGGCCATGGTCTCGGGTGCGGTCTTTTCTTGCGCTTTATGATGGGCAAAAGCCATAGCCCTGACAAGCGCTGTCCGCAGGGCCGCCTGCGGCGTTGGCATGAGCGTCATCAGAGAAAGAATAAATTCCGCGCAACGGATTTGGCGGATTTGCGCGCATCCGGCCGCGCGATATGGTAAGGGCGCCAACGGACCCTATCGGGCAGTTGCAAGCCCGGCTCAAAATCAACACGAGGAAATGCGGATGTCGAAGGATGGTTTGTGCGCGATCGTAACCGGTTCTGCCTCTGGCCTCGGGGCGGCTACCGCGGCCATTCTGGCAAAGGGCGGCGCGCGCATCGTCGTCAACTATTCCAGCAGCAAGGCGGAAGCCGAGGCGACCGCCGATCTCTGCCGCAGCGCCGGCGCCGAAGTCATTGTGGTGCAGGGCGACGTTTCGCGCGATGAGGACTGCACGAAGATCGCGGCTGCCGCGGCAGGGTGGGGCCGTCTTGACATACTGGTCAACAATGCCGGCACCACCAAGCATGTGCCGCACCACGATCTCGACGGGCTTTCGGCCGAGGATTTTCAGCGCATCTATGCCGTCAACACCATCGGCCCGTTCCAGATGATCCGCGCGGCTCGCGCCCAGCTCGAGGCCGGCGCGAAAGCGTCCGGCCTGCCGTCTGCGGTGGTGAACGTGTCATCGGTCGCGGGTATCTCGGGCGGCGGCTCCTCCGTTGCCTATGCCGCGAGCAAGGGCGCGCTCAACACCATGACGCAGTCGCTGGCGCGCGCGCTGGCGCCCCTGATCCGCGTCAACACGGTTTGTCCCGGCTATATCGATACGCCGTGGTTCACCAAGGGCCGCGGCGAGGCCGGCGCCAAGGCGGTGCGCGACGCGGTCGTGGCCAAGGTACCGCTCAAGGTCGCCTCGACGGCGGACGACATCGCGCAACTGGTGTGCTTCCTCGCTTCGCCTGCATCGAGCAACATGACCGGCGAGTTCGTCCGGATGGATGCGGGGATGCATCTGGTGCTGTGAGGTTTCGTCATTGCGAGATTTCGTCATTGCGAGGAGCGTATGCGACGAAGCAATCCACCTCGCCACTTGTGGCACTATGGATTGCTTCGCTTCGCTCGCAATGACGGCGGAAAGTACGCCGTCACTTGCCGCCCGGATCGGAAATCACGCCTCTCGCCACCAGGCGGTTCCAGATGAACAGCACCACCAGCGCGCCGATGGTGGCGGTGATGAAGCCGGCGCCCTGATCCGGGCTGTAATGGCCAATCGCCTGGCCGATCCAGGTCGCGAGAAACGCGCCGGCGATGCCGAGCACCGTGGTCAGGATGAAGCCGCTGGGATTGTTGGGACCCGGCGAGAGCATGCGCGCAATGATGCCGGCGACGAAGCCGACCACGATGACCCAGATGATGCCGCCCATTTCCATTCCCTTCCAATGATCGTGATCAGCGCGGCGATCGATTGCCGCCGTGCTGGCGCGGTGTCACGTCAGATCCAGCGCGACATCCGGTTCTCGTCCGGCAGTTCTCCGTCCGGCGTCAGCTGATTGATGAAGTCGGGCAGGTGCTGGCTGAGGCCTTGCAGCAATTCGTCGCGCGACAGGCCGCTCTGTGAGGTGAGCGCCTCAATCTGGTCGACGCCGAGCGCGCTGCCGAGATCGCCGGGCGAGATCTGCTTGTTGGGACCATTGCCGACCCAGGAGTCGGCCTGATCGCCCAACCCCTGTTGCTGCAATTGCTTCATGAGGTCGCCGAGCCCGCCACTCAGGATGCTGCCGGCCGCGCCGCCCGCCAGAAGTCCGCCCAATCCGCCCTTGACCAGGTCACTGAGACCGCCGCCTGCGCCGCCGCCGGGCAGGCTTGCGGTCACGTTGCCCGGCAGCTTCGGAGGCGCCTGCGTCGGCGCCGCCTCAGGCTGGCCGCCGCCGAAATGCTTCATCGCCTTCCAGGCCAGCAGCGCCAGGATCGCCATGGTCATCGGCGACATTCCGCCGCTTTCTTCCTTGGCGCTCGGGGTGCTGGGGCCGCGTGGGCCGTTCTGCATGCCGTTGAGTATGTCGAGTAAACCCATGCTCGTATCCTCCGCGTAGCCCCGCGGGAAACATAGCGGCGGCCCATGACGGTTACAAGTCGCGGCGCGGCATCGGCCGGTCGTTCGATAGTCACCGGTCCGCGGTTCTGCTATCGAAGCCTGATACGAGTTGACGGGCAGCAAATGAATGCGGGCCGGACGGTCGCAATCGCAGGGGCGGGCAGTATCGGCTGCTTCGTCGGCGGTATGCTGGTGGCAGGCGGCCGTCATGTCGCGCTGCTGGCGCGTTCGCGCGTGATCGGCGAGATCGAGGCCAATGGCCTGCGGCCGACCAGCTTTGAGGGGTTTGACCGAACCATCGCTGCGAACCAGCTCGCGCTGTCGGAGCATCCTTCGATCGTCAGCGATGCCGCCGTGATCCTGGTGACGGTGAAGAGCGCGGACACCGCTGCCATGGCCGACGTTCTCGCGCGGCACGCTCCATCCGATGTCGTCATCGTCAGCCTGCAGAACGGTGTCGGCAACACCGCCGTGCTGCGCAACCGCCTGCCGGGGCGGCGCGTGCTCGGCGGCATGGTGCCGTTCAACGTGATCGCGCTGGGCAACGGGCGGTTCCATCGCGCCACCTCCGGCGACATTGTCATCGAGCGGGACGAGGCGCGTACCGCGGAGAAGCTTTCGGTGCCGGGTCTTAACATGCGCACGACCGGCAACATCGACGGTGTGCAATGGGGCAAGCTGCTGCTCAACCTCAACAACGCGCTCAATGCGCTGGCCGACCTGCCGCTGCGCCGGCAACTGGCGCAGCGGCCATGGCGGAACCTGTTCGCGGACCAGGTGACAGAAGGCCTGGCGGCGATCCGTGCCGAAGGCATCAAGCCGGTCTCGCCGACGCCTGTTCCGCTGGGCTGGATGCCGTCGCTCCTGCGCCTGCCGGACCCGATCTTCGAGGCGCTGCTGGGGCGAACGATGAAGATCGATCCGGAAGCGCGCTCGTCGATGTGGGAGGATTTGCAGCGCGGCCGCCGCACCGAGATCGACTATCTGCAGGGAGTCATCACCGGGATCGCCAGGCGGCGCGGCCTGGATGCGCCGCTGTCGCGCCGGATCGTGGAGTTGATTCGGCAGGCCGAGCACGAGGCCAGGGGGGCGCCCGGCCTGACGCCGCAGCAGATTCGCGGCACCAATTGACGTGGCCTTGTCTTGAAGGGCACGGATGCGGTGCGTACAGCGTCGCGATGCAGTCGATGGGAGAAGCGGAATGAAACGAACCGGTCTCGCGCCCCTGGCGATTTCAGCCGTTGCTGGCTGGCTGTCGCTGACTCCCGCCCATGCCGTTCCGCCGACGGTAACTCCGTCGCCGGGGTATGACGCGCGATTGCAAGAGCAGCGCAATGCCGCGCGGGCGGCCACAACACCGGCCGTGCCGACAAAGCCGGCTTCTCCGCGTCGCGGCAAGAAGGCGCGGACATATTGATGCTGTCGTCCCTGCGAACGCAGCGACTCATACCGCGTTATCTATCGATATGGCGGAACGCCGGACATCATCACCAGACAACTGCATCCGGTGGCTATGGGTCCCTGCGTTCGCAGGGGCGACCGAAGCGCCTAGCTCCGCTTCTGCCTGGCCGGCGGGTGCTGCTGCGGGTTGAACAACCGCTTCAATTCGTTGATGCTCTCGGAGAGCCGCGGCCATTCGCATGAGAACTGGTTCTTCGCGCAATGCGCCGCCCTGACACGCGCGGCTTGCTTGATCGGGCTCGCTACCGGCACCGGCACTTTTTCGGTCTCGGGCAGTGAAGATTCTGTGCGGAGCGAGACCTGCTGCACCTGTGCTTGTGGCGCCGCCGGCGGCTCCGATTGCTGCTTGGCCATCTGCGCCGCGGCGATGGTGTTGCGCCGTTCGCGCTCGAGATAGGCGGTATATTGCTCGTCGATCTTCTTCTGCTCTTCCGGCGTCGGATTCGGGCCTGCGATGTCGAAGGTCCGGTCCTGCATGAAATCGTAATAGGTGTAGCCGCCGCCGGGCTTGCGGCGGCCGGCGTATTTCTGATTGCATTCGGCGAGCGCGGCCGTCTTTTCCTCTTTCGTCTTCGCCTTCTCGGCGACGTCGGCACATGACTCGAAATCGACAGGCGAACTACGCCACCACTGGGCATCACTGCGCACCGGCGCCATCACCGCGGCGCTTCCGACGGCGGCAACAACAAACGCAAATGTACGTGAGGCGATCACGAACGACATTCTCCAGCCGAATTCTTGGGAGTTATAGTTGATTCGATTGTCATCATTTTGGCAGCGCTGTCACGCCGAAATTGCACGATTTTCCCGCTG
>JAFAGM010000046.1 GCA_023422775.1 Pseudomonadota bacterium
CATCGCCCGAGGTGAAGCCGGGCCTGGCTTCACCCGAGATGCGCACCGCGGGATAATAGTTGAAGCCCGCGATCTGCGTCGGCCCCTTCTGCCACTGCACCGTGGCAAAGGCGGAGAACGGCACCAGCTGGCCGCGGTTGTTCTTGACATTGTAGTTGAGGATGTCGTCGGCGTTCATGCGGCTGCCGCGATCCGCCTGCACGATGACGCGCTGCATCCGCCCGCGGTTCGGGAAATCGTTGATGTAGTTCGAACCGAGGTTGGTCGAAATCGTCTGGTTGATGTCCTCGAAGGTGACGCCGAACGCCCCGGCCTTTTCGCGGTCGATCATCAGGTTGACCTGCGGTGCGGGCGGCAGCCCCTCGACATAGACTTTCTGCAGGACGCGACCGGCATTGGCTTCCGCGATCAGCCGGTCGGCGGCCGCAACCAGCGCCGGATAGCCCTTCTGGCCGCGATCCTGCAGGCGGAACGAGAAGCCGGAGGAATTGCCGAGATTGTCGATCGGCGGCGGCTGCAGCGCGGAAATCTTGGCGTCGCGGATCGACGACAGGTCGCGGTTGATGTCGGCGACGATCGCCGCAGCCGAATCATTCTTGCCGCGCTCCGACCAGTCCTTCAGCGAAATGAAGGCCTGCGCGGTGTTCATGCCCTGGCCGAGGAAGCTGAAGCCGGTCAGGAACGTCACGTCCTCGACGCCCGAACGATGAAGCAGATATTTCTCCACCGCCTCGACCGCGGCCTCGGTGCGGGCGTAGGAAGAGTCCGACGGCGTCTGCACGTCGGTCGTGATGAAGCCCTGGTCGTCGACGGGAAGGAAGCCGCCGGGCAGCCGCACGAAGGCCCAGCCGAGCCCGATGAGAAGCGCTGCGTAGATCAGCATCAGGCGACCGGTGCGCTTCAGCGACCCCTGGACGGTGCGCGTGTAGCCGCCACGGCCGCTATCGAGGATGCGGTTGAACCAGCCGAACACGCCCTTGCGCGCATGGCCGTGGCCGGCCTCGACGGGTTTCAGAAGCGTGGCGCACAGCGCCGGCGTCAGCGAAAGCGCCAGCAGTGCCGAGAAGGCGATGGCCGAGACCATGGTGACCGAGAACTGGCGGTAGATGATGCCGACGGAACCCGGGAAGAACGCCATCGGCACGAACACTGCCATCAGCACCAGCGTGATGCCGATGATGGCGCTCGTGATCTGCGACATCGCCTTGCGGGTGGCTTCCTTCGGCGGCAGGCCCTCCTCCGACATGATGCGCTCGACGTTCCCGACCACGACGATGGCGTCGTCCACGAGGATGCCGACCGCCAGCACCATGCCGAACATCGTCAGCATGTTGATGGAATAACCGAACACCATCAGCATCGCGCAGGTGCCGAGCAGCGCCACCGGAACCACGATGGTCGGGATGATGGTGTAGCGGATGTTCTGCAGGAACAGGAACATCACGATGAAGACCAGCACCACGGCCTCGATCAGCGTCATCAGCACCTTGTGGATCGAGGCCTTGACGACGGGCGTGATGTTGTAGGGAATTTCATAGCCGATATTGGTCGGGAAGAACTTCGACAGTTCCTCCATCTTGGCTTCGACGGCGCTCGCGGTGGCAAGCGCGTTGCCGGTCGGCGACATCAGCACCGAAAGACCCGCGGTCGGCTTGCCGTTTAGCCGCGTGTTGAACTGGTAGCTCAGGCCGCCGATCTCGATGCGGGCGACGTCGCGCAGCCGCACCGTCGATCCGTCCGGGTTGGCGCGCAAGGTGATGGCGCCGAATTCATCCGGCGAGGAGAGCTGGCCCTTGACCAGCACCAGCGCCGAGATCTTCTGTTCCGGCGTGCTCGGCTCCGCGCCGACGCTGCCCGATGCGACCTGCGCGTTCTGGGCGGATATCGCCTTGTTCACGTCGTCGGCGGTGAGGCCGTAACCGACCAGCTTCGCGGGATCGACCCAGATCCGCAGCGAGCGCTCGGTCGAATAGAGCGTGGCGCGGCCGACGCCGGGAATGCGCCTGATTTCGCCGAGCACATTACGGATCATGAAATCGCCGAGGCCGATTTCGTCGAGCGAGCCGTCGGTCGAGTTCAGCGTAATGATCTGCAGCACGGCGCTGGAGGCTTCCTCGACCAGGATGCCCTGCTGGATCACCGCGCGCGGCAGCCGCGCCTCGACGCGCTTGAGGCGGTTCTGCACTTCCACCGAGGCCGCGCCAGTGTCGGTGCCCGGCACGAAGTTGGCGGTAATTTCGACCTGCCCCAGCGAGTCGCTGGTGGATTCGAAATTGAGGATGCCGGAGGCGCCGTTAAGCTCCTCCTCGATCAGGCGCGTGACGCTGTTGTAGAGATTCTCGGGCGATGCGCCGGGATAGATGGTCGAGATCGAGATCGAGGGCGGCGCAATGATCGGATATTGCGCGACCGCCAGCAGCGGAATCGAGATTGCGCCGATCAGACAAATGAAAAGCGCGACGACCCAGGCAAAGATCGGCCTGTCGATAAAGAAGCTAGGCATATCCCTGTCTCAGTGAGACGCTTGCCTCGTCGGCGAGTCCGATATTGAACCAACCGAGGCATCGGCATCGATCCACGCCTTCGACTTGACCTTGTCACCGGGCACGAACTTCTGGAACCCGTCGACGATCACGCGATCGCCGTCCTTGAGGCCCTCGCTGATCAGCCAGACACCGTCCTGCACCGCGCCGGTGCGGACCGGCTGCATCGCGACGCGACCGTCGTCCTTGACCACGAACACCTCGCTGCCGCCGCCGGCGTCGCGCTGGATCGCCTGCTGGGGAACCGCGATGGAATCGGAATCGATACCCTGTTCGATCAGGACGCGCACATACATGCCCGGCAGCAATTCGCGATTCGGGTTGGGGAACTGTCCGCGCAGCGTGACCTGACCGGTGTAGGTGTCCACCTTGGCTTCGGAGAACAGCAGCTTGCCTGTAACCGGATAGACCGTTCCGTCGTCGAGCAGGAGACGGACCTTGGCCGCGTCAGGCGCGATGCGGTCGAGATCGCCGCTGTCGAGCGCACGGCGCAGCTTGTTCATCTCGGAGACGGATTGGGTGAAGTCGGCGTAGATCGGGTCGAGCTGCTGGATCGTGGCAAGGCTGGTGGTGTCGTTCTGCACCACCAGCGCGCCTTCGCTCACCAGCGCGGCGCCGACAACGCCGCTGATCGGCGCACGGATCGTGGCATAGTCGAGATTGAGCTTGGCGCGCGCCACGTCGGCCTGGCGGCTGCCGACTTCGGCTTCCGCCTCGCGCTGGGCAGCGATGGCCTTTTCGTTCTGGGCTTCGGGCGCAGCGCGCTGGCTTGTCAGGGTCGCAATTCGCCTGGCGTGCTGTGTTGCCAGTTCGAGTGCAGCCTGCGCCTTGTCCAGCGCGGCCTCGCTTGCCTGCAGTTCGACCTCGAAGGGCTTCGGATCGATGCGGTACAGCGGATCGCCGGCCTTCACTTCGCTGCCTTGATTGAACAGGCGCTCGACGACGATTCCGGATACGCGCGCGCGAACCTCCGAAACACGGGTCGGCGCGATGCGGCCGGGCAATTCGCGGATGATGGCCCTGGCCTGCGGCCGCACGGTAAAGGTTCCGACTTCGGGTTCGGCAGGAGTCGCCGCGACGGCAGCCACCACCGCGGTGGGCTCATTGCAGCCAGCCAACAGCGGCGCCATCCCAGCTAACATCAAAACGATGCATGCCGATTGCGTTCGAAGTCCGGACATAGAAAGCATTGCCCCAGTTCAGGTTGGAAGCGCGAATTGATTGGTCGCGACGTTGTCGTAGGTAATCGTGGTCGTACGTGATTGTGTAGTCAGGTAATCGCGAAGAACTCACGGTTGATGTTGGACAGGATACGGAGTGACTGCTGCGATGCAATACGCTGGCGCGGCGGCTCAATGTCACACAACGCTATCGCACTGAATTTGCGACGGCTTTTCGCGACTCACCGGATTGTGAGGAAATGCCAATCCCGTGATCGAAGTTAACGCGCGCGGATTTGCGCAGGAATTCGGCATTTGGCTGCACCGGAATGCGGCAAACCGCACGGCTCCGAATCGGAAGCACGAATCAGTTAACATCCATTTTCGCTGGCGCATTCAGCCATCGACGGCTGAGGCCCCATTCGCCGCCCTCGCGGCATAACCGAGCAAGCCCGCGGTTGAGAGGAAGCGCCAGCGCCGCATCCGCAGGATCTGCCGCGGCCATAGATGGCGCCGCATGATTCCGCCTTGCCATCGGCGTGCTCGATCCCGGCTGGACATCAGGCCGTTGCAAAATACGTCGATGTGAAAGTCGGGCATCGAGAACAGGTTCCACTTTTGTCTGCCTGAAATCGCGGCTTTCCCGGCTTCTTTCTCCGGCCCGCTGTGCCATATTGGTTCCCAGCGCGGCTTTCCGTAACGGATGACATTTGCAAATGCCCTCAGGCCACTCCTCCCGCTCCAAAATGGAGATCGAACTGAGCAAACTGTCCTCGCCCCGAATCTTTCTGGTGCGGATGCTGGTGTTCCTGGTGCTGTGTGCGCTGGTGATGGTCGTGCTGTACAAGCAGATCATCGTCGCGTTCTTTGCCAATCCCGGCCTCAACGCGCTGATCGGCGCGGTGCTGCTGATCGGCATCATCCTGTCGTTCCGCCAGGTGATCCGGCTCTACCCCGAGGTTGCCTGGGTCAACAATTTCCGCATCGCCGACCCCGGCCTGGCGATCGACCGCCGTCCGAGACTGCTGGCGCCGATGGCGGCGATCCTCGGCGGCGAGCGCTCCGGGCGGATGAGCATTTCGCAGCAGACCATGCGGCATCTGCTGGACTCGATCGCGACACGGCTCGATGAGGCGCGCGACATCTCCCGCTACATGACGGGCCTGCTGGTGTTCCTCGGCCTGCTCGGCACCTTCTGGGGCCTGATCGAAACCGTCGGTTCCGTCGGCAAGGTGATCGAGGGGCTGAAGGTCGGCGGCGATTCCGGTTCCCTGTTCGACACCCTGAAGGAGGGACTGGCCGCGCCGCTCGGCGGCATGGGCATCTCGTTCTCGTCGTCGCTGTTCGGCCTTGCGGGCTCGCTGATCCTGGGCTTCCTCGACCTGCAGTCGAGCCAGGCGCAGAACCGCTTCTACACCGACCTCGAAGACTGGCTCGCCTCCACGGTGCGCGAATATGGCGACGGCGCCAGCGGCGAAATCCAGCATGCGATGGAAAGGCTGCGCGCCGCGAGCGAGGAAGGCGGCGGCGGCCGCAGCACCACGGCGGCGATGGCCAATCTCGCCGAAGCCATCCAGGGCCTGGTCGCGCATATGCGCACCGAGCAGCAGATGATCCGCGAATGGGCCGACGGCCAGGGCGAGCAGAACCGCGAAATCAAGAAGCTGCTGGAGCGGATCGCGCGCCAGCCCGAGAAGAACTCGCGGCAGGCCGAGAAGAGCTGAGAACGAGGTAACGCGCCCCGGCTCTGCGGAGCGGCGTTGCACGCCGCACCGCGTCCGGGACACGAGAGGTGGAGATTTCTGAATGGCCCTCGCCCGTGCACGACGCAATGAATCCGGCTTCAATTACTGGCCGGGTTTCGTCGACGCGCTGTCGACGCTGGTGCTGTCGATCGTGTTCCTGCTGTCGGTATTTCTGGTGGTGCAGTTCTTCCTGTCGCAGGAGGTCACCGGCAAGGACAAGGCGCTGGAGCAGCTCAACGCCAAGATCGCGCAATTGAACGACCTGCTGTCGCTGGAAAAACTCGGCAAGCTCGCGCTCGACGACCAGATCGCACAATTGCGCGCAGGCCTCGCCTCCGCCGAGGGTGAGCGCGACCGCGTCAAGGGACTCTATGACGGGCTCGCCGGCGCCGGCAGCGACGCTCAGGGCCGCGCCAACGAACTCAGCAAGGCGCTCGAATCCGAAAAAGGCGTCACCTCGCGCGCTTTGGCCCAGATCGAGGTGCTGAACCAGCAGATCAGCGCGCTGCGCCGCCAGCTTGCGGCGCTCGAGGAAGCGCTGGAGGCTTCCGAGAAACGCGACAAGGAATCGCAGGGACGCATCGCCGATCTCGGCCAGCGGCTCAACGTCGCTTTGGCGCAGCGGGTGCAGGAATTGTCGCGCTACCGTTCGGAATTCTTCGGCCGCCTGCGTTCCATTCTCGGCAATCGCCCCGACATCCGGATCGTCGGCGACCGTTTCGTGTTCCAGTCGGAAGTGTTTTTCGACACCGGCCAGGCCACGCTGTTGCCCGAGGGCCGCGCCGAACTGGACAAGCTGGCAACCGCCCTGATCGACCTCGACAGGCAGATCCCGAACGAGATCGCCTGGGTGCTCCGGGTGGACGGCCACACCGACGTGCGGCCGATCAACTCGCCGCTGTTCAAATCGAACTGGGAATTGTCGTCGGCGCGCGCCATCTCGGTGGTGCAACATCTGGTCTCGCTCGGCGTGCCCGCGCAGCGGCTGGTCGCAGCCGGTTTTGCCGAATTCCAGCCGCTCGACAGCGCCTCCAACGAAGACGCCTACAGGCGCAACCGCCGCATCGAGCTCAAGCTGACGGAACGGTGAGATCATGCCTGTCGCAGGTCTCATGGCTTCGTCATGGCCGGGCTTGTCCCGGCCATCCACGTCTTGTCGCACGAGCAGAAAGAAAGACGTGGATGCCCGGGACAAGCCCGGGCATGACGGATGAATGACGGCCTCCTTCCAGCTCCGGCCCTATCGCGCCGCGGACGAGGACGCGGCAATCGAGTTGTGGCGGCTGACGTGGCAGCAGGCCTATCCTGCGATCGATTTCACCGCGCGCGTGGCGTGGTGGCGCGTGCGCTGGCGCAACGAACTGGTGCCGAACGCCAGCATCATCGTCGCCGAGCAGGCGGATGCGCTGACCGGGTTCGTGACCATCGACGGATCGGGCTATCTCGACCAGCTTGTCGTCCACCCCGATCATTGGGGCAGTTCGCTCGCCGGCGCACTGGTCGATGACGCCAAGCGCCTGTCGCCTGCGGGCATCACGCTGCTGGTCAACAAGGACAATGCCCGCGCCATCCGCTTCTATGAACGCAATGGCTTCATGCATGCCGGCGAGGACGTGAACCCAACGTCGGGGCGGCCAGTACTGAAGATGCAGTGGAGATGACCTGTCGGTCTTGCCGGCTCGACTGCGCGGTGTAACTACACGCCGCGGATCAGCACCCCCGCCATCAGCACGACATAGGTAATTCTATCCTCCCTCGAACTGCAGCCGCGCCAGCCGCGCGTAGAGTCCGTTGGCCGCAACCAGTTCGGCGTGCGTGCCCTGTTCGACGATCCTGCCGTGCTCCATCACCAGGATGCGGTCGCAGGAGAGCACGGTCGCGAGGCGATGTGCGATCACCAGCGTGGTGCGATGACGCATCAGTTCTTCCAGCGCGGTCTGCACCAGCGTCTCGCTTTCGGCATCGAGCGCGGAGGTGGCTTCGTCGAGCAGCAACAGCGGCGCATCGCGCAGAATCGCACGCGCGATCGCGACGCGCTGGCGCTGCCCGCCGGAGAGCGTCACGCCGCGCTCGCCGAGTTCCGCCTCGAAGCCACCCGGCAGCCGGCGCAGGAATTCGCTGGCATGGGCGAGATCGGCGGCGCGTTCGACCTCGGCGTCGCTGGCGTCGGGCCGGCCGAAGCGGATGTTTTCGCGCGCCGACGCCGCGAACACCACCGAGTCCTGCGGCACCAGCGCGATGCGCGACCGTACGTCGACCGGGTCGGCCGACTTGACCGGCACGCCGTCGAGCGAAATCGTCCCGCGCGCCGGATCGTAGAAGCGCAGCAGCAGGTGGAACAGCGTGCTCTTGCCGGCGCCCGACGGGCCGACGATCGCAACCTTTTCACCGGCCCTGACCGACAGCGAGACGTTGTCGATCGCCATCACGTCCGGCCGCGCCGGATAGGCGAAGCTGACATTCTCGAAGCCGACGTCGCCGCGCGCCGGCACCGGCAGCGCCACCGGCTGCGGCGGCGCCGTGATCTGCGATTTCACGCGCAGGATCTCGAACAGCCGTTCGGCGGCGCCGGACGCCGCAGAGACTTCTCCCCAGACCTCGCTGAGCTGGCCGAGCGCAGACGCGGCGAACGCCGCATACAGCACGAACTGGCCGAGCCGGCCTGGGCTTATCACGCCGGTCAGCACGTCGTGCGAGCCGACCCACAGGATCGCGACGACGCTGGAGAACACGATGAAGATGATGATGAGCGTGAGCACCGCGCGCGCCCGCGTCGAGCTGCGCGCCGCCTCGTAGGCCTGTTCGACCTCGCCGCCGAAGCGGTTCGTCGCCATCCGCTCGCTGGTATAGGCCTGCACGGTCCTGATCGCGCCGATCAGTTCGGAGGCGTAGGCGCTGGCGTCCGCCAGCGTATCCTGCGCATGGCGCGACAGCCGCCGCACCCAGCGCCCGAAAGCCACCAGCGGAATCACGATCAGCGGGATCGCCAGCAGCACGAAGCCCGACAGTTTCGGGCTGGTGATCACCATCATGACGGTGGCGCCGATGAACAGCATCATGTTGCGCAGCGCGATCGAGACCGACGCGCCGACCGCGGACTTGATCTGGGTGGTATCGGCCGTCAGCCGCGACACCAGTTCGCCGCTGCGCGCGGAATCGAAGAACGCCGGCGACAGCGAGACCAGATGCGCGAACACGTCGCGCCTGATATCGGCGACGATGCGCTCGCCGATCGTCATGACGAGGTAGTAGCGGGAGGCACTCGCCGCGGCGAGCACCGCGACGATGGCGATCATGACGCTGAAATAGCTGTTGATCAGCGCAATGCCTTCGGGGCTGAAGCCGAAATCGATCATCCGCCTGACCGCAACCGGCACCACCAGCGTGGTGATCGCGGCAACCGTCAGCGAGATGAAGGCGAGTATTGCCCGCCCACGGTAGCGCGCGACATAGGGCGCCAGTTCCAGCAGCGGCCGCAGCCTGGCGCCGGTTTTGGCCGGCGACTTCGTGAGCTGGGTTTCGATGAAGGCCTCTTCCTCGAGCAGGACGTCGCGCCGCGGCGCCGTGCCGCCGACATGTTCAATCTGTTCCGCAGCGCTCATGAAATCCGACCAGTTTTGCCGCCCCCAGATAGGCCCCGCGGCCCCCTCTGGCAATTCCGGGAGATTCCCAATGGGGGAGGATACGCAGCTTGTTTTGGCCGCCGCCTTGCGTTATAGAGCCGCCAAATCCCGTATCTTCTGACATTTGAGATGGGCGCCGGCGCGCCGAAGGATATGCCATGAAAGCCGAAATTCACCCGGATTATCATATGATTACGGTCGTGATGACCGACGGGACCGAGTACCAGACCCGCTCCACCTGGGGCAAGGCAGGCGACAAGCTGAACCTCGATATCGACTCCAAGTCGCATCCGGCCTGGACCGGTGGCTCGCAGCAGCTCCTCGACCGCGGCGGCCGTGTGTCGCGCTTCCAGAAGAAGTTTTCGGGCTTCCTCAAGAAGGATTGAGGGGTTTGGACCCCGCTTCGTTCGCGCCCAGAAATGCAAAACGCCCCGGTTTCCCGGGGCGTTTTTGTTTGCGTTTACTGCCGTCATTCCGGGGCGATGCGAAGCATCGAACCCGGAATCACGTTGTCGTCTCTTAGAAAACTTACTGCTCGAACGCCGCCTTGAGGCGGTTGAGCTGCGGCACCAGCGGATTGCCGATCGGCGCGCGTTCGGCGGCCGGCGAATGGATCGTCGCGTCCAGCCGGCGGACCCGCACCTGCAGGCTCATCGAGCGCGCAATCAGATCCTGCAATTGCTGCGGCAGCTTCGCGATCGTGTCCTCGGGACCGGGATCGGCGGCGGAGAGTTTGACCTTGGTCTTTTCGCGGTTGGCCTGGGTCAGCGTCATCTCGCCTTCCTTGACCGCACGGTGCAGCAACAGCCACGAGGCGAGTTGCATCAGGCGCGTGGTGAGCCGCATGCTTTCGGTTGCGTAAGTAAGGCTGACGGAACGTTCGAGCGCCTTGGCTTCGGTACGGCCGTCGCCGTCGAGATAGGCGGCGGTCTCCTCGACCAGATCCATGCCTTCCCTGAACAGAACCCCGAACGCCGCAGAATTTGTCAGCCGCTCGCTGAACAATACGAGCGCGGGTTCGACTTGCGAACGGTCCGCCATGGTTAACGCCCTCACGCCACTATTTGCCCCACCGGCTCTGTAGCGCCGGCTTATGATGAACAAATCATTGCTCGCGGCGGAGCGAGAGTCCAGCAGCAACCGGATTTATGGTTTCCAGCCCATGGGGATACAAAATAGCCTCGACGCGCAAAAAAAGAGCCGCCGTTGCCGGCGGCTTTGAAGTTGATAACAGGGAGGCGTCAAACAGAGTGGACAGGAGCCACTCGGTGTCCAAACGAGGACGATCCCAGTCATAAACGAGAAAGCTTAATTGATCGTAAACGGGCGAATTTCTTTAGAGATTGTTTTCCATGTCGGCCACTGGCCGAGTTTTGCAATTGACTCCGATTTCGTCCCGGCCTTGAGCCAGGACCCACAGCCACCGGCGTTTATGATCGAGGGAAAGTCGGCCAGCGGCCTGCCACAAGATGGGCCGCGGCGTATGGATCCCGGCCCAAGGCCGGGACGACGTGGTGAGGAACCTCGCGCGTTCGAACATCCTACGTCTTGAAAAAACTGTTCGCCGCCTCCTTCGACGCGCGCTTTCTGGCTGCCGCCTGCTGCAGCCGTTCGATCTCCGAATTCATCAGCGCGATGCGCTCGGTCAACTCTTCGACCGACAGCAGCGACAGGTCCTGTCCGATCTCGTGCGTGATCTTCTTCCGCGGCTTGTCGTCATCCTCGATGGCCATGCGCTTCTCCTTGCTCGCTGCGGTTCCCGAACCGGTTGCCAGCGTGAGCCGGGCTGGCTAATCAGGGGCCCGCCTCCAAAATTTCCGCGTTTCGCAAGGACAAATCATGGAAAAGCTGCCCGCGCAAATGACCGTCATCGGCATCAGCAAGCCCGGCGGTCCCGAAGTGCTGTTGCTCGAAACCCGAAGCGTTCCGGTTCCCGGTCCGGGCGAAATCCTGGTCAAGGTGATGGCGGCCGGCGTCAACCGTCCCGACGTCGCACAGCGCTCCGGCGCCTACCCGCCGCCGCCCGGCGCCAGCGACCTGCCCGGCCTCGAAATCGCCGGTGAAGTGGTCGCGCTCGGTGCGGGTGCGGGCAAGCACAAGCTCGGCGACAAGGTGATGTCGCTGGTGGCAGGCGGCGGCTACGCCCAATATTGCATCGCGCAGGACGCCCAGGCGATGACGGTGCCGCCGTCGCTGTCGATCCAGGAGGCCGGCGCCATCCCGGAAACGCTGATGACCGTCTGGCACAACGTGTTCGAGCGCGGCGCGCTGAAGGCGGGCGAAACGCTGTTGATTCACGGCGGCTCGTCCGGCATCGGCACGATGGCGATCCAGCTCGCCAAGGCATTCGGTTCCAGGGTGATCGTCACCGTCGGATCGCAGGACAAGGCCGATGCCTGCCTCAAGCTCGGCGCCGACCGGGCGATCAACTACAAGACCGAAGACTTCGTCGCCGTCGTCAAGGCGGAGACCAACAATGCCGGCGCCAACCTGATCCTCGACATGGTCGCCGGCGACTATGTCGACCGGAACTACGATGCCGCCGCGGTCGATGGCCGCATCGTGCAGATTGCAACGCTCAACGGACCCAAGGTCACCGTCAACATCGCCAAGGTGATGGTGAAGCGGCTGACCCATACCGGTTCCACCCTGCGCCCCCGTACGAATGCGGATAAGGCGGCGATGGTCGCGGCGATCGAGGCCAAGGTCATGCCGCTATTGCGCGAAGGACGCGTAAAACCCGTCATGGACAGCGCATTCCCGCTCGAAAAGGCGGCCGATGCGCACCGGCGGATGGAGACCTCCGAACATATTGGCAAAATTGTGTTGGCGGTTTAACGATCGCGAGCGTAGCGTGGGCGGAAACCCTTTGAATCGCTTCGCTTTCGTGTCATTTATCGCGTGAAACGCCGGACCGTTCGCTGGGGCCGGGAAGGATCGTTGATCGCGGAGTATCGACATTGCGTCTGATCAGGCGCCTTGCGCTGTTTGCGCTGGGCCTCATGATGGTTGCGGCCGCGCCCGAGGCGCGCGCGATTGACGCAGTCAGCGTCCGCAGCGACGCGCCTGCGATCGATCTGACCGCGGTGCTCGATCATCAGCTCAGCGAGACCGACCGTATCCAGGTTTCGACCGCGCCGGGCACCGACGGCATCGTCCGCCGCATCGAGGTTCGCGCCCGCGAGGGTGGACAGAACTGGGTGGTGTTTGCGCTCGCCAACAACACCGACGACCAGCTCGACCGCCTGATCGTCGCGCCGCATTACCGCATCGTGTCGTCGGGGCTGCTGTGGCCCGATCTCGGCCTGTCGCGCATCGCGACCATCACGCCGTCGGTCGGCGATCGTCCCGAGCGCCAGGAAAGCGCCACCGCCGACATCTTCCGCATCACGCTCGACCCCGGCGCCGTCGTCACCTTCGTCGCCGAATTGCGCACCGACAAGCTGCCGCAGCTCTATCTGTGGGAGCCCGACGCCTACAAGGACAAGGTCAATTCGTTCACGCTCTACCAGGGCATCGTGATCGGCATCTCCGGCCTGCTGGCGCTGGTGCTCACGATTTTGTTCGTGGTCAAGGGTAGCATCATGTTCCCGGCAGCGGCCGCGCTGGCCTGGGCGGTGCTGGTCTATATCGGCGTCGATTTCGGCTTCTGGGGCAAGGTGCTCGACATGTCGAACAACGCCGAGCGCGTCTGGCGCGCGGCGGGCGAAGCGATCCTGGCCGCGACGCTCCTGGTGTTCCTGTTCGCCTACCTCAATCTCAGCCGCTGGCATGTGCGCTATTCCCACATCACCATCGGCTGGCTGACCTTCCTCGGCTCGCTGGTGGCGCTGGCGCTGTTCGATCCCGCAGTAGCCTCCGGCATTGCGCGCATCTCGCTGGTGCTGATCGCCTTCGCGGGCTTCGCGCTGATCGTCTACCTCTCGACACACGGCTTCGACCGCGCGGTGCTGCTGATACCGACCTGGTTCCTGCTGGTCGTATGGGTGATCGCCGCCGGCATGACGGTGGCGGGCTCCGTCACCAACGACATCGTAGGTCCGGCGCTCCTTGGCGGCCTCGTGCTGATCGTGATGCTGATCGGCTTTACGGTCATGCAGCACGCCTTCGCGGGCGGCGGCGCCACCAACGGCGTCGTCTCCGACGTCGAGCGACGCGCACTGGCACTGACTGGTTCCGGCGACCTGATCTGGGACTGGGACGTTTCCGCCGACAAGGTGTTCACCAGCCCCGAAACCGAAAGCCTGCTCGGGCTGAAGCGCGGCACGCTGGAAGGCCCGGCCGCGAAATGGCTCGAGGTGCTGCATCCGCTCGATCAGGACCGCTTCCGTGCCGCACTCGACAGCGTGCTCGACCAGCGCCGCGGTCGGCTGGTACAGGATTTCCGCCTGCGCACGCCCGACGGCCATTTCATGTGGTTCGCGCTCAAGGCACGCCCGGTGGTCGGCTCCGACGGCGAGGTCTCGCGCGTGGTCGGCACCCTCACCGACGTTACCGAGATCAAGAACGCCGAAGAGCGCATGCTGCACGATAGCGTGCATGACAACCTCACCGGCCTGCCGAACCGCAAGCTGTTCATCGACCGTCTCGGCGCGGTTGCCAACTATGCCAAGTCGATGCCGAACCTGCGGCCGACGCTGATGGTGATCGACCTCGACCGCTTCAAGCAGGTCAACGATTCCGTCGGCATCGCGGTCGGCGACTCGATCCTGCTGACGCTGGCGCGGCGGCTGACGCGGATCCTGAAGCCGCAGGACACGCTGGCCCGGCTCGCCGGCGACCAGTTTGCGTTGATCCTGATGTCCGAGCAGGATCCGGCGCGCATCACCGCCTTCGCCGAAACCATCCGCAAGACCATCCGCGCGCCGATCGCCTTCAACGACCGCGAGATCTTCCTGACCGCTTCCATCGGGCTCGCGCTGTCCGATCCGCAGACGCAATTGTCCGAAGAGATCATCAAGGATGCCGAACTTGCGATGTATCACTCCAAGCGCATCGGCGGCGACCGCATCGACGTCTACAAGCCCGCGATGCGCGCGCGCAAGACCGACCGCCTGACGCTGGAAAGCGAATTGCGCCGCGCCATCGAGCGGCAGGAAATCACGATTCTCTATCAGCCGATCGTGCGGCTGGAAGATCGCTCGATTGCCGGCTTCGAGGCCCTGGCGCGCTGGGACCATCCGAAGCTCGGCCGGATGTCGCCTTCCGAATTCATCTCTGTCGCCGAGGAAATCGGCCTGATCGTCGATCTCGGCATGTTCGTGCTGGACCAGACCGCGCGGCAGCTCTCGGTGTGGCAGCGCGCAATGCGCTCGCGCGAACCGATCTTTGCTTCAGTCAACGTCTCCTCGCGGCAATTGCTGCGCCACGACCTGATCCACGATATCCGCACCGTGCTGTCGCGCTCTTCAGTCGCGCGCGGCACGCTGAAGCTGGAGCTGACCGAATCGCTTGTCATGGAAAATCCCGAGCACGCCGCGCAGATGCTGGCGCGCATCCGCGAACTCGGCACAGGGCTGTCGCTGGACGATTTCGGTACCGGCCATTCCTCGCTGGCCTATCTGCAGCGCTTCCCCTTCGACACCATCAAGATCGACCAGTCCTTCGTGCGTACCACCAGCCGCGGCACGCGGCCGGTAATCCTGAAATCGATCATCGCGCTGGCGCACGACCTCGGCATGGACGTGGTCGCGGAAGGCGCCGAGACGGATTCGGACGCCGTCGAGCTATATCAACTGGGCTGCGAATACGCCCAGGGCTTCGCCTTCGGCGAGCCGATGGACGCCGACGCCGCGATGCGGCTGCTCACGGAGGAGCGGCTGGAGGCCGCGAGCTGACACCGCGGTAAACGCCCACGTCGTCATCCCCGCGAAGGCGGGGTGTCCAGTACGCAGCGGTCTCTCAATTCAATTACTGACTTCTCTGGAATACTGGATCATCCGCATTTGCGGATGGTGACAGCATACCTCATCGCCGCACCGGCATCCGCTTGAATTTCACGCTCTTGCCATCCGCCTGCCTCGTCGCGATGTAGCCGGCTTCCAGGCAGGCCTCGCGCTGCGGCATCTTCTCCTGCGGGCTGCGCAGCGTCTCCCACCATGACGCGCGGTGCGCGGCGCGCGGCAGGGCGGCGTCGATGATCTCCTCGATCTGCTCGAAGCTCAGCACGAATTCGGGAAGTTTCTGCGCCTTAAGATAGTCCCGCAGCGGGTCGTAAACGTTCACGCGTGTCCTCGGTGGCGAATTGCACAAAACCGTCGATGCAGACAACCAAGCGTTAACGCATTCCAGGACCGGTGTCGCCGCTTAAGGCCGCAACAACGTATCTCGTGCATACCGGTAGGCCGGAGCGGGCGATGCCATTCGGACGGCGCAAGGATGTGGCCAGAAAAGGCTTGATCGGCAAAAGCGCCGGCCGCCGGCCCTGGCGGCTGTCGGCCAAACTTTTGATCGCCTCGTCGGTCGCGACCGTGATCGGCTTTTCCACGATCTGCGCCAGCGTCATGCTGGACATGCGCCGCGGCGAGGAGGAACTCGCACGCCAGACGCTTGAAAATCTCGCCTCCGGCATCGACGCCGACATCAGCCGCAACATCGAGGTCTATGACCTGTCGCTGCGCAACGTCGCCAGCAACCTGGTAACGCCGGCGATCAAGAGCGTCAGCAAGGAGATCCGGCACCTGATCCTGTTCGATCATGCCGCCACCGCCAAGCATTTCGGCGCGATCCAGGTTTTCGACGCTCAAGGCAATCTGACCATCGATGCGTCAAGCTTCGATCCCGTACCGGAAAATCGCAGCGACGAGGAATACTTCCAGGTTCATCGCGACAATCCCGACGTGGGCCTGTACCTGAGCCGCCCGATGCTGCATCGGGGGGCCTATTCGATCGTGCTCAGCCGGCGCATCACCGACCATGACGGCAGCTTTCTCGGCGTCGTCGTCGGCTCGATCCGCGTCAGCTATTTCCACGGCCTGTTCGCCCGGCTGACACTCGACCCCGGCGATACCATCACTGTGCTCCGGCGGGACCGGATGATCATCATGCGGACGCCGTTCGATCTGGACATGATCGGAAAGAACCTGGCGCAACGGAAAAACTGGAGCGCCGACAACCTGAAGCCGGGCTCATCATATGCCGGCGTCGGGCCGGTAGACCCGACGCCGCGGCTTTACGTCCGAAGCGGCAGCACGAATTTGTTCTTTGTCGTGGTCGGAAAGCCCTTGGCGACGATCCTGAAGCTTTGGCACAGGGAAGTGATCCGGATCGGCGCGATCATGATGGTGATGATCGTTTTCGTGGTCGGCACCGCCCTGTTCCTCGCGCGTGAGATCGGCCGGCGTGCGGAGGCCGAGGACAGGCTGGAAGAACTCGCAACGACCGACGCGCTTACCGGACTGCGTAACCGGCGCAAATTCGATCACGCGATCGATGCGGAGTGGCGGCGCGCAGCGCGCAACAACACGCCGGTCGCGGTTCTGATGATCGATGCCGATCATTTCAAGGCCTACAACGATACCAACGGACATCAGGCCGGCGATCAGGTGCTGGTCGGCATTGCCATCTGCATTTCGGACTCGGTGCGAAGGGCCGGCGACTGTGCAGCGCGTTACGGCGGCGAGGAGTTCTCGGTGCTGTTGCCGGGGCTCTCGGCGGTCGAAGCGTTCACTGTTGCCGAAACCATTCGCCTGAAAGTCGAGCAATGGTCGGAGCCTCCCGATGTCACCACCGTCAGCATCGGCGTGGCGAGCCTGACGCCCGCCGCATCAATGGACTGGCCCGATCTGATCGAAGCCGCCGACAAGGCGCTCTATGCGGCCAAGAACAACGGCCGCAACCAGTCGGTGCTGGCCGCCGTCTCGCAGTTGGCGCTGGTGGCTTAGAAACCCGACCACCATCGTCCGTCATTGCGAGCGAAGCGAAGCAATCCAACGCGCGGCGTGCGAGGAGAGATGGATTGCTTCGTCGCTATCGCTCCTCGCAATGACGGCGAAACGCCGTCATTGCTCCAGGTATTTCTTCATTTCCGCGCGCAAATCATCGCGCAGGTCAGCGCGTGCCATGCCGTAGGCGATGTTGGCGCGCAGGAAGCCGGCCTTCGAGCCGCAATCGTGGCGTTCGCCCTCGAACTCCACACCGTAGAAGGCCTGGCTTTTGGCGAGGGTTTTCATCGCATCGGTGAGCTGGATCTCGTTGCCGGCACCACGCTCCTGGGTCTCGAGAATCTTGAAGATTTCCGGCTGCAGGATGTAGCGCCCGGTGATCGAGAGATTTGACGGCGCCGTGCCTTTCGGCGGCTTCTCCACCATGTCGTCGACCTCGAACATGTTGGAAGCGAGGCGCTTGCCGACAC
The DNA here is from genome assembly GCA_023422775.1 of Pseudomonadota bacterium. Lineage (GTDB taxonomy): Bacteria > Pseudomonadota > Alphaproteobacteria > Rhizobiales > Xanthobacteraceae > Bradyrhizobium. The sequence goes on from JAFAGM010000046.1 coordinate 17,425, forward strand.
CGCAGATGCCGTACTGATGGGTGAGATGATCCGGCACCGCTTCCACCGCCAGCAGGTTGGATTTGCCGCCGAGATTCTCCGCAGCCTGGATCATCTGCTTCAGGCAACCCGGATCATTCAGCACCAGTTCGTCCGGCAGCACCACGGCGAAGGGCTCGTCGCCGACGATGTCGCGTGCGCACCATACCGCATGTCCGAGGCCGAGCGGCGCCTGCTGGCGGGTGAAACTCATGGCGCCGGCTTCGGGCTGGTCGCGCGCCAGAATGTCCTGCTCGGCCTTCTTGCCGCGCGCGGCGAGCGTGGTGTCGAGTTCGAACATCCGGTCGAAATGATCCTCGATCACGCCCTTGTTGCGTCCGGTCACGAAGACGAAATGCTCGATGCCGGCTTCCCTGGCTTCGTCGACCACATACTGGATCAGCGGCTTGTCGACGATGGTCAGCATCTCCTTCGGCATCGCCTTGGTGGCGGGCAGGACGCGGGTGCCGAGACCGGCGACAGGGAAAACGGCTTTACGGATTTTCATGGGATGTCGGAGGCCTTGGAAATGAGGAGTAATGGAACAATGAAAGCGCCTTGATTGCACGTTCCTAGCCGGTTTGCATCCGGGAACAAAGGCGGATGTATGGTTACGATCGGCGCGTCCGCCCCTTGCCGAAGCCGGATGCGACGACAAAATGCCGCCTCGTTAAGCTACTGGAAACCGTGGCAAGGCCTTCTCGATCGGGGATGAAGCGGCGGACGGACACGGCATGATGGAACGAGCGATGACCAATCGAACCCGCGCGATCGCGATTGCGGTCGCGTTAATGTGTTCCAGCCAGACGGTTGCTGTCGGCACATCCCATGCCCAATCCGCCGGCAACGACGGGATTTCGAAGTTTCTCAACAACATCTTGCCTGGCCAGAAATCAGTTCCACCGCAGGCAGCACCGGGGCCGGACGGCGGGCCGCCGCCCTGGAGCGGCGAAGACGGCGCCTCCGGTCACCCCTTGATGACCGCCGACGCGATCCGGCAGGCGGCGGCGAACTTTCCCAATTGCGTCGCCGGAATGTGGCCCGATGCCGCACGCCGCAAAATCACGCAGGAGAATTTCGCGCGCTTCACTGCAGGCCTCACGCCTGACCTGCGCATCATGGACCTGATGGATTCGCAACCCGAATTCACCAAGGCGATCTGGGACTATCTCGACATCCTCGTGAACGACAACCGCCTCGCCAAGGGCCGCGAGGTTCTCGCCAGGTACAAGCCGCAGTTCGACGCGGTGGAGAGGGCCTATGGCGTCGACCGCTACATCATCGCCTCGATCTGGGGAATCGAGTCCAATTACTCGACGCAGATGGGCGATCGCAACGTGGTGCAATCGACCGCGACGCTGGCCTGCGTGGGCCGCCGCCAGGCCTACTTCAAGGACGAGTTCCTTACCGCGCTCGAAATCCTCAACCGCGGCGATTTGCGTCCCGAACAGATGCGCGGTTCCTGGGCCGGTGCGTTCGGGCCGACCCAGTTCATGCCGACCGCCTTCAAGCGCTACGCCGTGGATGCCGACGGCGACGGCCGCCGCGACGTCGTCGACAACCCGGCCGACCTGATCGCCTCGACCGCCAACAACCTCAGGAAAGACGGCTGGCAGACCGGCCGGACCTGGGGCTACGAGGTGGTGCTGCCGCAGGGCTTCAATTTCATGCTGGCGGACAAAGCCAGGGCGATGACCATTGCACAATGGCAGCAACTCGGCCTCGGCCGCGCCGGTGACAAGGCATTCCCGGATTTGACCGAGAAGGCCTACCTGCTGGCGCCGGCGGGCGCCGAAGGTCCGGGTTTCCTGATGCTGCAGAATTTCCGGGTGATCATGAAATACAACCCGGCGGAGGCCTATGCGCTGGCCATCGGCCACTTCGCCGACCGCCTGCGGGGCGGGGCGCCGTTCGTGCAGCCCTGGCCGCGACAGGAACGGGTGCTGTCGCGGGCCGAGCGGCTGGAACTGCAGCAATTGCTGGCCCAGCGCGGCTTCTACAAGGGAACGCCGGACGGCCAGTTTGGCGGCATGACCCGGGAGGCGCTGCGCGGCTTCCAGGCTTCGATCGGGGCGCCCGCGGATGGATTCGCCTCCTCGGACGTGCTGGAGCGCCTGCGAGGCCGATAAATCGGGCCCTTCGTCCACAAAACGCCCCTGAAAACCGCGATTCGGTGCAAGTCTTGACGGCGGCGCCGGAACCCAGGTTTATGGGGGGCGAAATCTGCCCGCTTGCAGCCCGATTCCGATACTATCCTTGACGTTTCTCGAATCCATTGCGACCGAGCCGGATGCCGAAATTTACATCCTTTCTGCGCGTGTTCACCGAGACCGGCCCGCTGGTCGCGCTCGCGGTTGCGATCGCGCTCCTGATCGGGATCGCGGGACCGGCTTCGGCGCAGTTCTTCAATTTCGGCGGCTTCGGGGGACCGCCGCAGCGGCAGGCGCCCCACCGTGGCGGCGGCTGGTTCGGCGGCGATTTCTTCGCGCCATTCCAGCAGCAACAGCAACAGCCGTCGCAAGCGCCGCGCCAGGACTTTTCCCGCGCGCCCGGTCCCGCCAAGCGCGACACCGCGGCCGAGCGAAACGTGCTGGTGATCGGCGACGCGATGGCCGACTGGCTCGGCTATGGCCTGGAAGACGCCTATTCCGAGCAGCCGGACATGGGCGTCATCCGCAAGCACAAGACCGTCTCCGGCCTGATCAAGTATCAGCCGCGCGGGGAACCCGCCGATTGGGCCGCCGCCGCAAGGGGCATTCTCGCCACCGAGAAGCCTGATGCCATCGTCGTCATGCTCGGCTTGCACGATCGCCAGGCGATCCGTGAGGCGGCCGCCGAGAAGAAGACCGAAAAGAAAGACGAGAAGAAGGACCCGCGCGCCAAACCGGATGCCAAGGGGGACGTCAAGACGGACGCCGCCAAAACCGATGCCGGCAAGACCGACACGGCCAAGCCGGGCGACAAGTCCGCCGACGCCGAACTGGACGACGCGGCCGAAAACGATACGCCGCCCGCCGCGGCACCGGAAAAGCCGGCACGCACCGGCGGCGGCCTCTATGAATTCCGCGACGAGCGCTGGGTCGAACTCTACGCCAGGAAGATCGAAGAGTTGATCGGCGTGCTCAAGAGCAAGGGCGTGCCGGTGCTGTGGGTTGGCCTGCCCGCGATCCGCGGCCCCAGGGGAACATCCGACATGCTGTTCCTCGACGCGCTGTACCGCGATGGCGCCGGCAAGGCCGGCATTACCTATGTCGACGTCTGGGATGGCTATGTCGACGAAGCCGGCCGCTTCCTGCAGAAGGGCCCCGACTTCGAAGGCCAGATCCGCCAGTTGCGCACTTCCGACGGCGTGTTCTTCACCAAGGCCGGCGCCCGCAAGCTCGCGCACTATGTCGAGCGCGAGGTGACGCGCCTGCTCGCCTCGCGGTCCGGCCCGATCACGCTGCCGATCGAGCCGGCGACGCCCGAAGCCAGCGCCGTTCCCGGCCAGCCGGCGCCACGCCCGTTGGCCGGACCGATCCTGCCACTGGTGGCCTCGTCCGTTGGCACCGATCAATTGCTTGGCGGTCCGGGCTCTCGTCCGGCCGCCGTCGATGCGCTCGCTGCGCGGACCATGGTGAAGGGTGAGGCGCTGGCAGCGCCGGCCGGCCGCGCCGATGATTTCTCCTGGCCGCGTCGCGAAGTCGGCCGTGAACAGGCCAAGGGCGACACGCCGGTTGCAGCGACATCGCCGACGCCGAGTGTGACAACATCGCCGGGCGGGACGGTGACCCCGGCACCGGCGCAGAAGCAACTTGTGCTGCCGCAGCAACCGATTCAGCCGCAACAGAGGCGGCAATTCCGGCCCGCCCAGATCGAGCAGGTACCGGTTCAGAGCGCGCCATCGCTGCGCGATTTCTTCGGCGGCTTCGGTACGACACCGCGTCAGGCGCCACCGGCAGCCGGTCCGCCGCGCACGCCGATCGTCCCCGGCGTGCCGCGCCCGCCGGGTAACGTCGGCCGATCGGCCGAGGTCCGCTAATCTGAGCCGTCAGGTGTGACGCTTGCTCTTGCGTCCGTGAGACGGCGATCAGCCGTAATAGCGCCAGCGCGGCGGCGGGCGGCGCGGCTGACGCGTCATCAGCAACGCCAGCGCAAAGCCAATGCCGCCTGCGATCAGCAGTGCGCCGAGCGGATTGTCCTGCACGGTTTTCGCCACTGCCTTCTGGCCGCTGCGAACGGTGTCGCCACTGTTCTCATAGGCGTCCCTGGCATAGTTGACCGCGGCATCGGTCGCGTCGCGCGCGGCATCCTTGGCCTGGCCGTACAGATTCTGCACGGTGCCGGCCGCTTCGCGCGCGCGGCCCTCGGCCTGTGTTTTCGCATCGTCCGTCATGTCGCCGACAGCGCCTTCGACCTTACCGGCGAATTCCTTGGCCGAGCCGACAATCCTATCCTTGTCCATCGCGGTTACTCCTGTTTCTGGGGAGGTAACCGGCAAGGTCCGTTCGGGTTCCTTGCGCCGGCCTTCGAGCGATGCGCCGATCGCTTCGGTCAAAGTATCAGCCCGCCATCGACCACAATGGTCTGTCCGATGATGTAGGACGAAAGCGGTGATGCCAGGAACAGCGCGGCGCCGGCCATGTCGGCGGGCGTGCCGAGCCGCTTCAACGGTATCCGCCCCAGCGCGCCTTCGAGCCGCTTCGGATTGGCGGTCGTTGCCTTGGTCATCTTGGTATCGACCAGGCCGGGCGCGATGCCGTTGACGCGGATGCCGTTCTCGGCCCATGCCTCGCCAAGCGTGCGCGTCAGACCGACCGCGCCGGTCTTCGAGGCGTTGTAGGCCGGATTGCCCATGGTGGAATGATAGGCAGCCGTCGAACTGACAATGATGAGCGAGCCTTTGCTCGCGCTCAGCATGGCGTGAAATTTGGTCGCGCAGGCCATCAGGCTCATCAGATTGACTTCCAGCACCTTGCGAAAGCCATCCATCTCGAACTCGCCGCGGCGATAGATCACCGCGCCCTGCGCCAGCACCAGCACGTCGAGCTTCTCGAAAGGCGGGCTGAATGCCTCGACCGCCTGCGGCTTGCTGACGTCGAGTTGAAAGTAATCGAGGCCTTCGAGATACGAGCCGTCGTCGGGCGAATATTCCGCCGCGCTGGCGCGGGTGCCGCAGACCGCGACACGGGCGCCCTTGGCACGGAACGCGTGCGCGATGCCATTGCCGATGCCGCTGGAGCCACCGACCACCAGCACCTGCTTGCCGCCGAAATCCAGTTCGTTCATCCCTGCGTTCCTTTTCTTGTTTGGTCTGATTATTGGCTTCGTTGACCTGTCTGCGGATCGGTGCCAGCCTTGTCAATCCTGCAACATGTCCCTCCTCTCTTGTCCGGACCCCATCATGTCAGATTTCAAACGGCTCAGCCGCTCGGTCAAAGGCCTGACCGTCCTCGTCACCGGCGCCGCCAGCGGCATGGGCCGCGCCACCGCGCGGGTATTCGCGGCCGACGGCGCCAATGTCGCCGTCACCGACATCAGCGCCGAGGCCACGCAGGCCGTGGCCGACGAGATCGCGGCAAGCGGAGGCACAGCCAGGGCGTGGACGCTCGACGTCTCCGACCGCCACAACATCACCGCTGTCGTCGACGAGGTCGCCGCGCATTTCGGCGGGCTCGATATCATCGTCAACAACGCCGGCATCTCCGTACGCGTCGCCATCGACGACGAAAGCTATGACGAGGCGTGGGCCAAGGGACTGGCCGTCATGCTGACCGCGCATCAGCGCATCATCCGCGCCGCGTTGCCCTATTTGCGGAAATCGAAATCGCCGCGGATCGTCAACATCGCATCCACCGAGGCGCTGGGTGCTACCGCGCTGCACAGCCCCTACTCCGCCGCCAAGGCCGGCGTGGTCGGCCTGACGCGCTCGCTTGCTGTCGAACTCGGGCGCGACGGCATCACGGTGAACTGCATCTGCCCGGGGCCGATCCTCACCGGCATGACCGCCCGGATCGCCGCCGAACACAAGGCGATCTACGCCAAACGCCGCACCGCACTTGGCCGCTACGGCGACCCCGAGGAAGTGGCGCACATGACGCTGAGCCTGTGCCTGCCTGCAGCCTCGTTCCTGACCGGCGCGGTGATCCCGGTGGACGGCGGGTTGATGGCACGAAACGCGTAACGGGCATGCGTTCGCGGCGTTGACTTGAGCATGTCGGGGAGTAATTTTTCTTACAAAGAGAGTGGGACAAATCGCCCGCCGCATATTGGAGAGACGCCATGACGGTCACGATCCGGCAGCTTCATCCGTTTTTCTTCGGCGAGGTTTCGGGCGTTGATTTGCGCAAGCCCCTGACGCCGCAGGAAGCCGCCGATATCGAAGCCGGCATGGACAAATACGCCGTGCTGCTGTTCCGCAACCAGGACATATCGGACGAACAGCAACTGGCCTTTGCGCTGAACTTCGGCGAGCGCGAGAGCGCGCGCGGCGGCACCGTCACCAAGAAGGAAGACTACCGCCTGACGTCGGGACTGAACGACGTTTCCAACCTCGGCAAGGACGGCAAGCCGCTGGCGCGCGACAGCCGCACCCATCTTTTCAACCTCGGAAACTGTCTGTGGCATTCCGACAGTTCGTTCCGCCCGATCCCGGCCAAATTCTCGCTGCTGTCGGCGCGGGTGGTCAATCCCAAGGGCGGCAACACCGAATTCGCCGACATGCGCGCCGCCTACGACGCGCTCGACGACGACACCAAGGCCGAGATCGAGGACATGATCTGCGAGCATTCGCTGATGTATTCGCGCGGCTCGCTCGGCTTCCTCGATTACAGCGAGGAAGAGAAGGCGATGTTCAAGCCGGTGCTGCAGCGGCTGGTGCGGACGCATCCGGTGCATCACCGCAAATCGCTGTATCTGTCGTCGCACGCGGGCGCCATCCAGGGCATGAGCATGCCCGAGGCGCGCCTGCTGCTGCGCGATCTCACCGAGCACGCCACGCAGCGCGAATTCGTCTACGTCCACAAATGGACGCTGCACGACCTCGTGATGTGGGACAACCGCCAGACCATGCATCGCGTGCGGCGCTACGATCAGTCGCAGCCGCGCGACATGCGCCGCGCCACGGTGGCCGGCACCGAACCTACGGTGCAGCAGCAGGCGGCGGAATAGGCCACACTGTCATCGCCCGCGAAGGCGGGCGATCCAGTAAACGCCGTCATTGAAAATAATGCCGTCGTTGAAAATAGCGAATGGTGGTGATTACTGGATGCCCCGCCTTCGCGGGGCATGACGGCTGGCCTCAGGCGTGCCCGGCTTCGTTCGACAGCATGCCGGGATCGATCCCGATCTTGCGCAGGGCGCGCTGGTATTTTTCATCGACGTCGCTGCCGAAGATCAGGTCCGGGTCGGCGTCGCAATGCAGCCAGCCATTGTGCTGGATCTCGTTCTCGAGCTGTCCCGGCGCCCATCCGGCATAGCCCAGCGCCAGGATCGCGTGCTTCGGTCCGGTGCCCTTGGCGATCGCCTTCAGGATATCGACGGTCGCCGTCAGGCAGATGCCGTCGTCGATGTTGAGCGTCGCATCCTTGATGAAGAAATCGCTGGAATGCAGCACGAAGCCGCGGCCGGTGTCGACCGGGCCGCCCTTCAGCACCTTCATGGTCTCGGCATTTTCCGGCAGCTTGATCTGGTCGGCCTTCTCGATGATGTCGAGCTGCACCAGCAGTCCGGGAAAATCGATGCTGCCGGCCGGACGGTTAACAATGATGCCCATCGCGCCTTCGGAGGAATGCGCGCACATGTAGATGACAGAACGCTCGAAGCGCGGATCGCCCATCACCGGCATGGCGATCAAAAGCTGCCCGTCCAGATAGCCATCGGTTGACGGGCTATCGCCAACGCCAGCAACTTTGCGGCGAACGGGCTTCGGTGCTTTGCCTTCAGGGCTCATCCGCAAAGGCCTCTCATGATCGCTCACATCCTGATATCGGGTACGACTTCTGTCAATCAAGCATACCGCCGCATTTGGCAGCCGATCACACGCAATTCAATGGTTTGAGCAGGGACTTGCCTGTAAAGACGTCGCATGGTCGTGATAGTTCCCATCCGCGCCGCGATCGGCGCCGCCATTGCTCTTTCGGTCGCGTGTGCGGCGTTGGAAGTTCGCGCCGAGGACTCCTCGCCGTGGCAACATGACTCCCATTCCGCGCTGCGGTTGCTGGCCGGATCGCGCAGCGGGGCAGTACTGCTTGGCGGCATCGCGATCCAGTTGCAGCCGGGCTGGAAGACCTACTGGCGGACGCCCGGCGATTCCGGCGTCCCGCCGCGTTTCGATTTCTCCAAATCCGACAATGTCGAGGCGGTTACCGTGCTCTGGCCGGCGCCGATGAAATTCGACGACGGCGCAGGTGGAACCGCGCTGGGATACAAGCAGCAGGTCGTGCTGCCGCTGCGGATCGTGGCGAAAAATGCCGACAAGCCGGTGACGTTGCGCGCCAACATCAACTACGCGGTCTGCGACAAGATATGCATTCCGGTCGAGGCCAACGCCGAACTCGGCTTTGCCAGCGTGGCGAGCACCGAAGACGGGGCGCTGTCCGACGCGCTCAACACCGTGCCAAAGCCCGCCAATGTCGGCGACCCCATCCCGCTGACCATCCGCGACGTCAAGCGCGAGGGCAAGACCGGCGTGCTGGTCGACGTCACCGCGCCCGAGGCAAAGGACGTCAGCCTGTTCGTGGAAGGTCCGACGCCGGACTGGGCGTTGCCGGTTCCAAAAATCGTCGAGAACAGCCCGTCCGGCGTGAAGCGCTTTGCCTTCGAACTCGACGGTCTGCCCCCCGGCGCCAGCCCGGACGGCGCCGCCCTCAAGCTGACGCTGGTCGGCGGCGACAAGGCTTACGAATTCAATGTTAATTTGAATTAATCCTTGTTGTCGTCCCTGCGAAAGCAGGGACCCATACGCCGCGGCGGTAGTGATGAGAAGCCGCTGGAAGACACCTGCTTCAAACAACTTCTCCCAGTGGCTATGGGTCCCGGGTCGCGCTTCGCTTGCCTGGGACGACGACTGCACCCAACCTAATCTTAAGGATTCGTTGATACATCCGGCCATCGCCGCAGCCTCGCGGCGCGTTCCGGGGATGCTCCGTCTTGGCCGTGCTGGATACGCAATCCGCAAACGCTTCGCCTGCCGGCGTGGTCGCACGCCTGCGCGCCCTGCTGGGCGGGCCGGGCGAGGCCTCCCTCACCCGGCGGCTGGCCGGCACCATCTTCATCATCCGCGTACTGAGCGCGGCGCTCGCCTATTTCTCGCAGATCCTGCTCGCGCGCTGGATGGGCGGGTCGGATTACGGCGTCTATGTCTACGTCTGGACCTGGGTATTGCTGCTCGGCAGCATGATGGATTTCGGCATCTCGGCGTCGGCGCAGAAGATCATTCCGGAATACCGCACCAGTGGCGAGCACGCGCTGCTGCGCGGCTTCCTCTCCGGCAGCCGCTGGATGACGTTTGCGGTTTCCTCCGCCGTCTCGCTGCTGCTGGCGGGCCTGGTGAAGGCGTTGTCGCCCTGGATCGACGCCAACGCGATCGTTCCGCTCTATATCGGCTGCCTCACCCTGCCGGCGTTCGTGGTCGCCAATACCCAGGACGGCATCGCCCGTTCGCATGACTGGATGCGGCTCGGCCTGATGCCGCAATTCATCGTGCGGCAGTCGCTGATCATCGGCCTGACCGCCGGTGCCGTCGTGCTCGGCTTCAATCTCGGCGCCACCGCCGCGATGTGGGCCAGCGCCGCCGCGGTGTGGATCGCGATGATCGGCCAGATGATCGTGCTCAACCGCAAGCTCGGCCGCCATGTCGAGCCCGGCCCCAGGGCCTACGATTTCCGCGGCTGGCTCGCGGTCTCGCTGCCGATCCTGATGGTCGAGGGCTTCTACCTGCTGCTGTCCTACACCGACGTGCTGGTGCTGCAGCAATTCCGCTCATCGGAAGAGGTCGGGGTCTATTTCGCGGTGGTAAAGACGCTGGCGCTGGTGTCCTTCATTCACTACGCGATGGCGGCAACGACCGCGCATCGCTTTGCCGAATATCACGCACTCGGCGACAAGGCGCGGCTGTCGGCCTATGTCGCCCACGCGATCCAGTGGACCTTCTGGCCGTCGCTCGCCGCCACTATTTTGCTGCTGGCGCTGGGCAAGCCGCTATTGTGGCTGTTCGGCCCGCAATTCGTGGTCGGCTACGACATCATGTTCATCGCCGCGATCGGCCTGTTGGTGCGCGCGGCGATCGGCCCGGTCGAGCGGCTGCTCAACATGCTCGGCCACCAGCACATCTGTGCGCTGGCTTACGCGCTGGCGTTCGTGATGAACCTCGTGCTGTGCCTGCTGCTGGTGCCGCGCTTCGGCGGCCACGGTGCGGCGGCAGCGACGTCGATTGCGCTCACGTTCGAGACCGTACTGCTGTTCTGGATCGTGCGCAAACGGCTCGGCCTGCACGTGCTGGCGTTCGGCAAGCGCGGGTCCTGAAACTCACCGGGAGCGGTTGGAAGACGGCTGCCGCCGTGATATGGTTTCTCCATGACCGTCACTAATCTGAAGAACCTGCTGGAACGCGCTCAAGCTTGGCCGGAAGCGGCGCAGGATGAACTTGTCTCGGTTGCAAACCAGATCGAACGCGAATTGCAGGACAAGGATTATCAGGCGACTCAGGAAGAATTGGAAGTCATCGACTCAGCAATAGCCTCCATAGAGGCTGGCGAAGGGGTGACCGATGCCGAAATCAAGGCAGTTTTCGCAAGATTTCGTTCGGCATGAAGCTCGTCTATTCGCGACGAGCGATGACTGATCTGGACAGTATCGCAGCCTATTATACGGCAAACGCCAGTCCCGTGATTGCGAGTGCCATCGGACAGCGCCTGGAAGACGTCATCGACCGTATTTGCCGTATCCCCCATGCCGCTCCGCGAGTTTCGCAACGTTCCCAGGTCCGCGTCGTCGCCGTGGTTCGCTATCCATTTCGGATTTTCTATCGCGTGCGCGAAGACACGATCGATGTCCTGCATGTTAGACACACATCGAGACGGCCCGTGAGCCGAGTCGAGTAGCAGGGAACGGCCCCTTCCTCTGCTCGCCGCCGGAAGGGACCTGAGCAGTCCTACTCCGCGGTCCAGCCGCCGTCGATCGAGTAGTTGGAGCCGGTGATCTGCGCAGCATCGTCGCTGCACAGGAACAGCGCCAGCGCGGCGACCTGGTCCGAGGTCACGAACTCCTTGGTCGGCTGCGCGTCGAGCAGCACGTCCTTGATGACCTGCTCCTTGGTCATGTTGCGAGCCTTCATGGTCTCGGGGATCTGGTGTTCGACCAGCGGTGTCCAGACATAGCCAGGGCTGATGCAGTTGCAGGTGATCTTGAAGGTCGCAAGCTCCAGCGCCACCGTCTTTGTCAGCCCGGCGATGCCGTGCTTGGCCGAGACATAGGCCGACTTGAAAGGTGAGGCCACCAGCGAATGCGCCGATGCGGTGTTGATGATGCGGCCCCAGCCGCGCTTCTTCATGCCGGGCACGGCGGCGCGGATGCCGTGAAATGCCGACGACAGGTTGATCGCAATGATCGCATCCCATTTCTCGATCGGAAACTCCTCGATCGGCGAAACAAACTGGATGCCGGCATTGTTGACGAGGATGTCGACCGAGCCGAAGGTCTTCTCGCCGAGCGCGATCATTTCGGCGATCTCGGCGGGCTTGGTCATGTCGGCCGGCGAATGCACGGCGCGGACCTTGAAATCGGTCTCGATGCCGGAGCGTTCGCGCTCGATATCGGCCGGCACGCCCATGCCGTTGATGACGACATTGGCGCCGGCGCGGGCGAACGCGCGCGCATATGCCAATCCGATACCGCTGGTCGAGCCGGTCACGACAGCGTTCTTGCCTTTCAACGTACCCATTTCATCACTCCTGCTTGCCTGCGGGGGTTTGGGGAGCATCCCCCGTCATATCGTAAGCCACCATGGTCTGGCCGGATTGCGGGCGCTCCAGCACATCCCTGTGACGCATCGACTGATGAACGTCGCGGACGCCCGCGTCCCAGTGTTCGAGCATGGCGACGTGCGAAAAGTCGTAATCCTTCGATGAGGATTCGTAGTTCTTGCTCTTGTAGATCAGATGCACGACGGTGACGGTGTTTTCCTTGGCAGCGTTGCAGAGAAACTCCACGGAGGGATCTTTCTTCAGATCGTCGGGCAGTTTCCCGAGCAGATCGCGCAGCGCCTTGCGCGCGTTGTGCACCTGCCTGTTCTTGTCGGTGTTCATGCGGGTGCGGCTGGAATAGCGGATGTCCTTCTCGCGTTCGGCGGCTTCCAGCAGCGAGGTCGGCAAATCACCGCGTGCGCTGAACAGGTCGACCTGGAAGATCAGCAGGTCGCGCCGGGTTTCCTCGCCGAGCACATGGTCGAGCGGCGTGTTGGAGGCGATGCCGCCGTCCCAGTAATGCTCGCCTTCGATCTCGATCGCGGGAAAACCGGGTGGCAGCGCGCCCGACGCCATGATGTGCTCCGGGCCGATTTTCTTGCCGAGCTTCCTGAATTCGAAATTGTCGAAATATCTGAAATTGCCCGAGGTGACGCCGACCGCGCCGACGCTGAGCCTCGTTTTCAGATCGTTGATGCGGTCGAAATCGACCAGCCGCTCCAGCGTCTTCTTCAGCGGCGCGGTGTCGTAATAGCTCTGCGATTGCGGGCTGCCCGGCGGCCACAGCGGCGCGGGCGGAATGCGCGGCGTGAAAAAGCCGGGCACGCCGAAGGTCGCGATCAGCGCGGCGCTGGTCTCGTTGAACAGCGAACGCGCGCGGTCGCCATTTGTGACGGGTTTCCACGGCACCGGAGACGACACCATCTCCCAGAATTCCTTCAGCCGGTCGACGCGCTTCTCGCCCTCATTGCCGGCGATGATCGCCGCGTTGATGGCGCCGATCGAGATGCCCGCGATCCATTCCGGATCGAAGCCGGCGCGGCACAGCGACTGAAACGCACCGGCCTGGTAGGAACCCAGTGCACCGCCGCCCTGCAGCACCAGTACGCGCTGTGCCTTGGCGGGCGTGGTGGCAGGCGGGTCGTTGGAGTGATCCATCGTAACTGTCTATCAGAAGCCAATCGAACCGGCACCGTGGCGGCAGTTTGCGGCCGCGTCAATCAATGAGATCACAGGCAAGGATCACGCCGAATTTATCGCCAACGCATTGCGTGGGGCAGCAGCCGGACCGGCTTCATGTTGATGCGAGAATGAGCGTCCAGAACACCTTGTATTTGGTGTTCGGAGCATAAGTCGCCGCGATGCCCAATTTTGTGACACCGTTCTTGAGCATATTGGCCTTGTGGGGCGGGGAGTCGCGCCAGCCCGAAAAAGCTTCCGCCAGCGTGTGATAGCCGGCCGAGACGTTTTCGACCGCCAGCTTGGCCGGGTAGCCGGACGCTCCCAGCCGCTTTTCCAGCGGGCCCTTGACGTCGTGGTCGAGCTTGTTGCGCTTGGCCATCGCCTCCGATTGCGCTTCCGCAAGCTTCATCAGATCGGGGTCCACCACCACGCCGGCGAGGCCGTTGTTCTGCCGATATAGCGAGATCATCGAGGCGGCGGCCTGCGGATCCAGCGTCGCACCGCCATTGGCCATGCTCAGGTACATGGTCGGCTGGTCCGGCGCCTTGGTGTCGGCCATGCAGCCGGCGAATGCCAGAAGCGCAAAAATGACGAATAAGCCCCGCATGATTCCCCCGGATTGGTCCGCCGTTGTTGCATACCAACCGTGGCTGAATGGTGAACGGGAAGCGATTTGGGCCTTGCGGCACCCACCGCTGTCATCGTCCGCGAAGGCGGTCGATCCAGTACCCCGTGTCGGTGCGATTGTGAACGGTGATTACTGGATACCCGCCTTCGCGGGTACGACGACCGCGTTTGTGCCGGTTCGGAACCTATTCCTGCGCGGCGAAAATCCGGTAGCGGCGCGGTTGCAGGCTGACGATCTCGCCGGCCTGGAGTTCCCGGTCGCGGGGCGCGTCGATCTCGATCACGGTCTTGCCCTCCCCGCCCGTCAACGCCACCTCCGCCCGCTGGATCGGCCCGAACGAACGGACGTGGCGCACCGCGCCCTCGAGCGAGCCGGTTCCGGCCGGACCGATCTGCATGTCGTGGCGGCGGATGAACAATTTTGACGCCCCGGAAGCCGCGCCCTCGGCGGCGATATTGAGCGGCCGGCCGCCGAGCCGCACGGAGCCGCCGCTGACTTCCACCGGCAACACAATGGACTCACCGATGAAGCCGTGCACGAAGGCGGTCGCGGGATTGTCGTAGACGTCTCCCGGCGTCCCGATCTGTTCGATGCGGCCCTTGTCCATGACAACGACGCGGTTGGCGACCTCGAGCGCCTCCTCCTGGTCGTGGGTGACGAAGATCGAGGTGACGTGGATTTCCGAATGCAGCGAGCGCAGCCATTGCCGCAATTCCTTCCGCACCTTGGCATCGAGCGCGCCAAACGGCTCGTCGAGCAGCAGAATGCGCGGCTCGATCGCGAGCGCGCGCGCCAAAGCGATGCGCTGCCGCTGGCCACCGGACAACTGGCTGGGATACCGGTCCGACAGCCAGTCGAGTTGCACGAGATCGAGCAACTCCTTGACGCGGGCACGGATCGTGGCCTCGTCCTTGCGGATGCCACGCGGCTGCACGCGCAGGCCGAAGGCGACGTTTTCGAACACCGTCATGTGCCGGAACAGCGCGTAGTGCTGGAACACGAAGCCGACATGGCGCTCGCTGGCGCCATGGCCGAGCGCATCCTCGCCGTCGATCCGCACCTCTCCCGCATCGGGCCATTCGAGCCCGGCGATGATGCGCAACAGCGTGGTCTTGCCCGAACCCGACGGGCCGAGCAGCGCCAGCAATTCGCCCTTGCCGACCTTGAGGTCGACATTGTCGAGCGCGACGAACGCGCCGAACTTCTTGACGATGTTTCTGACTTCAATGGTCACTTGGATTGTCCCTTGAAAAGTCCCTTGAGAAGTCCCTTGGAGTTTGTCCTTCGTCCAGCCGCCGTTCGAGAACGGTCTTCACGACCAGCGTGATCAAGGCAAGCATCGCCAGCAGCGAGGCAATCGCAAACGACGCCACGAATTGATACTCATTATAGAGGATTTCGACCAGCAGCGGCATGGTGTTGGTCTCGCCGCGGATATGGCCCGACACGACCGACACCGCGCCGAACTCGCCCATGGCGCGCGCGTTACACAGCAGGACACCATACAACAGGCCCCATTTGATATTGGGCAGAGTGACGCGGAAGAAGGTCTGCAGGCCTGACGCGCCGAGCGAGACCGCGGCCTCCTCCTCCTGCGTGCCCTGCTCCTGCATCAGCGGGATCAGTGAGCGGGCGACGAACGGGAATGTCACGAAGATGGTCGCCAGCGCAATGCCGGGCACCGCAAACAGGATGTGGATGTTGTGCGCCTGCAGCCAGGTGCCCCAATAGCCCTGCGCGCCGAACAGCAGCACGAAAACAAGTCCGGATATGACAGGGCTGACCGAGAACGGCAGGTCGATCAGCGTGATCAGGAAGGTCTTGCCGCGGAATTCGAACTTTGCGATCGCCCAGGCCGCGATCACGCCGAACAGCAGATTGAGGCTGACGGAGATTGCCGCCACCAGCAAGGTCAGCTTGATCGCCGAAAGCGCCTCGGGTTCGGCGAGCGCCGAGAAATAGGCGCTGAGCCCCTTGGAGAAGGCTTGTGCGAATACCACGACCAGCGGCAGCACGACAAACACGGTGAGGAAGGTGACCGCGAGCGCAATGATGATGAAGCGGACAGGCCCGGGCTCGCTCCGCAGATCCTTCGGGGAAGCAACGGTGGTGTGGCGATCGCTCGCGCCGCGATCGGAGCCCTGCGGAATGGCGAGATCCGCCGTGGCCGCATAGCTCCGCACCGGTGCCGCCTGCCTCACCAAGCTCGTCTGGATCGACATCGACCGGCCCTCAGTGCGCGGGATTGCGGGTTTGCGCCCAGCGTTGCAGGCGATTGACGGCGAAGATGATCAGGAACGAAGCGAGCAGCATGATGACGGCGATCGCGGTCGCGTCGGCGTAACGAAATTCGGAGAGCCGGATCACGATCAGGAGCGGTGCGATTTCCGACACGTTCGGCAGATTGCCGGCAATGAAGATCACCGATCCGTACTCGCCGACCGCGCGCGCGAACGCCAGCGCGAAGCCGGTCAGCAGCGCCGGAATGAGGCTCGGCAGGATCACCCGGAACACCGTGTGCCAGCGATTGGCGCCGAGGCTTGCAGCAGCCTCCTCGATTTCAGGATCGAGATCGATCAGCACGGGCTGAACCGTCCGCACCACGAACGGGATACCGATGAAGACCATGGCAACGAAAATTCCGATCGGCGTGAACGCGACCTTGATGCCGAGTTCGGCCAGCGGCGCGCCGAGCCAGCCCTTTTGCGCGAACAATTGCGTCAGCGCCACGCCGGCGACCGCGGTCGGCAGCGCAAAGGGAATGTCGACGATCGCATCGAACAGCCGCCGGCCCGGAAAGCGATACCGCACCAGCGCCCAAACAATGATCGTTCCCATCACCAGATTGACGCAAGCCGCGGCAAACGAAAGCCCAAACGAAATCCGCAGCGCATTCAGCGTGCGGCGGCTGGTGAGAATCTCCCAGAACTGGGCGGGCGAGAGTTCGAGTGTCTTGAGAAAGAGACCGGCCAGCGGAATGAGAATGATGACGGAGAGCCATGTCAGGGTCAGGCCCATGGTCAGGCCAAACCCGGGCAAGCTGCTCCGCCGTGCGACCGCTGTGCTCACAAATCCCCCTGTTTACGCCCCGGCCGCCGCCGTCCAGATCAGTTCTTGTAGATCTGGTCGAAAATGCCGCCTTCGGCGAAGTGGTCCTTCTGCGCCTTGGTCCAACCACCGAAAACGTCGTCGATGGTGAAAAGTTCGACCTTGGCGAAGGATTTCTCGTACTCCCGTGCAATCTCCGAATCCCGTGGACGGTAGGAGTTGCGTGCGGCAATTTCCTGGCCTTCCTTGGTATACCAATATTTCAGGTAGGCCTCGGCGACGGCACGGGTGCCCTTCCTGTCGGCGACCTTGTCGACGACGGCGACCGGCGGCTCGGCGAGGATCGACAGCGGCGGCGCCACGATCTCGAACTTGTCCTTGCCGAATTCGCGCTGCGCCAGGAACGCTTCGTTCTCCCATGCCAGCAGCACGTCGCCGACGCCGCGCTCGACGAAGGTCACGGTCGAGCCGCGTGCACCAGTATCCAGCACCGGCACGTTCCTGAAGAGGTCGCCGACGAATTTCCTGGCCTTGTCGGCGGAGCCGAATTTCTTTTCCGCAAAGCCCCACGCAGCCAGGTAGTTCCAGCGGGCGCCACCCGATGTCTTCGGGTTCGGCGTAATCACCTGCACGCCGGGCTTGACCAGGTCGTCCCAATCCTTGATCGCCTTCGGATTGCCCTTGCGCACCAGGAACACGATGGTCGAGGTATAGGGCGACGCATTGAGCGGCAGGCGCTTCTGCCAGTCCGTCGCAACCAGGCCCTTGGCGGCGATGGCGTCGATGTCATAGGCCAGCGCCAGCGTGACGATATCCGCCTGCAGGCCGTCGATCACGCTCCGCGCCTGCGAGCCCGAGCCGCCATGCGACTGCTTGATCTCGACGCTCTTGCCGTTTTCCTTCTGATACGCCGCCACGAACGCCTTGTTGAAATCGGCATAGAGTTCGCGGGTCGGATCGTAGGAGACGTTGAGCAGGGTGAAGTCGGCGGCGAATGCGGAACTCGCCCAGAGCAATCCCGCAACGAGGGGCAGAATGCGACGGATCATCATTGATCTCCATTCAGCTCGATGAAGCATATCATCAAAGCACGAAGCGCATAAGTCACGATGAACGGGCGTTTAGTCAACGAAACCGCATTTCATTGTTTGCGGAACCGCGATCACGTTGTCCTAAGAAATCTTCGTCGTATGGATGCCGCATTCTCTCTTCGCCTGGCCGCGCCAGCGGCCGGCCCGCGCATCTTCGCCAGGCGCCGTTCGGCTCGAGCACGGCATGCAGCCAACCGACAAAAAGCCCGAAGCGAGCAGCGGGTGCTGCGGCAATTTAGCGCTTCTGTAGATCGCCTCGATCTCCTCGCGCGACACGTTGGCGAACGGATTGAACTTCAGTCTTGCGCCGTCGTCCTCGACAACGGGAATCTCGGCGCGCGCTCCTCCCTGGAAGCGCTTGCGCCCGTTGATCCAGGCCGAGAACGGCTTCAACGCCCGTGCCAGCGGTTCCACCTTGCGGATACGGCAGCAGGCATCGGGATCGCTGAACCACAATTCGCGATCGGGGTCCTCTCGCGACAGCGTTTCTTCCAAAGGCTTGATCGAGCGAACGTCGGTGAGACCAAGAGTTGCAATCAGCGTATCGCGATAGGCGAGCGTCTCCTCGAACAGCCAGCCGGTGTCGAGGAAGACCACGGGAATGGCCGGATCGACATCGGCCATCACCTTGAGCAGCGCAGCAGACTCCGTACCGAACGAGGAAACCAGCGCAAGATGCTCGCGGCCGACGGTCTTCAGCGCGGCTGCAATGACTTCCGCCGGCGACGCATCGCGCAACGCCAGATCGAGCGACTGCGCCTGCGAAACAATCGCCGCATCCGGAGCCGGCAGCCGCTGCGCGATCGTGCTCACCGGCCGGCGCTCTCCGAGTGGCGCAGCTGCATCCGCCGATTGAACGCGGCGACGCGGCCGTCGCCGGTCGGCTGGTAGAACACCGAATAGCGCTTCACCGTTTCGGCAAACGCATCGGCGTCGGCGTCCTTCTTCACCTCGAAGGCATCGAAGCCGGCGCGCGACATGAACACGAACTGGTCGCGCAGCACCTGGCCGGTGGCGCGCAGCTCGCCGTCATAGCCGTGACGTTCGCGCAGCAGGCGCGCTTGGCTGTAGGCGCGGCCATCGCGGAAACTCGGGAACACCAGCGCGACAGCAGCGAGGCGATCAAGATATGGCACGAGGTCATCGAGATCGCGGTTGTTCGGCCAGATCACGCCGGCCTTGCCGACGCGCTTGAGCACGGCTTCCGGATCCTCGAGGAAACGTGCGGCCGAAACGAAGATCGCGCCATCATTGGGCAGTTCGCCGCCGTCAACCACGTGAACGAACAGATCGGTGGCAATTCTGCCCTGCTTAACGAGTGGCATAGACCCGCTCCTTGAATGGCTCGACGCCCAGACGCCTGACCGTATCGACGAACAGTTCCTCGGGACGGTCGCGCAGCGCGAGATAGGCTTCGACAATGTCTTCGATCACATCGGCGACTTCGGCATAGGGAACGGCCGGGCCGATCAGCACCCCCATCTGCGCGTTCTCGTCGGCACGGCCGCCGATCGTGATCTGGTAGAATTCCTCGCCGTTCTTCTCGACGCCGAGAATGCCGATATGGCCGACATGGTGATGGCCGCAGGCGTTGATGCAGCCGGATATGTTGATGTGCAGCCGGCCGATCATCTCGGCGGTGTCGTGGTTGGCGAAGCGTTTGGTCAATTCCTGCGCGATCGGGATCGATCGCGCATTGGCCAGCGAGCAGTAATCCAGCCCCGGGCAGGCGATGATATCGGTGACCAGGTTGACGTTGGGTGTAGCGAGCCCAATGCGGTCGAGCGCCTTCCACAGCTGCGGCAGGTCGCGCTTGGCGACATGCGGCAGCGCCAGGTTCTGCTCATGGCCGACGCGTATCTCGCCGAAGGAATATCTGTCGGCAAGGTCGGCGACCGCATCCATCTGGTCGGCGGTGGCATCGCCGGGCGGGCCGCCCACCGGCTTCAGCGACAGCGTCACGATCGAATAACCCTGCACCTTGTGCGGGGCCACCGAGTTCTTGCGCCAGCGCTCGAACAGCGGATCGTGCGCCGCCTGCTTCAGCTCATCCGGCATGTGCGGCAGCTTCTCATAGGCGGGATACGAAAAGCGCGAGCGCACCTCCTCGATGACGGAATGGTCGAGCGTCAACCCGCCGCCATCCATCTGCCGCCATTCCTCGTCGACCTCGCGCGCGAATTTCTCGATCCCGAGTTCGTGCACCAGGATCTTGATCCGCGCCTTGTAGATGTTGTCGCGGCGGCCGTACTGGTTGTAGACGCGCAGGATCGCCTCGACATAGCTCAGGATATCGCGGCCGTGGACGAACGGCTTGATGGTCTTGGCGATGAACGGCGTGCGGCCGAGACCGCCGCCGACCAGCACCTCGAAGCCGGTCTCGCCATCGGCATTCCTGTGCAGCCGCAGGCCGATGTCATGGATCTTGATCGCGGCGCGATCGTGTTCGGACGCGGTGATCGCGATCTTGAACTTGCGCGGCAGGAACGAGAATTCGGGATGCAGCGTGGTGTGCTGACGCAGGATTTCCGACCAGATGCGGGGGTCCTCGACCTCGCCCGGCGCAACGCCGGCCCACTGGTCCGAAGTCACGTTGCGCATGTTGTTGCCGGAAGTCTGCATCGCATGGATGCCGACCTCGGCAAGATCTTCGAGCGCATCAGGCAGTTCGGCGAGCTTGATCCAGTTGAACTGGATGTTCTGCCGCGTGGTGAAATGACCGTAGCCGCGGTCGTAGCGGCGCGCGACGCGGGCCAACGCCCGCAGTTGCCTCGACGACAGCGTGCCATAGGGGATGGCGACGCGGAACATGTAGGCGTGCAGTTGCAGATAGACGCCGTTCTGCAGCCGCAGCATCTTGAATTCCTCCTCGGTGAGTTCGCCGGAAAGCCGGCGCTTCACCTGGTCGCGGAATTCCGAGACGCGCTCGTTGATGAGCGTGCGGTCTAGTTCGTCATAGGCATACATGATGGATCAGCCTCAGGCCGGAAGAAGGTCGATGGTCACGCCCTTCGACCGGATGTGTTCGCGGAGATTGCCGGGCTTGATCGCTCCGCTCTTCACCTCGACCGGGGCGATGTAGGCCCCGACGGCGCCGACGTCATCGGCCGCGCCTTCGGCGAGCAACGCGCGCGCGTCATCCGACGTGCTGACGATCGCAGCGTCGGAAAGCGCGGTCGACCAATCCTGTTTCGCGGTCCGGTAGACCACGGCGCCATCCCAGGTACGGTTGGCGGTGACCACCGACGGGCCGGCAATCCTGATTTTCTTCTGTTCGAGCGGAGAGGTCATTCGGCAGCATCCAGCAGTTTGGCGAGAATTTGGTTGGGGTTCGACTGCCGCCACGGCGCGGAATGCGCCACGACGTCGCCGATGATGAGGATGGCGGGACCGCCATCGATTTTTTCGACCAGCGCGGGGAGTTCTTCGAGCCTGCCGACTACGGCCTGCGCATCCGGCCGGGTCACCCGGGCGAAGATGCCGACGGGCGTCTGCGGCAACCGGCCCGCGGCCAGCAGGCCCGCGCGCACCGACGGCGCCGCCGTCATGCCCATATAGACCACGATGGTCATCTTCCTGTCGGTCAGCACCGACCAGTCGACCGCTTCGGCATCCCTGGCCTTGTGCGCGGTAAGAAAGGTGATGCGCAGCGCCTCGTGCCGGTAGGTCAGCGGCGCCTCGAATTGCGCTGCGGCACCAAGCCCAGCCGTGATGCCCGGCACCACCGAACAGGCGATGCCGGCCGCGCGCAGCGCTTCGATCTCCTCGCCGCCGCGGCCGAAGATGAAGGGATCGCCGCCCTTCAGCCGCACGGCGCGCTGTCCAGCCTTCGCTGCATCGATCAGCAATTTGTGGATCGCATCCTGGCCGATGCCAGGCTTGCCGACGCGGCGGCCGACCGGAATGCGCGAGGCATCGCGGCGGATACGATCGAGAATTTCCGGCGACACCAGTTCGTCGTAGAAAACGACGTCGGCGTCCTGCAACGCTCGAAGCGCCTTGACGGTGAGCAGATCCGGATCGCCCGGACCGGCGCCGACCAGCGTCACCCTGCCCTCGGCCTTGCCGTCTGCGAGCGCGCCCGCAAACGCGCTCGGATCGGCAATTGCCTTCAGCGCGGTTTCAGCCTCGTCCTTGCGCCCGGCAAGGACCAGCGCGCCGATCGGCCCATCGATCACGCGCTCCCAGAAGCGGCGGCGCAACGAGAATTCCGGAATGCGCGCATGCATCGCCTTGCGGAAACCTCCGATGAAGCCGGCGAGATCGCCGATGCGGGCCGGCAGCACGGCCTCGATGCGTTCGCGGATGCGCCGCGCAACCACCGGCGAAGTGCCGCCGGTTCCGACCGCCACGACGACGTCGCCACGATCGACGATCGCAGGAAAGATGAAAGTGGAATGCGCGAGATCGTCCATCACATTGACGGGCAACCCCACCGCCTTCGCGCGCGCCGACATGGCAACGCCGACGTCGCCGGCGCCGGCGCAGAGCACCGCGATCACACCATGCAGATCGGCGGTGAGCGGATCGCCCAAGGCCGGCTCGATCCGTGCGGCGTCCGCAGGTGTGAGGCCGGCCAGACCATGATCGCCGTCGGTCGCAAACCAGCGCACCCGGGCGCCCGCCGAAACCAGCAGGCGCAATTTTGCACGCACAAGTTCGCCCGCTCCGACGAGCAACACCTTGCCGCTTTGCAGATCCAGGAACACTGGCAGATAGCGCATCAGACACTCGCTTTCCCCAACTTGGGGGTTGACTGAAATTATTTTCTATTTATCTCTCGATCAAGGCCCACAAAGAGAAAATTATTTCTTCTCTATTGCGGCGCAACTTTAGAATTTTTCAACTCCCCAGTCCAAGGCCAAGAGATGCATCTTCTCGACACTGAATCCGGCGGACACGGGTTGCGGTCCGCAGCCTTCACCAAAGCATCATCCGTGCCGGGAATTCCGGCGGGCCAAGGCCTGCCGCCGCCCTCGATGGACCACCTCGACGAACTCGAGGCGCAGAGCATCTACATCCTGCGGGAGGCGTTCGCGCGGCTGAAGAAGCTCGCGCTGCTGTGGTCGCTGGGGAAAGATTCCAACGTGATGATCTGGCTGGCGCGCAAGGCCTTCTTCGGCCGTGTTCCGTTCCCCGCGCTGCACGTCGACACCGGCAAGAAGTTTCCAGAGATGTATGCGTTCCGCGATCGCTTCGGCAAGGAATGGGATCTCGATTTGAAGATCGAGCCCTGCCCGCCCATCGACACCGTCGATCCGACCCTGCCGCCGGCCGCGCGGTCCGCCGCCCGCAAGACCGAAGGACTTAAATGGGCGCTGACCAAATACGGTTTCGACGGCCTGATCGCCGGCATCCGCCGCGACGAGGAAGCCACCCGCGCCAAGGAGCGCGTGTTCTCGCCGCGCGGACTCGAAGGCGGCTGGGACGTGCGCGATCAGCCCCCGGAATTCTGGGACCAGTTCAACGCATCGCCGCCGCAAGGCGCGCATTTGCGCATCCACCCGATCCTGCATTGGACCGAGGCCGACATCTGGGCCTACACCAGGCGCGAGAACATTCCGATCATTCCGCTGTATCTGTCGAAGGACGGCAAGCGCTATCGCTCGCTGGGCGATGCCGACATCACCTTCCCGGTGGCCTCCACCGCCTCGAGCATCGACGAGATCCTGATCGAACTCGACGGCACCAGGGTGCCGGAGCGCGCCGGCCGCGCGCTCGATCATGAGACCGAAGACGCATTCGAGCGGCTGCGTGTCGCCGGCTATCTCTGACGGACGTTGGTGTGAGCGCTCTGATGAACATGATCCTTCCCACGCCGATCGCCGCAACACCGAACGGCACGACGCGTCCGCAGGTGCGTATCGTCATCGTCGGCCACGTCGATCACGGCAAATCCACGCTCGTGGGCCGCCTGCTGCACGAGACCGGCAGTCTCCCCGAGGGCAAGCTGGAGATGCTGAAAGCCGTCAGCGCCCGGCGCGGCATGCCGTTCGAATGGTCGTTTCTCCTGGACGCGCTGCAGACCGAGCGCGACCAGGGCATCACCATCGACACCACGCAGATCCGCTTCCGCACCCGCTCGCGCGACGTCGTGCTGATCGACGCGCCCGGCCATGCCGAATTCCTCCGCAACATGATCACCGGCGCCTCGCAGGCCGACGGCGCGGTGCTGATCATCGACGCGCTGGAGGGCGTGCGCGACCAGACCCGGCGGCACGGCTATCTGCTGCATCTGTTGGGCATCAAGCAGGTCGCGATCGTCGTCAACAAGATGGACCGCGTCGATTTCGGCGCTGCGCGCTTCAAGGAGATCAGCGACGAGATTTCGTCGCATCTCACCGGCCTCGGCGTGACGCCGACAGCGGTAATTCCGATATCCGCCCGCGACGGTGACGGCGTGGCTGAACACACGTCGCGGATCGGCTGGTATCAGGGACCGACCGTCATCGAAGCGCTGGATGCACTCGAACCGGCGCGGCCGCTGGAGCAACTGGCGCTGCGGCTGCCGGTGCAGGCGATCTACAAATTTGACGACCGCCGCATCGTTGCGGGCCGCATTGAATCGGGCCACCTTACCGCCGGCGACGAGATCGTCATCATGCCCGCCGGCAAGATTGCGAAGATCAAGACCGTCGAGAGCTGGCCTGTGACGCCGCTCAAGGGCAGCCACGGCGCCGGGCGCTCGGTCGGCATCACGCTCGACCGCGAACTGTTCATCGAACGCGGCGACGTCATCGCGCATGCCGGCGCGGCGCCGCGCGATACGCGGCGAATTCGCGCGCGGATCTTCTGGCTGCACGACAAGCCACTCTCAAAGGGTGACCAGATCCTGATCCGCCTCGGCACGCGGGAGAGCCGAGCCTCCGTGGTCGCGATCGAGAAGGCCGTCGATCCCGGCGAACTCTCCAATGCCGAGACCAGGGCGATCGCGCGCAATCACGTCGGTGAAATCGATATCTCGCTGGCCCAGCCGATCGCGGCCGATCCTTACTCTGACAATCCGCGCACCGGGCGGCTGGTGATCGAGGTCAACGGCCGCATCGCCGGCGGTGGTCTGGTGCTGTCGGTCGACGCCGGACAGCGCGCGGTGCCGGTCGACATCGTGCCGGTCGAGTCGGCGCTTCGCCCCGAAGAGCGCTCTGCGCGCTACCGCCACAACGGTGCGGTGATCTGGCTGACCGGCCTGCCGGGCTCCGGCAAGTCGACGCTGGCGCGTGCGCTCGAGCGCCGGCTGTTTTCACGCGGCGGCTCGCCCATCCTGCTCGATGGCGACACACTGCGCGCCGGCCTCAATGGCGATCTCGGCTTCTCGGCGCAGGACCGCACCGAAAACATCCGCCGCCTGGCTGAAGTCGCGACCCATCTGGCGCGCAACGGACACATCGCCGTCGTCGCTGCGGTGTCTCCGTCGGCGGAAGATCGCGCCGCGGCGCGCCGTGTCGCCGACACGTCGTTCCGCGAGATCTATGTCGCGACACCAGCCGAGATCTGCGAGAGCCGAGACCCCAAGGGGCATTACGCCAAGGCGCGCGCCGGCACGCTGCAGGCGTTCACCGGGATCGCCAACGATTACCAGCCGCCGGCCCGACCCGAACTGAACATCGACACTTCGGCCCGCACGGTTTCGGATGCCACCGACGAGATCGAGCGGATGCTGGTTGAAACCGGCATTCTGTTCGACGAATTGGTGGATCTGGCGGCCAATATCTAGGCTTATTGGGGCCTTCTCATCGACCCGGCTTTAGGGCTAAAAGGACTGCCAACGCAGCCCTTTTTGGCGCGTTTTTGCTGCCTTTCGATAGAAGGCAGCTTTCAACGCCAATTTCCACCGAGAAAGCCCATCATGAATCGTGTCGATGCCCACGGATTGAAGATCGCGCCTGTCCTGTTCGATTTCATCGCCAGGGAGGCGACCCCCAAAACCGGAATCTCGCCCGATGCATTCTGGGCCGGTGTCGCCGCCATCATCAGGAAACTGGGACCGAAAAACCGCGAGCTGCTCGCCTTCCGCGACGCGCTGCAGGCCAGGATCGACGGCTGGCATCGCGCCAACAAGGGCAAGGCGTTCGACATGAACGCATACACGGCCTTTCTCAAGGAGATCGGCTACCTGTTGCCCGAGCCGGCGACCCAGAAGGTCGAGACCACCAATGTCGACGACGAGATCGGCAAGATCTGCGGCCCGCAACTCGTCGTTCCCCTGACCAACGCCCGCTATGCGCTGAACGCTGCCAATGCGCGCTGGGGCAGTCTCTATGACGCCTTCTACGGTACCGACGCGATCCCGCACGACCCGAGCGAGACCGGCAAGGGCTTCAACAAGGCGCGCGGCGACAAGGTGATCGCCAAGGCCAAGGCGTTCCTCGATGCCGCCGTTCCGCTCGCGACCGGCAGCCACACCGACGTGACGTCGTACAGCGTCATCGCAGGCCAGCTCTCCGCGAAACTGAAGAGCGGCAACGCCACCGCGTTGAAGTCTGCTTCGCAGTTCGCCGGCTTCCAGGGCGATGCTGCGTCACCGACGGCGATGCTGCTCGTCAACAACGGCATGCATATCGACGTGAAGATCGACCGCAGCCACGTCATCGGCAAGGACGATCCGGCCGGCGTCGCCGACATGATCCTGGAATCGGCCGTATCCACCATTCTGGACATGGAAGACTCCGTCGCCGCCGTCGATGCCGAGGACAAGGTGCTGGTGTATCGCAACACGCTTGGCCTGATGGACGGCACGCTCTCGGCCGACTTCGAGAAGGGCGGCAAGACGCTGAAGCGTTCGCTCAACGCCGACCGCGTCTACAAGACGCCCGACGGCAAGGAGCTGACGCTGCACGGACGTAGTCTTCTATTGATGCGCAATGTCGGTCATCACATGTTCACCGACGCGGTGCTCGACGAGAAGGGCGAGGAGATTCCGGAAGGCCTGCTCGACGCTGCCGTGGCCGGCCTGCTTGCGATCCACGATCTCAAGGGTTCTTCGAAGACCAGAAACAGCCGCACCGGCTCGGTCTACATCGTCAAGCCGAAGATGCACGGGCCCGACGAGGTCGCGCTGACCTGCGAACTGTTCGGCGACGTCGAGAAGCTTCTCGGATTGCCGGAAAACACCATGAAGGTCGGCATCATGGACGAGGAGCGCCGCACCACGGTCAACCTCAAGGCCTGCATCCAGAACGCCTCGAAGCGCATCTGCTTCATCAACACCGGCTTCCTCGACCGCACCGGCGACGA
>JAFAGM010000080.1 GCA_023422775.1 Pseudomonadota bacterium
CGGCAAAACCCTGCGCCTCGACGGCGGCGCGCAAGCGCTTGATGTCGATGACGCCGTCGCCCATCATCCCGCGGTCATTGAGCATATCCCTGGTCGGCACCAGCCAGTCGCAGACATGGAAGGCGAGGATGCGGTCCTTGCCGGCCCGTTCGATCTGGCCCGGCAACTCGGCGTCCCACCAGATGTGATAGACGTCGAGCGCGACGCCGAGCGCGCCGGTGCGCTGCGCATCGAGCCTGTCGCAAATGTCGAGCGCCTGCTTCGTCGTATTCACGCAGGCGCGATCGGCGGCGTAGGCCGGATGCAGCGGCTCGATCGCGAGCGGCATGCCGGCGGTTCGCGCATATTCCAGCATCTCTGCAATGGCGTCGTCGATCTGCGCTCTCGCGCCCGCGATGTCCTTTGATGCCGCACTTCCCGGACGCGAATATTGCGGCAGACCGCCGGCGACCAGCACCACGCACGGCGCGCCGAGCGCGCTGGCTTCGTCGATCGTGCGGCGGTTGTCGTCACGGACTTCAGCACGGCGCGCGTCGTCCGAGGTGAACATGCCGCCACGGCAGTAGCCGGACAATTCAAGCCCGGCATCGCGAACCGCGCGTACCGCGCGGTCGAGGCCTATCGTCGCGACCTGATCGCGCCACGGGTCGATGGCGCGGATGCCGTGTCGCGCGCAGGCCTCGATGATGGCTGCAAGATCGCCCTGCCTGCGGACCGTTGCCGTATTCAGCGACAGCCAGCGATGGTCGGAAGAAAAATCGCGCATCAGGCCTCAATGCCGCGCACAGCCAGCACCGTCTTCATGCGCCGCGTCGCGAGTTCTGGGTTTGAAAGCAGGCCGGCCTTGTCCGCCAATCGAAACAGCTCGGCCAGATGCAGCGTCGAGCGCGTGCTCTCCTGCCCGCCGACCATGGTGAAATGATCCTGATGACCGTTGAGATAAGCCATGAAAACGATCCCGGTCTTGTAGAACCGCGTCGGCGCCCTGAAGATGTGCCGCGACAGCGGCACGGTCGGCCCGAGCACGTCATGGAAAGCGGCCTCGTCGCCGGCCGCGAGCCGCGACAGCGCATACGATGCCGCCGGCGCAATGGCATCGAAGATGCCGAGCAGCGCGTGCGAAAAGCCCTTGTCGTCGCCCGCGATCAGTTCGGCATAGTTGAAATCGTCGCCGGTATACATCTTCACACCGGCATCGAGCCGCCGGCGCATGTCGATCTCGCGCTGCTTGTCGAGCAGCGAAACCTTCACGCCGTCGACCTTGGTCGCGTTGGCGTTGATGATGGCGACCGCCGTATCCATCGCCCTGTCGAGATCATTGGTGCCCCAATATCCCGCCAGCGCCGGGTCGAACATGTCGCCGAGCCAGTGAATGATCACGGGCTCGCGAACCTGGCCCAGCACGCGGTCATAGACTTTTGCGTAATCGTCGGCGCTGCGGCCGAGTTTCGCCAGCGCGCGCGAAGCCATCAGGATGATGCGGCCGCCGGCCTTCTCCACCGCCGCGATCTGTTCCTCGTAAGCGCGGATGACGTCGTCGATGGATTTGGCATCCTCGACCGCGAGGTGATCGGTGCCTGCGCCGGAAAACACAAGCGCGTTGCCACGGGCCCTGGCTGCCTTCACCGAACGCTGGATCAGTTCCAGCGAGGTCGGCCAGTCCAGGCCCATGCCGCGCTGTGCGGTATCCATCGCTTCGGCAACGCCGAGGCCGAGATCCCAGACATGCTCGCGAAACGCAATGGTCCGGTCCCAGTCGATCGCGGCGGTCAGCCAGGGATCGCCCTCGGCAAACGGATCGGCCACCACATGGGCCGCCGAGAACGCCACGCGGTTGAGCGTGCCTTCCAGTTTGGCCGGAAACGTCCGCGACGCCGCAAGGCGATAGGTTTCGATCGAACGATCCGCCGTCGGCAGCCTCACGGACAGCGACGACATCGGCAGGACAGGCTTGTTCATGACCTTGGACCTCTCCCCATCATTGCGAGGAGCGAAGCGACGAAGCAATCCATGTCTCGTCTGAGGCAAGATGGATTGCTTCGCTTCGCTCGCAATGACGGCTCAATACACATCGACAGTTCAACTAAACCTCAGGCCTTGATCGGAGCGACGTCGATCCAGCGCCGCTCGCGCCAGCTTTGCAGCGCGCATTCGGCCAATTGCACGCCCTTGGCGCCTTCCAGCAGCGTGTATTTATACGGCGCGTCCTCGCAGACATGACGAAGGAACATTTCCCACTGTTCCTTGAAGCCGTTGTCGTAGACGACGTTGTCGGGCACTTTCTGCCAGTCGGCGTAGAAATCATGGGTACGTATTTCATCCGGATTCCACACTGGCCGGGGCGTTGCCTGCCGGGCCTGGATCACGCAATCGGTCAGGCCCGCCACCGCCGAGCCGTGGGTGCCGTCGACCTGGAACGTCACGAGGTCGTCGCGATAGACCCGCGTCACCCAGCTCATGTTGATATGCGCGACCACGCCGCCCTTGAGGCGGAAGGTGGCGTAGGCGGAGTCATCGGCGGTCGCGGTGTATTTCTTTCCCTTCTCGTCGTAACGCTCCGGGATATCGGTCGTGCCGAAGCAGGAGATGCTCTCGACCTCGCCGAACAAATTGTCGAGCACGTAGCGCCAGTGGCAGACCATGTCGAGGATGATGCCGCCGCCGTCCTCGCTGCGGTAATTCCATGACGGCCGCTGGGCCTCCTGCCAGCCGCCCTCGAACACCCAGTAGCCGAACTCGCCGCGCACCGAGAGCATGCGGCCGAAGAATCCGGAATCGCGAAGGAACGCCAGCTTCTTCAGACCCGGAAGGAACAGCTTGTCCTGCACCGTGCCATGCTTGACGCCTTTTGCGTTGGCGAGTTTCAGCACGGCGAGCGCTTCGTCGAGATTGGTCGCGATCGGCTTTTCGCAGTAGACGTGCTTGCCGGCGTTGATCGCCTTGGTCAGCAGCGAAGGCCGCGCCTGCGTGGTCGCGGCATCGAAGAAGATGGTGTCGTCCTTGTTGGCCAGCGCCTTGTCGAGATCGGTCGACCAACGCTCGACGTTGAAGCGCCTGGCGAGGCGTTCCACCTTGTCAGCGTCCCGGCCGATCAGGATCGGGTCGGGCAGCATGCGGTCACCGTTCGAAAGCACGACGCCGCCCTGGTCGCGGATCGCGATGATGGAGCGGATCAAATGCTGGTTGAGCCCCATGCGGCCGGTTACGCCGTTCATGATCAGGCCGAGGCGCTTGGTCGTCATACTGTATTCTCCAGGGAAATTCGCGGCGCCGGCTGCGCCAGCGGCTGCATCG
Source organism: Pseudomonadota bacterium (assembly GCA_023422775.1). Lineage (GTDB taxonomy): Bacteria > Pseudomonadota > Alphaproteobacteria > Rhizobiales > Xanthobacteraceae > Bradyrhizobium. The sequence continues at coordinate 3,295 of JAFAGM010000080.1, forward strand.
TGGACCAGTCCGGATGGACCGACGTGGCAAAACCCGGCGTCGTCAGCGATCCCGTCAGGAGGTCGCCGTCATGAATCGCGAGCCGGACCTTGTCGCCGTCGCGGACATAGAGGTCGGGATGCGCCGCGAGGAACGCATCAGCCTCGGTAGCGGGCGTCTCGCCGAAGCCGTCGACGTAATGGTGGCCGTTGCGCTCGGCGTGCAGAACGCCGATCAGCGCACCGAGCGCGAGATCCTGCTGCACGGCCAGCCCCGCCTGGCAGGTCAGGTCTTCGCCGGCGATGAAGCACTTCTCGCCGCCCGCGCTCCATTTCGCCGCGCGCGTGGCATTAATGACCGACTTGTAGATGCCCTTGCAGGATTTCGAGGAGATGCCGCGATAGCCTAGCGCCCGCGCCATCGGAAACGCATCGTAGGAATCATCGGCTTCGTCGACGATGAAATCGTGCCGCGCCAGCGCGCCGAGCGGGGCCTGGCGGGTGATGTCGCGCGGCATCGGCTGTTCGATATACAGGAGCTTTGCTGCGATCGGCTGCAACGCCGCTTCGCGGTCGAGCCTGTCGACCAGCGCGCCTAGCGCCGCGAGGTCGGCGTATTGTTCGTTGGCGTCGAGCGTCACGCGGTAGTCATGGGGCAGCGTCGCGAGTTCGCGGCCGATCCGGGTCAGGCGATCCGCGTCATGTTCGGGATCGCCGTTGAGCTTGAGCTTGAAATAGTGAGCGCCGGCGTTTTCCTTGGGGTCGGCGACGCCGCCCTCGCCTTCGACCTTGTCGTCCATGCCGACCGTGTGCCGGATCGCGACGCGCTCCAGCCGACCGGTCCCTGCAAGAAACTGCGAGACTTCGCCATCGGCCAGATCGCGCGAAAGCCGTGCATCGACATCGGCGATGTTGGCCGCCATGCCGTCAAAGAAGTTGACGCCAGTGCAGCGCAGTAGCGCATCGAGGATCGCCTTGTCGATTTCCGCCGGCCCGTAGGCCGCCGCCAGCGGCGGAATGTCTTCGCGGGCGCAGGCCTCGATCTGCGCCGTGATACAGGCTGCGTGCAGGCCGAACGCAGTCTCGAAGCCGGAATGTGCCAGATAGAGCTCGCGCGCAATCAGCAGCGAGCGCCGCAGTTCCGTCACCGTCTCCTCCGGCGACAAATGTGGTCGCTTGTCGAACCATTTTGCGACCAGGAACTCTGCGCTCGCCCCTGTCGCCCTGCCCTTGCCCTCGACCTCGACCTCCACCCGCACGAAGGCCTGCGGCGTTGCGTTGATCACGACCGCGCCGAACCGGAACGGCCGGGCAAAGGTGACCGGACGTTCAAAGAATGAAATGTCTCGTACGGCCAAACGATACGGCATCAAGCCTGCTTTCAGTCCAGCGCGCTTTGGGTGAAGAAATGCTTGCGGATGCGCTGCACCAGTTCGGTGAAGGCGGGATCGGCCATCGCATCCAGCGAGCGCGGGCGCGGCAGCGGCACGTCGTAGATCGCGGCGATCGCGCCGGGCCGTTCGGTCATGACCAGCACGCGGTCGGCGAGAAACACGGCTTCCGGAATCGAATGCGTGATCAGCAGCACCGTCTTGCCGGTTTCGCGCTGGATCCGCATCAGCTCGACATTCATCTTCTCGCGCGTCATGGCGTCGAGCGCGCCGAACGGCTCATCCATCAGCATGATCTTTGGATCGTGCACCAGCGCGCGGCAGATCGAGGCGCGCTGCTGCATGCCGCCCGACAACTGCCAGGGCAGCTTCTTCTCGAACCCTTCGAGCCCGACCAGTTTCAACAACGCCTTTGCCCGCGGCAGGTATTCGTCGCGCGGCAGCTTCTTCATGTCGATCGGCAACATCACGTTGGAGAGGATGTTGCGCCAGGGCAGCAGCAGCGCGTTCTGGAACACGATACCGACATTGCCGTGCGGCTTCGTCACCCGCTCGCCTTCGACCAGGATTTCACCGGTCGAGGGCGCGAGCAGCCCGGAGATCATTTTCAACAGCGTGGACTTGCCGCAGCCGGACGGGCCGACCACCACGAAGAACTCGCCCTCGTTGATGTGAAAATCCAGCGGCCGCAGCGACGGCACGTCGCCATCGCGCGAGCGGTAGGTCTTCGAGACGCCCGACAGCGTAATGCCGGACGCCGCGCCGCCGGCGCGATCCGACACCAAGCGCAGATGCGCGCCTGGTTGACTGGGCTCGATTGGTTTGGTCGCGGGATTCATTCAGGTGAGTCCATCGAATAGGTGCCTGCACCGTCTCGGGCATTCATCCTTCGAGACGGCGCTTCGCGCCACCTCAGGATGAGGTCTGAGATCCTCATGGTGAGGAGCGCGGCAAAGCCGCGCGTCTCGAACCATGAGAGCCCCGATCGTGCCACGGGCCGTCCCCTCACGAACCGCCCTGCGGCAGGTAGTCGTTCGTGTAGAACGCCTTCGGATTGTCCTTGGCCTTGGCATCCAGCCCGCCATATTCGACCATCAGATTGACGGTATCCGTCATGTTCTGGTCGGTGACCTGGAACGGCCGCTTGCTCTTGGTCTCCGCCGTGCGGTAGAGCGGGATCGTCAGCTCAAAGCCCTGCGTCAGCGTTCCGATCTTGCCACCCTTGGGGTTGGCGTCGAGGATCGACTGGGCTGCCGCCTTCGGGTCCTTCTCGGCAGCTTCCACCGCCTTGGTTGTCGCCGACATGAACCGCTTGACCAGATCGGCATTCGCCTTGACGAACTCGGTGTTGGCAACGATGCCCGAGCAGACCATGTTGATGCCGTAGTCGGCGAACTTGATCGCATTGACGTCCTTGCCGGTAGCGTCCTTGATCTTCATCGACTGGTCCATGACGTAGCCGAGCAGCAGGTCGGCCTGGCCGTTGATGACGGCGTTCAGCTTGGTCTGGCCGTCACCCGCCACGGTCTGGAAGTCGCTCTCCTTCAGGCCGGTCTTCTTCAGGAACAGCGGCCAGATCTGGGTCATCGAATCGGCCGGCGTGATCGCCACCGTCTTGCCCTTGATATCCTCGGGCTTCTTGATGTTCTTCTCGACAAGGCCCATTGCCGACATCGGGCTGGTCTGCAGCAGCACGCCGGTGGCAACGATCGGAGCGCCCTTCACGGCCGCGCGCATCATGGTGGGAACGTCGACATAGCCGAAATTGGCGGTTTTCGCTGCGACCGCCTGCGTAGTCGCCGCCGAACCGCGGCCTTCCTGGATTTCGAGGTCGATGCCTTCGGCGGCATAAATGCCCTTGGCCTTGCCGTAGTAGAACGGCGCGTGCTCGCCATAGACGTACCAGTTCAGCATCAGCACCACCTTGTCGGCGGCCGATGCGGGAAGCACTGAAAGCGCGGTCCAGATCAGGGCCGTCGAAACTGCAGCCATCAATCTTATCATGTTTTCCTCCGTGTCCCCGTCATTGCGAGGAGCGTCAGCGACGAAGCAATCCATTCCTCCGCTTGCGGCAGCGTGGATTGCTTCGCTGCGCTCGCAATGACGATCAACTCTTTCGTGTCGTTTGCCGTATGCTTGTCCTTACGAAGCGAAAATGATGTCTTCGCGCTGGCTGACATGCCAGGGAATCACGAGGCGCTCGATGCGATCGACGACCCAGAACAGGACCACGCCGAGCAGTGCGAGGATGACCAGGGCCGCAAACATCGTCGGCAGGTCGAACGTTCCGATCGAGCGCTGCATCACGTAGCCGATGCCGGAATTGGAGCCGACGAACTCGCCGACCACGGCGCCGACCACCGCGAGCGTGATTGAGACCTTCAGCCCGGAGAAGATCGCCGGCATTGCATGGGGCAGGTTGACGGCGCAAAATACCCGGAAGCGGCTGCCCTGCATGGCTCGCGCGAGATCGACCATATCGGGGTCGACCGATTTGAAGCCCTGCACGGCGGAAACAACCACCGGAAAAAACCCGAGCAGGAACGCCGAGATTACCTTCGGGATGATGCCGAAGCCGAACCAGACCACAAACAGCGGCGCGATCGCGATCTTCGGCACGGACTGCGAGAACACCAGCAGTGGATAGATGTAGCTCTCCACCGTCTTCGATCCCGCGATCAACATGGCAACGGGAATGCCGAACAGTGCCGACAGCAGGAAGCCGCAGAGCGTGGCATAGGTGGTGGGCCAGGACTGCCGCAACAGTTCCGGCCAGTCCGTCCGCAGCACCGCCACGACGTCGCCGGGCGACGGGATCTGGTAGGCCGGAATCTGGAACACGCGAATGGTGAGGTCCCAGATGACCACGATGAAGATCAGGAACAGAAATGGCCGCACCCACGCCGCGTTCAGCGCTTTGGATACGCCGCTTTCGCGCTTCGGTTCCGGCACGTTCCGCTCCCTGGTCGTCGTCTTATGTCGCGAAAATTAACCCGTTGGATAAATACTGGCAAGCGGGTTTTCGTGCGGCAAAATTGCTGATCCTCGTCGCCCCTGCGAACGCAGGGGCCCATGACCATGGAACGTGGTGAGTTGAGCAAGGCATCAGCCACCGCCCTTCATCAGCCGAGCCGCGGCGTATGGGTTCCCGCGTTCGCAGGAACGACGGGTCAAACCGGCTGATGCGCCGGTGTTCGGGCTCGGCGCACCTCGACCTTGCCGAAATCCGCCGTCGATTTGCCCGTCAGTGCTGCCAGCACCAGCGCCACCATGTGCGCGAGGCGCTCATCCCTCGCCTCCTTCTTCAGGAGGTCGCGGCCGAAAATCACGCTGAGCGTGGCGCTGTTGGAGAGGTAGAAGAAGCACAGGCCGGCGATCGAGATGTAGAGTTGTACTGGGTCGACCGCGACACGGAAATCGCCGCTTTCGACGCCGCGCCTCACCACGGTGCGGATCATCTCGACGAAGGGCGAGTGCATCGATTTGACCTTGGTCGATCGCTTCAGATGACGGGCCTTGGCGAGGTTTTCGGTGTTGAGCAGCGCCAGGAATTCCGGGTTGCGCAGAAAATAGTTCCAGGTGAAATCGATCAGCCGTTCGATGGCCTCGGGCGGATCGAGATGTTCGAGATCGAGCCCGCGCTCCTCCGAACGAATCTTCTCATAGGCGCCTTCGAGCACCGCGAGGTAGAGGTCTTCCTTGTTGCCGACGTGGTAATACAGCATGCGCTTGTTGGCGCCGGCATTGGCCGCAATGCGATCGACGCGCGCGCCGGCAAGGCCATGGGTGGCGAACTCCCGCTTGGCGGCCTCGAGAATGCGCAACCGCATCCCCTCGGGGTCCCGCTGCCACTTCAGAACGCGTTTTGCCTTTGCCAAATCAACCGCTCGATGACCGTTATGGACCAAGCTGTAGCATGCATGGTGAGGTTTGAGAATGTGAATGGCGTGCTTTGAGCAACGGCCAACAAGGGAGAGGGAAAGCCTACGGCGGCCATGCCGATGGTTGCACCAAAAGCGTCGGAACTCCGCAGGTGCCGCTGCGCACGGTCATGACCCGTGTCCCCGGCTTGCGACCGTTGCGGACTTCGGAGACGTCGACGCCCGCCTGCACCAGCCGCGCATGGGTGGCGTCCATATCGGCCACGCGCCAGCACAGGCCGCGCAGCCGATCCTGTGACGCATCCTCCTCCTTGCCCGGCCGGTGCGTGACCTCAACGATGAGGTCGCCGCAGCGGAAGAACATCAGCCGGCCCCACTCCGGATGCGAGCGATCGAGCGCCATGTCAAGGCCAAGCCGCGCGCCGTAGAGCGCAGCGGCACGCTCCGGGTCCGGCGTCGAGACCACGATATGGTCCAGCCCCACGATCGATCCATCCATCGTTCGCACCGAGAGCGGGCGCTCCATATCGCGTTCGAGGAAGAACAGGCGGACGCCACGCGTCGCCTCGGTAGCCGCGCGGGTGCGCTTCCATGAAAGCACAGCGCCGCCAAGCGCGTCGCGGCTTTCTGCCTCCGCAATGGCTTCCGGCTTCAGCGCGAGCCGGTCGAGCCTGCGGTGTGTCTTGGCGATGTCGCTGGTTCGAAAGCAGATGCTCGCCAATCCCTCGCCTTGGGCATCAAGCACTGCACGAATGCGATCCGCATCCTCACCCTCCCCATTCGGCGCGACCAGTTCCAGCGTCGTGTTGTCGAGCGTGAACAGGACACGCTCGGCGCCATGGTCGCTGCTTTGCCAGGCCGGCGCGCGGGCGAACAGCGTCTGATAGGCGCTGGAGGCCGCATGGATGTCGCCGGTGAGAACGACGACGTGATCGAGGCCGACGATCATGGGAACAGCCCCCGCGTGTTCTTGGCGGCGCGGACTTTCTCGACACCGATCGCCATTGCCGCCGTGCGGTGCGGGATCTTGTCCGCTCTCGCCCGCTGCACCATGTGATCGAAGGCGCGGTCGAGGATCGCATATTCGCGCCGCGTCACTTCCTCTTCCTCCCAGAACAATTGCTGCAGGTCCTGCACCCATTCGAAGTAGCTGACCACGACACCGCCCGAATTGCAGAGGATGTCGGGGATCAGGAATACCTCGCTTTGGCGCTTTTCCAGTACGAGGTCGGCCTCCGGCGTGGTCGGACCGTTGGCGCCTTCAGCGAGCACCCGGCATTTGAGGTTTTCCGCGACCCTGGCATCGATGACGCGCTCCATCGCCGCCGGCACCAGCACGTCGCAGGGCAGCGTCAGGATCTGCTCGGGATCGAAGGCGAGTTGGTTGGAAAATCCGGCAATGCTGCCATGCGTACCGGCGTGCCGCATCAGCGCGGGAATATCGAGCCCGGCCGGATCATGCAGCGCGCCGGTGTGATCGCCGACCGCGACGATCTTCAGGCCGTACTGATGCAGTTCCAGCGCAGCATGGGAGCCCACATTGCCGAAACCCTGGATCACGGCAGTCGCAGTGCCGGGATTGATCGAGAGCTCCTTCAGCACCCTTCTCGCGAGATAGGCGACGCCGCGCCCGGTGGCTTCGCGCCGGCCGAGCGTGCCGCCTGACGAGACCGGCTTGCCGGTCACGATCTCGGTCACGGTCTGGCCCTGATACATCGAGTAGGTGTCCATGAACCAGGCCATCACCTGCTCAGTGGTGCCCATGTCAGGCGCCATCACGTCGGTGTGCGGACCGACGAACGGAATCATCTCCTGCATGTAGCGACGCGACAACGCTTCGAGTTCGCGTTTGGAAATCGTCGAGAGGTCGACATTGACGCCACCCTTGGCGCCGCCATAGGGCAGCCCGACAAGCGCGCACTTCCAGCTCATCCAGATCGCAAGTGCTGCGACCTCGCCGATATCGACGGAGGGCGCGAACCTCGTGCCGCCCTTGGTCGGCCCGAGGGTGAGATGATGCTGGACCCGGTAGCCCTCGAATACCGCGACCGTGCCGTCATCGCGGTGGATCGGACAGGAAACGGTGATCGCCCGCTTCGGCATCAGGATGCGATCGCGCTCGTCCATCGGGATTTCGAGATGGTTGGCGATGACCCCGAACTGGTTCACCGCCATGTCGAACACCGGACCGGAATAAACGGTCATCGTTTGCCTCCCCTTTGTCGGAACCCCCGGCAGCGGTCGGCCGTTATCGGCGGATGCCGGCGATGGTCCCAAGGACTGGAAGGACGGTCGTAGTCTCCCCATACTCCCATCTCAAGCTGCAAAGGCGGCACGGTTGCGAATAATTTCAGCGAATGCATCCGATAACCGGTGCTAATGTAGCCGCGCCGGGCCAGACCCCCTTCAGGACATGACGGAAAACGAATGCAGGCCCTATTCATCGGACAGACCTATATCGACGTTACCTTCATCACCGACCACATGCCGACCGGCGACGAGAAATACGTGGCCGATGCCTACGCGGTTTCCTTCGGCGGCAATGCCGTCACGGCGGCCTTCTGCTGTGCCAAGCTCGGCATCGTGCCGGACCTGATCGCCACCGTTGCGAATGACTGGCTCGGGCGCATGTTCTGGGACATGAGCGCGAAATACGGAATCTCGGTCCATCCGCGCAAGGTCAACTCCTCCTCGCTGTCCTTCATCATGCCCAAGGACGGCAAGCGCGCCATCGTGCGCTGCCGCGACGACGAGCACATTCATCCCTTCCCGCTCCTGAACCTGAAAGGATGCCGCGCGCTGCATGTCGATGGTCATCAACCGGACGCCGCAATTCATTACGCAAAACTCTGTCGCGAGGACGGCATCCTGACCTCACTCGACGGCGGCGGCCTGCGTACCAATACGCATGAGCTGCTGCAGTACATCGACGTCGCGATCGTCGCCGAGAGACTTTGCGAGCAGATGGACCTGACGCCGGAAAAGATGCTGGATTATCTCAAGGGACGCGGCTGCCGCGTCGGCGGCATCACCCAGGGCGAGAAGGGCCTGCTCTGGTATGACGAAGCCGGCATGGTCCGCACCATGCCCGCACTGCCGATCCCGCGCGAACGCGTGATCGACACCAACGGCGCCGGCGACGTCTTCCACGGCGCCTATGTCTATTCCTATCTGAGCGATCCTTCCAAAGGCTGGCACGAGCATTTCGAGTTTGCGCGCGCCGCCTCGACCTACAAGATCCAGCGCCTCGGCAACGAGGCCGGCCTGCCGTCCCTTGCCGATATCGAGGCGGTCAGGCAGGAGTTTCGCGTGAGCGCCTGACGGCGCCAACAGGAGATTGTCACCCATGGGGCGCGTCTTCGTCGCCGGCAGCATCAACATGGATGTAGTGGCGACAGCCGTCCGGCATCCCAGGATCGGCGAGACCGTCGCCGGCAATGCCGTGCATTATTATCCCGGCGGCAAGGGCGCGAACCAGGCGGTGGCCGCCGCCAAGCTTGGTACACCGACCACGCTGATTGGCCGGCTCGGTGCGGATGCGTTCGGGCAGCAGTTGAGGACGTTTCTGGCCGCGCAGGGCGTCGACCTCACCTACGTCACGGACACTGACCGAACCCATACCGGAACGGCCATCATCACCGTTGCGGAGGCCGACAACACCATCGTGGTGGTGCCCGGCGCCAATGCGCTGGTGACGCCGGAGGATGTTGCCGTACCCGTGCTCGCGAAGGGCGACATCGCCGTCAGCCAGTTCGAGATTCCTCTTCCCACGATATCAGCGTTCTTCGGGCGTGCCCGAGCGACCGGCGCAACCACGATCCTCAATCCCGCACCGGCAATGATGTTCGGCCCGGAACTGCTCGATCTCGTCGATATCCTGATGGTGAACGAGACCGAGTTGGGATTTCTCACCAACACCGAACTTCATCACACCGACGACCCTGCCCGGGTCATTGAAGCGGCGCGGTCGCTGCGAGCCAGGGCGAACAGAACCATCTGCGTCACCCTCGGCAAGCGCGGCGTGCTCGCGCTGATCGGCGGCGAGGCGTCGATGATCGCTGGCCGCACCGTGAAGGCCGTCGACACGACAGGGGCCGGCGATTGCTTTGTCGGCGCCCTCGCCGCACGACTGGCCGGCGGAACGTCGCTGCGCGACGGGCTCGGTTATGCCAACGCCGCAGCCTCGATCTGCGTGCAACGGATGGGCGCGGCGCCATCGATGCCGACGGCGGCCGAGGTAGCGGCTTTGCGCGGATAGCTTGGCGAGGACGGCTACTTGAGCACCTGCAACTCGTCATACTGCTCTTTGGTCCAGCCGTTTGCCGAAATGACCGACCGTTGCAAGCAGAGAGCATCTCAGCAGACCTGGCTCAAGTCAGCGCGCTCTTGAGATCGAAACTTGCATCCGATGCCTGCTCGGGCGTGATCGACCCGTGCGCAGCGAGCAGACGACGACCGAACATGTGATCGCCGGCACGGTTGACGGACTCGATCCCGACGAGTTGCCCGGCCTTGTAACAGAAGGCAGAGAATGCTCCTTGAGCTCGGTCGCCGCGCACGACGACACGGTCATAGCCGGTGGTCAGCCCCACCATCTGCAGCTTGTCAGGGCCCTGATCGCTCCAGAACCATGGCAGGCCGTCATAGGGCTTGGCATCGCCGGTCAGCCGTGCCGCCACGCAGCGGGCGTGATCGGTGGCGTTCTGTACCGACTCCAGCCGCAACGATCCGCCGAACCGGGGGCTCGCGTACAGCGCGCAATCGCCAACCGCTGAAATGTCAGGGTCAGCCGTGAGGAGATGCTCGTCGACGACGATGCCGGCCGCGACCGGCAAGCCCGCCTCCGCCGCCAACTCGACATTGGGCAGGACGCCGACGCCGACCACGATCAGGTCGGCCTTCAAGTGCCGACCGTCGCTGAGGCTGACGCCGGTCACCTTGCTGCCGTCGCTTTCGATGCTGGTGACCTGCACGCCGAGATGAATCCGGATGCCGGCCGCGGTGTGGCGTGCCTGGAAAAATTCCGAGATCTCCGCGGTTACTGCCCGCGCCATCACCCGGGTGGCGAGTTCGATGACATCGACTTCAAGACCCTTGGCGCGGGCGGTGGCGGCAAATTCCAGGCCGATGAATCCGGCGCCGATGACGACGACGCGTTGGCCCGGGGCGATGATGTCCCGCAAGGCCTGGCTTTCGTCGAGCGTCCGCAAGTAACGGACACCGTCGAGATTGGCGTTGGGAATGTCGAGCAGGCGATTGCGCGCGCCAGTCGCCAGCACCAGGTGGCCATAGCCGAGCGAGGCGCCGGAGGCGAGCGCCACCTTGCGCGCAGCCCGATTGATCGAGATCGCGCGGTCCGAGATCAGATCGACCTTCTGGTCGTGATAGAATTTCTCCGGCCGGAACATCAGGCTGTCCGGCCCGCCGGTCCCCTTCAGATAGGCCTTGGACAGCGGTGGGCGCTGGTACGGCAGATGGCCCTCGTCGTTTACGAGCGCGATGGGTGCTGAAAAGCCGTGCTGACGCAGCGAAGTCGCGAGCTGAAAGCCGGCATGACCGGCGCCGATGATGACAACTGGTCCTGCCGTCATGGGGACAGCCTACGTTCGAGCACACAGGAAGGACCCATGTCGTCTTCTCTCCGATGATTTTGGCTTGCCTGTCTCGTCCCCTGAGAGCGGCGCTCGTGTCCGCGTTCCGAACGATGACAGGCCGTATTTGACCCCATGGCGCGGAGGGACGCAAGGGGCGCCCTCGTGCCGCATTCTGCAAGTCCGGCCGGGGATTGTCACCCCTGACGTTGTCGATTTAAATGCCCGCCCCTCTCCGCGCACTCCGAGGCTTGCCATGCCGACCTCCGATGATACCGCTCCCGCCCTGCTCCGGATCGAAGGCCCGATCGCCACGATTACGCTGAACCGGCCCGCAGCCTTCAATTCGGTCAACCTGTCGATTGCGCAAAAGCTCGAGCAGCTCGGCGCCGAGGTCGAGCGCAACGATGCCGTAAGGGTGCTGGTGATCGAGGGCGAAGGCCGAGCCTTCTCGGCCGGTGGCGATCTGCAGACCATCGGCGCTGCGGCCGCCAACGATACGATCGAGCCCGTGGTCGGGGAATTGCTCAAGCACTACCACGCCTTCATCGAGACCGTGCGTCGGATGCCGAAGATCGTGCTGTCCAGCGTCAACGGATCCGCAGCCGGCGCAGGCATGGGGCTCGCCTTCGTCACCGACCTCTGCATTGCCGCCGATGACGCCCGCTTCACGCCGGCCTACGCCAAGATCGGCGTCTCACCCGATGGCGGCAGCACCGTCGGCATGGTCGGCACCGTCGGCAGCCGCCGGGCGCTGCAGATATTTCTGGCCGAAGACAGCTTTACCGCGCAGCAGGCCCATGAATGGGGCCTCGTCGCCCGGGTCGTTCCGGCAGCGGAGCTGAAGGCAGAGACCCGCAAATTCGCCGAGCGGTTGGCGCAGAATCCGCCGGCGGCGATCGCCGGCACCAAGTCGCTCGTCTACCAGGCCGCGACCACGCCGACCAGGCAGCAGCTGGATGCCGAGGAGAAGGGCATCATCGACGCCATGCAGACCGATGACTTCCGCATTGCCGTGAAGAGATTCACCAGCAAGTCGAAGTGAAGGCCGCGCGAGGCTAGCCCTTGCCCTTCTCGCGCATGAAGTCGAAGTCGCATCCCTCGTCGGCCTGCAGGATGGTTTCGTTGAACAGGTGCGCATAGCCGCGTCTGGCCCAATCCGGCGTCGAGGCCGGCGCGAGTGCTGCGCGGCGCTTTTCCAGTTCGGTGGCATCGACCAGGAGGTCGATGCTGCGCTTGGCGACATCGAGACGGATCATGTCGCCGTTCTTCACCAGCGCCAGCGGCCCGCCGACCGCGGACTCGGGCGTGATATGCAGCACGATAGTGCCGAACGCCGTGCCGCTCATGCGGGCATCCGAAATCCGCACCATGTCCTTGACGCCGCCACGTGCGAGTTTCTTCGGGATCGGCAGATATCCCGCCTCCGGCATGCCGGGCGCGCCCTTTGGACCCGCGTTGCGCAGCACCAGCACGTCGTCGGCATTGACGTCGAGCGCGGGATCGTCGACCCGCAGCGTCATGTCCTCGACGGACTCGAACACGACCGCGCGTCCGGTGTGCTGCAGCAGCTTGGGACTGGCCGCCGACTGCTTGATGACGGCCCCGCGCGGCGCGAGGTTGCCGTGCAGCACCGCCATCGCGCCTTCGGACTTGATCGGATTGTCACGCGGACGGATGGCATCCTGCCCCGGCACATCTTCCGCGCCGGCGACGACGTCGCGCAGCGTTTGACCCGTGATGGTCCTGGCGTCGAGATCGATGAGATCGCCGAGTTGCGCCATCAGCTTCGGCACGCCGCCGGCGTGATGGAAGTGCTCCATGTAATGCTCGCCCGAAGGCTTCAGATCGACGAGCACCGGCACCTCGCGGCCGAGCCTGTCGAACGTCTCGAGGTCGATCTTGTGCGGGGAACGATGGGCAATTGCGGTGAGATGAATGAGCCCGTTGGTCGAGCCGCCGATGGCCTGCAACACCACCTGGGCATTGCGGAACGAGGCCGGCGTCAGGAATTCGCTGGGCTTTGGCCCCTTCGCTTTCGCCATCGCAGCCGCGACCTTGCCGCTGGCCTCCGCCGAACGGAAACGCTCGGCATGCGGCGCAGGGATCGTCGCGCTCATCGGCAGCGAAAGTCCCAGCGCCTCGGTGACGCACGCCATGGTGCTGGCGGTGCCCATCACCATGCAGGTGCCGACCGACGGCGCCAGCCTTCCGTTGACCGCCTCGATCTCGTCGTCGTCGATTTCGCCGGCGCGATATTTTGCCCAGAGCCGCCGGCAGTCGGTGCAGGCGCCCAGCACCTCGCCCTTGTGATGCCCGACCACCATCGGGCCGACGGGAATGACGACCGTCGGCAGATCGGCCGACACTGCGGCCATGATCTGCGCCGGCAAGGTCTTGTCGCACCCGCCGATCACGACGACAGCGTCCATCGGCTGGGCCCGGATCATCTCCTCGGTATCCATCGCCATCAGATTGCGCAGGTACATCGAGGTCGGATGCGAGAAGCTTTCGGCGATCGAGATGGTTGGAAACACCATCGGCATCGCGCCGGTCAGCATGACGCCTCGTTTCACCGCCTCGATGATCTGCGGAACGTTGCCATGGCAGGGATTGTAGTCGCTGTAAGTGTTGGTGATGCCGACGATGGGCCGGTTCAGTGCGTCGTCGGAATAACCCATCGCCTTGATGAAGGCCTTGCGCAGGAACAGCGAGAAGCCGGCGTCCCCATAACTTGCCAGTCCCTTGCGAAGTCCGTCGGCCATTTTCTTGTTCCCGTTTTCGAGGCTTTGTTACGAACCCGACTTCCAGTCGACGATCCGGTCCTTGTCGCCATCGAACTCCATACTGCAGAACGTGCCGCCCTGATAGTAGTCGCCGACCGGATCCGGCCTGAGCTTGGCCTGCTCGGCCATGGCGTGCTCGCGGAAGTCCTCGCCGCGGCCGGTCGGCCGATAGCCGAGATCATAGGCGCGATGGTTGTCCCACCAGGCCCGCTCATTGTAGGAGGCGCCGTAGAGGATCTCGAAATGGATATCGGGATGGTCGAGCCCGATCCGGCAGAGTTGTACGAGATCTTCCGGCTTCAGCCAGATCGAGAGCCTGCGGTGGTCGAGCGGCATCTCGCCGAAATTGCCGATGCGCAGGCAAGTCACGCCGAGCCCGTGCTTGTCGGCATAAAGCGCACCGACCGCTTCGCCGAACACCTTGCTGACGCCGTAGCGGCTGTCCGGCCGCGCTGTGACGTCGGTGCCGATCCGGTGATGGCGCGGATAGAAGCCGACCGCGTGGTTCGACGAGGCGAACACCACGCGCCTGACGCCCTTTCGGTAGGCCGCCTCGAACAGGTTGTAGCAGCCGATGATATTGGCCTGATGGATCTGATCCCAAGTGCCTTCGACCGAATAGCCGCCGAAATGCAAAATGCCGTCGACGCCCTCGCAGATCGCTTCTACCTGAGCGAGATCGGCGAGATCGGCCGCCTTGAATTTCTCGTCCTTGCCGAGATCGGCGGGCGCCTTCAGGTCGCTCAGCAGCAGGTCCGGATAGATCGGCGGCAGCAGCTTGCGCAGGCTCGTGCCGATTCCACCGGCAGCGCCGGTCATCAGGATACGGGGCATTTCTTTCCTCGTTTGTGCGACCGATTTGCGGTCATTGGCCGAATGATTGCAGCTAACCGCCGAGCGCGCCCTGCGTATTCACGTACAGCGCGTAGATCGACTGGCTCGCTGCCATGAACAGGCGGTTGCGCTTCAACCCGCCGAAGCAGAGGTTTGCGCAGCGTTCCGGTAGCGCGATGCGGCCGATCATCACGCCATCGGGCGCGAACACGACGACACCATCGAGTTCGGGATCGCCCATACCCCAGCCGCACCACAGATTGCCGTCGATATCGCAGCGCATGCCGTCGGGCGTCCCGGGACCGGCGTCGACCAGGACGCGCTTGTTGGACAGCTTCGCACCATCGGGCGAAACGTCGTAGGCGAGAATCTTGCGGGTCGGCACGCCGCGCGATTCAATGACGTAGAGGATCTTCTCGTCCGGCGAGAAGCACAGCCCGTTGGGTCCGAGCACGCCCTCGGCAACGATGGCGGCCTTTCCGGTCGCACCGTCGAGCCGGTAGACGTTCATGTCGATCTCGGACTCGGCCTTGTAGCCCTCGTAATTGCCGAGCAGGCCGAATATCGGATCGGTGAACCAGATCGAGCCGTCGGATTTCACGACCACATCGTTGGGAGAGTTCAGCCGCTTGCCGTCGAAGGAATCGATCAGCACGGTGATCGATCCATCATACTCGGTGCGGGTCACCCGCCGGCCGCCATGCTCGCAGGTGACCAGGCGTCCCTGGCGGTCGCGGGTGTTGCCGTTGGCGAAGTTCGACGGCTTGCGGAAGACGCTGACGTTGCCGGTTTCCTCTTCCCATTTGAGGATGCGCTGGTTGGGGATGTCGCTGCACAGCAGGTAGCGTCCATCGCCGAACCAAACCGGACCTTCCGCCCAGCGCAGGCCGGTGGTGAGCCGTTCCACGGCCGACAGTTTCAGCCAGTACTTCTCAAAGCGGGGATCGAGGGCGTGGATGGCAGGATCGGGATAATAGCTCGCGGGGCGCCAGCCGGTTGAATGAGATGATGCGGCATCGGACATTTGCTGTTCTCGTTGTTGCGTTTCCTCGCTGCCCGGTTCTTTACTGCGACCGGCAGAAGCGACGAAGCAATCCACTGCCTATCCGGCAGACTGGATTGCTTCGCTTCTCTCGTAACGACGGTTGCAGTTTACGCGGCGTTGTAGCCGGCGACCGCCTTCACCTCGAGGAAATCCTCGAGGCCGTACTTGCCCCACTCGCGGCCGTTGCCCGACTGCTTGTAGCCGCCGAACGGCGCAGTGCGCTCGTTGGGCACGCCCTGCAGGTTGACGTTGCCGGCGCGGATCTGGCGGCCGACGCGGCGTGCGCTTTCCACGCTGTCGGCCGAGACATAACCGGCGAGGCCATAGGGCGTGTCGTTGGCGATCTTGACCGCTTCGGCTTCATCCTTGGCGCCGATGATCGTCAGCACCGGCCCGAAGATCTCCTCGCGGGCGATCGTCATTTCGCTGGTGACGTCGGCGAAGATGGTCGGGCGGACGTAGAAGCCCTTGTTGACGCCTTCCGGCAGGCCGGGGCCGCCGGCCACCAGCGTCGCACCCTCGTCGATGCCCTTCTGGATCAGCGCCTGGATCTTGTCCCACTGGCCGCGATTGACCACGGGGCCGATGGTGGTGCCTTCGGCGCGGGGATCGCCCGCCTTGGTCTTGTCGGCGACGCCCTTGGCGATGGCGGCGACTTCCTTCATCTTCGACAGCGGCACGATCATCCGCGACGGCGCGTTGCAGGACTGTCCGGAGTTGTTGAACATGTGCATCACGCCGCCGGTGACCGCCTTGGTGAGGTCGGCGCCTTCGAGGATGACGTTCGGCGACTTGCCACCGAGTTCCTGGCTGACGCGCTTCACGGTCGGCGCGGCGCGCTTGGCGACGTCGACGCCGGCGCGGGTCGAACCGGTGAACGAGATCATGTCGATGTCGGGGTGCTCGCTCATGGCGGCGCCGACTTCCGGGCCAAGGCCGTTGACGAGGTTGAACACGCCCTTCGGCACGCCGGCTTCATGCATGATTTCGGCCCAGATCAGCGCGGAGGTCGGGGTGAATTCCGACGGCTTGAGGATCATGGTGCAGCCGGCGGCGAGCGCGGGCGCGACCTTGCAGGCGATCTGGTTCAACGGCCAGTTCCAGGGTGTGATCATGCCGACCACGCCGATCGGCTCGCGCACGACGACGGCGGTGCCGATCGTCTCTTCGAAGTGATAGTTCTTGAGGACTTCCAAAGTGGAAGCGAGGTGGCCGAGGCCGGCGCCGGCCTGCAGCCGCTCGGCCATCGGCAGCGGCGCGCCCATTTCATCGGAAACGGCAGCGCCGATCTCCTTCATGCGGCCCTTGTAGATCTCGATGATCTTCTCCAGCAGCGCGATGCGTTCCTCGCGGCTGGTCTGCGAGAAGGTCACGAAAGCGCGCTTGGCGGCAGCCACGGCCTTGTCGACGTCGGCCTTGGAGCCGAGCGCAACTTCATACATCGCCTCTTCGGTCGCCGGATTGACGACGGGCGTGGATTTCTTGACGGCGGGATCGACCCAGGCGCCGTCGATGTAGAATTGCATGCGGTTGACCATCGTAAACCTCTTTATTTCAGGGGCGAATGAAGGAGAACGTAAGCGTTCGGCAGGCATCCTTGCACGAAAGCCCAGACAAATGAACCCGCCATATGCGGGGGGCCGCGATGCGGCAGGCGCTGGATATAAGATCAGGGATGCGACGGTGGCAAGGTGCACCTCATGGCATCGTCGTCCCTGCGTTCGCAGGGACGACATCTGGCTGAGACCGCCCGCTCCCTCTCACACCGCCATCTTCCTGTGCCGCACCGGGGCGCCGACCGTCAGGCCTTCCGCGGCGTCGATGATGGCGTTGGCGTCGATGCCGTGGTGGCGGTAGAGGTCTCGAATGGTGCCGGTCTGGCCGAACTGCTCGACGCCGAGCGCCTCGACCCGGTGGCCGCGCACGCTGCCGAGCCAGCCGAGCGCGGCGGGATGGCCATCGATCACGGTCACAATGCCGCAGTCGCGCGACAGCGACGCCAGCAGCTTTTCGACGTGGCTGAGGTGCTGCGTACCCCGGCGGTCGCGGCGCAAATTCCGTGCGGCGGTCCATCCCGCGTGCAGCCGGTCGGCGGAGGTTACCGCCAGCAGACCGACGTCGCGGTGGCTTTCGCCGATGAAGCCGGTCGCCTCGATCGCCTCGGGCGCGACCGCGCCGGCATAGGCGATCACGAGGTCGCAATTCGCCCCTGGCTCGCGCAGCCAGTAGGCGCCCTCGGTGATGCCCTCCTGCAGGTCCGGCGTCATGATGCGCTGCGGCTGGTCCAGCGTGCGGGTCGACAGCCGCAGATAGACCGAACCGCCCTCGCCGGCTTCGCGCTGCATGTGGCGGAAGCCCCACCCCATGATCACGGCGAGTTCATCGACGAATGCCGGCTCGAACGAGGCCAGCCCGTCCTGCGCCATGCCGATCAGGGGCGTCGCGATCGATTGGTGCGCGCCGCCTTCCGGCGCCAGCGTGATGCCGGACGGCGTCGCCACCACCATGAAGCGCGCATCCTGGTAGCAGGCATAGTTCATCGCATCGAGGCCGCGCTCGATGAAGGGATCGTAGAGCGTGCCGACCGGCAGCAGCCGCTCGCCATTGATCTGGTGCGACAGTCCGAGCGCTGAGAGCATGATGAACAGGTTCATCTCGGCGATGCCGAGTTCCAGGTGCTGCCCCTTCGGCGAAAAATCCCAGTTGAAGGTCGAGGGGATCTTCTCCTGCCGGAACAGGTCGTGGTTCTCGGCCTTGGCAAACAGTCCCCGCCGGTTGACCCAGGCGCCGAGATTGGTCGACACGGTCACGTCAGGCGATGCGGTGACGATCCGCGCGGCAAGTTCGGTATCGCTGCGCGCGAGTTCGTTCAACACCAGCCCGAAACCCTGCTGGGTGGACATCTGCGCGGCCGGCTTGAAGGCGAGCTGTTGCGGCACCTCGATGACATCAGCGGTGAGGCGCCGGCGGCCCTCCTGATTGAACGGCGCCGCGGCCAGAAACGCTTCGAGCCTGGCGGGGTTTTGCGACAGCCCTTCGAACTTGTCCCACTCATGACCGGGACGGATGTTCTGCGCGGCGCGCCACTTCTCCATCTGCACCACCGTCATCAGCCCGGCGTGGTTGTCCTTGTGTCCCTGCATCGGCAGGCCGACGCCCTTGATCGTATAGGCGATGAAGCAGACCGGCCGATCGTGGTCGATCGCCTCGAAGGCATCACACATGCTGGCCATGTCGTGGCCGCCGAGGTTCGACATCAGCGCCAGCAGTTCGTCGTCGCTGCGCCGGTCGATCAACTGCGACACCTGCCCCTGATCGCCGATGTCGTCCTGCAGGTGCTTGCGGAAGGCAGCGCCGCCCTGGAAGCACAGCGCCGCATACATCTGGTTCGGACAATTGTCGATCCAGCGCCGCAGCGCCTCGCCGCCGGGTTCGGCGAACGCCGCCTGCATGAGGCAGCCATATTTCACGATCACCACATCCCAGCCGAAATTGCGGAACATGGATTCGAATTTCGCCCACAGCCCCTCGCGCACCACGGCGTCGAGGCTCTGGCGGTTGTAATCGACCACCCACCAGGTGTTGCGCAGGCCGTGCTTCCACCCTTCCAGCAGCGCCTCGAAAATGTTTCCCTCGTCCATCTCGGCGTCGCCGACCAGCGCGATCATCCGCCCCTCGGGACGATTTTTCATCCAGCCATGCGCGGTGACGTAATCCTGCACCAGCGAGGAGAACAGCGTCTGCGCCACGCCGAGTCCGACCGAACCGGTGGAGAAGTCGACGTCGTCGGCATCCTTGGTGCGCGACGGGTAGGACTGCGCGCCCTTGAAGCCGCGGAAATTTTCCAGCTTCTCGCGGGTCTGGTGCCCGAACAGATACTGGATGGCGTGGAACACCGGACTCGCATGCGGCTTCACCGCGACACGGTCCTGCGGCCGCAGCACCGAGAAGTACAGCGCGGACATGATGTTCGCCAGCGAAGCCGACGACGCCTGGTGGCCGCCGACCTTCAGACCGTCGACATTGGGCCTGACGTGATTGGCGTGGTGGATCGTCCACGACGACAGCCAGAGAACTTTCCGTGCCAGCGCGGACAATAGTTCAAGGCGTGCGGGCTCGATTCCCATGGCAATCCTCCGGACACGTTAGGTATGACGCAAATTCTATCGGGACTGAGGTTCCCAGAAATCTCAAATTCTCGCGACATGCAGCCGAATATTGGGATAAATTACCACGGTCTGGCTCCAACCACTGAGTTCATCCCAATGCACGCCCTCGACGCCATCGACCGCAAGATCCTCGGCCTGCTGCAGTCCGACAGCCGCATGACCATGCAGGAACTCTCCGAAAAGGTCGGCCTCTCGGTGTCGCCCTGCCACCGCCGAGTCAAGCTGCTGGAAGAGCGCGGCGTCATCACGCGCTACATCGCCACCGTCGACCAGAAATCGCTCGGGCTCCATGTCAGCGTCTTCATCTCGATCAAGCTGGCGCGGCAGAAGGAAGAAGACCTCAACCGTTTTGCGAAGGCGATCTCGAAATGGGACGAGGTGCTGGAGTGCTACCTGATGACCGGCAACCGTGATTATCTCCTGCGCGTCGTCGCCGCCGACCTCTCCTCCTATGAAGCGTTCCTCAAGAACAAGCTGACGCGGCTCGACGGCATCGCCTCGATCGAGTCGAGCTTCGCGCTGAGCCAGGTGAAGTACTCGATCGCGCTGCCGGTGTGACACGTCTCTCTCCCCGTCATTGCGAGCGCAGCGAAGCAATCCATGCCTCCGCAAGGGGATAGATGGATTGCTTCGCTGCGCTCGCAATGACGATGGATACAGTTTCGCGATCTCGCGACATGTTTTGCCCGAGGTTTGCAATTTCGTTTGCTCCCTCTCGAAATCAGAGGGCGCAGGGAAGACCGGGTGCGCGCTGCACCCGCGGTCTCGTGTGCAGTTGCGCACAGAAAGACGCGCACACGAGCATACAGGTTCAGCGGAAACACTCCGGCCTTCCCTGCGCAATGGCTTTACGGCTTACTTCGTGATCTCCCCGGAGAACGGCTCTTTTGCCTCCGTCGCCGCACAAGAATGAACCTGCGCAACTTGACGCCAGCACCGCGACGTCAGGACCACACGACTTCGCCGTACGCATCATGCGCGCTCGTCTTTTGCGCAATCCGCGTCCACCGCATCTCACCGCGCGTTCGTGACGATGGCCGACGCCCCTCAGTCGGGTGAGACGGGCGAAATTACATCACTGATTTGCCCGACGGCGCGAGCGGAATATTTTTGTGCGAAGGGATAGACAGGTTTTTGATTGATTTGCCCGTCGGGTTGATATGTCGCAGGAGAAACGCACATTCGTCATTGCGAACGAAGCGGCGCGCCGGCGAATGACCCAGCCCTGCGATGACATGAACGGCGCGGCTTTCTCCGCATGACCGTTTTCGCGGGGTTTACGTCATTTCGAACGCAGCATGACCACTGTAGATTCGATTCAAGGCAAACATCATCGAGCGAACTGTCATGAAGTCACGGCCTCTGTTGTGGAGCGCGCTGGGCGCAATTGCACTTTTCATCGCGGCCGGCGGCGGCTGGATTCTGTCGCTGCCGCCGGCGCCTTCGGTCGCCGCGCCAACGCCGATCGCGCAGCAGGAGACCGACGCGACAATTGCCGCGCTGAAGCCACCCAAGCGGCGGCGCCCGCTGATCGCCATCATCGGGATCAACGACGCCACCGAGACCACCGACTATCTGATGCCTTATGGCGTGCTCAAGCGGGCCGACGTCGCCGACGTGGTGACGCTCGCAACGGCGGCCGGGCCGATGACGCTGTTTCCGGCGCTCAAGGTCGAGCCGCTGGCGACGACCGCGGAGTTCGACGCGCAGCATCCCAACGGTGCGGACTACGTCATCGTGCCCGCCCTGAGCCGCGACGACGATCCGGCAGCGCTGCAATGGATCAGGAACCAGTCGGCCAAAGGCGCCATCGTCATCGGGGTTTGCGCCGGCGCCAAGGTCGTCGGCGATACCGGACTGCTGCATGACAAGCGGGCGACCACGCACTGGTATTCGATCAGGGAACTGCGCGAGGATCATCCCACGATCCGCTACGTCGAGGACCGCCGCTTTGTGGTCGACAACGGCGTCGCGACGACGACGGGAATCACGGCGTCGATGCCGATGTCGCTCACGCTGATCGAAGCGATCGCCGGCCGGGACAAAGCCGAGGCGGTCGCCCGCGACATTGGCCTGGCGAACTGGGATGCACGGCACGAGAGCGACGAGTTCAAGTTCACGCGGCCGTTTGCGTTGACGGCGATCGGCAACACCGCCGCATTCTGGAATCGCGAGCAGCTTGGCATCGAGCTCAAGGAAGGCGTCGACGAAGTGTCGCTGGCGCTGGTCGCCGACGCATGGTCGCGGACCTATCGCTCGCGGGCGGTGACATTCGCCGCCACGGCCGACGCGCAACAGAGCCGCAACGGCATCCGCATCCTTCCCGACCAGGTCGCGGCAAACTGGCCGGCGGAAAGGCGGCTGCCACCGGTCGGGGATCGCAAGCCGGCGGAAGCGCTTGACGATGCCCTCCGCGGCATCACGGCCCGATACGGCTCACGCACGACCGACTTCGTCGCGATGCAGCTCGAGTATCCGAGGAATCGAGCCACGCCTTGAGATGTCAGACCTCATCCTGAGGAGGCGCGTTAGCGCCGTCTCGAAGGATGAGTGGCACCGTCCGGGGCCACATGGTTCGAGACGGGCGCGGAGCCTGTCATCGGGCCGCGCTACGCGCGGACCCGTTGGCGCCTCCTCACCATGAGGTCAAGAATTTCCTGCTCATCGCCACGGCTGGACGATGATCTTGGTATGCGCCTCCGGATTGGCGAGATCCGCAAACGCCTTTGCAACGCCGTCGATGCCGACGCTGGCGGTCACCATCGAGGCCGCATCAACCTGCCCTTCCGCGATCAGGCGCAGCGAGTACGCGAACTCTTCCGGCGTGTAGCCGAGCACGTATTGAACATTGAGTTCCTTCATGATGCCGAGCATCGGTTCGGACCGGTCGGTCTCCATGCAGACGCCGACCACCACAATTCGCGCATCGCGCGGCGCGCCCTCGAACACCTGCTGGATCAATCCGGGGACGCCGACGCATTCGAAGATCAGCGCGGGCTTCAGCGCCGGCAGGAGCGCCTGCAGCGGCGGCCGCGCGGCTTTTTCCTCCGGCGACATCTGGGCGTGCTCGGCCCAGGTCGCATAAGGGTGCGAGCGCGCGGGATCAACGACGATGTCGGCGCCGAGCTTTTCGGCAAGCGCCCGCCGCGCCGGGGAATAATCCGCGGCGACGATCGGGTGCATACCCTTGATCTTGAGCGCGGCGATGACGGCGAGCCCGACCGGGCCGCAGCCGATCACCAGCGGTACCTCGCCTCCCCTGATATTGGCCTTGGCCACGGCGTGAACGCCGACGGCCAGCGGTTCGGTCAGCGCGGCGTGCTCGGCTGCCAACCCGTTGGGAACTTCGAGCAGCAAGGCTTCGCTGAGCAGCATGCGCTCGGCATAGGCGCCGACATTGTCGTTGGAATAGCCGATGCCCTGCGGGCCCTCGGCCGTCAGCAGCGCCGGCAATGAACAGACCCTGGCGCCCGGCTTGAACTTGCGCGCCGTGCCCGGACCAAGGTCGAGCACCTCGCAGCAGAACTCGTGGCCGAACACGACGTCGCGGGAAATATCCATCGGCTTCCGGCCCGGAAAGTGCTTTGCGAGTTCGACCATACGGTGCGCATGCTTGCGCGCGTGCAGGTCGGAGCCGCAGATGCCGCAGGCCAGCGATTTCACCAGCACCATGCCGGGACCCGGCCTGGGCTCGGGCATCTCGTCGACGACGATCTCGCCGTTCCGGAAAATTGCAGCGCGCATCGGCGTCTTCTCCCTGTGGTTTTCTTCCCTCTTAGCACAGGGAGCCACCGGGGCCAGCGCGATGGGCCCGACGCTTGCGGGAAATTTGCGTCAGGCGTTCGGCGATGTTTCGCCGGGCACGGCCAGCAGTTGCGAACGCCGCACGCGCTCGCGATGCGCGGTATAGAGTCCGGAGGCGACGATGAAGGCGGCGCCGGTGACGGTGTAGACATCAGGGACTTCGCCGAAGATCAGGAAGCCGAGGATGCTGACCCACAGCAGCTGCGTGTAGGAGAACGGCGCCAGCACCGAAGCGTCGGCATAACGGAACGCCAGCACCACGATCCACTGGCCCGCGGTAGAGGCGACGCCGATGAAGACGCCAAGCGCGATGTCGTTCCAACTCGGCGTCACCCAGACGGAGGGCACCAGCGCGGAGAGCATGACAAGACCCACGATCGACGAATAGGCCATCGTGGTGACGGCGCGCTCGGTGCCGCTCATCATCCGCGTCATGATCAGCGTGCAGGCCCAGGCCAGCGCCGAGACCAGCGGGAAGAACGCCGCGGGATGGAAGGCGCCGGTGCCCGGGCGCAGGATGATCAGCACGCCGATCAGGCCGACGCCGGTCGCGATCCAGCGGCGCAGGCCGACCTTCTCGCCGAGAAACACGATCGAAAGCGCGGTCACCAGCAGCGGCGCGACGAAGCCGGTGGCGGAGGCTTCCGCGATCGGCAGGAAGCGCAGGCCGGAGATGAAGAACAGCGACGACCCCAGGATCGCCAGGCCGCGCATCAGGTGCAGCCCTAGCCGGTCGGTCTGCAGCGCAAACAGCGGGGAACCCGGCATCATCGCCGGCGTCATGATCAGCGCGAACACCAGGAAGCGGATCCACGCGATCTCGATCGAGGGCAATGTCGCCGAGAGATATTTCGCCGTGACGTCGGACGCGCCGAGAAAGATCGTCGATGCCAGCACCAGCACGATGCCCTTGAACGGCCTGTCGGCGCGTGCGGGGGCCTTGCGGGCGGTGGACTTCTTCTCGGGCAAAGGTAGTGGGGCGCTGTCCAGCCTGGCGGCTGCGGCGGGGGGCGGTGTCACGGCAATCTCGAAAGGCAGCAATGGTCGGATCGGGCGAGGCCTAAAAGACACCAATACGCCCGGTGCGACTAGGCCCGAAAACAGGATGCGGATATGCGCTGAGGGCGCGATTGCAACACTTTGTTAAGTACCGTGATCCGCTCAAAGCATCGGCAGGCTGCGCGGCTTGGGCCCGCGCGGAAAGGCCTTGTCCAGCGCGGCGATTTCGCTGTCGCCGAGCTTCAGATTGCCCGCCCCCGCATTGTCGGCGGCGTGTTCCGCGCGCGATGCCTTCGGGATCGCAAACACCGGTGGCGCGCGCGTGAGAAACGCCAGCGCAACCTGGCGCGCGCTCGCCTTGTGCGCATCGGCTATCGCCTGCAGCACCTCGCCGGCCTTGCTGCGCGGCGACGGGAAATCATCGTGCCCGAACGGCGAATAGGCGACGACGGCGACGCCGTGCTGCTCGCACCACGGGATCACCGCGTGCTCGATCGCGCGTTCCTGCAGATGATAGAGCACCTGGTTGCAGGCGATCTTCCCCTTGCCCGAGACCGCCAGCAGTTCGCCGAGATCGTCGTGATCGAAATTGCTGACGCCCCAGGACCGGATCTTTCCCGCCGCGACCAGTTCGTCGAACGCCGCGACCGTCTCGGCGAGCGGATAGGAACCGCGCCAGTGCAGCAGATAACAATCAAGGTGATCTGTCTTGAGCCGCTTCAGCGACCGCTCGCAGGCGGTGATGGTGCCGCGGCGCGAGGCGTTGCTCGGCAGCACCTTCGACACCAGGAAGAGTTTTTCGCGCGGAAGTCCTGCGATGGCATCCGCGATCACCAGTTCCGCATCGCCATACATCTCGGCGGTGTCGATGTGGGTCATGCCCAGATCGATGCCACGGCGCAGCGCCGCCACCGCAGCCTTGCGATCGCCGCGATCGAGATACCAGGTGCCCTGCCCGATGACGGAAACGTCCGGGCCGCCAGTGCCGAATTTTGTCTGTCTCACGATCGCCTCGCTCGTCCAGCTCGCGAGCGCGGACCTTAGACGAACTTGACCGCAATGTCCTCCGGGAACGTACAAGGCCTGTCATCACCCGCCTTGTGCGCAATTGCGCACTGGGGCGGGTGATCCAGTATTCCTGAGACATCAAAGCTAAAACCGAAACGCCGCGGCGTACTGGATCCCCCGGTCAAGCCCCGGGCTTGACGAGATTCTGTCAATTTGCCGCGGCGAGCTTCCGCTGCTCAGCACCACCCGCGCCGGTCTGCATGATCAGGCGCTTCAGTTCCGGGATGCAGGAACCGCAATTGGTGCCCGCCTTCAGCTTCGCACCGATGTCGGCGGCGGAACGCGCGCCCGCGGCAATGGCCTCGCAGATCGTGCTGCGGCCGACGCCGAAGCAGGCGCACACGATGGGACCGGCATTGGCGAAGCCGTCGGCTGACTTGCCCGACAGCAGCATGCGGCGCTGCTCGTTGCCGAGCGTATCCGCGGCAAACAAATCCTTGACGACATTCCAGTCGCCGGCGTCCCGCGCCGGTCCGACGAACAGGCAGGTGTCGATACGGTCACCGCCAAAGGACGCGGCGCGATAGACCCCGCCGCCGAAATCGACATATTCGGCGACGTCGTCACGCGCGAAGGATTTGAACCAGGACTGCCAGCCGGCCAGGTCGGCATTGTCCGCAAACAGGTAGCCGTGACCGCCGTGGACGGCAACGCGCACTGACCAGGCATGCGCGGGCAGTTCGAGCGGCTGGCGAGACAATGCAAAGCCGCGGAACACGTATTCGTAAGGCGCGATCGATGCCGGCGTCGCCTTGTTCTCGGGTTGGCCCGAGAACGGATCGGTGTACGGCGCCACCAGCGAACCGACGCGGGCGCCGGTCGCGTTGGCCTCGCTCCAGTGGATCGGCGCGAACAGCATGCCGCGCTGCTGGCGTTCGCTGACGATGACGCGAAGCGTACATTGCCCGTAGTCGGTGGTGACCCGCGCGAAATCGCCGTCGGCGACGCCGAATTTCAGGGCATCGTCCGGATGAACCTCGACGAAAGGCTCGGGCAGATGCTGGCCGAGCCGTGGGCTCTCGCCCGTGCGCGTCATGGTGTGCCACTGGTCGCGGATGCGGCCGGTGTTCAGCCGCAACGGCCGCGCGGCCGTGGTCTCGGTGCGCAGTGCCGGAACTTCGGGGGCGATGAAGCGGGCCTTGAAGTCGTTGGCGAAGAACCTGCCGTCGGCGAAGAAGCGCGCTTGCGGATCCGCACCCTGCCGGGCCGGCCATTGCACCGGCGCCATCGCATCGAAGTCGTCATCCGACAAGGAGGCGAGCGCGCCGATGTCGAAATCGCGCCCACCGTTGTTCTCGAACGCCGAAAGTGCGGCGTGCTCGCGAAAGACATCCGCTGCCGACGCGAAGCTGAACGCCGCGCCAAAGCCGAGGCGTTTCGCCACTTCGCCCATGATCCACCAGTCGGGCCGCGCCTCGCCGGGCGCCTCCAGGAACGCGCGCTGCCGCGAGATGCGCCGCTCCGAGTTGGTGACCGTGCCGGACTTCTCGCCCCAGGCCTGCGCCGGCAGCAGCACATGCGGCCCCGCTTCGACCGTGTCGTTGGAGACCACGTTCTCGGAAACGACGAACAGTTCGAGCTTCTTCAGCGCCTCACGAACCCCGTCGGCGTTCGGTAGCGACACCGCCGGATTGGTGCCCATCACCCACAGCGCCTTGATCCCGCCGCGTGCGATGGCATCGAACATCTGCACCGCCTTCAGCCCCTCATGGGTGGCGATGCGCGGCGCCTTCCAGAACCGGCGCACGCGGTCGATGTCCGGCGGCGTGAACCCCATGTGCGCGGCGAGTTGGTTGGCAAGGCCGCCAACCTCGCGCCCGCCCATCGCATTGGGCTGCCCAGTCAGCGAGAACGGCGATGCGCCGACCTTGCCGATCCGGCCCGTCGCCAGGTGGCAGTTCAGGATGGCGTTGACCTTGTCGGTGCCCTGCGCGGACTGGTTCACCCCTTGCGAATACATCGTGACGACGCGCGGCGTCCTGGCAAACATCTGGAAGAACGTGGCGACGTCCTGCTCGGACAGTCCGGTCGCCAGCGCGGTCGCGCCGACACTGCCGGCCATGCCGCGGGCGCGCACGATCGCGTCGTCGAAACCCGACGTATAGCGGTCAATGTAGTCGCGATCGAGCGCGCCGTGATCGGCGAGGTGCACCAGGAGCCCGCTGAACAGCGCCGTGTCTGTACCAGGCTTCAAGCCCAGGAACAGATCGTCATCGCCGACGGTATCGGTCCGCCGCGGATCGATCACGACGATGCGTGCGCCGCGCTGCTGTTTGTTGGCAAGCATGCGCTGGTACAGCACCGGATGGCACCAGGCCGCATTGGAGCCGACCAGAACCAGGAGATCAGCCTCGTCGAGATCCTCGTAACATCCGGGAACCGTGTCGGCGCCGAACGCGCGGCGGTGGCCGGCGACGGACGAGGACATGCACAGCCGCGAATTGGTGTCGACATTGGCGCTGCCGACAAAGCCCTTCATCAGCTTGTTGGCGACGTAGTAATCCTCGGTCAGCAGCTGGCCGGAGAGATAGAAGGCGACCGCGCCGGGTCCGTCGCGCGCGACGATGTGCTGAAACCGATGCGCGACATGGTCGAGCGCATCGCTCCAGGCCACCTGCTCCATGGTCCCCTTGCCGCAGCGGATCATCGGATAGAGCAACCGGTTGGTCAGGCCGAGAGTCTCGCCGAGCGCCGAGCCCTTCGAGCACAGCCGGCCGAAGTTGGCGGGATGCTCGGGATCGCCCGATATCGCGGCCCCGCCGCTGCCGTCGGGCGTCGCCAGCACGCCGCAGCCGACGCCGCAATAGGCACAGGTGGTGCGCGTGGCGCGCAGATTTGGATCGACGGCGGTCATGGGGCTGCCCCGGTCATGCCGCCACTGAACGTGTGGCAAGCGAGCGGCCGAACATCATGTCGGCGCGAATTCTTTGCGTTGGCTGTCGCGTGCGGATCAATTCGAGATACCAGAGCGCGTCGCCGACATCGCCGATCAGCACGGCCCCGGTCAGCCGTCCGTCCGCGACCACGAGTTTCTTGTAGGTGCCGTGGTTGGTGTCGGAGAGCACGATGTTCTCGCTGCCGTCACCGCCCATGAAATCGCCGGCCGAGAACACGCTGACACCGGAGACCTTCAGGTTGGTCGCGACGACGCTGCCGGCGTAGGAAGTCTTGCGGCCGGCAAGGTGTCCCGCCAGCACGCGCGCCTGATCGTAGGCCGGTTCGACCAGGCCGTAACAGACGCCGCGATGCTCGGCACATTCGCCGATCGCAAACACGTCAGAGGCGCCGGTTTGCAGATGGTCGTCGACCACGATACCGCGATTGACGGCAATGCCGGCGTCTTTCGCCAGCGCGACGTTCGGCCGGATGCCGGCGGCGAAGATCACGGCGTCCGCCGCGATCCGGCGGCCATCCACCAGTTCGACGCCCTCGACGCACGTCTCGCCGTGGATGCAGGCGGTGTTGGCGTTGAGCAGTATCTCGATGCCCTTGCGCTCGACGAGGGATTTCAGGAGTTGAGCCGCCGGCGCGTCCAGCTGGCGCTCCATCAGTCGGTCCATCAGATGCACCAGCGTCACCGGCGCGCCGGCCTTGGCGAGCCCGTAGGCCGCTTCGAGGCCGAGCAACCCGCCGCCGACCACGACCACCCGCTTCTTCTGCACGGCCAGCGTCAGCAACAGATCGACATCGCGGCTGTCGCGAAACGTATGCACGCCGGCAAGGTCGGCGCCGGGCACGTTCAGCCGCAGCGGCGACGAGCCGGTGGTCAGCACCAGCTTCGAGAACGGCACGCTCTCCTCGTTCGCAATCTTCAGTTCGCGGCGGCCGACATCGATCTCGGTGGCGATACAGCCGTATTTCAAAGTGACACCGCGGTCGCGCCACCACGCGGCCGGCCGGAGTTCGATATCCTGCGAGGTGGTCTCGCCGGCCAGCACCGACGACAGCAGCACGCGGTTATAGGCCAGCCGCGGTTCGTCCCCGATCACGGCGACGGCGTAGCGGCCCAATGCCACCCTGGCCAGTTCGTCGACCAGACGGGCAGCGGCCATGCCGTTGCCGACGATTACCAGCGGCTCGCTCATAACGTTCCCTCATTCGGCGGCTTGCGCGCCGTAGGCTTCTGAAATCATGTATCCGGACAGCGTGCCGTAGGCTGCGGTCCAGGCATCGGCGACGTCGGCGGTCCAGGCCTCACCGAGGCCCTTCTCCAGCGTCCACAACAGCGCACCGCCGACGACGGTATAGTGCTCCGGCCTGGCACCGTAGCTGACGTGACGCTTTGCCAGGGCGCTGGCGGCCGGCAGCACCGCGCCGAGATTGCCGAGCCCGTTGACCACGACGGCGAGCGTTCCCATCAGCTTCTTGCGTTGTTCGGTCATGTCGTCCGGAAACATCGCCTTGACCGCAGGGGCGACTTCGAACAGGCGGTCGTAGAACAACACGGCGGCCTGTTCGGAAATCGGGGCGACCTTGGCGAAACTCTGCTGCACGAGACTGACTTGCTCAGGTGTCATGTTGTTCTCCTGCCTCTTCCAGTGCCCGTCCCTGGCCGGACGAGCCGATAAGACTAGGCCGCCTCGACGAAGCGATGCCGCTCGTAGAGGAATTCGAGCACGCGCTGCCGGCACTTGAGGTAGCCGGGGTTGGTCGCGAGTTCGAGCCGCTTGCGCGGCCGCGCCAGCGGCACCTCCAGCACCTCACCGATCCGTGCGCTCGGTCCGTTGGTCATCATGACGATGCGGTCGGACAGCAGCACGGCCTCGTCGACGTCGTGGGTGATCATCAGGATGGTGTTGCCGAGCTTCTGGTGCAGCGCCATCACCGAATCCTGCAGATGCGCGCGGGTCAGCGCGTCGAGCGCGCCAAAGGGCTCGTCGAGCAGGAGCACCTTCGGCTCCATCGCCAGCGCCCGCGCGATGCCGACGCGCTGCTTCATGCCGCCGGAGATTTCGGATGGACGCTTGTCCCTGGCGTGCGCCATCTGCACCAGGTTGAGATTGTGCATCACCCAGGCATCGCGCTCGGCGCGCGTCTTGGTCGACGAAAACACCTTGTCGACGCCGAGCTTGACGTTTTCGTACACCGTCAGCCACGGCAGCAGGCTGTGGTTCTGGAACACCACCGCGCGGTCCGGCCCCGGCGAATTGACCTCGCGGTTCTCCAGCAGCACGCAGCCGGTGGTGCAGTCGGTGAGACCGGCGACGATGTTGAGCAGCGTGGACTTGCCGCAGCCGGAATGGCCGATGATCGAGACGTATTCGCCCCTGTCGATCGTCAGGTTGATTTCCTTGAGAACCTCGGTCGTGGCGTTGCCGCGGGTGAAGGTCTTGTCGATGTGATCGAGTTTCAGATAGACCTGCATGACATTTCCCTTCAGCTCACGGACGTGCCGTGGGTCACGACCTTGCCCAGCCCCGCGATAAGGCGGTCGAGCACGAAGCCGATGATGCCGACATAGAACAGCGCCAGGATGATCTCGCTGATATGCGAGGAGTTCCAGGCGTCCCAGATGAAGAAACCGATGCCGACGCCGCCGATCAGCATTTCCGCCGCGACGATCGCAAGCCACGACAGGCCGATGCCGATGCGCAGGCCCGTGAAGATGTAGGGCGCCGCCGCCGGGATCATGATCTTGGAGAAGAACTCCAGCGGATTGAGCTGCACCACCGCTGCGACGTTGCGATAGTCCTGCGGGATGTTGCGGATGCCGACCGCGGTGTTGATGATGATCGGCCAGATCGAGGTGATGAAGATGACGAAGATCGCCGAAGGCTGACCGTCGCGGAACGCGGCGAGCGACAGCGGCAGCCATGCCAGCGGCGGGATGGTGCGCAGCACCTGGAACAGCGGATCGAGCCCGCGCATCGCCCATACCGACTGCCCGACCAGCGTACCAAGCGCGATGCCGGCAACGGCGGCGATCGAATAGCCGTAGGCGACGCGCCAGAGCGACGCAGACAGATGCCAAAACAGGCCCTTGTCGATGCCGCCATTGTCGAAGAACGGATCGAAGATGAGTTCCCTGGTGTCTTTGAACACCTTCGAGGGCGGCGGCAGGCTAGAGCCGGTTCGGCTGCACGCCAGCTCCCAGAACAGCAGCAGCAGCGCGAGCACGACCAGCGGCGGCACGACGCGTGCCGCGGTCTCCTTCGCGATCTTCACGTACTTCTCGGCGCGTGGCGGCTGCTTCGGCTTCATCGCCACCACCGGCGCCGCGATGGTCGGCGACGAGGAAGCAGGCATGGCCACCGCGGTGGCTTCGGCTTTGATCGCAGGCATCGACATCGAAATTGTATCTCCGCGTTTCAATGGGCGGACCGCACGAAACTCATGCACGGCCCGGATTGGATCAGACCTCGACACGCTTGATGGAAAGCGACTTCAGATACGCAGCCGGATTCTCGGGATCGAACACCTTGCCGTCGAAGAAGGTCTCCTTGCCGCGCGAGGTCGACGTCGGGATATCCGCGGCGGCAACGCCGAGTTCCCTGGCGGCATCCTTCCAGAGGTCTTCACGGTTCACCTTGGCGATCAGCGCCTTGCTGTCGAAGCCCGGTTCATACTTGCCCCAGCGAATGTCCTCGGTCATGAACCAGAGGTCATGGCTCTGGAACGGGTACGAGGCGTGATCCTTCCAGAAGCGCATCTGCTGCGGGCTGTTTTCGACGATACGACCGGTGCCGTAGTCAAACTTGCCTTTCATGCGGTCGGTGACGTCCGCAACAGGAACGTTGATCCACTGGCGCTTGGCACAGATCGCTGCGGTCTCTTCGCGGTTTTCCATCTTTTCGCACCACTGCTGCGCTTCCATCACCGCCATCAGCAGCGCCTTCGCGGCCTTCGGGTATTTGTCGACATAGGCGGCGCGCATGCCGAACGATTTTTCCGGATGCTTGTCCCAGAGTTCGCCGGTCGTGAGCGCGGTGTAACCAATGTTCTGGTGAATCA
>JAFAGM010000078.1 GCA_023422775.1 Pseudomonadota bacterium
TCGATGGACAAATGCGCACCCAGGACAGCAGGCGGCACCATCCGTCCGCCGTCGCCGATCTCGGCGATTATTCTTGCGCGGTCGAGAAGAATTGGACGCGAATCGTGACTAACGCTGTTGTCACCGACCATCAGTGTTCCCTGTTGAGGCTTTCTGTCAGTTGTCGTCATTGTGATCAGATTTGCCAGTCAGCTTACCCGAAAGCATTCGGCGAAACAGACCTGATTTCCAGAGACTGCGCCACTGCAGCGCATTTGCATCCGTCGTCCGATCAGGCGTATGATTTTAAGAATATCGCCCTGCCGTGCGCGCGGAATACCGGCCAAGCTGCCGCTGTGCAGCGCAATTCCCAGGAGACCTGACAATGAATGCTCCCATCGTGCGCCTGACGAGCCTTGCCCATGGCGGCGGATGCGGCTGCAAGCTTGCGCCCTCCGTGTTGCAGGAATTGCTCGCCAACCAGCCCGCGGCCGCGCCATTCCGCCAACTGCTGGTCGGGGTCGAGACCGGCGACGACGCCGCAGTATGGAAGATCGACGATTCCACTTGCGTGGTGGCCACCACGGATTTCTTCATGCCGGTGGTGGACGACCCCTTCGACTTTGGCCGGATCGCCGCAACTAACGCGATTTCCGATGTCTATGCGATGGGCGCAAAGCCGATCATGGCGCTCGCAATCCTCGGCATGCCGCTCAATAAGGTCGCGATCGAAGACGTCCGCAAGATCCTCGAAGGCGGCAATACGATCTGCAGCAGCGCCGGAATTCCAGTCGCTGGCGGTCACTCCATTGACGCGCCCGAGCCAATCTACGGCCTTGCCGTCATCGGGCTCTGCCGCCCCGATCAGGTGCGCCGCAACGCCGATGCCAAACCCGGCGACGCGCTGATCTTGACCAAGGCCATCGGCGTCGGCGTCTACTCCGCTGCCATCAAGAAGGGCGATCTGTCGGGTGATGGCTATGCTGAGATGGTGGCCTCCACCACGCAGCTTAACCGTATCGGTCACGAGCTTGCCGAAGATGCGGGCGTTCATGCGATCACCGACGTCACCGGCTTCGGTCTGCTCGGCCATGCGTTGGAACTCGCGCGCGGCTCGAAGCTCACCGTCGCCCTGAAAGCCGACAACGTGCCGCTATTCAAGGAAGCGGCAAGACTCGCGCAGCAGGGTTATGTCACCGGTGCATCCACGCGCAACTGGGCCAGTTACGGGGATGCAATCCGGTTGCCACACGATTTGCCCGACTGGCAGCGTAACCTGCTTGTTGACCCTCAGACCTCGGGCGGACTTTTGGTATCTTGTGCCGCCGACCGCGCACAGGCAACCCTCGAGACGATCCAGCAAGCGGGTTACAAAGCCGCACGGATCATTGGTTACACCGAATCTGGCCCCAGCGAGGTCCGCGTCACAGCATGACGTCGCGACCGTTCACCACCTGATGCACGCTCTCCCGATGTGCGGGTTACTCGAATTCACAAAGCTGAGCGCTGCTGCGTCGTCATCGCGCCCCCCCTTTCTGAAGGGGAGGTGGCGGAAGAGAATGGGAGTCGAACCCACCAAGAACCGTCTAACGGCCCTTCCCGGATTTGAAGTCCGGACGCCCCACCGGGAACGATGCTCTTCCGTTGACTTTGATCGGCCGCGGGATTCCAAAACCTGTATCGCAACCTTGCGGCCATTGTCGAGGTCGCGACCCGCGGCTGTGCCGCCGAGAACCAGGGTCGAACCTGCGACGGTTAGCGCATCAACGCCGCTCAGTCAGACGCAGGGCCGCAAGATTGCGCGAGAACAAGGCTTCATCCTCCAGACACCGGAAATCCAGCATCAGAGCGTCATCCTCGACCCGGCCGATCACCGGCCGGTCCAGGGTGCGGAAGGCGTGCGTCAGTGCCGCGAGCGCTCGACCTTTGCCGTGCGCCGCCGCTACTCGCAATGCAATCCCAGCGCTCGGAATCGCTTCGGTCGGCAACGATCCCGACCCGATCTGGCTTGAGCAGGCGATCAAGTCGACGACGAAGTCCGAACCGACGGCAGCCGCGACAACCGGCTGGAGGCGCCTTGCTGCAGCTTCGATATCCGCAATCGGCCGCGCCATCATCCGTAATGTCGGCAAACGTTCAGCCAGCCGGTCCGGATCGCGATAGAGCCGCAGCGTCGCCTCGATCGCCGCAAGGCGGATCTTGTCGATACGCAAGGCACGCTTCATCGGATTGCGATTCAACCGCGCGATCAACTCCCGGCGTCCGACGATGAATCCGGCCTGTGGACCGCCAAGCAGCTTGTCACCGGAGAATGTCACAAGGTCCGCGCCCTCGGCTACCGCATCGGCCACTGTCTGCTCGTGCGTCAACCCATAACGCATCAGATCAACCAGAGTGCCCGAACCAAGATCGTGCAGGAGCGGAACGTGACTCGCCCGCGCCAGCGCTGAAATCGCCTTGCCGGACACCGATTTGGTGAAACCCTCAATCCAATAGTTCGACGTATGGACCTTGAGGATCAATCCGGACTTCGGGTTGATCGCTGTCGCATAGTCCTTTTCATGTGTACGGTTGGTGGTGCCGACCTCGACCAGCCTGGCACCGGCACGTGTCATGATTTCCGGCATGCGGAAGGCGCCGCCGATCTCGATCAACTCGCCGCGCGAGACGATCGCCTCCTTGCCCTTGGCAAGCGTGTTGAGCGCGAGAAGAACGGCGGCGGCGTTGTTGTTCACCACCGTCGCATCCTCGGCTCCGGTCAGTTCGCACAACAGGCCACGCACCAAGGCATCGCGCTCGCCGCGCTTGCCCTGTGACAGATCGAATTCCAGCGCCAACGCTTCGCGCATCGCAACCGTCGCCGCCTCGACTGCCGCTTCCGCAAGAATGGCACGGCCCAGATTGGTATGGAGCACGGTGCCCGTCAGATTGAACACCGCCCGGGCGTTCGGACGATCATCTGCCTCAAGCCATAAGACAGCGTCGGCCGCGATGGCTTCGGCATCGGACGCGGGTGTATCACGGGTGCCCATATCGCGCCTTAAAATAGCTGTCATGTGACGAACCGCTTCCACAGCGCGCGTCCGCCCGAAGCGTTCGACCGCCTGATGTGCTGACCGGGTTTTCAATATCTCGTCGACAGACGGAATTCGGCCGGAGGTGGAACTCCCTGCGTTCATCTCGGCCTCCCTGGTAGCCGATTAGAAAGGGATTGACGCCACCGCAGCTCACGCACCAGCAGATCGAGACCTGGCGTGGCCACATCGTCGGCAATCGGATCAAGATGGTCGTCCTTCTGCTGGCTGAGCACGTTCACATAATCCTCACGAACCTCGGGGGCATGTGGTTTCACTAAAGCAGGGCCAAGCGATACTCAATCGCACTTGCATCCCGTCCGCGCGTCATCGCGCCGATCGTGCCGCGCACCCAGATGCCTGCGTGTGTAAACATGGGTGATCCAGACGCAGATCGCCGCCTCACTGACCCTTGTGAGGACCGCCAGTCTTCATGCTTTGCTGCAATGCGGCATTTTATGCGCGGGGCCGCTCATCGATTCAGATGAAGTCAATTGCATATTTGACGACCCATTGAACACGCATAGACATAGACGCAATAACGCACCGTATTCAACGTGGGATAAATCCGATTAAGAATACGATATATACGGAAGCCGGTCTCATTCTTGGCTTTCAGCCCATTACCAGACGCAACTTTGCGATTGTCGCCGCCGCAGGGGCAACGGCCTTCTTGGCAGCGCCTGCCTGCGTTGATCCCTCCAGGGCCGCGCAGAGCACGCCTACAACCACGCTGAAAGTCTGGGATGGGGCCGGAAAACCCGCTTTCTCGTTGGATGTTTTGGGCGGTGGTCGGCGCAATCTGGAAGCCCTCGTTGGCAACGTCATTCTGGTACACTTCTTCGCGACATGGTGCGAGCCATGTGTACGCGAGATCAACTCGTTGCAGCAGCTGGCCTCTGCAACCCGCACCAAGCCCCTTGTTATCATTGCCGTCGACGTTGCCGAAGTCGATCTGCGTGTGAGGACGTTCTTCGAGAAGCTCCCCGTTGACTTCACCGTCCTGCTCGACCGCGACCGCGCCGTCAGCAAGGCTTGGGATGTTACCGCGCTGCCGACGAGCTTCCTGCTCGATGCGACGCTAACTCCCCGATTCTTCATCGAAGGCGATCTCGACTGGTCGAGCTCAAATGTTTTGGCAGCGATCGAACCCCTTTATCCCACGGCGGACCACCGCGGCCGGCCGCCGCTCCCCAAAAAAGCAGACAAGTAAGCTGATCATCATTAAGCGAGGACAAGCATGCAACGACGAGATTTCCTTAAAGGGGCAACGGCCCTCTCATTTGCCGCGGCTTTGCCTGCAGCGGCCCGCTCGGACACCCTGTTCGCGCCGCAACCGGGTGCCTGGCGCACCGTGGAGCTCATTACCCGGCTCGAAATTGTAGAGCCGGACGGTAAGATGCAAGCTTGGATTCCGCTTCCATCGGTGAGCGAATCCGAATGGATGAAGCCTGGAGAGACCAGATGGACCGGCAACGCGGTCAACGTAGAGCGTGTTCGCGATCCAAAATACGGCGCGGAAATGTTGCATGCGGTCTGGAAGGACGGCGAGGGCGCGCCCGCCATCGAAGCCATCAGCCGTGTTGCGATGCGCGACCGCAGTATCGACCTCGGTAAGGCGGGAAAAGCTCACTATCTGAGTGAAGCAGAGCGCACGCTCAACCTTGAAGGCACTGAACTCATTCCCGTCGACGGGATCGTCAAGCAGACTTCGGACAAGATTGTCGCCGCAGCTAGTGCGAAGACTGATCTCGAGAAAGCCCGCGCGATCTACGACTGGGTCATCGAGAACACAGCACGCGTTGCAACGACGCGCGGCTGCGGTATCGGCGACGTCGCCGCGATGCTGAAGAGCGGCAATCTCGGTGGGAAGTGCGCCGATCTCAATGCACTTTATGTCGGCCTTACCCGCGCCGCTGGCGTGCCTGCGCGTGACGTCTATGGCATCCGCGTCATCCCCTCGCAATTCGGCTACAAGAGCCTTGGCGCCGGATCAGCCAACGTGACCAAGGCGCAGCATTGCCGCGCCGAGGTTTTCCTCGAAGGCTTTGGCTGGGTTCCAGTCGATCCGGCAGACGTTCGCAAGGTGATGTTGGAGGAGCCGCCGGCAAATCTTGCGATCAACGACCCCAAGGTCGTGGCGGCGCGCAAAGCCCTGTTCGGCGCCTGGGAAGGCAATTGGATTGCCTACAACACCGCACATGACGTTGCGTTGCCGGGATCAAAGCACCCCAGGCTCGGCTTTCTGATGTATCCGCAGGCGGAGCGTGCTTCGCTCATGCTGGATTGTCTCGATCCCGAGAGGTTCAGGTATGCCGTGACCTCGAAAGAGGTAACGGCGAGTTAGCAGACGCGCTAGGTGGCGATGGCAGCAGGTACGCTGCCATCGCCAATCAAGCGGGCTCACAGGCCGGACTTGCCGACCAGGCTTCCCGTGCATGTCAGCCCGGGTCACGCGATACCGCTTGTTCCTCGCACGACGGCGCCGGCCATAATACGTTCTTGATGAGTGAAGGTTTCGAAGCCATCGGCGCGAGCGATGGCGACGAGTGTGATCCCGGCGGCTTCTGCCGTCCGGACAGCCAATGCGGTAGGTGCGGAAACCGCGACCATGAGGGGAGCGCCGATCGCCGCGGTTTTTTGAACTAGTTCGACCGAGACACGGCTGGTCAAAAGCACAGCGCCTTCACCTGTCGGCACCTTGGCCTGCGCGAGAGCGCCGGCCAGTTTGTCCAGCGCGTTATGGCGGCCCACATCTTCACGCAGTGCCACTATGCCGCGTCCCGGCAGCCAAAACGCCGCGGCATGCACAGTGCGGGTTTTTGCATTGATGGTTTGTAGCGGCGCGATTGTCAGCATCGCGGCGGCAATATCGTGTGGCGCGAAGCTCCGGCTCGACGAAACAATGGCGGCCGGACGTAGCGCTTCGACGATTGAATCGATCCCGCAAAGTCCGCAGCCCGTTGGACCAGCGATGAATCTCCTCCTCTCGCTGAGACGAACTGCTTTCTCTTCTTCCAGCCACATCCGCAATTCGATCCCCTCGTCGAGATCAACAATCTCGATCGACTGAATCTCTTCGGGTGTTTGTACGATACCCTCACTAAGGCTGAATCCGATCGCAAAATCCGTCAAATTCTGCGGTGTACCCATCATCACAGCGTAGGTACCGCCGTTATATGTGAGCGCCAGCGCGGTTTCCTCGGGAATGGTACGCACGCCTTCACTGTCGCTACCCTCGCGCCAGACCCGTCGGACAACCGTGCATACCGGTTTGTGCATCTCAAGTTACTCCAAGAACCCAGAGCGACGAGCCTTCCAGGAGATACGCTCGTCTCTCAGCCTGGCGAAGAAGGCAGGTACGTTCGAACTCAACCATCAAATCCAGATCCTCTTGCCTGCAGCGGTAGCTGAAGCCCTCGTCGGCTATACCGAGCGTACGAGCTTGGTTGACAGATGTCCCGGAGCCAACTGCCGAAGACGCGATCGGCGCAAAGCGCCTGGATGTCCCGGTGGCGCCTCGTGGTCGCTCTTAGCTCCGCAACCGATATCTGCGCAGCAGCGATCTCGACGGCATGGCCGACGTACCACTCCTCAAGTTGGCGCGGCTCGGTCTCTATATGAAATTGCAGGGCCAGGGCACGGCTGCCAAAAGCGAAGGCCTGATTCTTGTCGTCTTGACTGTAGGCGAGCCTGGTAGCTTGCTGCGGCAGATCAAACGTATCGGCATGCCAGTGCAAGACGACAGCGCCATCACCGTCCAAGGCTCCAAGACACGACGATCGTCCTTCTTCGGTGAGGTCAATCTTCTCCCAACCGATCTTCTTGTGGGTGCCCGCGAATACCTGACTTCCCAGAGCCCTTGCCATCAATTGGGCGCCGAGACCGATTCCCAGCGTTGGAAGATCGCGGGAAAGCCTCGATTCGATGAGAGCAATCTCCGAGTTAAGAAACGGATAGTTGGCCGCTTCGTAGACGCCGATGGGACCACCAAGGCTAATGATCAGGTTGGCATTTTTGATCGAAGGGTGGGCGAGGTCATCCACCGCGGCTTCGCAGAACGAGACGTTCCACCCCTCACGCTCCATGATCGGCGCGAGCAGCCCCAAATCTTCGAATGCAACATGACGAATAGCTACGGCGGTTCGCTGGTAGTGCATCACTGGGAAGAGTCCATGTTGAAATTGACGGCAATGGATCAGCTTGCGGCGATCGGCATCTCGTAAGGCCCTTCGGAAGCCGGTGCATCGGCGAGCATGCGCTTGCGCGGCACCAAGAAGCACACGCTGAATCCGTCCGTTGTGCGCAGGGGCACCATGCCTATCCCGGTATCGGATGATTGCTTCAACGTCCACGTGTTGAGCGGATCGACGTAGCTGCCGTCGGGAGCGATGTCGCTAGTCGTGAGCGCCTCAGTGCCATTTCCATCGAAGATTGGTCTCTTCGTTATATCCAGATAAATATATTGCATGGCACCAAGCATAATCCAGTCAGTGCGAGCTTTATTGCGAATCCCTATCGGTTGATAGCGAACGGCTAAGTGTGCCGGCAGACCTCGTTCGAACGAAAGGAGACGCGCTGCTGCGCGTCTCGTTCGGGAGCATGGCGGCCGCGCATCTTTGGCCGTCCGTTCCGGAGCTTCCAACACCGCCATGCTGTGACGATAGATCATTTCCCAGCGCTTGCAGCCGGTGAACAACAGGATGCCCTACGGTGATGAGGGAGAGCGCCACCCCCCACGGCTTTGTCGCGGCTTCGGCTCTTCGACCGTAGCGAAGTGCGAGGTTGATCGCCGGAGCGATGATTGCCGATCATGTGGGCTGGAAGGCAGTTCACACTTGGTGTCCACTCATACATATCGGAAAAACCGATAGTAATAGTTAATGTTATTCGTTTGTCAAAACTGTCTCGCTGGATAGCCTATTAGTACGCAGTCGCGCGCCCGTCAATCAAACGGCGCGATGGTTGAGGGGGGATGGGAATGACGACGACACTCGACGGTTCTAGTACCCGGAATCCTAGCTGAGTGATACGGCTGGACTCCAACCTCCTTGGCGATCGATCGGGTACTGCGACCGGCCGCAGCCAAAAGAACAATCCGCGCCGCTTCAATCGCGCTGCAACGTCAGCGGTGAGCGGCAACGTTCCTCAAGCACCTTGCGATCTTTCCTCGAAAGGTGGACTTCTCTTGCTTCGGGTATCATCCCGATGCTGAATCATGACTCGCTTCCCAGCCGAGAATTTGTCGTTTGCAACTGGTGAGAGAATTGGCTAACGATAAATTTTGCACATTGGATTTGACGTGCTTCGACGACGCAAGCATGCGCACACTGAACTCGCTGGACCTTAAATGGTCTGACCGTCGTCATGACGTTCAACGTAAGCGGCGACCGGATGACGGAGCCGCTTTCCAGAGTCTTAGCCCATGAGCTTGCTCACATGGTGCTGGGGATTCACGATCCAGCCCAACAACTCGGTTCGCCGGCATCGGTCGCGTTAGGGTTGCCAAATACTATGCTCGTTAATCCGCCGAGATCCAGCGACTCTTTGTAGCGCGTCTGGTGAGCTTGGCCGATGTATGCTGATCGTGACGGACGATACCGTCATGACACCCCGGTGCCTGGAAGGCAGAAGGCACCCGGTGGGCGGGCCTGGATGACTATGCTCGCAGCAGGAATTGAGGAGCAGAATTCGATGAACACCCCGAACTGGATGAATGGGCCTCCCAAGCGAATTCTTTTGGCAACCGATCTAAGCCCCCGCTGCGATCGCGCGCTCGACCGGGTCGTATCGCTTGCGAACCAGTGGCAGGCGAAGCTGGTCATATTGCACGTTCTTGAAGAGCCAGAGCCGAACATGATCGATTCGACGGGGCGCCTGCCTTCCTGGAGGCGCCCACCTGACCCGCTTAGCGTGGCGCGCAGGCAATTGCTCGCCGACATCGGTGACGTAGCGGGCACGGCGACGGTCTTGATAGAAACCGGTGATCCGGCGGACGCCATCACTCGTACTGCCGAGGAGCAGGACTGCGGTTTGATCGTGACGGGCCTTGCCCGGGACGAGACGCTCGGCCGTTTCCTCCTCGGCCGCACCGTGGACCGGTTGCTTCGCGGTTCGCAGGTGCCGCTGTTGATCGTCAAGAACCGCGCACGAGCGCCGTATCAGCACGTGGTCGTTGCAACAGACTTCTCCGATCCGTCGCGTCACGCGCTCGAAGCCGCAGCACATATGTTTCCGGGTCAGCGGCTTACCGTCTTTAATGCGTATGAGGCGCCGTTGTCGGGCAGAATGATGGATTCTGCTGCCTATCAAAGCCAGTATCGCGAGGTGGTCGAACGGGAGTGTGACGCCTTTCTAAGGAATATTGCCAAGCCGGATCACTGGCAGCAGCCGCATGTCCTGATCGAGCACGGCGCGCCGTGTGAACTATTGCGCGAATACGTGCAGGAAAAGGCGGTAGATCTCGTGGTGCTGGGTACGCAAGGACGCGGTGCCGTCATGGAGGCATTGCTGGGAAGTGTTGCCAAAAGGATTGTGGACGAGGTGCATTGCGACGCTTTGGTCATTCGGGCGCCCGATGCGGCGACAGGGACCTGACGTTCTGCCATCAGTTCGAGTGTCGATCCGGCGTGCTGGCTGTCGGCATGCCTGACCTGCCGCTGAACCACTATCGCGGGCCTTCTC
Organism: Pseudomonadota bacterium; assembly: GCA_023422775.1. Taxonomy (GTDB): domain Bacteria; phylum Pseudomonadota; class Alphaproteobacteria; order Rhizobiales; family Xanthobacteraceae; genus Bradyrhizobium. The sequence continues at coordinate 9,738 of JAFAGM010000078.1, forward strand.
CCGCGATATGTGGCACGCCAACGACCTTTTCGATCGGTACCACAAAAGCCAATCCTCGGCCTGGCTCGTTCAATTCGGCGGCGCGAATGATCTCCTGCAGGATCACTTCGTTCTGGTTCTCATGGGTGAGCGTGAGCACGATTTCCTTTTCCGGCTCAATAGGAATGCCGAAAATCGAATCTTTCTCATTGACGCCGACACCGCGTCCGAGGAGCACCGTGCCTCCGGTCGCTCCCGCCCTAACGGAGGCTTCCAGAACGGTGTTGCCCCATCCTTTGCGCACGATACTTACAATCAGAGAGGGGTTCCGCATTTTCACGGTTCCTTCCGAAATTTCTTTGGGGTTTCCTTCCACCGGATTAGAAGCCCCAGGGTCATGACAGAAATCATTGGCGCTACAGCGATCAGCGCCACGAGGCCCAGACCGTGCACGACGGGGTCCTGGTTTTCCATTGCCGCTGACGCGCCCAATGCAAGCGCCAGCAGGAAGGTATTGGCAAGCGGTCCGGTGGCCACGCCGCCTGCATCGACGGCAACCGCCAGGAAACTCTTTTCGCTGAACCATATCATAATGATGACCAGCGCATAGCATGGCACCAGCAGATACAGTACCGGCGTTTCGTAGCCGATCCTTAGCAAGCCTAACCCGACGAATACCGATACGCCGATACAGACCGCATACAAGACCAGGGATCGGGGGATGGAGCCGTTGGAGGCTTCCTCCACCTGATCCGCCAGGATTCGTACTGCCGGCTCCCCCCAGGTGGTGACGAAGCCGAGAAGCAGGCCGGCCGGCAGCAGTAGCCATTTCTGCGGCAGTGCGCCGAGAGATGCACCAATCGCGCGCCCGAATGGCATGAAGCCGATACCCACGCCCAGCAGAAACAGGAATAGACCTGCCGCTGCTATCGACGTTCCGGTCAGGATTTGCCGGACATCCTTGCGCGGCAGCTTGAGCAGGAAAATCTGGAAGATCGCGAAGAGGACTGCCAGCGGGAGCACCGCCATCGCGACGCTCCATGCCGTGTTTCCCAGTTCCTCCAGAAAGGGCGTCTCGATCACCGTAGCACCATCCCCATAATCATGACGGCGATAATCGGTCCCACCGAGGCGAAGCCCAAAAGTCCGAATCCATCCGACACCGCATCGCGGCCGGACAAAACGGAGCTCAGGCCGATGGCCAGCGCGATCACCACCGGCGCCGTCAGGACGCCGGTGGTGACGCTGCCGGCATCATAAGCCAGGGGCACAAATTGCGCGGGCGTGATGAAGGAGAGGAGGATCACGATGCCAAAGGCGATTGTGAACAGCAGCCGCATCGATGCGCCAACGATGATGCGCGCCATCGCAAACGCCACGAAGACCGCAACCCCGACGGCGATTACATAGAGAATCGTCGTTCCGTCGATGGCGCCTTGCGAGATGAGGTTGACCTGGCTGGCGAGGACCAGCACGTCCGGCTCGGCGACGGTGACAGCAAAGCCCATCGCGAAACCAACCGCAACGATCAGCGCGACCGATCCCTTCCTGGGCAGTGCGGCTCCGATGAATCTCCCCATCGGCAGAATGCCGAGATCGACCCCCATGAACAGAAGCAGCATCCCGATGATGACAAGCGCTGCGCCTCCGAGAAACTGAAGAAACTGCAGTATCGGTGCCTGAACGAGAGTCAGCTGAAGGACGCAGACCATGCCAATGAGCGGCGCGACGGTCTTGAGCACCTCCAGTAGTCTTTCTTTCAGTTCCGAGTGCATGGATACGAACAGTGCCGCTGCGATTGGGGATTCACGAGGGATGTCTGGATCATCGGTCCACGATGATGGCGTCACGCCAGGCTCATGCGGGTCACCACCTTGCTCAATTCGCGCAGCCACACAACCGAACTCGCAACCGCGGCACAAATCATCCAGTCGTTCAAGCTCAGCGCCGTGGTCGAAAATGCCTGTTGCAGGAACGGTGTGTAGATCACGGCGACATGAAGCAGAAGCGAAAGCGCGACAGCGGCCCAAAGCCAGCTATTGGTTAACAACCCGACAAATGCGCTCTGAGTGTCGGAGCGCGCGTTGAAGACATTGAAGAGCTGGAACATCACCAGCGTCGTGAATGCCATCGTCTGCGCATATGAGATCGTGCCGGATCCTTCGATCAGACCACCAGGAAGTGAGGCGTCAAGCACGAACAGTGTTCCGGCTGCCATGACTACGCCAACGAAGAATATGCCTCCCCACATGCGCGGCGTGATTACGCCTTCGTCGCGGGCGCGGGGCTGCTTGCTCATGGTTCGCGCATCTGCGGGATCTACGCCAAGGGCGAGCGCAGGCGCGCCGTCGGTCACCATGTTGATCCAGAGAATCTGCGTCGCCAGCAGCGGCAGCACGAGATCGCCGCCACCACCAGCCGTCCCGGACAGCCCGATCACCCCGGCCAGTAGCACGCCGAAGAACATGGTCAGGACTTCGCCGATATTGGACGACAGCAGATAGCGCAGAAACTTCCTGATATTGGAGAAGATCGCGCGCCCCTCTTCCACGGCATCGACGATAGTTGCGAAATTGTCGTCGGCCAGCACCATGTCAGCTGCTTCCTTCGATACGTCGGTCCCCGTAATGCCCATCGCGATGCCGATATCCGCCGTTTTCAGGGCAGGCGCGTCGTTGACGCCGTCGCCCGTCATCGCCACCGTCATTCCGCCGTGCTGCAACGCCCGGACAATACGCAGCTTGTGTGCCGGATTGACGCGGGCAAAGACCGATGCATCCTGTACCGCCCGATTCAGAACATCGTCGGACATCGTCTCGAGCTCGGCGCCGGAGATGACCGGGCCGCCTCGCGAGATCCCGAGTTCTGCTGCAACGACCGCTGCCGTTTTCGGATGATCGCCGGTGATCATGATCGAGCGAATGCCCGCTTTTCTTGCCGTGCCGACCGCGATCTTCGCTTCCTCCCGCGGCGGATCGATCATCCCGATCAGCCCCAGGAAAACCAGATCTCCTTCCACGCTTTCGTCGAATGTGTCGCCCTCCGCCGCATCGATCGGCAGTGAACGGAAGGCCACACCGAGAGTCCGCAATGCGTCCGAGGCCAGCGCGTCATTGCTCGTCAGGATCTCGGTCCTGCGAACGTCGGTCAGCGGCCGCGTCGTTCTGCCCACGAGTTCGTGCGAACAGCGCTTGAGCAGGACGTCCGGAGCCCCCTTGGTCAGGGCGATCAGGCGCTCGCTCCGCTCGGCATCCGTGTGAATCGTGCTCATCAACTTGCGTTCGGACGAAAACGGTACCTCGCCGATCCTGGCGAAACGCGCATCGAGCGCCCCCGGTGCCAGACCAGCCTTCCGAGCTGCGACGATCAGCGCCCCCTCGGTCGGATCACCTTGCACCGTCCATCGTCCATCGCGCTCCTGCAGTACGGCGTTGCTGGCGCGATCGGCCGCGCTTAGCGCCCGGATCAGCTCGTACTGAAGTGCATCGTCGTTCAATGATTCCCCGTTCACACTTCCTTCCGGTGCATAACCGGTACCTGTCAGATTGGTGCATCCGCTGGCGGTGACGATCCGACGAACTGTCATTTCGTTTCTGGTCAGGGTACCGGTCTTGTCGGAGGCGATGACGTTCGCCGATCCCAAAGTCTCCACGGCTGCCAGCCGACGGACGATGGCGTTTCGCCTCGCCATCCGTTGGACACCCAGAGCGAGTACTGCAGTGACAACCGCGGGCAACCCCTCCGGAACTGCCGCAACGGCGAGCGCCACGCCCAGGATCAAGACATCGAATATTTCGGAGATTCCATGAACGTCGCTCACAAGAAAGATTGTACCAATCATGATTGCGGCGATGATCATGACGGTGATGGCGAGCAGCTTGCCGACTCGATCGAGTTCCTTCTGCAGAGGCGTGATCTCGTCCGGCGCCTTATCCAGCATGCTGGCGATACGGCCCATTTGGCTCTGCATGCCGGTGGCCGTGACGACGGCGGAGCCGTGGCCATAGACGGCCGCAGTCCCGCTGAAGACCATGTTGTGCCGGTCGCCGAGTTCTGCGCCCCTTGTGACCGGCGCGGCGTCCTTCGAGACCGGCAGGCTTTCGCCGGTAAGCGCTGCCTCCTGGGTCTGCAGCGCCGTGGATTGAATGAGCCGGGCGTCGGCGGGAATCGTGTCTCCTTCCTCGAGGAAGATGATGTCCCCAGGGACAAGTGCGGCCGCTGGAATGCTCTGCCTGATGCCATCGCGGATTACGCTGGCCTTTGCGGCCGACATCTGACGCAAGGCGGCGACAGCCTGTTCTGCACGAGCCTCCTGGATGTAGCCCATGAGTGCGTTGAGGATGACGATGACGAAGATGGCGATGGCTTCGTAGGGCAGTTCCGAATGGGGTTCATAGAGCCAAAGGGCCGCGGATATTGACGCCGCAACGATCAACAGCAGTACGAGGACGTTGGCGAACTGGTCGAGAAACTTCCGCCAGGCTGACCTGGGTGGTTTCCCCTCCAATTCGTTCCTGCCGTGACGCGCGAGACGCTGCTCGGCTTCCAATCGACTCAGGCCGGCCTGCAGCGTTGTGCCGGTCGCGCGCAGCACTTCGTCAGCCGTCAGATGGTGGAGTTCAACCTTCTCCCGGGAGCTTGCTTTCAACATACTTCCCATCTGCGTCGATCGAGGAAGCCGAATTGCCTGGGTATCGGCGGTAATGGTCCGGTAGCCGCGCCATGATGACCCTACCCACCTTGAAAGAATTGCAGGAGCGCAAGGTTGATATGTGTCAAAGCGAAGGAATGTGGGACAAATTGACACAACCGGGGCGGGACGCGGAATGTGTGATTGAGTTACGCCGTCTCATGTTGCGCAGCATTCGAAATGCTGATCGCGTCGATAGGGCCTGGAACGGGACAGCCGAACAAGGCGAAAATCTGCGCCGAACAGTGTGCCGCCTGCCATGGCGAGAAGGGACCGAAGCCGGCGGAAAGTTTCGACCGGTTCGTAAGGCGGAAAGGACGCGCTTTCGGCATTGCGCCGAGTGCGGTCAGCCTGGTTCACGATGGCATCCACGTGACGCAGGTCATTGCCGAAGGCGCGCGGAAGCGTCGGGCGACGGCGGTTTCGATTTAGTGCCTCTCGATCATCCCCCAGAACGGGCTGCTGCAGATTTTCTTGGCGGACGGCCAGCGGACGCACTCGGGCGCGATCGAGACGGTTTCGATACCGCTTGACGGCGGCATTGCAGTCGGTATCCCTCGACGAAAGCTGTCAACGGCGGCGAGACCGCCTGACACGCAGACATCATTGCCTTGCGGTATCGACGAGACGCCTGCCCGGAAAATCTGCGGCGTTTGCGCTTCGACAAAGAAGCCGGTCGAAGCGCGGGGCTAGCTGCCTCGACACGACGCAGAAGCCCAGCCGGGAGAAGAGGGGAGGATGCAATCGATCGCAGCCGCACTTTCCCGCTGGACGATGTCGCATTTCCGCTGAGCTGATGCTTCTGTTCGTCAAAACCAAACCGAACTGAAGGAGATGACCATGACAGCGGAGTTCGTCGATGTCGATGTGAGACCGATCCTGCGCGCCGGCGGCGAGCCGTTCAGCGTGATCATGCAGGCCGTCGAGAGCCTGCAGCCCGGTCAGGGCATGCGGCTGCTCGCAACCTTCAAGCCCATCCCGCTGTTCGGCGTCCTCGGATCGAGAGGCTTCAGTCATGAAGCCTTCGAGCTGGATGACGGCGAGTGGGAGGTGCTGTTTCGCCCGGAACAGACGTCTCCGTCCCCACCGCCGATCAATCCTGGCTGCGCCGATCCTGCCGCCTGGCCGGAGCCGTCGATCGATCTCGATAACCGCGATCTTGATCCGCCAGAGCCGATGGTCCGGATACTGGAGGCGACCGAACGCCTGAGCGGCGGCGAGGTGCTGTCCGCGCTGCTGTTGCGTGAGCCACGCTTTCTGTTCCCGGAGCTTGCCAAGCGAGGCCACGAGTGGCGCGGCGGCTTCGATCCAGCGCGAACGACCTACAGGATTCTGATTCGGATTGATCCCACCAGGAACGTACAGGCATGAATATCCAGTTGATCGCGCAAATCAGGGATGCCCTGCGCAACGTCATCGATCCCGAGCTCGGGTACAACGTCGTCGATCTCGGATTCATCTACGATGTAGTGGTGGAGGAGGGAGGCGTCGTTCTCATCACAATGACGACGACCACGGCGGGTTGTCCGGCAGCCGGTTATCTGAAGGAGGGCGTCGCCAGCAGTGCCTGGAGCGTGGAAGGCGTGGAGTTCGTCGACGTTCGTATCACCTTCGAGCCGGCGTGGACGCCGGACATGATGACGGCGCAAGCCAGGGCCGACTTGGGATTTGCGGCCTGCCACTGAGAAATCTCCCGTAGCGCTCGGTCATTAGCAGGGCGGGATAATCCCCGGACAAAGCGGCGAGATCGAAGCGGCGGCGGTGACTGGGGCATTCTTCGGTACCTGGCTCCTGCACGCCCTGCGCAGGTGGCTGCTGCGCAGGCTTCAGGGCGGATATGCGTCCGGTGGATCGCTGGCGGATGGTATCGGGCGGCCTGAGCGTTTAGCTTGGGCGGCCTCGTAAGCCTTTCCGCATGATGCCAGTACCGGAAGCCGATGAAGAACCTGAGTGGTGGGACCCGTGACCTCGAGATGGATCAAGTTACCGAAGCTACCAGCTACGGTTCGCCCGGGCACGGCGCCGTCAAGTCAGCCGCGAGGGTCCTGCAGGTTTTTGAGTTTTTCGACGAGATCCAGCGCGACGCCCGGGTGGCCGAGATTGCCGAGCGGCTGGCGTTTCCGCAATCGTCAACGTCGATCCTGCTGAGGTCCCTCGTCGATCTCGGTTACATGGACTACCTGCCGGAGAGCCGCAGTTTCCTGCCGTCGCCACGGGTGACGTTGCTCGGCACCTGGCTCGACAAGGGACCGGTTCGGAATGGCAGCCTGATCCGGATGCTCGAGGAGATTTCGCAGCGCACCGGCAACACCATCATCATCGCCGCGCGCAACGGCATCTACTCCCAATATGTTCACGTCCTGCAGGCGCGCACCGCGATACGGTTCCATGTGGCGACAGGCGCGCGCAGGCTTGTCGTCTGGTCGGCGACCGGATTTGCGCTGCTGCTTGGTGCCAGCGAGGCGGAAGTGCGGGCATTGTGCGCGCGCACGAACGCCGAAGCGATTCCGGGACAGCCCCGCGTCGACATCGGTCGGGTGCTGGAAAACCTGGCGCAGACCCGCGCTGCGGGCTACTTCTTCTCCAGGGAACTGGTTACGCCCGGATCCGGTTCGATCGCCGTGCCGCTGCCCGACGGGATCGACGGGCACAACCGCGCCCTGACCGTCGCGGTCTCTGGCATCCTCGACGATATCACCAAGCGCGAGCAGGAGATCGTGGCTCTGCTCAACGACGTGATCAGGCGATACCTCAAGCCTGCCTGATGGCGCCCGGCTTTGGTTCGGGATCGACGAGCAACGGCCAGAAGCCTTCGCCGCCGACGGCGCAAATGGCCCGGCCGATCATCTCCTGCCAATAGGTTTCCGCGCCCCATTCGTCGCGCCAGCTCCACAGGCGGCGGCTCGCGAAATGCAGCGGATGTTCCTGGGTAAAGCCCATCGCGCCATGCACCTGCTGGCACACCGCGGCTACCTGGCCCGCGGCCTCGCCGCATCGTGATTTTGCGATCGCAACCGCAAAACGGTCGTCGCCAAGGCGTTCGGATTCGGTAAGCGCGTCGGCGGCTGCGGAAGCTGCCGCGAAGTGACCGGCGGCGATCGCCAGCATGTGCTGCACGGCCTGGAACTTTGCGATCGGGCGGCCGAACTGCACGCGCTCGTTGGCATAGGTCAGCGCGTAGTCCAGGCAGCGCTCCATTCCCCCGATCATCTGCTGCGATCGGATCGCGGCGCCGAAGGGCATCAGGCCGGCTTCGGCCAGATAGCCCGGCGCCGGCCGAACGTCGTCGCTGGCCAGTTTGACATCATCGAACGAAATCTCGTCCCGGGGCTCATAGGCGACGTTGCGACGCCGATTCTTCGAGGCGGCGCCACTCGCAGGGATGCGGGCCAGCACCCCCGTTCCGGCTGCATCGCGGGCAAAGATCAGTCCGGTCGCCTGCAATCCCCAGGGTATATGGCGGGCGACACCTTTCAACCTCCAGCCGTTGCCGTGTGGCGCGACCGTGAGACGATCCGTATCGTTGGTCGGGCCGAGCGTTGCGGGGCCATCCAGCGGCTCGCCGCCGGCGTCGGTCCAGAGGCGGTTGGCGAGCATGGTCTCGGCCAGCGGCAGGGGGACCGAATAGAAGGCGGCGCGCCGGATCAGGTTGGCCACGTCGGCCGCTGCCAACCCGACCCCGCCGGCGGCTTCGGGGACCATCGCAAGCGGCAGGCCGGCATCCTCCAGCGCCGTCCACAGCGGAGCCGGCCACTCGCCATTATCGGCAGCGGAGAGGATTTCCTTGTTTACATGCTGCTGAAAAAGCCGGTCGGCCTGTTCGAGCACGATTGCTGACATGTCTTCCATGGTCGTCATCCCCTCAACGCAGGCCAAGACCGCGCGCGATCATTCCCCGCAGGATTTCCGGCGTGCCGCCGCGGATCGTGAACGACGGCGCATGCAACAGCACATGCGCCAGCGCCTGCGAATATTCGTCGTCATCGTCGAGGCTCGCTTCGACCGGCAGCAGCTTGCGCACCGTTTCGGGAATCTCCCGCTCGAAGGCGGTGCCGACGTCCTTGACAAGGGCTGCTTCCGTAACGGGGCTTTCGCCGCGTTCCAAAAGTCCCGCAATCGACGACGACATCCGCCGAAGCGAGGCAAAGTGCGCGACCAGACGGCCGATCTCGATCGCTTGCCGTTCGCTCGGCACTTCGCCGACCTTGTTGATCAGTTCGACCAGCACGCGGACATCGGACATGAACCGGTCCGGTCCGGCGCGCTCGTAGGCCAGTTCGCCAGTCACGCGGGTCCAGCCTTCGCCCGGCTTGCCGATCAGCATGTCGTCCGGCACGAAGCAGTCGCGAAAGAAGACCTCGTTGAACTCGTGGCCGCCGGAGAGATTGAGGATCGGCCGGATCGAGACGCCTTCCGTCCTGGTGTCGACGATGAACTGCGACAGGCCGGTATGACGGTTCTCGCTGGGCGGTTCGGTCCGCGCCAGCACGATCAGGTAGTGCACGCGATGGGCGTTGGAGGTCCAGATCTTCGCGCCGTTGATGCGCCAGCCGTTCTCGACCTTGTCAGCCCTGGTGCGAACCGCAGCCAGGTCGGAACCGGAATCCGGTTCGCTCATGCCGATGCCGAAATAGCATTCGCCGGCCGCGATCCTCGGCAGGATCAACTGACGGGCCCGCTCGCTGCCGTGCTTGAGAATCTGCGGGCCGGACTGACGGTCCGCGATCCAGTGGGCGCCGCCGGGCGCGCCTGCCGCCAGCATCTCTTCAGTCACGACGAACCGCTCGAGATTGGAGTGCTCGCCGCCGCCATATTGCTTCGGCCAGGTCATGCCGATGAATCCAGCGGCCGCAGCGCGTTTGCTGAACTCGGGATCGAAGGTCGACCATGAAGTGCGATGGGCGGCGTAGCGCTTGTTCGCGCGCTCGTCGTCGAGGAAAGCGCGAACCTTGCGTCGCATGGCTTCGGCTTCCGGCGGCAGCGTCAGCGATTCGAACCGAAACGCGCGCATATGGGTCTCTCCTGGTCTCTATTGGGCGATGGGATGCAGCCGCCGCAGCTATACGCCGCGGAAATGAAATCTAGGCATCAGGGCGATTCAGGTCGACCCCGAGTTCCCTGAGGACTTCCTCTGTGTGCTCGCCCAGTCGCGGCGCATGCCGACGAACCCGGAACGACGTCGATCCGAACGTGACAGGCGCGCGGATGACCTTGTAGCTGCCTTCCGATGGATGTTCGGCAACGCCGAACATCCCGACTGCCTTCATGTGGGGGTCGTCGGGCAGGTCGTCGAGACCGAGCACCGGCATGCAGGGGATGCTGACTTCGTCGCAGAAATCCACCCACTCGGCGGTCGAACGCGTCGGCGCCTTCGCGTCGATCAACTCATAGAGCGTCTCGAGATGGGCGACCCGCTCGGTGAGGGGATAGAAGCGCGCGTCCGTCTTGAATTCGGGCTTGCCGACGAAGTCGAAGAAATCGCGCCAGTTGCGGTCCGAGTAAGGCAGGATGCAGATGTAGCCGTCCGCGGTGCGAAAGGGCTTTCGGCGCGGGCTCACGACGCGGACATATCCCGTGGTTCCGAGTTGCGGTTCGAAAGCAAACCCGAGCAGATGCTCGATATAGGTGAACTCGGCGGTGGTTTCGAACATCGGTACCTCGATGGCCTGGCCGCCGCCACCACGCTCGCGCTGAAACAGGGCGGCGATGACAGCATAGGCGATGGCCTGGCCGGAAAGCTTGTCGCACAACACGGTGGGCATGAACGCGGGCTCGCCGCGCGAGACCTTGTGCAGCGCCGCAAGCCCGGAGCCGGCCTGAATGATGTCGTCGTAGGCAGCCTTGTCGCGGTACGGTCCGTCCTTGCCGAAACCGTAGGCGCCGCAATAGATGATGTCCGGCCTGATCGCCCTGACGGCTTCGTAGCCGAGGCCGAGTTTCCCGATCGCCTTCGGCCGCAGCGAGTGGACGAAAACGTCTGCCGTCGCAATCAGCCTGTGCAGCGCGGCCATGTCATCGGCATGTTTGAGATCGAGGACGACGCTGCGCTTGTTGCGGTTGAGATGCAGGAAGCCGCCGGCCATGCCTTCGTTTCTGTTGGGACGATAGCCGCGGAAGGAATCGCCCTCTGCGCTTTCGATCTTGATCACGTCGGCGCCCATGTCTGCCATGATATGGGTCGCAAACGGACCCATGATCACGTTGGTCAGATCAACAACGCGGATTCCCCCCAGCGGGCCGTCCGCCATGGTCGTGTCCACCACCTTCGAATTTCCTTCCTGTCAAACGGCAACGTACAGTCGCGGCGACGACTGCATGCGTGCGCAGCTCATACGCGGCCGCACTTCAATGCGCCGATGGAGTTCGGATCAATACGCGTTCGGCCGTCAGGTGCATTTATCACATATGCGATGGTTGACATCGCATTCGCCACTTGCGGCGGGGCCGTGATCGAAGATATCCCGGGAAGAACAAGAAAATCACGGCGGGAGCAAACGATGATCTCGATGAAGTCAGGGCGTATGGTGCGGGCAGGGCTGGTCGCGGCGGCGCTGGCAATTTCCTCACTGCCCTTCAGTTCGGCCAGTGCGGCCGAAAAGTGGGACCTTTACGTCTACAACGCGGTGTCCACCGTTTCGGCCGTAAAGGGTTTGAACACCGTCATCGAGCAGATCGAGAAGGAGACCGGCGGAGAGCTGGCCATCCGTCTGCACCTCGGAGGCTCGCTTCCGATCAACACCACCACCATCACCCAGGCCGTCAGCGACGATGTCGTGCAGATGGGCGATGATGGATATTTCCTCGGCAACATACCGATCGGCGGCGTCCTCAGGCTGCCGATGCTGATCCGCTCGCCGCAGGAGTACCAGAAAGCCGCCGCGATCATGGCGCCTTACCTGGAAAAGGCTTTCGAGAAGAAGGGCGTCCTCGTACTGGGCCAGTACATCTATCCTTACCAGGTGGCCTTTTCGAGCAAGAAGCTGACCTCTCTGGCCGATATCAAGGGTCAGAAGATCCGCGTCACGTCACCGGAGCAGGGCGAGTTCATCAAGCGCCTGGGCGGCGTTCCCGTCACGCTCGGCGCGCCGGAAGTGCCGTCGGCCCTCGAGCGCGGCGTGGTCGATGGCGTGCTTACGGCCAGTTCCGGCGGCGGCAACATCTGGAAGGATCTTCTGAAATTCAACTACCGCCTGGGCATCAACTACTTCAACTCGGTCGTGATCGTGAACAAGGAGCGTTTCGGCAAGCTGAAGCCGGAGGTTCAGGCCAAGGTTCGCAAGATCGTCGAGGCCAACATGCCCCTGATCACAAAGGCGATGGTGGACGAAGAAGAAAGCCTGACGAAGAAGTTCGCGGAGGGCGGGATGACCGTCACGGCTGAACAGCCTGCCGACACCGAAGCCGGGACGAAGGTCATTTCCGCCTTTTGGGATGAGTGGGCAAAGTCCAAGGGGCCCGACGCCGTCGAGGCGCTGAAGAAGGTCCGCGCTGCGCTCGGCAGGTAGGCGGACATGCTCGACCCTATCGAGATCAAGGAGGTCGCGCCGGACGGCGCCGTCCACCTTATCGAGACCGTGTCATCGGGTCCAAGTCCGATAGAAAACACGTCCGAGATATTGTGCGCGTTGTTCCTAGTGGCGATGATCGTTCTGATCGGCGCCGAAACGGTTGCCCGCAACGTGTTCGGAACCTCGTTACAGATCACCGACGAAGTCGGCGGCTACCTGCTGGTGGCATTGACCTTCCTGAGCATCCCGGTCGCCGAAGCCCACGGCGCCTTCCACCGGGTTGAGTTGATCCAATCGAGACTGAGCCCGTCCGCCCGGATCGTTTCCCAGATCGTATTCGACCTCATGTCGCTGATCGCGTCCGGCCTCGTGACGTGGCAGTTGACGCGGCTGGTGCTCAACTCCTGGCGCGCTGAAGATGTCGCGCCGACGCCGCTGCAGACGCCGCTCTGGATGCCGCAAACCGCAATGGCAGTCGGCATGGCGCTGCTGTGCCTTGCCCTGATCCGGACCATCGTCGCCAAGGCGAGGCACCTCGGGAGGCTGCAGTCGTGAGCCCTGGCGTTGAACTCGTCGTCGTAATGCTGATTTTCGTCGGCCTGCTCTGCGTCGGAATGACGATCCCGCTCGCGATCACGGTGCCCTCGGTGCTGTACCTGCTGATGCATGCGGGACTGCCCGGCCTCAAGGGCATTGGCCTAGTGAGCTGGGGCAGCATGAACAGCTTTACGCTGAGCGCGATCCCGCTGTTCATTCTGATGGCGGAGATCCTGCAGGAGAGCAGGCTCAGTCTTCGCGTCTATCACGGTCTGTCCAAACTGGTGTCGTGGATACCCGGCGGTCTGCTGCAGACCAATATAGTGGGGTGCGCAATCTTTGCTGCGATCAGTGGATCGAGCGTCGCCACCGCGGCCTCGATCGGGCGGGTCGCACTTCCCGAGTTGCAGAAGCGCAAATACGATCCCAAGCTCTCGGCGGGCTCGCTGGCCGCAGGCGGCACGCTCGGCATCCTGATTCCGCCGAGCATCGCCATGATCGTCTACGGCACCTTCACCGAGACCTCGGTCGCCAAGCTGTTCATGGCGGGCGTGATGCCGGGCCTGCTGCTGACGGCGATGTTCATGGCCTACATCGCGTTCCACGCCTGGCTCAGGCCGGCTGCCGCGCCGATCGAAACCGGCGCGCGATCGGCAAAGGAACTGACGACGGCGCTGCTCGACGTTTTTCCGTTCGTTGTTCTGATCGGCGGAACGATCGGCAGCATCTACGCGGGCCTGGTCACGCCGACGGAGGCGGCGGCGGTCGGCTGCGTGCTCTCGATGGTCATTGCGGTGTTCTGGGGAGAGTTCAACCTCCGTGTTCTCTGGCGCGCCCTGCAGACCACGACCAGGGTATGCGGAAACATCCTGTTCATCGTCTATGCCGCTTTCCTGTTTTCCTATGCCATCAGCTATGCCGGCGTCGGCGAGCAGATCACGCAGTTCCTGGTCGATCTGAAACTGTCGAAGCTCGAGTTCTTCCTGGCTCTGTTCGTCCTCTACACCGTACTGGGCTGCCTCGTCGAAAGCCTGGGCATGATCGTCGTCACGGTGCCGCTGCTCTATCCGGTTCTGCTGCAATACGGCATCGACCCGATCTGGTTCGGTGTCATCCTGGTGCTGTTCATCGAGATGGGACAGATCTCGCCGCCGATCGGCATCAACCTCTTTGTCATCCAGAGCATCTGGAACGGCAAACTCAGCGACGTCGTGATGGGGACCATACCGTTCCACCTCATCATGTTCGTGCTGCTCGGCCTGTTGGTGCTATTCCCCGATATCGCGATGTGGCTGCCGTCACGCGCGGCGGTCGTTCCATAGAAGAGTTCGTGCGATGTACGCTCCACCTCAAATCATCGAAACCGAAGTATTCGCGCGGCTGCCCGACAAGTTCAGGCGGAACGACCCTGACAACGCGTGGGCCATCGTCAATCGCCGCGGCGTGCCGGTGGATTCGTTCCTGGAGGGGCCGTCGTTCGACCGCGACGGGCAACTCTATGTGGTCGACATTCCCTATGGCCGTATCTTCCGGATCTCGCCGGGCGGCGAGTTCGCACTGGTGGCGGAGTATGACGGCGAGCCGAACGGGCTGAAGATCGCAAGGGACGGCCGCATCGTCATTACCGACTACCGGTACGGCCTGATGACGCTCGATCCCGCCAGCGGCAAGGTATCGCCGTTGCTGGAGCGACGGTGGTCGGAACGCTTCAAGGGCGTCAACGACCTGGTGTTCGCGCGCAACGGCGACATCTACTTCACCGATCAGGGGCAGACCGGGATGCACGATCCGACCGGGCGCGTGTACCGGCTGCGCGTCGATGGCACGCTGGATCTCCTCATCGGCAACGTTCCGAGCCCGAATGGCCTGGTGCTCAACGGCTCCGAGCACATTCTCTACGTCGCGGCCACGCGCGGAAACTGCGTCTGGCGCGTGCCACTGATGCCTGACGGCACCGCGTCGAAGGTCGGCATCTTCGTGCAACTTTCGGGGAGCCTTGGCGGTCCGGATGGATTGGCCATGGATCAGGAGGACAACCTCGCGATAGCCCATGCAGGCCTCGGCACGGTCTGGATCTTCAGCCGGACCGGCGAGCCGCTCTATCGGATTCGTTCCTGCGAAGGCCTCACCACCACCAACGTCGCCTATGGCGGGCAGGACAACAAGACGCTCTACGTCACCGAATCGGAGAGCGGAACGATCCTGCAGGCGCATCTTCCGATCGCCGGGCGGCTCATGGCATCGCATCTCTGAGCGGCTCATGCCGCGTGAGGCGGCGCCGCGTGAGGCGGCGCCGCGTGAGGGTGCCGTCTGGAAATGAAATGGCCGCGTGCAGTTGGAGCGCTGGCGAAGTAGGTGGCGCGGTTGCCGGACGCGAAACGGCTCCGGCGCGATTGCAGGGCGCCGGAGCCGCTGGAGTTAGTCGCTTGCGCGAGGCTTTCGTTAACTGAAGACCTGCGTTAACTGAAGACCTGCTCGCTCCTGGCCGCGATGCGAGCGCGGGCTTTCTGGACGGGATCGCGAACATCGACGACGGGGGACACTGCCGATCGAAGCAGGCGACCCAGTTCACCGCGAGCACCCCCGTATTCGAAACGCGGAGCAAAGGGCTGCATGGCGCGTTCATCGCCGGTGCCGTAGAGCTTTTCGTACTCCACAAAATTCCCGAACTGCTCCCGATCGCTTTCGACCAGCAACGTCTCGGCCGGCGCCCCTTCCGCAAAGACGACTTCGTGGGTTTCCAGTTCGATATGGAAGTAGTCGATGGATTCTCGATCGTCCATGTCGGCCAGCGTAATGGATTTTCCGTTCACCAGCCATTCAACGGGGATGAGAAGGCCATCGATGAAGAGGCTGTGATGGGGAGAAAGGAACAGGTCACGACGCGGGTATTGATCGCTGAGCGCAAAGCGCGCGACCCGAATCGGAGCGACGCTCCAGTGCCAGGAAGGGCTGGATCTCTCGTACCTTTGGCGTCCGATCCATTTCACCGGCATCGGTCCCCGAAGCGTATCGACGAGGGTACCGATCGTCAGCTCTTCGACGGGAATTTCACCATCGGGAGTCTGGACCAGCGTTCCGCGAAGGAAGCATTTGCCGGATCCGCCGCCGTTACCGCCGCCGTTGTTGTGGCCTGGAGAGTGGCCATCGTACCAACCCAGCCACCCCAGCGCATCCGCCTTCTTTGACATAGATGCAAGCATTGGCAAGCTGACAAGCCCGGTGGCGGCAACCTTTCCCGCCGTGCGGGCCGAAATTCCAAGGAATTGCCTGCGTGATGAATTCGTCACTTGTGCCTCATGGTTAATAAAAAGGCGATGAAGGTAAAGTCAGGTTTAAGGCGTCAACCAACCATAAACCAGCCCGCGTGCCAACCCAAAATTGTCCAAAGGTATCATGTGGGGTCGCTCATTTTGCTCTTGCTTAATTCCCGTTGGGCCGTGCCGCCCGTTCGCTTTGCCGACCGGCGGCATGATAGGCTGGCTCGTTTCGAGGTAATGGCCGCGTGCAGTTCAGGCAGCTAAGGTATTTCGTGGCGGTGGTAGAGGCGGGGAGCATCTCTCGTGCTGCCACGACCGTTCATGTCGCTCAACCGGCGCTCAGCCAGCAAATCGCCGATCTGGAAGAACGCATTGGCGTGCAGTTGCTGCTGCGGACACCGCGCGGTGTCAAGGCCACGCCTGCCGGCGAAACGCTGTTTCGCGAGGCGTCGCTCATTCTTCATCGCATGGACCAGTTACCCGGCATGCTCAAATCGGCGATCGGCGAGATTCAAGGTACGGTGCGGCTCGGCATCGTCGCAAGTCTCGCAGGTCCCCTCGTCGGCGTCATCGTCGAGCATTTCAAGGCCGAGTTGCCGGAGGTCAGGCTGATCTGCTCCGACGCCGACAGCGGTTCGCTGGTCGCCCGCGTACAGTCGCACGCGCTCGATCTCGCGCTGGTGTTCGAGGACGAACTGGTATCGGCTCACTCGCGAAATCCGATCTTTTCCCAGCAGCTTTTCCTGATCGGCAAGGACGCTGCGAAGTTCAAAAAGCCGCACGTCTCGCTCGAGGATCTCGCGGGCATACCGTTGATCTCGCCTGGCGGGCAGCGAAACAGGCGTCAACTGATCAATCGGGCCTTTGCTGCCCGCAACCTTGTCCCTGATATCGTGACCGAGGCCGACAATTTGTCGAGCGAACTGTCTGCAGTTCGCGCCGGCGTCGGCAATACGATCCTCAACGTCGGCGAAAACCCCGACGGACTGGTTTCCTTTGCCAGGCCGATACCCATCAAGCCTCCGCTCTACATGACCTGCTGTGCCATTTTCAACAACGACACCGCGCTCAGCGCCGCCGCACAGGCAGTTCGCGCCTCGCTGATCGGGGTGGTCAAGGAGCATATCAGGACGACGAAGCGCCGGGGCGCGCAGGTCATCGATTGATCTTCGCAAGTGGCCGGGCGGGCGTCTGCGCCCGCCCTTGCCATCTCAGTCGCGCCTGTCGGCGAACTCGATGCCTTGCTGCACCTGGCCGATCGCCTGCTGGATCAGGTTCATCGCCCGTTCGCGATGGCCGCCCTTGTTCGGGGTCGCCTGCCGCAGCGACTCGAATGCCTGATTCAGCGACGACAGCGCGTGCTCCATGTTGCCCTGATAGGCGCTGGCGGTGGTGGCGGAAGCGCCGAGCAGGCCGAGCGTGGCAAGGCCGGTGGCGGCAGTCGCGGCAAATTTCCGGCGGGAGAGATTGACTTCAAACATGGGATATTCCTTCTTGATCGAAATGAATTGGAGAGCCGCGAGGCAGGGCCTGCGGCATCGGGAGCATTCGCTCGCGGGCGCTCTGTCGCCGGAAATCGCGTTCGAAACAAATAGCGATTGACTATGCGGGTATAGCGTTCGCCGATAGCTCGCCGCGCCGGGGATGGCCGGCGGTGCTAGCCGCGGCGTTTCGCCGTGCGCAGCCAGAGCCATGATGCGATCGCACAGAGCGCAATCAGGCACGACGCCGGCACCAGCATCGGACCGGCGACGCTGCCGGTTCGGTGTTGCACCCATGGCGCGAGATTAGGCGCAAAGAAGCCGCCGATGTTGCCGATCGCATTGATCGCGGCGATGCTCGCCGCCGCCCGTGCGCCGGAAAAGAAGCGCGATGGAAAGGTCCAGAAGCACGGATTGAGCACGGCGATGCAGGGACCGCCGATCGCGAGCGCGATGAACCGCTGCGTGTTGTCCGTCAGCATGACGCTGGCGAGGAAACAGAAGGCGCCGAGCAGGGTGACCGCAGCCACGAAGCGAAAGATCGATCTGTCATCGCGAAGCAGCGGCGGCACCGCGATCAGGGCCAGCGCCGCAAGCGCCCAGGGGATGGCGTTCAACAGGCCGTTCACGGTCGAACTCACGCCGAAGTCGCGAATGATGGTCGGCAGCCAGTAGGTCATGCCGTAATAGGACGTGGCGAGCAGGATGTAGACCAGCCCGAATCCGATCACGCGAGGATGCCACAGAGCTGACCACGGGTTTGCGTGTGCAGCCGCGGGCGACGATGCGCGCGCGTGCATTGTCGCGAGCAGCCGGCGGTCCTTGTCGTCAAGAAAGCGGGCCGTCTGCGCGGAGGACGGCAGCAAGACGACGACGACGACTGCTAGCAGCAATGCCAGCGCGCCGCCTCCGATGAACACCCATTGCCAGCCTGCGAGCCCGAGCCAGCCGTTGAGGTCGAGCAGCCCTCCGTTGATCGGCCCGCCGATCATGTTGCCGAGGCTGCTGCCCAGCGTGAAGAAGCCGAGCATGCGAATCCGGTATGGATCCGGAAACCAGGTGCTGAGGTAGTAGACGACGCCGGGATAGATGCCGGCCTCTACCGCGCCCAGCAGCAGTCGCAGGATACTGAGCATGTTCGCCGAGGCGGTGAATGCCAGCGCCAGGGTGATGACGCCACAGCCGAAGATCAGCAGTCCCAGCCAGCGCCGCGCGCCATAGCGCTGCAGCGCCAGGGTGCTAGGTATCTCGAATACCACATAGCCGATGAAGAACAGCGACGCCGCGAATCCAAACGCTGCCTCGGAAATGCGCAGGTCAGAGATCATCTGCAGCTTGGCAAAGCCGATGTTCTGACGGTCGATGAAGGCGACCAGAAACATCAGCACCAGCACGGGCATCAGGCGCCAGCCGAGCCGGTGCATCAGGGCTCGTTCGTCCTCCGTACTGCTCATGCGGCAAATTGTCCGGAGCGCGCACCTGCCATGCGAAGGTGGCGTGGGAATTCCATTATCGGGTGTGTGCTAGAATTGTTCTGGATTTCAAGGGTGGGTATTTGCAGCATTTCTCAGGGTATATTGGTTCATGCAGTTTCGACAACTCCGCTATTTCGTGAAGATTGTGGAAGCTGGCAGTTTTTCGCGTGCAGCGACTCTGATCCACGTGGCCCAGCCCGCATTGAGCCAGCAGATTCACGAGCTGGAAGAGCGGCTGGGTGTCGTTCTGCTCCAGCGCAGCGCGCGCGGCGTCAGCCCGACGGCCGCTGGCGAAGTGCTGTTTCGCGAGGCGACCTCGATCCTGCACCAGCTCGATCAGTTGCCGACCGTGGTTCGTTCCACCAACGGCGAAGCCGAGGGCGCTGTCAGCATCGGGCTGGCCTCGTCGATGGCGCCGATCCTGATTGGCCCGCTGCTCGAGCAGGTCAAGACGGCGTTGCCCAAGGTCAATCTCAAAATATCCGATGACGACAGCGGCACACTGCAAGCAGGCGTCGCGGCAAGCAATTTCGACATCGCGGTCGTCTATGAGGACGAGTTTCTCCCTTCGCTCTCCCGGCGGCCGGTTTTCCGGCAGCGGCTCTACCTCGTCGGCAGCCAGCCGTTCCATGTGAAGGACGCATCGTCGGCCTTGCTGGACCAGATCGCCAGGCTTCCGCTGATCCTGCCCGGGCTTCCGAACGGCCGCCGCTCGCTGATCGATCGCGCCTTTGGCGAACGGGGGCTGGCCGCCAACGTCGTCGCCGAAGCCGACACGCTCTCCAGCGAGCTGCTCGCGGTACGATCGGGCGTTGCCAGCACCATCCTGCCTATTTCGGATCGGGCGACATTCGAGCGCGGCGGATTCGCCGCGCCGCTGCTGGTCGAACCGGCACTTTTCCTCACCTGCTCGGTGATATCGTCAAGCGACTTTCCCCTGACCTACGCCGGCGAGGCCGTGCGCGAGATCCTGGTCGAACTGATGCGGGTGCGGCTGCGCGATGCCGGACTGCTCGGGGTGGAGTGGATCGATTAAGTCATCCCCATTTCGCGCCGGTTCAATCACGCGACATCACGGTCGCTTGATGATTTGACCGGCCATATCGGCCGCCTATACCTGCATATCGAAGCCATATTTGTTTTTGATCCCGGCCTGGATCATTTGTCCGCCCGCGCTGGCGGCGAACCATTCCGAACTGCTCCAGCCGGTTGAAGGGGCAGATCCATGCCAAAACTGATTTACCGTGTTGTCTCAGCCTGTGGCGCGCTTGGCTACGGCTATCCCAAGGCATCGCTGGAAGCGGCCTTGCGAGGGCAGGTCGACGCCATCATCTGCGACGGCGGCTCTATGGACGCGGGTCCTTATTACCTCGGCACCGGCACCGAGTATTTCGAGCGCGAAGCGGTCAAGCTCGATTTCCGTCACATGGTCGAGGCCGGCGCCCGGATAGGTTGTCCGGTGGTTCTCGGAAGTTGCGGGATGGCCGGTGGCGATCGCAACCTCGACTGGATGATCGCGACCGCCAAGGAGGTGTTCGCCGAGCTTGACATTCAAGGTGCCAAGGTCGCCGTGATCCGCTCAGAGATCGACTCGGAAGTCATCATCAAGGAATTCCGCGCCGGTGCGCTGCGCGCGACGGGGATGGGCCCCGATCTCGACGAGGCTGCGCTGCGGGAAAGCACCATCGTCGGCCAGATGGGTATCCATCCGCTGATCACCGCGCTGGAAAGCGGCGCGCAATTCATCCTCGCCGGACGCAGCTGCGACATCGCGCTGTTCGCCTCCGACATGATCCGCCGCAACATCGATGCGGGGCTGGCCTACCATGTCGGCCACGTCCTGGAATGCGGCGCGCTGGCCTGCGACCCAGGTTCGCCGTCCGACTGTCTCGTGGCCGAGGTCTATGACGACGGCTCGGCGATCTTCACCGCGCCCAATCCCGCGCGCCGCTGCACGGCCTATTCGATTGCCGCGCACTCGCTCTACGAGGAGAGCCACCCGCAGCTCCAATATTATCCGGAGGGCATTCTGGTGATGGAGAAGACGCAGTTCTTCTCCCGCGACGGCCGCAGCGCCGGCATCCGCAACAGCCGCTTCGTCCGTTCCGCAAGGCCCTGGCCCTGGAGCATCAAGCTCGAAGGATCGCGCCGGCTGGGCGCGCGCAAGGTTTCGCTGATCCATCTCGATCCCGCCGATCTTCCGAAAATTCCTGGCGACGTGCTGGTCTATGGCCGCAACGGCGTGCAGGTGCAGCCGGTCGATGGGTCGCAGCGCGAACTCGGCATTATCGTCGAGGCGACCGGCAAGACCCGGGAGGCCGCGGTCCTGCTGGCCAGCCTGCTGACGCATTACCTCATTCACTATGGCTATCCCGGCCGCAAGGCGACCGCCGGCAATATCGCCTATCCGCTGTCTCCAAACCTGATCAGCTTCGCGCGCGAGGACGGTTCGTTCGGCGCCGTCGTCCCGAGCGGAACGCGCGATCCCGTATTTTTCGAGAACTATCCCGCGATCAAGGCGGCCGTTCTGAAGCTGATCGCGGATGAATTTCCGGATGCGCTGAGGAATGCGAGCTATACGATCACCGACGCGGACGCTTCCCATCCGGTCGCGCTGCTGCGTACGGTCGACCGCGATGCAGAAGAGCTGACACAGCGTCACCGGCGGGAGATCGACCGCATCACGCGGCTGGCCAGACCCGGCCCCGGTTCGCTGCTCAATCTCGACGCCCCGGACGCCTATGTGTGGTCGCTCTATCACCTCCTGCAGAACGAGGACGTGATCAAGAACACCATGTTCCCGATCACCTACTTCGCTGCCAACGGCGCCGATTGGGTCGAGCAGGGTTCGGAGCGTCCGCGATATTTCGATATCGGTGAGCGCGACTACCGCGGCAATGTCGACGACCGGACGCTCTCGCTCATTGCCGACCATGTGCCGGTGGGCGCTCCCGTCGGATCGCACCGTCTGCTCGACATGGCCGTCGTCATTCGCAGCAAGGATGCCGGCATCAACCGCCTGACCTTCGACATCATCTTTACGTCAGGCGAAAATTACGAAGCCGCGCTGCACTCCAACGTCTTCGCCCGCTGCAATGTCGCGAAGATCTTCAACCTGCCACCGGCGCGCGTGGTCGGAACTTATTTCGTCGACAGCTGCAATGCGATCAAGATTTCCATTGACCGGCCGAACATCTCGGCATCGATGGACGAGCGCGACGTGTTCGGCGCCCAGCAGCAGGTGGCGATCGAACAGATGAGCATCCCGATCTATCCCGCGGCGCTGGCCAAGGCGTCTTCCTTCTGACGACTTGATTTCCGAAACAGTCAGGCAAAAATCATGTCGAACCGAATTACGATCCGAACCCGCAGCGACAGCCTGGCGTCTCACATTTTGCCGGTATCGGGAACGATGATCGGGGTCTGCGCAACCCTGATCGGACTGGCCAGGATCGCCGCGGCCAGGCACGGCACGTCGCATGTCGACGATTACGCGGCGGTGGTGGCGGTGACGTTCCTTGCGAGCGCGCTGGCGTCGTATCTGTCGATCCGCTGGTCGCATCGGACGCGACTGAGCATCCGGATCGAGCGGTTTGCCGACACGATCTTTCTTTGCGGTCTGGTCGGCATCACGCTGGTCGCGACCCTGTTTGCCTACGAGGTGATCTAGACCGGCACCCTCCTTGAGTGATGCTGGCATCGCACCGGGGGCGTACACCCCACCGTTCAATCCAGGATCGAGAGTCAATGAGGCGACCATGATAAAGTTGAGATCGAAGACGAGAATATCGCGCGCAATCCGCTATCTCGCCGCATTGCTCTGTGCGGCGGCGCTCTCGCTGCCGGCCGGTGGCGCCCGTGCGCAAACGCCGTTTTATCACGCAGCCGTGCAGGAACTTGCCGGGCCTCCCGGTTCGATCATCCGATCTGAACCGATGATGTTTGCGCCTGCGGGCGCACAGGCCTATCGGGTGCTCTATCGTTCGATCGGCATGCAGGGCGAGCCGATCGCCGTGTCCGGAGTGATCGTCGTCCCGCCGGGACCTGCGCCTGCGGGCGGACGGCCGATCGTGGCCTGGGCGCATCCGACCACCGGCGTGGTGCCGCATTGCGCGCCGTCGCTGGCAATCTTCGTGTTTCAGCAGATGGCCGGGCTGCGGCAGTT
This sequence comes from Pseudomonadota bacterium, assembly GCA_023422775.1. Lineage (GTDB taxonomy): Bacteria > Pseudomonadota > Alphaproteobacteria > Rhizobiales > Xanthobacteraceae > Bradyrhizobium. The sequence continues at coordinate 32,833 of JAFAGM010000078.1, forward strand.
GGTCGAGCAGGGCGCTGTGGTCGCTGCCACCGACTATCCCGGTCTCGGCACGGCAGGCCCGCATCCCTATCTCGTCGGCGACAGCGAGGCCCGCGCCGTGATCGACTCGGTGCGTGCCGCGCGCAGCCTGCCTCGCGTCGGCGACGGCAAAAGTTTTGCCGTGTGGGGCCATTCGCAGGGCGGACAGGCCTCGCTGTACACTGGCTTGATCGCGAAGACCTACGCGCCCGAGCTTCGTCTGGTCGGTGTTTCCGCCGCTGCGCCCGCGACCTCGCTCGTGACCCTGATGGGAGACGATTTCAAGAGTTCGGGCGGCAAGAATCTGACGGCCATGACGTTGTGGTCGTGGTCGCGGGTCTACGGCGCGCCGATCGACAAGGTGGTCGTACCCGAGGCGATGCCGACCGTCGACCGGCTTTCCAATGAATGCATCGAGTCGATCTTCGACATCCTCGAGCGCCGGCAGACCGAGAAGCCGCTCGAGCAGCATTTCCTTTCGGTGCCGAACATTGCCACCGTGCAGCCCTGGCGCTCGCTCGCGATGCGCAACACACCGGGTACGCTGCCGCCGCAGATCCCGCTGTTCCTGGCGCAGGGCACGACGGACAACATCGTCCGGCCGGAAGTCACCCGCGGCTACATGCAGCGGCAATGCAAGGCAGGCGGCAAGGTCACCATGATGTGGGTGCCCAATGTCGGTCACGGCTTTGTCGCCAGAGACAGCGCTGATGCCGCGGTGGCCTGGATGATGGACCGCTTCGCCGGGCGGCCCGCGCCCAGCGACTGCGGCAAGAACCTCGCCACGGCCGGCCCCGCCGAAGCGACATCGCAGTAGCAGGCGATCGATCGGAACACCGTGCACGAAATTGATCACGCAACATAATCCAGATGAATATTGAGGTCCTGCCATGAATTTCGCTCCGACGTCACGGGTTCAATGCAAACAAGACGCTTTCCAGCGCTCGGGCCTGGTCGGCCTTGCCGTGCTCGGCCTCGTCGGCTTTTCCACGGCGGTACATGCGGCTGACAAGCCGCCGCTGGCGCCGGACACGGTCGCGCCCTTCAGCACCAACTCGCAATTGTCGGCAGGTGTCGAGTTCAGCCTGCCGGCGCTTGCGGCCGATATCGAGAGAGATATCCCGCAGCGGCTCGCCAGCATCGACGAAAAGATCGAATGCGTGCATCGCCGCATCCTGTTCTTCAAGGTCAATGCCAATTGCGATGTCTGGGGCTATGTGGAACGGTCCGGGAGAATCTCGCTGTTTGGCCGCGGCGATCGCGTCTACGGTTCGGTGCGGATCGATGGCGCGCTCGAAGGGCAGGGCGCCAACCGCTTCACCGCGCGCATCCATGGCGAGACCGAGGCCGGCGCCACCATCGAAGCCACGGCGCGTCCGCAGCTCAGCCGCGACTGGTCGCTCGACCTCAATTTCGGCGACGGGTTCCGATGGAGCGAGCCGCCGGTCCTGCACGTGATGGGTCGCGAGATCCCGCTGGCAAAATATGCCGAGCCGCGAATCCGCTCACAACTCGCCGTGGTCAGGGAGCATGCACTGGCTGCAGCCCGTCGCCTCGATCTGCATGGCAAGGCAGCAACCGCGTGGCGACACGCGTTCGAGCCGATCCAGCTCTCCGATAGTCCCGCGATCTGGCTGCAGATGACGCCGCAAAGCGTATCCTTCGCGGGCATGCGGGCGAACACGAGGACGCTGCGCGGGTCGATCGCGCTTTCGGGCACCGTGCAGACCATCGTCGGCCAGGATCCGCCTGCGGTGACCGCAACGGCCTTGCCGGCGCTTGCTGATGACGTCAGTACGCCAGGCGCCTTCGATGTCATCCTGCCTGTGCGGGTGGGATATGACGTGATCAAGGACAAGCTGACGCAGGTGATCGCAGCGATGCCGCCGGTGGCAGGGATTTCCGTCAAGGATATTGACGTGTATCCGTCGTCGGGCAGGCTTGTTGTCGGTCTGCGCGTCGCCAGGGACACGGATGCCGGCGCCGGAACATGGGTGTATCTCTCGGGCGCCATCCAGGTCGATGCCGACGGCCGTGCCATCAGGCCTTCCAACCTTGCCGTCACGACCGATGACGAGGGCCTCGCCCCGCTGATCGATCCGATCGCGGCGCAGCTCGGATCGAAGCTGAACGTCGACTATGGCATCGCCTACGACAATCTGCTCAACGCTGCCAACGCGAAACTCAATCGGCCGCTGAAGGACGGCTTCCACATGGAGGGCAATCTCTCCTCCGCGAAGCTGGAGAATGTCTACTTGCCTGCCGGTGGTGTCGTGATCGCGCTTCGCGTCGGTGGTGAGCTGAATATCCTGTATGGCATGTGAGCCATGGCAACCGCTGCAAGCCATGCTTGCGGCGGTGGTCCGGACCTGCACCATGAATACCCGGCTGCGGCACTCAGGGGAGCTCGAAAGGCGTAATACCATTGATCCGGTTACTTTCAGCGGCGCGGCGAGCCATGTTGACGCCTTGGAATGCTTACGATCATTTGAATTAGCAGGAATTGCCCGATAGCCGTCAGGACGCGTCTTTGCATGCGTTACTCGATTGAGCATGCGCCGAGGAACGGAACAGCGATCATCCTCGAGGATGATGCGAGCGGTACCTATGATGTCGCTCGCTGGTCGATCGACGCAGGCAAATGGATTGGTGAAAACGGCGAGCCGACCAAGATCACGCCGACGCACTGGTATCCGATACCGCGCGACCAATATCTCACCCGGGAGGACGGCGGGGCGGGCATCCAGCTGCGGTCCGGCCGTGGGCGGCGGCTTGCCGCGATCGCCGTAACGCTCCTCGCGGCAGCGTCCGTCGCCACCTATTTTTTCCGCGCCGAGATTGCTGCCCATGTGACGCGATACGCTGGTCAGGAAAGCCGCTTCGGTGTCGATGAAATCGGCCGATATGCCATCGGGCTGTTCGCGAACCAGAGTTCGCGGAAAATCACCGTGGTTGCCGAAGGGCCGATCTATGCCGGGCCGGCCGCCACACCGGCGGACGCGCCGCAAGTGCCGCAGATCGCGACGGCGCCCGTAGCGGAAACGCCGCCGCCGTCGAAGGAGGGAAGCGCGGAAGGTCCGGCGCAGGAGCCTGCGGAGTCTGGTCTCGCGATCGTGGAGCCGGAGGGGAAGCTGGAGGCGGAGGTCGCGAACAGCGCGCGATCGCTCGAAGAGGAGCGTGAAAAGGCCGCCGGTCTGGCGCTGGAAACCGTCACCGAAAGGAAGGAGTTGGCCGCGATCACGGAGCAACATCGCCAGGCACTCGAAGCGGAACGCGCGCGAACGACTGCGCTGGCACGCGAACTTGCGAACGCGCAACGGGAAAACGAGAAGCAGGCAGCGCTATTGAAGGCAGGCACCGAAGCTGCGCAGCACAAGCAGGCAGAGGCCGCGACCAGCGCACGATCGCTCGAGGAGGCGCGCGGAAAAGCCGACGCTCTTGCGGCGGAGGCCGCCGACGCACGAAAAGAGCTGGCCGCAAGCAGGGAGCAGCATCGTCAAGCGCTCGAAGAGGAGCGTGCGCGTGGCGTCGCGCTGGCCCGCGAGCTTGCTGCCGCGCAACAGGAAAACGACAAGGGGATGGCGCTACTGAAGGCAAGCGGGGAGGAGGCGGGGCAGCGGCAACAGGCGGAAGCCGCGCAGAGTGCGCGATCGCTCGAGGAGGCGCGGAAGAAAGCCGACGCTCTGGAGCTGGAAGCTGCTGCTGCACGGCAGGAACTGGCCGCAAGCACCGAGCAGCATCGCCAGGCGGTCGACGAGGAGCGCGGACGCCATGCCGCAATCTGGAGCGAACTCGCAACGGCCCAGCGCGAGATCGAGCAGCAAGCCGCGCAGTTGCGCCAGGCCGGCAAGGAAGCCGAGCAGTTCAAGAAGGTGGCGGAAGGCGCAACGGCGGAACTGCGACAATATCAGCAGCGCGACCGTGACCGGACCGAGGCCATGGCCCGCGATGGCGAAACCTCTCCGCGCACGACCACTGGTGCACGCGCCAGGCCGGGGCCGCCAACCGTCAATCCGGCTTCCAGGGCAGCGCAGGCGACGGAGGTGGCTGCGGTCGCGCAACCGGCGGCGCCCGAGGCGCAAGGCAGCCCGGAGGCAGCGAGGTTGATCGCGCGCGCCACTGCACTGCTGGGCCAGGGCGATGTCGGCGCTGCGCGGATCGTGCTCGAGCGGGCCAGCGAAGCGGGCAGCGCAAAGGCGAGCTTCATGCTCGCAGAGACATATGATCCCGCCGTTCTGACCGCATGGGGGACTTACGGAACGCGCGGCGAGGTGGCGAAGGCGCGTGAATTCTATGCGAAGGCGCAGGCCGGCGGCATTCAGGAGGCAAGGAGTCGACTGAATGCGTTGCCTCAGTGAGAGGGTGACGAACATGTTTTCACGGCGACACTTGCTGGAACTGGCCGCGTTGATGCCGCTCGTTTCGGCGCTTCAGCCGGCCAATGTGAACGCGCAGACGGCCAACGCGAAGGCACGCGGTGCTCCGCCGCGGCGCGGCTCCGCTCAGGATACGAAAAAGGATGAGATGAACGCCTGGACTGTCGGTCTCGCCGGCGGCCTGCTCGAGGGCGCACCGTTGCGGCTGGCGGCCGAGATGGCCCGCATCGTCGACGATGGCCCGAACCTGCATGTTCTACCGATCGTCACCCGCGGCGCCACGGAGAATCTGAACTCGCTGCTCTACCTGCGCGGCGTGGATACCGCGATCATCAATTCCGACGCGCTCGAGGAGTATAAGGTCCAGGTCCCGGAGATCCGGCGCCGGATCACTTACCTGCTCAATCTCTTCCCGTCGGAACTGCACGTCTTTGTCCGGCCGGAGATCGGCAGCCTGCAGGATCTTGCGGGCAAGCGGGTAAACTTCAACACCCAGGGCACGGCTGCCGCATATTCGGGGCCGCTGATCTTCAGCCGCCTCGGCATCAACCCGGAAAAGACCTTCATTCCGCACCAGGTCGCCCTGGAGCAGATGCGCAAGGGCGAGATGGCTGCCGTCGTCTTCATTACGTCAAAGCCGGTCGACGCCTTCGTCAAGGGGCGCTGGGAGCCCGGCTTCAAATTCCTTCCGTTGAATTACGACGGCAGGTTCGAGGACTACTATCTTCCCGCGGTGCTGGAGGCAGCCGAATACCCCGGCTTGATCAAGCAGGGCGAACGGGTGTCGACGATTGCGGTCCCGACCGCGCTGGTCGCGTTCAATTGGCCCGCAAAGTCAAATCGCTATCAGCGCGTCGCCCGATTTACCGACGTCCTGTTCTCGCGCATCGACCGGCTGCAGGCGCCGGGCTTCGACCCCAAGTGGAAATCGATCAATCTCGCGGCGACGGTCCCCGGCCTCGATCGCTTTGCGGCGGCGCAGGAATGGCTCGATCGTCAGGCGCGCGCGCCGCAGGCGTCGCGATGAAGGCGATCCCCCTGTCCCTGGCATTCGAAGTCGTGAGCGGGATCGCCTTCGCACAAGGCGCTGCCGATCCGATGACGCTTCTTCGCACCTGCTCCATGATGGAGCAGGCCGAGCGGCTGGAATGCCTGGACAGGCTGTCGCGCAACATCGCAGCGCCGGCTCGCACGCCGGGAGAGGGTGACAGCTGGATCATCAGCGAAACCACCTCGCCGGTTAATTATACGCCGATCGTGACCGCCACCGCGTTCTCCCGCGCGGGCTCCTGGATGCAACTCGCCATCTATTGTCGCGGCGGCCGTACCGAGCTGGTGGTCTCGGGGCCCGCCGCCGCCGGCGGCGGCGCAGATTACACGATTTCCTACAGGGTCAACGACGGTCAGCCGGTCCAACTCGCGGCGGCTTCACCATCGTTTGGAGCCGGCGTTGCGTTCACGGGCGACATCGTACGCTTGCTGCAGTCGTTCCCCGAGGACGGTCACATCGCCGTTCGCATCACCCCTCGTACGGGCGCTGCCCAGGACGGGATTTTTTCGCTCGGTGGACTGAAGACAGTGCGGCAGAGACTGGCGGCAGCGTGCAGATGGCCAAACGCCATTGCCGGGCCGCGCAACCAGCAATAGGTCATCGAACCAATACGGGAGGATACACGATGAAGGGAATTGGAAGTTCCGTCATGGCGGCAGCCGGCATCGCGGCGCTGCTCATGGTCGTTGCGCCGTCGGCGGAAGCGGTGGCGCAGCAGAACCAGCCGGCGAAACAGACGCTGAAGCGGCCGGCCGCCGAGAAGTCGCATCGCCTTGTCCTGCAGGTGAACGTGAACGATCCGGCGACGATGAATCTTGCGCTCAACAACGCGACGAACGTCGTGCAATATTACAGGGATCGCGAAGAGAAGGTGGCGATCGAAATCATCACGTTCGGTCCGGGCCTGCATATGCTGCGCGACGATACTTCGCCGGTGAAGGCGCGGATCAAGACGATCAAGGAAGCAAATCCAGCCATCTCCTTCCAGGCCTGCGGCAACACCCAGGAAAACATGCACAAGGCCGAGAACAAGGACATTCCCCTGATTCCGGAGGCGACAGTCGTGAAGTCCGGCGTCGTGCGTGTCATGGAGCTGCAGGAGCAGGGGTGGACCTATGTAAGGCCCTGACGCGCTCGGAAACCGTCTCGCATCCGGCGCGGTTCGCCCCGCCGGTGACCTGGAGGAGCGGGCGACGTCACTTCATGCATACGGCGCTGACGCAAATCAGGAACAGTGTGTCGGCACGCTCATCCGTCACTTCCAGTCGCCAGTCGCGACCGGGTTGCAGTCTTCCGCCGGGGCCTTGCAGCAACTGACCGGCGATGATGGTCGCCTCCCGCCACGCCGCCTGCTGGTCCGGGAGTTCTTCTGGACCTCACTAGTGAGGCGCGGATGACTTGACCGTCGCAGTGGATTCCAGGGGAATGATTTCGACCACGCCTTCGGATGCGCCGCCGGTTGCGTTCCGGCCGGCGGCGATCGCGACTTGCGTGCGGTTGCAGACGCCGAGCTTGCGCATGATCTCGCGGACATGAACCTTAACGGTCGTTTCCGTCATGCCGAGCTTGCGGCCGATCACCTTGTTGGGGTCGCCCAGGCAAAGGCAGGTGAGAACGGCATATTGCCGCTCGGTGAACTCCGGAGGCGGCCGGACGCCGCCGGATCCATTGCCAAGCCGGTGGCCGGCCGGCCTGGTATCGAAAAGGGTGGAGGCTTGCCGCTCATAGATGGCGTCGCCCGGCCCGACGGGCGGCGCTTGATCAGGTTGCTCGGTCTCCGGGAGCGGCTGCTCCTGGAACAGTTCCTGCTGCCTGCCGTCGGTCGGTAATCCGCCGGCCAATGCAGGCCCGGCCAGGATGGCGGTCGGCGGAAAATAAGTGCCGCCGCGCAGAACGAAACTGAGCGCCTGCAACGCGAGATCCGGCGGCATGGAATTGCCCAGGTAGCCCTGGGCTCCGGACCGCATCGCGGCAATGACGGTGGCGGGATTTTCGTTGTCGGAGACGATGGCCAGGGCGGCCTGCCGGCGCAGCGTGTGCAGCACCTGGATTTCAGCGAAAATCTCGTAAGCGGAAGTCGCGCCGACGCTGTAGATCAGCATGTCGCATTCGTTGCGATCGACAAGCCTCTGGTGGGCTTCGTCCGGATCGAGCGAAATCAGCCCGGCGTTTTCATTTGCAGCCCAAGGACACAGGAAGCTCTCGAGGCGAGCCCGTCGAAAGGCCATTGCATCGACAATAAAGACGGTCTTCCGGGTCGGGACTGACATAACGCGCCCCCTGAAATATGCCCTCTAACGCTATCGATAGATTTCCTTCCAAAGCGATGACGCCGCTATGAATGAGTTCACTTAGCCTCTAAATTGTTCAAAAAAATCTATCCTCATTGGAGGCCCCTGCCAAGACGCTGAATCTGACGGAATGGCGTCCAGATTAGGGGAACGGCAGCGATAAGGCGGTAATATCGCGACATTTTATCGCCCCGGGATTGTCGAACGCCATTTGCGGCAACCTCGGTAACATATCTTTCGATAGCTACGTCGGCATCCTCGAAGTCACTACGGTTGCGTCGTTACCGGCCAGCCCTGCACCCGCGGACAGAACGCAATGTTTGTCAGCAAGCTGCCTCCAAAACCTGATTTCGATGGGCTGGCCGCCGCCGCGCCCGCTTCGGCGGATCGGCGGACGCATGTCCTGGCCCTGATCGGGAACCTGATCTGCAGCTGGTCGAACAACGAAAGTCTCTTCATCTATGTATTGATGATTCTGCTGCGGACCGACGAAGCCTCCGCCGCCGTCGTGTTCGCGACATTGAACACGACGCGCGCGAGACTCGATCTGATCCAGCGGCTGGCCAAGATCAGGGTTACCGACAAGGCTCTCGCCAAAAGTCTGACGGCGCTGATCGAGCGGTTCTCTGAGTCCACCAAGGTCCGCAACGAGTTGAACCATTGCATGTTCGTGTTCGACCCGGCGGGCGCCATCACCCACACCCAGTCGATGCGATTGACGGAGACAAGGTCGAGCCTGAGGTTCGGCGACCTCAAGGCGCTGGACGAGACTCGCCTTCGGGAGATGGCGCAGACGACGATTGAAATGACCAGGATCAATCGAGATATCTGGGATCTGCTGCCGCAGCTCGAGGCGCATGTTTGCGGCGACCCGCAACCACAACGCCGGCCCGCCGGCGCTTCCTAGCGCAACGGACCATCTTGTCCCTTGATCCGGTCGGCCGCTTCGATCTTCGCATGAGGGGCCGAACGCCCGGTATCGTGCATTGAACATCCGAGCACAAACCGCATCGATCGTTAGGCGTCGCAAGATATAGCATCGGATCGAATGCGTGCATGTTGTTTGCGAAGATGTGGCCGCATCCTGACAGTGCCGGCATCCGCAATAACGCGGGTGAGGGCAGTCGGAGCAAACCGACGTTGCAGGGCACCGCCGCGTATCGAAGATCGCAGACTTAGAAGATCAGCGCTCTCCGTTCCGCCCGCGATGCTCCATCCAGCAGGAGCTCGTCATGGGTAAGACAAGCAAGAAGTATGACCCGCGGCACGACGACAGCCAGGATCAGGACCAGTTGCAGGCGCAGGCCAATCTTCAGGCTCAGTTGCAAGGCCAAGGCCAAGGCCAAGGTCAGGGTCAAGGCCAGGGTCAAGGTCAAGGTCAAGGCCAGGGTCAGTACCAGACCGCGGTACAGGACTTGAACTCCAGCAGCAGTAACGACAACTGGAACGCCAATGGCAACGCCAACGGCAATCTGAACGGCAACGCCAATCTCAACTTCAATGACAACAAGGTCGACAACGATCTCGATAACAAGGTCGATAACGATCTCGACAACAAGGTCGACAATAAGGTCGGCAACGAGATCGACAACAAGATCGAAAATACCGTCGAGAACAAGGTCGACGTCGATGTGGATGTAAAGGTCGATCTGGAACTCGGGCTGGACAGCCTCAGCACCCCGGTCATCGATCTCTACAATTTCTCCGCGCAGGGCTCCATCGTGATGCCCGACGTGGTCGATCAGAAGATGGGGGACGGCAACCAGTTCAATATCGATCAGGTCAACAACCTGGTCGATCAGGACACCAACAGCTCGTCTACCAGCTACTCAGGCGGTGGCGGCGGCGGACTATGGCATGATCCCGGCGCGAGCTTCCACATGGAAGCCAAGATCGAAGGCGGCGAATCCAGGGTCGAGGGAGACATCGGCGACCGCGCGAATGTTCACTCCAGCGCCGATGCAGCTCTCAGCCAGTCTGCTTTCGACCAGAACATCACGCAGGGTGCGAACATCCAGTTCAACAGCATCACCATTCAAGCTGCCGGTGACTACATTACCGACAATGACATAGGCTAGTTTTGCGTTCGACCCGCGCGGCATCGGCCGCGCGGGTCATTTTTGCCGACCATTTCATTGCGGTCGCTGCAGTCGCCGACAAGAAGCTGCGGGCCTTGCGGCCTGACGGTTCGCGGCGACGGGGAGGTTCCCATGGCCTCAGCGAACTACGTTCAGGAAATCATTTCGCACTTCGCAGGGTACCTGCAGTTCTTCCACGACATCGCGCGCGACCGTCTCCATTACGATGAGACGATCGCGCCCGGCCGCCCTGACGACTACACGACGCTGCGACCGGATTACGATTATCGCGTCGTGTCTGATGACATGGGGGCCAATGGCGGCCGGGGCCCCGAACCGATGGGGGACGACCCGGCGGATGTGTTCCGCGGCCGTCCGCTCAAGCTCTCCCGCGGATCGGAGGACTCCGATCATGACTTCTTTCCACCTCCGCCGAATCTGAAGATTCCGCTGCCCGTATCGGGCGGAGGCGGCGGTGGCGGGCATGTCGAGCAACAGATCAGGGTGAAATACGAAACCGGCGGCGAAGAAATCCAGCTCACTGTCCACCAGCACAACTTCATGGTCGACAGCGACATCAATCTGCCGGCGGACGTCCTGGCCGTTGCCGAACCCCTTGTCATGCGCCTGAACAACGATGCGATGACCACCATCGAGCATCTGGTGGCCGACGCCAACGCCGAGATCCCCGCCAACTGGTGGATGACACAGAACGACGGCGGCACGGTCGAGTTCCTGAAGACCCACGACGCAGCCTGGGCCGAGCGCGACGGTACGCCGGATGAGCACTCGGTGCCCGCCGGCTACTACGTCAATGGCGAGTTGCAGGAACGGCCAGGCGAGCCGTCGCCGCCGGCCAGGTTCGATGATTTGCCGGACACCGGCCACGGGATCGGACAGTGGGCGTCGCTGGGCAATAATGAAAGCGTCAACGCCTCGCTGGTCCTAGATGTCGGCGAAGGTGCCCGCACCATGATTGTCATGGGGGACTACTACAAGACCAACGCCATTTTCCAGACCAACACGATCATCGACAAGGACGAGGTCCACGTATCGGGCGGGGAGGGCGAGCCATCGCTAACCGGCGGCGAAAATGTCACCGACAACATCGCGGACTTCCAGCAGAATCCGAGCATCTATGCCGAGTTCGCGGTCCACACGGCGGGACCGAACTGGATCGTCGACAAGATCGACGGCGACTATTACAGCGTCCATGCAGTGGTTCAGACCAACTATCTCCTCGACAACGACGTCGCCATGCAGATCAGCAGCGACAGCCACTACAATCTTGTCGGTGGCCACAACCAGCTCGCCAATCTCTGCCTGATCGTTGACGGCAGCATCGACTACGACCTGATCATCATTCGGGGCACCTATCACGGCATGAACGTGATCTTCCAGAACAACATCCTGCTGAACAACGACAATATCGTGGTGTCGGCCGCTGGCGCCGATCCGTCTCAATCGGTCAACTCCGGCAACAACAGTCTTTCGAACGAAGGGGCCATCCAGAACTACGGCGGTGACGATTTCCGCGATCTGATCCCGGGCATGAAGACGATCGAGAGCCTGCTCGACGCAGGCGTGACGTCGATTGATCCTGAACTGGGCAGCATCCTTGCCGGCAACGGCGGGGCTCTGCGCGTCCTCTACGTCACTGGAGACTATTACGATATCAATGCCGTCTGGCAGACAAACGTTACCTGCGACATCAACGTGATTTATCAGCTGCAGAACCAGCCGTCGGCCGATTTGCTGGCGCTTCACCCCGGCGAGAATGTCACGCAGTCGGTCAACACCGGAAACAACCAGTTGACCAACGATGCGGCGATTGTCGACGTCAATCCCGACGTCACCTACGTCGATGGGAACGTCTACACCGACTCAATTCTGGTGCAGGCCAATCTGCTGCCAACCGATCACCGAGACGCCGCGGTGAACGCCGATACCCATGCGCTGGTAACTGAACTTGTTGCCTTCGTCGACGACAGCCAGGACCACTACAATTTCGGGTCCTCGAACGTGGTCCCATCCCCGGTGCAGGCAGATCCGATGGCAAGTGTGCTGCACTAGCGACAAGGCAGGTGTTTCAGTCGTTTCAGCTCGTGGAGTTTTTCAATGTCGTTCGGCGGAAGCGATCGGTTAGGTAGCGTAGCAAATTCGCACTTGAAGCAGCCAGGTGACGGGCCGTCGAATACGGCCAGGATCATTCCACTTCGTCCATGGTTTGATGCGTCCTCTCAGCGTGTGGAGGATCCGACCGTCAGCCCCACGGGTGAGAAAGCTTCTGCTGATGCAGCCCGGGCAGCGGAACAGCCTTCCGTCGCACCATCGATGCGCTTGGAAGCAAAGGCGCCGCCGCCGGGATCCACCGTCGTGATCGAGCAAACGGGGCCGGCGCCGCCGCTCGAACGTCGAGGCGACAGAAACAGTGGCGGTTCATCCGGCGGTAGCGGTGGCGGCGGCGGTGGTGGCGGCGGTAGTGCGCCGCCGCTGCACCGGCGTTCCAGCGACAATGAGTTCCGCGACGTGCTCGGCAGGGGCCTTGCGAGCGCGCGCCGCAACATGGTGACCGTCGGGATCTTCTCGGTTGCGGTCAATTTGCTGGTGCTGGCCATACCGATCTATCTGTTCAACATGTCCGATCGCGTGCTGACCAGCCGCAGCACGGACACGCTGGTGATGCTGACCATCATCGTGATCATCGCGATCGCAGCGCATGTGCTGATGGACATGATGCGCCGCTTCATCCTGATGCGGGTGGCGGTCGAGACCGAAGCCAAGCTTGGCGGACCCGTGCTGAGCGCCGCCGCCAAATCCGCGCAGAGCGGGTCCAGCAGGGAATTCCAGACGCTGGCTGACCTGCAGCATCTGCGCGCATTCCTCACCGGTCCGGTGCTGCTGACGATGTTCGACGCGCCGGTCGCGCCGGCCTACTTCGCCGTCGTCTTCCTGATCCATCCGCAACTGGGGTTCATCGTGCTGGGCTCGGGCGTGGCCCTCGTGGTGATTGCGCTGTTGAACCAGCGCGTCACCGCCGTTCCCTTCAACCAGGCGAACAATTACGGCGCCAGGGCAAACCTGACCGCGGAATCGATGGCCCGCAACGCCCAGGTCATCAATGCAATGGGCATGATTCCCGAAGGCGTGCAGGTGTGGGGACGCGAAACCGTGGAGTCGCTGAAGGCGCAGGTGATCGCGCAGGACCGCAACATCCTGATGACTGGACTTTCGAAGTTCCTGCGGCTGTGCACCCAGATCGCGATCCTGGGCTGGGGCGCGTGGCTGGCGCTGGAAAGCCATGTCACCAGCGGCATGGTCATCGCCGCCTCGATCGTGGCGAGCCGCGCGCTGGCGCCGCTGGAGGGCACCATCGAAGGCTGGCGCAGTTTCGTCCAGGCGCGTTCCGCCTACGCCCGCATCAAGTCCCTGCTGATGAACTCTCCGCTCAACTTGGAGCGGCTCCGGCTGCCCCGTCCGGCGGGATATCTCAACGTCGAGCGCATTCTCTATGTGCCGCCGCCGAACAAGAAGGTGATCCTCAACGGCATCAGCTTTCAATTGAAGCCCGGAGAATCGCTCGCCATCGTCGGGGATTCCGGCACCGGGAAAACCATGCTGGCCCGCATGCTGGTCGGATCCATTGTCCCGACGGCCGGCAGTGTCAGGCTGGACATGATGGACTTGCGGAACTGGGATCCGCGTCAGTTTGGCGAAAGCGTCGGTTACCTGCCGCAGGATGTGCAATTGTTCCCCGCAACCATCAAGGCCAACATCGGCCGGATGCGCGACGATGCCCGCGATGAGGATGTATTCGACGCGGCCGAAGCCGCCGACGTCCATGAAATGATATCGAGCTTTGCCCAGGGCTACGAGACCGTCGTCGGCATGGACGGCAGCCCGCTGTCGGGCGGCCAGCGCCAGCGCATCGGGCTGGCGCGCGCGTTCTACGGTAATCCGCGCCTGCTCGTGCTCGACGAACCGAACTCGAACCTCGACGCCAATGGCGAGCGGGCGCTGGCCAAGGCCTTGCTGCGCGCCAAGGAAAGGCAGATTACGGTGGTGACGATCACCCAGCGAGCCGCGCTGCTCATGAGTGTCGACAAGATCATGATCATGCATCAGGGCGCGGTACAGGCCTTCGGAAGCCGCGACGAGATCATTCCGATGATTGGCGGCCGCAAGCCGAACAACGTCCCGCCCGGGCCGGACGATCCGCCTGCATTGAACTGAGCGGGGGGCCGAGCCGGAATCGAGAGCACGGAGGTTACGCGATGGCCAGGAGGAAAATTGCGGATCGCTCCGCCATGACAGACGGGAGCTGGTACGATTCACTGCCGCGATCGACCAGACTGCCGACCGTTGCCGGCACGTTGATCATGGCCGTGGTGCTGATGGGATTTGGCGTGTGGGGCAACGTGGCGCCGATCGCGGGGGCGGTAGTCGCGTCGGGCGTTTTCGTCGTGACCGGACAGAACAAGATCATCCAGCATCTGGAGGGTGGCGTGATCCGCGAGATCTACGTGCGCGAAGGCGACACCGTGGAAGCCGGACAGTTGCTGCTCGACCTTGACGACACCACAGCGCGCGCCGAACTGCAGCGGCTGTTCCTGCGGCGCATCAGGCTGTCGGCGATGGATGCAAGGCTGCAGGCTGAGATGCGGGAGGAATCCGCGATCAAGTTTCCCGCCGAGATTGGCGATCGGTTGAGCAAGTCGCCCGAGGTGAAGGAAATCGTGGACAGTCAGCAGATGACTTTCACGGCGCGCCGCAACAACCTCAACAGCGACATCAAGAGCATCGATGAGAGCATCAAGGCGCTGGACGAGCGGATTCGGGGATCGCGGGTGCAACTGGACGCGGTCAGGCGCCAGATCGTCCTGCTCGAGGAGGAAATCGAAACCAAGGACCGCCTGGTGCAGGCCGGACTGGTGCGCAAGCCGGAACTGATGGTGCTGCAGAGGCAGAAGGCCAATCTGGAAGGCGAGGTGGGCCGCATCATGGGCGACATCGGGGATGCCAAGGAACGGATCGCCCGGGCCGTCGAGCAGATCAACGGCGTGCGCAAGACAGCGATCAAGACCGCAGTCGAGCAGATGCACGAGGTCCGGGGTGAACTCGCGGACGTGCGCGAGCGAATGCTCAGCGCCAAGGGCGTTCTCGACCGGGTCCGCGTTACGGCGCCGGTCTCCGGCGTCGTGGTGAAGCTGCGCTATCACACGCGGGGTGGCGTGGTCGAGGCCGGCAAGAACATCATGGAACTGTTGCCGCTCAAGGACGAACTCATCATCGAGGCGCGGCTGCGGCCGCAGGACATCGACAGCGTGAAGCACGGGCAGCACGCGATGGTGCGGCTGACGGCGCTGAACCAGCGCATCACGCCGATGGTCTCCGGCGACGTCGTGTATCTGTCGGCCGACACCCTGGCTGACGAAAAGAAGTCACAGCAGGTCGGGCCGACGGACATTTATCTCGTCCGCGTCAGGCTCAACCGTGAAGAAAGCATGGCGCTTCCGGGCTTCAGCCCGACGCCCGGCATGCCGGCCGAGGTCTACATCAAGACGGCGGAACGGACGTTCTTCCAGTACATCGTCCGGCCGATCCACGACAGCATGATGCGCGCGTTCCGGGAGCGCTAGCGGCACAACGAGCAACTTGGGAAGAGGCATCCGCCGTGCATATCGACATCATCGACACTTTGACGTCTCTGGCCAGGCTCGAGGACAACTGGAACGCCGTCTACGAGGCGGACGACGAAGCGCAGGTGTTTCTGTCGTGGAAATTCCTGAGCGGCTTTTTGTCCGACACGCCGGGGACATGGTTCATACTGGCGGCAACGGCCGACGAGGCCGCGGATGCTCCCTACGTTGCGTTCTTTCCGTTGCGCCTGAACACCACGATCAGGAGCGCCGACGTGCTCCATGAGATCCGGATGGCGGGCGCCGGCGATTACACCGGCATCGTTTGCAGGCGGGATGCGGAGAACAAGGTCATTCCCGCCTTTGCCCGATACATCAGGAAGATGAACTGGGCGCGCTTCAAGCTCGATAATCTGCGAATGTCGGAGCGGCGCGTGCGGCTGCTGCTGGCCTGCTTTCCGAAAGCTGCTTTCCGCTCTACCGAAATCGAAATGGTCAGCAGGATCGACGGGATAGACCTCAGCCTCTGCCCGTACGTGACGCTGCCGAACGACTGGGATTCCTATCTGGAATCGCTGAGCGCCAATACGAGGCAGAAAATCCGGCGGCTGCTCAAGCTGGTCGATACGGCGGGTGAATATCGCATCACCGTCGCCACGCCGGAGACATTCGCGGCCGACCTCCAGACCTTGCTGCGGTTCTGGGAGGCAAGGTGGCGTTCCCGCAAGGGGGACCGGATGGACGGGCTCGTTCGTTCGAACCAGGTGATGCTGACGCGCAGTTTCCAGTCCGGCCTGCTTTACCTGCCGACCTTCTGGCACGGCGACCGGCCGGTGGCCGCGCTGGCGACGCTGGCGGACCCGCGCAAGCGAACGTTCTCGTTCTACATGACGGGACGCGATGAGACGTTCGACGGCCCGCCATCGGGTGTGATCCTGCACGCCTTCAGCATTCGCCACGCGATCGCGAGCGGCTTTACCGAATATGACTTCCTGCGCGGCAACGAGCCGTACAAATATTCGTTCGGTTGCGCCGAACGCAAGCTATGCCCCACCATGCTGGAAACGAGGGACGGGAGAAATCCCGGCGGCAGGATCGACCCGCGCGCCATTCCGGATGTCCTGCAACAGGCGACCGAACTGCACCGGAAGGGTCAGTCGGCAGATGCCGAAGCCGGCTACCGCCACATTCTGGAGATCCAGCCGAAGCACGCCGATGCGTTGCATCGGTTAGGCCAGTTGCTGGCGGCGAAGGGCGACTTCGCCGCGGCCAGGCGGATGTTCCGCACCCTTTCGACGGTTCGCCCCGACGCCGCCAAGGCCTGGCAGTGCCTGGGTCAGGTCTGCGAAAGCCTCGGCGAGCACGAGGAAGCGCTGCGCCACTACCTCGAATTCATGCGGCTGCAGCCGGCGCTGGCGGATGGCTTCGTCGCCGTCGCCCGCTGCATGGTGAGGCTCGGGCGGATGGAGGAAGTCAATACCGCTCTGCTGGCAGCGATCGAACCGGGGAGCGGGCCGGCGGGAAGCTGGCGCAATGCACGGGGCGCAACGGAGCGGAGCACCGCAAGCCATCATTCGATTTCGGTGTAGCACCGAATAGCTATCGCGTTGCCATGCACATCGTGGATAGCCTGCTCGGGAGCGCCTGAGTTCTCAGGGCCATTTGGATGATTGCAATGGCTGTCGGTCGGAAGACACCAGACCCGCCCGATGAGCAGCCGCCGGTGCCGCAACTGCGCGTCAGGATGAGCGCGCTCGGCGCGGTGCGGTGCCCGAATCTCGCCGGCAGGGAAGGCGTGGTCGTCGGCGCCGGCCGATATCGCAGCACCGTCCGCGTCCTGTTCGACGGTTTCAAGTCGCCGACGTCCTTGCACGCTACCTACGTCGAAGCCGTGGTCGGGCAAGGCCCCTCTGACCGCATTCGTCCCTGACGAAAGCAGGGCCCTGCGCCTGTCAGGCCGCCGTGGTCGTGGCAGGCTGTTCTTTCGGCATCATCGAACGACCTTCCGCGCCTGTCGTCTCGATGCAGAGTTTGAGCGCCCCGCCCAGGCTGGCCGCAGCCAGGTCGGCCCTGGTTCCTTCGCGGAGGCTTTCGAGCGCTGCGGGATCCATATCCTTCATGCAGCAAGCCAGAACGATTGTAGCCGCGGGCAATTTGCGGCGAAGCCGGCGTACGGCGTAACGCATGTGAGCCGGGGTGCCCGCGTTCATGTAGACCAGGCACACGATCGCAACTCCGGCCGTCTCCAGCCGGAAGATGTTGGCGGTCGACAAGGCTTCGGCTGCCTCCACACGGGCCGGCAGGCCGTGCGCGGTCGAGAGCTGGCCGAGCATGATGGCGGCGGCTTCATCGATGAGACTTTGCCCGGCCACGCAGAGGACTGGATGCGGGCCCTGCCATTCGGAAGGCAGCTCTTCCCTGGCGAGAACCGGCAAGCGCTCATAGGGCGCATCTTCAGACACGGTCTCTACCGCCGAACTGGCCTCCGCGTCGGTGGTCGGATTGGTCCTGGCCGGAGGACGGTCATCGTGTTCCGAAATGTCGTCGGCGAATTCGCTGACGGCGTCTCTGATCCTGACCATGCGCTCATGGTCCAGCGCGCCGCGCTCGGCATCCGCCTGCGCCAGTTGCAGTCCCTTCAAGGCGACTTCGTCATAGTAGGAGCTGAGAGATCGCTCCTTCAGGAATTCCTCGGCTTTCTCGGCCGCCTCGGTCGGATCGCTGGCGAGCATCCGCTGATAGAATATCTCGGGTGGAGAGAGGGCAGGCCGGTCTCCGAACATGACATCGAGAAACTCCAGACGTTCGACGTGGCGTCCCAGCACGACCAGACAGACCGTAAGCGGGGTCGCCAGGACAAGGCCGATCGGGCCCCAGAGTGCGGTCCAGAACGTTGCAGATGCGACCACCGCGACAGGCGAGAGACCCGTGCTGTGTCCGTAGACCATCGGCTCGATCACGTGCCCCACGATCGGTTCGACCACCAGAAACAGCCCATCCGTCCAAAGCAGCATCGACCAGGTGGGATCAACCGCCAGCGCCAGCGCGACCGGAAACGCAGCCGCGATGATCGCGCCAATGTAAGGCACGAAGCGCAGCACGCCTGCCAGGATTCCCCACAGGATCGCGCTTGGAACGCCGATCACCCAGAGGCCGATGCCTATAGTGACGCCGAAAGTTGCGTTCAGGAGGAGTTGAAACAGGAACAACCGGCTGAGGCGGCTGGCCGCATCATCGAGGGCTGCCGTCGTGCGCTGCAGGTCATGCGAACCGGCCAGCCGGATCAGACGGTTACGCAGGTCCTCGCGCTGCAGCAAGATGAAGATGACAAAAATGATGATGATGCCCGTCGTTGCCAGGGGGTGAAGCAGCGGGGAAATGAGGCTTTGCAGACTCGCCAGCGCACCCGGGTCGGGCTGAAGGACTTCCACGGGCACGGGTTTGGGTGGCGTCCCTTGCGGGCTTGCGCCGGCTCTCAATGCGGTTGCCGCCTCCTTTGCAGTCTCCTTGGGCTTGTCCAGCTCCTTGCTCAGGTCCTTCAGCATGTCGGACGCGCGTTCGAGCGTGCCGCGACCGGCGGTGGTTTCGCGAAAGGATTGGATCTTTTCGCTGATCGTTGACTGATATCGCGGCAGATCCCCGGCCAGTTGCGCCAGTTGGGTGGCGAGCAGGCTTCCGAGCGCAAATATGACCGCGAAGGCGAAGATGACCACGCTCACGACGGCCAACCCGCGCGGGATGCGCACCCGTTGCAGCAGCCCGACCAGTGGCGTCAGCACGAAACTGAGCAGGATGGCCAAGGCTATCGGTATGATGATCTCGCGACCGAAATACAGCACCATCACGATGATTGCAGCGAGGATCGCCGTCGCCACTGCGCTCAGCAGGGAAATCAGTTCGTCCGCCGCTCGCACTTTGAAGGGCTGTCGGATCACAATGTGCCTCTGCGCGGGAAAAGCCACGCAGGGCTTAACCCCGGCATTTCCGCTTGGTTCCGGGGTGGAACGGGCGATAACCTCCTTCGTTCCCGATCGCGGAACTATTCTCCCCCGCGACCTCGTAGAGCTCAGTTCGCGTAGAGGCCCTCGACGATCGGCAGGCGTGCGGCGCGGAGTGCCGGAAACAGTCCGCCGATCAGGCCCACGATCAGCGCGAGCGCGACGCCTTCGCCGATCAGCCAGGGGCTGAGCTTGAAGTCGAACACCACCTGGGTGAAGTTGCCGCCAAGGGTCGAGGCCGTGACGCCGTCGAAAATCAGGTAGGTGGCGGCGGCCCCCAACAGGCCGCCGATGGCCGCGAGCAGCAGCGATTCGGCCAGCGTTCCGACAAAGGCGGGGAAGCCGCCGAAGCCGATGGCGCGCAGCGTCGCGATTTCCGTCGCGCGGGCTGCGACCGACGAATACATCGTGTTCAGCGCGCCGGCGATCGCGCCCAGCGCCATCGCGATCGCCAGCGGCCAGCCGAGCTTCTGGATCAGGTCGGAGGTTTGCGAGGCCTGCTCGGCGAAGTAGGCCGCTTCCGATTTGACGTCGAGCTTCAGCCGCGGATCGTTGTCGCTGTAGCTCTTGAGTTCATTGAGTGCGGCCGGCCCGGTGAGGCGCACCCGCACGGTCTGGACGATGTTGTTGCGGTTGAACAGGCTCTGCACCACCGGAAGATCGGCCCAGATCTCGGATTCGAACACGCTGCCGCCGGCCTCGAACACGCCGACGACGGTCCAGCGCGTGGCGCCGAACGACACGGTGCTGCCGATGTCGAACCCTGCGAATTCACGCTGCAACGCCTTGCCGACCATCACCTCGTTGCTGCCGCGATTGAACATGCGGCCTGCGGTGATGCTGATGTCCTTGCGCAGCGCGATGCCCTGTTCGCCGATCCCGCGCAGCGGCAGGTTGGCCTTGGTCCCGGTGGAGCGCTTGATGCCGTCGACCACGAGATAGAGTTCCGGCGAGATCAGGGGCTTGCCGTCGCTGCCGCGCGCGATGCCGGGGCCGTCCTCGATCAGCCGCACCTGGTCGCGGCTCACGGTGCTGTTGATTTCGGCCTGCGAGCCCGCCCGCAGCACGATCGCGATGTCGTCGGCGCCGGCGCCGGCGATGGTGCGCTGGAACCCGTTGGCCATCGCCAGGAATGCGAGCAGCACGATCACCACCAGCGCGATCGCGATCACGGTCGAGAGCGAGAGCCAGCGCCGCTGCGCGATGCTCCTGAGATTGATTGATGTGACGGCGGCCATCTGAAGCCAGAGCGAACGCATGCCTACCCCCGTCCCAGTGCAGTTGCGATCCGCAGCCGCATGGCGTTGAGCGCCGGGATGATTCCCGTGATGAGTCCGAGCGCGATCATCAGCGCCAACCCCTGCAGGGCTATCGTCGGTGATACCGCGAAAGCGGGTACGACGTTGGAAAGGCTCGATCGCAGCGCCATCGCGATCAGCGCCGCTATCGCGAGGCCCGGGATGCCGCCGAGCAGCGCCAGCAACACGGATTCGCCGAGCACCATCGCCAGGATACGCGGACCCGAAAAGCCGAGCGTCTTGAGGACGCCGATCTCGCGCGTCCGCTCGCGGATCGACAGCGCCATGGTGTTGCCGACGATCATCAGGATGGTGACGAAGGCAGCTCCCACCACCAGCAGCACGATCAGCGCGATATTGCCGAACTGCGCCGCGAACGCCTTGCCGAACGCCTTTTCGGTGTCGGTCGAGGTCTCGGCGGTGGAATTGGCGAACATCGCGTCGATCGCCTTCGCCACCCGGTCGTTGTTTTCGGGCGAGGTGGTCTGAAGGATCATCCAGCCGATGGTGTCCTTTCCGAACGAGCGGGTCTCGTCGAAATAGGGATACTGGAACAGGAGGAAATTCGTGTCGACGTGGTCGGCCTTGCCCTTGACGATGCCGGCAATGGTGAGATCCCAGCTGTGGCCGCCGCTCTTCTGGCTGAAGATATTGCTCTGAATCGGAATGCGGTCGCCGATTTTCCAGCCCCATTTCTGCGCCAGATTCTCGCCGACGACCGCGCTGCCGCGGTCGCGCATGAAGGCCTGAAGCTGGTCGGGAGCGACCTCGAATTCGCTGCGATAGACGTCGAAATAGGTGTTCGGCTCGATCGCGAGCGCCATGATGAAGTTCTTCGGATCCTGGTAGTAGCCGCCGAACCAGTTGGCGAAGGTCACCTGGCGTACGCCATCCACCGCGCGCACGCGATTGAAGTAGGCGATCGGCATCGGCTGGGTGAAGTTGATCTTGTTGACGGTGATCATCCGGTCCGCGGCGGCGCGATCCTCGCCGGCGGTGAAGGCGCGGTAGAACCCGGCGAGCACGCCGAAGATCATGAAGGCGATCAGGATCGACACGATCATCAGGCCGGCGCGCAGCTTGCGGCGGAACAGGTTCTTCCGCACCAGGTCGAAGTCGTTCACGCGGCCAACTCCCGTTCGACGAAGCGGCCCTTGTCGAGATGCAGGACGCGCCTGGCATAGTTTGCCGCCGCGGGATCGTGGGTCACCATCACGATGGTCTTGCCGAGTTCGCCATTGAGCAGTTGCAGGATCGAGAGAATCTCGTCGGCGGACTGGCGGTCGAGATCGCCGGTGGGCTCGTCGCACAGCAGCATGTTCGGATCCGAGACGATGGCGCGCGCGATCGCGACGCGCTGCTGCTGGCCGCCCGACATTTCGCGCGGCCGGTGCTTGATGCGGTCGGCGAGGCCGACCACGGAAAGCGCGGTGTGAACGCGCGCTGAGCGCTCCTTGCGGCTCAGTCTGGTGAGCAGCAGCGGCAGCTCGACGTTTTGCGCCGCGGTCAGCATCGGCATCAGATTGTAGAACTGGAAGATGAAGCCGATATTGGCGGCCCGCCAGGCGGCGAGCTGGCTCTCGGAGAGGCCGTCGATGCGCTTGTCCGCGATGGTTATCTCGCCCGCGTCGACGCGATCGATACCGCCGAGCAGGTTGAGCAGCGTGGTCTTGCCCGAACCCGACGGCCCCATGACGGCGACGAAATCGCCGCGGGGTATGGCAAGGTCGAGATGATCGAAGATCGAGATCGTTTCCTTGCCCTTGGTGAAGCGCTTGGCTACGCCGGCGAGGCGAACCATCGGATGCTCGTCTGTCAAGTCAGTCTCCTCTCGGGAATGCGGCGGTGTGCGCGCTAGTTCGCGGTGGCTTCTCTGGCGCCATTGGCCCTGGCGTCGCTCATGAAGTTCACCTTCACCGCCATGTCGGGCAGGATGCGCGGATCCTTCTTGTCGAAGCGGATGCGGACCTTCACCGTCGCCTTCTCGCGGTTCGCGGTCGGCACGATCGCGATCACGGAGGCGGGAATGGTCCAGTCGGGGTAGGCGTCCAGCACCGCGTTCACGGCGCCGCCGGGGGCGACGCGGCCGATGAAGGCCTCGTTCACGTCCACCTCGATCTCGATCGAATCCATGTCGACGATGGTGCAGATCCCGGTGCGGGTGTAGCCGCCGACCGACATCGGCGAAATCATCTCGCCGGGCTGAGCGCTGCGGTCGACGACGACGCCGGCGAAGGGGGCGCGGATCTGGTGCTTGTCGAGCACCGAGGCGCTGCGTTGGGCGTCGATCTTCGCAGTCTCGAGCTGCGACTGCACCTGGCGCAGTTGCGCGCTGAGCACGCCGACCCGCGCCTGCGCCTTGGTCAGGTCGGCCTCGGTCGCAAAATTCTTCTGCGACAGCGTCTGCACGCGCGACATGATCCGCGTCGCGTCCTGCAGGTCGGCATTGATCGCGGCAATCGCGGCATCGGCGGTCTCGACGCGCGAGCGGGCGAGTTCATAGTCCTTTTCGGCAAGCACGCTGTCGAGCCGCGCGACGACCTGGCCTTCGGTGACCGTCATGCCTTCGTCGATGAAGACCTCGACCACCTTGCCGGTAATCTCGGCCGCGACGGTGGCCTTGCGGCGCGCCACGACATAACCTGACGCCGCGAGCGCGCCGCCCGGCCTCGCATTGGCCGCTGCCTGCGGCGGCGGAGAGGGAGGCTGCGACGCCTGCGGCTGTGCGGCCGGCTGCGGTGCGGTCTCGTTGCGGGAGTCCTGCTGGCGAAATTCGTAGACGGCAAAGGCGGCCGCGCTTGCGATGACGCAGGCCACAGCGATCGCCGCGATCGGCAGCCAGCGGCGGCCCGATCGTTCCACCGTGGCGGCGCTGCGATCGATCGTCAGCGATTTCAAAAGTTCGCTCTTGTCACGCGTCATCGTTCATTTCCATCCGCCTGCGCGCTGCAGCATCCTGCGCGGCTGCATTGTTCGCGCTGGCATCCTCGTTCACGACCGGCTTGCATGTCTCGCCATGGAATGGGCCGGCGCCCACGTTCCGGTGAGCGGCACCCGGTTTCCCTGTCAAATCCCGTTCAATCCTCGCGGACGCCAGGCGGCACCGGTTTCGAGGACGCAACTGGCCGAAATCTAAAGCCTGACAGCGACGGAGGCAAATCCTGCAACCAGCGAGCGTGCGCCGACTTGATCCCCTTCTCGCCCTTATCGACGCGACATCGTGGACCTTTTTTACGGCCGGACATTGTCACGCCTGCGACATATCCGCTTGAAGATCACGCAAAGCGCTGCGGCGAGGGGTGTCACTGCGCAAGCGGCAGGCCGAGGCGGCCCACGCCCGGCAGCTTCAACGCAGGGCGGCGGATGTCGAGCCCCACGACACCGCCGAAAAAGTTGAGTTCGATCCCCTCGATCCATCCGATCGTCAGCCCGAGATAGCCGCCAAGCGAAGCAAACACGCCGGTGCGCGACGGCGTGAAGCCGTACCAGTCGCCGCGATAAGGATAGTCCTTGCCGATCGCCGTCGGCGGCAGCACCGCGTTCAATTCGGGTACCGTGTCCAGGATCGCCTGGATGAATGTGTTGGAGTTCGGACCGGGCCAGGCGCTGTAATCGCCATAGGCCCTGAACTTGTAGTTCTCGATGACCGAGCGAATCCTGGGAATGAGAGCTTCGGCCGCTTCGCCATCAACGCTCGCGACCGTTTCCGGAACGGCCCCGAACCACCTGCCGTCCGCGAGAAACCCGTCGATCCGGATCGGTTCGCCCCAGGCCGTGTAATCATAGCGGCTGTACCTGGCGGCGCCGCGCTCCTTGACGACGATCCAGGTGTGAACCGCGAAGATGCCGCGCCAGCGCACGGTGCGCGCCGCGAACACCCTGATCAGCGCCGGCGAATGGTCGGACGCCCTCGGCAGCAGGCCTGCGCTGGAGCGGTCCGCCGTCTGCCAGTTTCCCCGCCGTTCGCCGAGCAAATAGATCACGGCGGAACAAGCCACGGGGACGAGCACGAGCAGGATGAAGACCAACAGGTATTTTTTCACGGGCAGGATCAACTGGAACGCTGGCGAAGGGCTTCAATGTAATTGCCCCGGTTCCGTTTTCCAGCCCGGCCGGCGTCGGCCATCGCGGCCCCGCGTCCGCCCGGCGGCCTGTCGCCGCCTTGTCCGCGGTCAGGACCCGCTCAGTTCAGGGGCAGCCAGGTCAGATCGCCGGAGTTGCCGCATGTGTTGCAGTGGGCGGGCAGGTCGAACGTGTTGGCGAGCTGCCATTCCTGCGCCTCGTTGCTCCATTGAACGGTCGCGGAACAGGTGATGTCATCGGACTGGCAGCGGGAGCAGACCGGCGTTGCGCGTGTCGCCCGGGTTTCGTGGTGTCGCGCGGCCGGGGCCGCCTCCGGCGCCTGCTCGAATGGATTGCGAAGCAAGGTAAGTCTCAAGATGCGCCCCCGATCATCCCAATGTTCACTACCGAACATAACTCCGGACGGTTTGGCTGTCTTCGGCGCGCGGCGCGCCTGCCTGTGAAATTCACCAGAATTTAATGATTCGCAAGACGGCTACCTTATGGCGGTCGATATCGACCCGGATAACGGATAATCCTGCGTTTTGAGGAAGGTCGCCGGAAGGGGCCCGCGGGAACCGGGCTTCCCGCCAAACGTTCATTTTAGCGGTCGGCGAGCGCTGGCCCGTAAACCCGCTTCCGTTTCCCGAGCGCTCCGAGGTGTCGACTGCTCCAGAACTCATCCATCCTCCTGCCCGGCGATACCGTCTGGAAAAAGTGCAAGACGGGCCGGCTCGCCGTCCTGAACGACGCTGCCGCCTATTTTGCCGCGCTGCGCGAAGCCATGCTGCTCGCCACGCATCAGGTCTATATCATCGGCTGGGACACCCACAGCCAGACCCGCCTTGTCGGGCCTTCCGGCCACGCCGACGACGGGTTTCCCGAAGAGCTCGGTCCGTTTCTCAAGGCATTGCTGAAAGCGAAGGCCGAACTGCGGATCGACATTCTGAGCTGGGACTTTCCGGCGCTCTATGCCGTCGAACGCGAGTGGAATTCCCCGGAGAAGTTTGCGGCGGGCACGTCGGACCGGCTTCGCTTCTGTTTCGATTCCAGCCTTCCGCTAGGTTCTGCCCAGCACCAGAAGATCGTCGTCATCGACAGGGCAGTCGCGTTCTCCGGAGGGCTCGACCTGACGATCCGGCGCTGGGACACCAGCGAGCACGCCGCCCGTCATCCGCATCGGGCGGATCCCGACGGCAAGCCGTACCCGCCGTTTCACGACGTCCAGTGCATGGTCGATGGCGAGGCTGCTGCCGCGCTTCTCGAACTGGCCGAGAGCCGCTGGCGGGCCGCCGGCTGCACGGTCGAAAACACCAATGTGCCGGCCGGCGACCGCTGGCCGGCCTCGGTGCCGGTTCAGGCCCGGGACATCGCTGCCGGCATCGCGCGGACGGAGATCAGGACCGCGTACGATCCGGGCGTGGACGAGGTCGCAAGGCTGTTCGAGGCATCCATCGGCGCGGCAAACCGCTTCATCTATATCGAGAACCAGTTCACCAGCACCACCGAAATTGCGCGCCTGCTGGCGCAGCGGATGCTCGATGTACCCTCGCTTCGTGTCCTGATCGTCACGCCCAGGATGCATTCGTCCTGGTTCGAGTCCCAGGCCATGCAGGGCGGCCGCGGCGGCTTCATCGACGTCTTCGTCGCGGCAGGCGTCATGGACAGGATTCGCTTTCTCTACCCCGCGAGGCGGGATGGCGGTTCGGTCGCCGCCGTCATGGTGCACAGCAAGGTGATGATCGTCGATGATTGTCTGCTGCGCATAGGTTCCGCCAATCTCAACAACCGCTCGATGGGCGCGGACACCGAGTGCGATCTCGCCTTCGAGGCGACGTCCGAGGCGCATCGGCAATTCATCAGCCGGCTGCGCCGCGGGCTCATCGGCCATTTCTGCGGCGCGGACGAGCAGGAAATCGAAAACAATGAAGCCGACCTCCCTGGATATCTCGACCGGTTGTCGGGTGACGACAGGGAGAAGTCGCTGCAACCGATCGACCCGAGCAGCCAGTTCGGCAGCGTCGCCAGCGTCGTGCAGCCCGTTGCGGATCCGAGGCAGCCTCTCGATCTCGAGCGCGCGGCCAACCGCATGTGGACGCCGCGAACGATCCTGGCCGCGGGCGGGATCGCTGCGGCCCTCGGCGGTCTCGCGCTGGTCTGGCAATATACTTCGCTGAGCGATTTCACCGAGATAGGCCTCGTGTCTTCGGTCATTGCGCGATCGGAATTTGCGCCCTTGCTGGCGATTGCCGCGTTCGTCGTCGGTGGCCTGCTGGTATTTCCGGTCGTTGTCCTTATCGCGGCGACGGCCGCGGCGCTCGGCCCGTGGCTGGGCTTTGTCACGGCCGGCGCAGGCGTGCTCCTCAGTGCGCTCGTTCTGTTCGGTATCGGTCGGGTGCTCGGTCAGGCCCGGCTGCAGCGCCTGCTCGGTCGCCGCTCGTTGCGGGTCCAGAATCGCATCATCGGCAAGGGCGTCGTCGCCGTCGCCATGATCCGCATGGTGCCGATCGCCCCGTTTTCGATCGTCAACGTGGTGGCCGGCGCCAGCAAGCTGCGCCTGCGGGATTACATGCTCGGAACGGCGCTCGGCATGATACCGGGTATTGCAGCGATGGCGGTATTGGGGGCGCAGATCGCGGACCTGGCGCGCAATGCATCATGGGCTAACGTACTGCTGCTTGGTCTTGCGATCGTTGCCTGGATCGCTGTGTGCCTCGGCGTGCAGTTCCTGGTGACATGGCTGGCGGGACGAAGGACGTGACCGGAAGCCTGCGCATCATGACGTGGAACGTCCACGGCACGTTCAACCTCAATCCGAAATTCGATCTCGACGGCGTATGTTCGCTGATCCGCCATTGGTCTCCCGATGTGGTCGCGCTGCAGGAAGTCGACTCGCGCGGGCGAAACGACGATCCCTTCATGCGATTGGCCGAGGCCGTCGGCGACCATCGAATCGATGCCCGGTCGATCGTCACGCAGGATGGCGATTACGGCCAGGCGCTGTTCAGCCGCTGGCCGTTTGCCGAACCGCCCGAGGTGGTCGACGTGTCGTATCGGGAGCGCGAGCCGCGGCGGGCCATTGCCGCGCGCATCGTGTCCGATGTCACAGGTGAGGTGAGGGTCGTTGCGACGCATTTGGGCCTGAGCATCCACGAAAGGCACGCCCAGGCGCATGCACTGGTCGATCTGGTGACGCCTGAGCGAACGTTCGTGGTCGGCGATTTCAACGACTGGTTCTGGGTCAGGTCGGTGCGGGGCGTGCTGGCGCAGACCTGTCCGGTCCGGACGCGGCTGCGGACGTTTCCCGCCCTGTTTCCGCTGATGCGGCTCGATCGGATCTACGTCTCGCGCGACGGCGTGATCCGCTCGGCCTGGACCGATCGCAAGGCGCGGATGTATTCGGACCATCTTCCCGTGATCGCCGACGTGGTTTTTCCGGAATAGAGAATATTCGGTCATGGCGAGGCACCTTGCCCCGCAAGCCGTTCCCTGTAACGTTGTGGCCAATCCGGCCGCGAAGTGTTTCAAGAACAAAAGGAAAAGATCGATGGGGGGAGTTCTGGAGGGCGTCCGCGTTCTCGATTTCGGGCGCTATATCGCGGGGCCATATTGCGCGACATTGCTGGCGGAATTCGGCGCGGAAGTCATCCGCGTCGAAAGGCGCAAGGGGAGCGAGGACCGTTTCGTGGCGCCGGTCGGCGAAGGCGGCGAGGGCGCGCTGTTCCTGCAGGTCAACCGCAACAAGAAGTGCATCACGCTCGACCCGATGAAGCCCGAGGGGCAGGAGGTGATGCGCCGGCTGGTTGCGACATCGGATGTCGTGGTCGCCAACCTGCCGCCGCAGACGCTGCGCGCGATGAACCTCGATTATGAATCGCTGAAGGCGATCAAGCCGGACATCATCCTGACCACGGCGACCGCGTTCGGCGGGCCGGGACCGTGGTCCGACCGCGTCGGCTTCGACGGCGTCGGCCAGGTGATGTCGGGGGCGGTCTACATGACCGGCAAGGGCGATCCGCCGTACCGGGCCGCGGTAAACTGGGTCGATTTCGGGACGGCGCTGCATTGCGCCTTCGGCACGCTTGCCGCCCTGATCGAACGCGGCAAATCCGGGCGCGGGCAGGTCGTCGAGGGCGCGCTGCTCGCGACCGCGCTTTCCTTTACCAATGCCGCGCTGATCGAACAGGCTGTCATCGCTGCCGATCGCGTGCCGACCGGCAACCTCGGCCAGACCGCGGCGCCGGTCGACATCTACCGCACCAGGGACGGCTGGGTGCTGTGCCAAGTCACGGGGCATCCGCTGTTCATCCGCTGGGCCAAACTGATGGGCGAGGATCACTGGCTGCAGGATCCGCGTTTTGCCGACGACCTCAAGCGCGGCAACAACGGGCCCGTCATCAGCGAACGGATGGCGCGCTGGTGCGCCGAGCGCACCACGCAGGAAGCGCTCGATACGCTGGGCCAGGCGATGATACCCGCCGGCCCCGTGCTGAGCCCGCAACAGGCGCTGGAGCATCCGCACATCCGCGCCGCCGGCTTCATGCAGGACGTCGAATATCCGGGCTTGCCGAAGTCAGCGCCGACCGCCCGCGTCGCGGTGCGTCTGTCCGAGACGCCCGGCGAAATCGCAACGCGCCCGCCGACGCTGGGCGAGCATACCGATGAAGTGCTCGGCAGCATCGGTTACGACGCGGATGCGATCGCTGTGCTACGGCAGAACGGGATCGTATGACGCGAGAGGGCGATCTGCGGCAAAGTAACCCGACGGGCAAACTCTCGCTCGCGCCGTCGGGCAAATCAGTGATGTAATTCCGCGCGTCTCACCCGATGAGAGGGGCGTGCGCACGTCACGAACGCGCGGTGGGATGCGGTGGACGCAAAGCGTGCGCAAGACGAGCGTGCGTG
>JAFAGM010000005.1 GCA_023422775.1 Pseudomonadota bacterium
GCCTTTTCGGCCGCGTAGAGAATGGCGCCGGCCGCGTCCTCGCGCGTGGTCTCGCCGCGGTCGCAGGCTTTTGCGACGGCGTACACATAGGCCCGCGAGGCGTTCATGGTGGTGTACATGTCGGCGATCTTGCCCTGCACCAATTGAAACGTGCCGATCGGCTCGCCGAACTGCTTGCGCTCGTGCACGTAGGGCAGCACCACGTCCATGCAGGCCTGCATGATGCCGATCGGGCCCGCCGCCAGCACCGCGCGCTCGTAGTCGAGGCCGCTCATCAAGACGTTGACGCCGCGGCCGACCTCGCTCAGCACGTTCTCTTCGGGGACTTCGCAATCCTCGAACAAGAGTTCGCAGGTGTCGGAGCCGCGCATGCCGAGCTTGTCGAGCTTCTGCGCGGTGGAAAATCCCTTCATGCCCTTTTCGATGATGAAGGCGGTCATACCGCGCGGACCGGCGTTGAGATCGGTCTTGGCGTAGACCACCAGCGTATCGGCCACCGGGCCGTTGGTGATCCACATCTTGTTGCCGTTGAGGATGAAGCGGTCGCCCTTCCTGTCGGCGCGGGTCTTCATCGAGACCACGTCGCTTCCGGCGCCCGGCTCGGACATCGCCAGCGAGCCGACATGTTCGCCCGAGATCAGCTTCGGCAGGTATTTCCGCTTCTGCGCGTCGTTGCCGTTGCGGCGGATCTGGTTGACGCAGAGATTGGAATGCGCCCCATATGACAGGCCGACCGCGGCCGAGGCCCGCGACATCTCTTCCACCGCGATGCAGTGCTCGAGATAGCCCAGCCCCGTGCCGCCATATTCCTCCTCGACGGTGATGCCGTGCAGGCCGAGCGCTCCAATCCTGGGCCAGAGGTCGCGCGGAAACTGGTTGCTGCGGTCGATCTCGGCGGCGCGCGGCGCGATCTCGTTCTGCGAGAACGCATGCACCGTCTCGCGGATCGCATCCGCGGTCTCGCCGAGGTCGAAGTTGAGAAGCAGCGTCCTGTTTGAGGCCATCATTTCCCCCGATGCTCTTTTGGAATTAAACGATCATACGTTTTTATACCATCCCCGCAAGCAAAACCCTTTCTGCTCGAAATGATCGGCCCAGTCGATTGAAATCGCTATCATTTCATGCCATAAATATACGATCGCTTGTTCGTTTTAGAGAGCACTTCGCTTTAGAGAGCACCATGGCGCGGACGATCGGCTCGAACGGCCCGAAGACGATGGAGGCGATCCGCAAGGCGGGGCTCCGTCTGATCTTCGAGCACGGCTACGCGGCCATGAGCCTGCGGCAGCTTGCGGCCGAGGTCGGGATTCAATCGGGATCGCTCTACAATCACATCAGCACCAAGCAGGAATTGCTGTTCACGCTGGTGCGGGACCACATCAACGAACTGCTACGTCAACTCGACCGCGCCCTGCAGGGGAAGCACCGGCCGGCCGACAAGCTCCGCGCCTTCACAGCCTTCCACGTCACCTACCATTTGACCAGGAAGCGCGAGGTGTTCATCGCCAATTCCGAACTGCGCAGCCTGGAGCCAAGGAACTACGAGGAGATCGTGGCGCTGCGCGGCGCCTACGAGCAGCGGCTGGCCGCCATCCTCGCCGAGGGTGTGTCGGAAGGCGAGTTCGAGGTCGTGGACATCCAGGTAGCGACATTCGCGATCCTCGCCCTGCTGACCGGTATCTGCACATGGTACCGCCCGGGCGGGCGGCTCACCAGGGAGGCGATCGTCGCGGCCCACGAGAAGCTGGTGCTGTCGAGCGTGGCGCCCGGTACGGCGATCCTTCCCGCGCTCGACGAAGCGCAACGCGTGGCAAGCTGAAGCGCCGACGAGGTGCCGATGACGGAACGCCAACCCCTCGACGAGATCGACCTGAAGATCCTGTCCGAATTGCAAAAGGACGGACGGATCCGCAACAACGAACTGGCGGTCAGGGTCGGCCTCTCGGAGCCGCCGTGCCGGCGGCGGGTGCGCGCCTTGCGCGAGCGCGGCCATGTCAGCGCGATCCGTGCCACGCTGGACGAAAAGCTGCTCGGCTACGAGGTCATTTCCTTCGTGTTGATCCAGCTCCAGAGCCAGGCCCAGCCCCCGCTACAGGCCTTCGAAAAATCCATCGCGGCGATGCCGCTGGTCCTGCAGAGCTGGCGGATTTCGGGCGATGCGGATTACCTGCTCAAATGCATCGCGCGAAACGTCGAGGGCATGCACCAGCAGCTTCTGCAGTTCTCGGCGATGCCCGAAGCCCGCAACATCAGGACCTTCCCGGTGCTCGGTGTGGCAAAGGATGCGCCCATGCCGATTCCGGACTATCCGGCGGCATCGGTCCGCGCCGACTAGAACCGGCCTGCCAGCCCGGCACGCCGCCCGGGAAGAACGGCTCGCCAGTCAAGTGCCCGGATCAGCCCACTAATGGGTCCAGGGCTCGACGCGCTTGAAGGCGAAATTGTCGGCGTAGGCCACCGGTCGGCGCGTCGAATCCTTGGGCTCGATCACCTGGTAGGGGATACCCTTGCGCTCGCAATAGGCAACCGCGTCTTCCCTGGTGTCGAAGTGCAGGGTCAGTTGCTGCTTCATGTCGCCAGAAGAGGTCCAGCCCATCAGCGGCTCGATCGCCCGAGGCTGTTCGGGCTCGTAGTCGAGTTGCCATTCCCGGGTCTTGGCCCGACCCGATTGCATCGCGTTCTTGGCAGGCTTGAAAATCCGTGCGGTCATATGAATGGTTGAACCTTCAGCGAATGCGACATGGTAGCGATTGGTGGAAACGGCCGGATAGTATAGAGACACCTTTCAGGAAACTTGATCGGTGATTCCCGATACCCGGATGTACCGTTTCCGTACCGGTATATTATGCCGTACGGTGACAATCTAGGGCTATCTCGCGGCCCTCACCCATCTTGTTGTTGCGCGATCCTCCAGAGAGCATCACGACGAAGCGGCACCCATGGAAATCAACGCCACCCTGCCAGAAAAAGGACGCGACCTCCGGCTCGACCTGTTTCGCGGCGTCGCGAACTGGGCGATCTACCTGGACCATATCCCCGACAACGTCGTGAACTGGATCACCACCCGCAATTACGGGTTCAGCGACGCCGCCGACCTGTTCGTTTTCATCTCCGGCTATACCGCCTCCTTCGTCTATGCCCGCATGATGCTGGAACGCGGCTTCATCGTCGGCGCCACGCGGCTGACCAAGCGCGTGTGGCAGCTCTACGTCGCGCACATCATCCTGTTCGTGATCTATATCGCCTCGATCAGCTATCTGGCGCTGCGCTTCGGCGATTCCCAGCTGGTCAACGACTTCAACGTCGCCGGGCTGATCGACAATGCGACCGAAACGCTGCGGCAGGGATTGTTCCTGAAGTTCAAGCCCGTCAACCTCGACGTGCTGCCGCTCTACATCGTGCTGATGGGACTGTTCCCGCCGGTGCTGTGGTTCATGCTCCGCCAGCCCAACTGGACCATGGTGGCCGCGATCGCGCTGTGGCTGGTGTCGCGGCAGACCGGATGGAACCTGCCCGCCTACCCGGCCGGCACCTGGTATTTCAACCCGTTCGCCTGGCAGGTGCTGTTCGTGTTCGGCGCATGGTGCGCGCTGGGTGGCGCCCGCAAGAATCTGCACATCATCAACTCGCCGATCACGCTGTATTTCTGCATCGCCTACATGATCCTGGCGCTGGTCATGACCATGGCCGGCAGGTTTCCGGCTTTCGGCGACCTGTTCCCGCACTGGCTGTACTCGACGTTCAATCCGAACGACAAGACCAATCTCGCGCCCTATCGTTTCCTGCACTTCGCCGTCATCGTTATCCTGGTGATCCGCTTCGTGCCAAAGGAGTGGCCGGGTCTGGAGTGGAGGGTTTTCGATCCGCTGATCGTCTGCGGCCAGCAATCGCTGGCAGTGTTCTGCGTCGGCGTGTTCCTGTCCTTCGTCGCACATTTCTTGCTGTCGCTGAGTTCGGGCTCGCTGCTCGTGCAGATCCTCGTCAGCGTGACCGGCATCGCGATCATGACGATCGTCGCCTATTACATCTCCTGGTCGAAGCGGCAGGACAAGCCGCGACCCAAGACCCCTCCGGCGAACCCACCGGCCCCGAAAGCCGCCTGAGCGGCTTTCGCCTGGAGCAAATCTCGACCGGATCACGCCGGCTGCGCGGTCGAGGCCACCAGCGTTCGCACGTCGGCATACACGTTGACCAGCGGCGCGACCACCTTGTGCATGGCAGCCTTCGACACCACGGTGTCGTGGATCACCAGATGATCGATCCCCGTGGTCAGGAAGCAGTTCACTGCGTCCAGTGGCGTTTCAACGATCGGCTCGCCCTTGATGTTGAAGGAGGTGTTGATCAGCACGGGAACGCCGGTCAGCGCCTCGAACTCCTTGAGCAGCCGATACAGCATCGGGTTGGTCGCCTCGCGCACGGTCTGGACACGCGCGGTGCCGTCGACATGCACGATCGCCGGAATCCTGTCCCGCCATTCCGGCCGGACCGGCTTGGCAATCAGCATGAAGGGTGAATCCTCGTCGCCCTCGAAGATCTCCTTCATCCGCTCGGCCAGCACGATCGGCGCGAAGGGGCGAAACGCCTGCCGGTGCTTGACGCGGCTGTTCAGGATGTCCTTCATCTCGGGCTTGCGCGGATCCGCGATCAGGCTGCGGTTGCCGAGCGCACGCGGGCCAAACTCGGAGCGATCCTGAAACCAGCCGATCACCCGCTGGTCGGCAAGCAATCTGGCGGTGTCGCGGCACACATCATCGCTTCGCTTGGCGTCGACCTGGATACGCACCAGGAACTTCTGCAGTTCGGTCGCAACGTCCTTCTCGCTATAGCGCCTGCCGACATAGGAATGATCCATCACGAAGCCGCGGCGCTGCTTCAGGATTTCGAGCCAGCCGTAATAGGCACAGCCGATGGCGATGCCATCGTCGCCTGCCGCCGGCTGAATCCAGACATTGTCGAAGCCGGCTTCGCGGGCGACGCGGCCGTTGGCGACGCAATTGAGCGCGACGCCGCCGGCCATGCAGAGGTTCCTGGCGCCGGTGTTTTCACGCAGCCAGCGCGCACGCGCCAGCAGCACGTTCTCGGTGTCGTCCTGCGTGCGCCAGGCCACATCCTCCCAGTGCCGCATCGACGGACTGCGCTCCCAGTTGCTGCCGCCATCGAAGACATAAGGCTCCTTGAACTCCGCGGTCCAGTGCGGCACCTGCAACTTGCCGTCGGCGGTCAGTTCGAGCAGGTGCTTCACCTGGTCGCGTCGGCCGTAGGGCGCCAGCCCCATCAGTTCGCCGCACTTGTTCCAGTCGCCGAAGATGTAGGTCGAGGCGCGGCTGTAGAGCGCGCCGAGGCCGGGCATGTTGTAGAATTCGTCGCTCAGGAAGCCGCGGTCCGGTTCCATCCAGACCTTTTTCAGGCATTCGAGCGATGTCCCGCTGAACTTGTAATAGCTCTCGGATTCGCGGGCGAGCGGCGTTGCGGTGTCGCCGGCGGGGAACGGTTCCGTGACGTCGGACCGGTAGCTGCCGACACCATCAACGATCATCACGACGCCGTCCTCGAACGGCGACACCGCGAAAGCGCTGTAGGCGTGCGCCAGATGGTGGGAGATCGTGACGACCCTGTCCTGACGCGACAAATACAGCGGATGCTTCGCCGCGGCGCCTCGCTCGAACTCCGGGAGGAAGGCCGGCGCGTCGAAAGACACCAGCCGCTCCTCCATTTCCGGCACGGGCAGGATGTAGCAATTGCGGACGATCAGATCGACATCGTCGAGCGTGATGCCCTCGGCCTCGAGGCAGTAGTCGATCACTTCCTTGTAGAAGCCCGATGCATGCTTCGCCCGCGTGATCCGCTCCTTGGCGATCGCAAACGCGATGGCGCCGTCACGCAACAGGCAGGCGCTGACATCATGGTCGTAGGTATTCAGGCCGAGGACATAGGTGTGTTTTTTGGACATGGGTACTCGTTAAGCAGAGATCGTCGTGCGCTGAGAAATGGAGATCGTGTCGACATCAAGTTGCTGGTGCGGCCTTGTTGTAGATTCTTTCAAAATCCTGTGGCGTGCAATCATTCTTCGTTCAGCAAACATTCAGGGAGATGAACAGCGAATGCCGGTGGAATTCTCGGTAGATCCCGCTGCAACTTGACCTCACCTGCCCTTCTTAATAGAATCTCGGCAGTCCGAAAGAACCTTAGAAAAATATCGTATCAGCGCATCCGAACCGAATGCCTTCTCGCGCGTCTTAGTGAGAGTGCCGAAGTCCAGATGCATGAAGTGCCCCGGAGATTCCCGAATGGTTCAACGCTACAATATCCTCACTCGCTGCCTTGCGGCGCTGGCTTTGTTGTTCGTCTACGTCGCCAGCACGTCCGTGGTTCTGGTAGGCGCGACGACTACGTCCGCGCAGGCCCGCGGCGGCAGGGGCAGAGGCTATCGCGGCGGCCGTGGCTACTATCGCGGTGGCGGCCGTGGCTTCTATCGCGGCCGGGGATATGGCTTCTATGGCGCGCCCGTCGTTGTTCGTCCGGGTCCTCGCTGCTGGTGGAACGCCTACGGCCGGCGCGTCTGCCGATGGTGATTTAGGCCCGGCGCCGATTCAGCCGGCGCGGGTACAAGATCAAGGGCGTGCCGGCCGACCGGTGCGCCCTTTTCCTTTTCCGATGCGTCAACTGTTCTTCGCAGGTTTGTTTCTGCCTGGGGTTGAGCGCCACTACGTTGACTAGCTCGACGGGAGCGCGCGCAAATCCATCCTTCGTTGGTTCCCTCTAGCCGTCGAGAATGGCCACCGCCCGCGTCCAGCCTGCCGAGGCGCGCTCGATCTTCACCGGGAAGCAGGACACCATGAAACCCGTCGAGGGCAATTGCTCGAGATTGTGCAGCTTCTCGATGTGGCAATAGCCGATGTGCCGGCCGGCCTTGTGGCCCTCCCAGATCAGGCTGGCGTCCCTGGTCTCGGCATACTTCTTTGCGGTGTGGACGAACGGCGCGTCCCAGCTCCAGCCGTCGATGCCGGTCAGCCGCACACCGCGCTCCAGAAGATACATCGTCGCCTCGTAGCCCATGCCGCAGCCGGAGGTGACGTAATCCTGACGTCCGTATTTGGCGCCGGCACTGGTGTTGACCACGACGATTTCCAGCGGCGACAGCGTATGCCCGATCCGCTTCAGTTCGGCCTCGACATCCTTGGCGGTGGCGACATAGCCGTCGGCGAAATGCCGGAAGTCGAGTTTCACGCCCGGCTGCAAGCACCATTCCAGCGGCACCTCGTCGATGGTCCATGAGCGCTCGCCCCGGTTCATGGTCGGATGAAAGTGCCAGGGCGCATCGAGATGCGTGCCGTTGTGGGTGGAGAGTTGCACCTGCTCGACCGCCCAGCCCTGCCCGTCCGGCAAATCTTCCGCCTTCAGCCCGTCGAAAAACCCGAGCATCCGCGGCAGGCCCTGCTGGTGATCGATGTACTGGATCGTCGGATGTCCGCCCGGCGGATCGGCCGGCACGTCGTTTTGCAGGGGAACGGAGATATCGATCAACTTGCGCGCCATGGCGTCTCCTCGCTGGTGGTCTCCTCGAGCGTTCCTGGTTGTGTCCGCAGGCTATTGCCGCTCGATCCGGTTCTTCAGGATACCGGATTCTTCCACTTCAAGCTCGATGGTGTCGCCATCTTCGAGGCCCAGCCGCAGGTCTCGCAACGTCAGTCGATGCCGGCTCTTCGCGCGCTGGACGACATCGGAGATCTGGCGAGGCGCAATGGCTGGGAAGGGCTTTCCGGGACGGTGGACGCGGGAACATCCGTTCCGAACCGCTGTGGTTCGCGTTGAAGCGAAAGCCACCGCCGCTTCGCCACACTTCCCAGATCACGCGCGGCGGTCGAGATCCAGCGGCGGAACGCACGGGGGCTGAAGGTGACGAGCACCTCATGATGCCGCATCCCCTTGCCGCCCTTGACCAGCCCGAGGTCACGGATGATGCAATACGTCCCGCTGCTCATGCGGGCGAACTTCGCACCTTGAAAATGATTGCGCACACGCGACAACATGCGTGCACCATGCATCACCCGGCGATTTCGTCAAATCTTGACGCACACCGAATCAACCGCGCGACTTGCGAATGGGTCAAAGCGCCGCGCTGGTATCCCGGTCGCGCAGTCGATGGACTGCACCGGTCGGAACCCGGACGCGACCAAGCACCGCCCGGCGATCGTTCATCCGCGCGCTCGGCGACTCCCATTGCGCAAAGCATTCAAGAATCTGAATCCGGATTTCCTCCGCGGCCGGGCCTTCGAGCCTCCGCATGTCGTTCCAGAGCCGGATGATCTCCCGTTGCTTCTCGACGTCCATCTGGTCACCTCCGAAGAATGACCAACCAGAACATAACGAGAACACGATTGCAAGCCGCCAGATCGTCTTTCACCACATCGTCTGCCGCGCGCGCTCCGGCCATTCGCGATCGTATTTATCGCCACCGACCGTGTTCTCGCTCATCTCGGCCAGGATCTGGCCCGGCGTCGGGAGGGTTCTCGGATCGACCCGCTTGTCGGGATTCCAGAGATCGGAGCGAACGATGGCGCGGGCGCATTGAAAGTAGATCTCTTCGACTGTCATTACGACGACCGTGCGCGGCGCCTTGCCGTCCATCTCGAACGAGGCCAGCAGGTCGGGATCGGCCGAGACATGCGCGCGGCCGTTGACACGGAGCGTGCTGCCCGACCCCGGGATGAGAAGCAGCAGCGCCACCCGGGGATCGCGAACGATGTTGCGCAGGGAATCGCAGCGGTTGTTGCCGCGGCGATCCGGCATC
Source organism: Pseudomonadota bacterium (assembly GCA_023422775.1). GTDB lineage: Bacteria > Pseudomonadota > Alphaproteobacteria > Rhizobiales > Xanthobacteraceae > Bradyrhizobium. Next base: position 8,792 of record JAFAGM010000005.1, read on the forward strand.
ATCAGCGTCTTCTCGTCGTGGATGCGAACGAAGCCCGGCAGGTCGCCACGCGGCGAGCAATCAACGCCCTCGGGGCCAACCGTCGCCAGTGCGGCGAACGGAGAGCTATCCATCAGCGCCCGATAGGACGGCGTCACCCGGTCCGCGACTTTGACCGTCGAAGCGTCGTTGGGATAGCCGTAGATTGCTTCGAGTTGTTCGATGGTCTCGACAACAGACATCTCTTCTCCCGCCTAACCGTCCCAGCGCTCACCCTTGATGATCCGGACCAATTGCCGGGCGTGATATTCAGCGCTGCTGGTGTTCACAACGGTCGCGTCAGGTGCGGCGGCCGCCTCGTCCACCGTACGATGCAGGCGATTCTCGATCTTTCCGTCGCTCGCTCGCTTACGCAGCGCCAGCCGTTCCGCAAGGACGTCCGGCGGAGCCGTGATTGAAACCACCAGGACATTGGCGTAGGCGTTCCGCATCGCAGCGACAACGGTGCGCGAGACGTTGGCGACGACAGCGTGGCCGGCGCGGATTTCGTCGTCGATCGCGCGCGACAGCGCATAGCAATGGCCGTGCGCTTCCCAATGCATGGCGTATTCGTTACGGGCCAGCGCCTCCTGAAAGGTGCCGGCGCTGACTTCCTCGTTGTCCTCGGAGGCCGATGCCTGCCGGGTGATCACGCGACGTGGGAAGACGATGTTGGGATCGTCAGCGCAGGCTGCCTTGGCAAGCCCCAGCAACGTATCCTTGCCGGCGCCGCTCGGACCCACGACTAGAATCAGCCGGCCGGGTCCGATCGCTGTTGAGTGTCCGTCGGATATGGTCAGGGTCTCCGTCATGCCACACGCTGCCCTTCGCGCCAGACGCTGCGCACAACCGGAATGTCGCGCGCGACATGCACGCGGATCAGATCGGCGCGTTTGCCGGTCGCGATCTCGCCGCGGTCGGCAAGCCCCACCGCTTCCGCGGGCGTCTTGGTGACGGTCCGAACGGCGGAGGCAAGATCGATAGTCGGTACGTGCCGCGGCAATTGCAGCGCCGCCATCAGCAGACTCGACGGAATGTAGTCGGACGAAAGGATATCAAGGAACCCTTCGCGGGCGAGATCTACCGCGGCGATGTTGCCGGAATGCGAACCGCCGCGCACCACGTTCGGCGCGCCCATCAGAATGCCGATGCCGGCCTGATGCAACCCGCGCGCCGCTTCCATGGTGGTCGGAAACTCCGCCACCGAAACGCGATCCCTGATCGCATCGGTGACGTTCTCGTCGGTGGTGTCGTCATGGCTGGCGAGCGGAATCCCGTATTGATGCGCCAGTTCGACGATCTGGCGCATGTTAGTCGTGGCATAGGCCTTCTGGTAGGCAAAGCGCCGTTCGAACAGCGTGTCGAGTTCGGCGTCGGTCATGCCGCCCCCCTTGCCGCGGTAATAGTCGCGCAGCTTGACCTCGTCGCGGAATTGACGCTGCCCCGGCGTGTGATCCATCAGCGACATCAGCCGTATGTCGGGACGGCCGACCAGTTCCCTGGCCTCCTCGACCACATCAGGCATCGGGATTTCGCAGCGCAAATGCAGGAAGTGATCGGCGCGCAGAAGGTTCGCGTCGCGAGCGGAAGTGATAGCGGCCGCCAGCACGCCGGCCCGGCCGTCGACGTCCTCGGCGCCGTCCTCGCGCCAGACCCGCAGCGAATCCAGGACCGTGGTGATGCCCGAGGTCGCGAGCTGGCCGTCATAGGAGACAACGGCGGCAATCGGATCCCAGAACACCTTCGGCCGCGGCACGTAATGCGCTTCGAGATGATCGGTATGCAGTTCGATCAGGCCGGGCATGATCAGGTCGCCCGCCGCGTCCTCGCTGCCTGCGGGGGCGTTACCCTCGCCGGCTTCGGCAATAAGGCCGTCGGCAAAGGCGACCCAGCCACGCTCGATCACGCGGTCCGCCAGCACGATCCTGGCGTTGCCGATCACGGTCTCGGAACCGGTCGAAGTCATATCAGCCCTCTTTCCTGAGCCACGGATGCGAACGACGTCACGTCGACGATACGGTCGGCAATCAAATGGCGGATCTCGTCGTCATGGACGATGGCAACCATGGCGACGCCGTTGCGCTTCTTCTCGTCGATCAACTCGACCACCACGGCACGGTTGGCCGCATCGAGCGACGCCGTCGGCTCGTCCAAAAGAAGAATCGGCAGGTCGGAGATGAAGCCACGCGCGATGTTGACGCGCTGCTGCTCGCCGCCGGAGAACGTCGAGGGCGGCAGCGCCCACAGCCGTTCGGGAATGTTGAGACGACGCAGCAACTTCCCTGCCCACTCGCGCGCCTCGGTTCGCGCCGTTCCCGCGACGACCAGCGGCTCGGCGACGACATCGATGGTCGGCACCCGCGGCACGGCGCGCAGGAACTGGCTGACATAACCGATGGTATCGCGGCGCACGCTCAGGACCTGCCGCGGTTCGGCGCTGGCCAGATCAACCACATTACCCCGGTGGCGGATGCCGATCCGGCCGCCATCGCAGCGGTAATTGCCGAAGATCATTTTCAGGATCGAGGATTTTCCGGCGCCGGAAGGACCCGACAGCACCACGCACTCGCCGGGCTCGACCTGAAACGAGACGCCGCGCACCACGGGAAGCTGCACGCCTCCCTGCAGATGCATGGTGAACGTCTTCTCGGCGTTGCTGATATCGATCATCGCAGTCATTGATGCACACTCATGCCGGCAAGATCGAAGAGACGAGGAGCTGGGTATAGGGCTCGCGCGGGTCATCGAGCACCTGATCGGTCAATCCCGTTTCGATCACCCGGCCGCCCTTCATCACCATGACCCGGTGCGACAGCAGCCGCGCGACCGCGAGATCGTGCGTGACGACGATGGCGGCGAGACCGAGCTCGCTGACGAGATTGCGCATCAGATCAAGCAGCCGCGCCTGCACCGACACGTCGAGGCCGCCAGTGGGCTCGTCCATGAACACGAGACGCGGCTCCGTCACCAGATTGCGCGCAATCTGCAATCGCTGCCGCATGCCGCCCGAATATGTGCGCGGCGCATCGTCGATGCGCGCGGTGTCGATCTCGACCCGCTCGAGCCACGACGACGCGGTATCGCGGATCCGGCCGTAGTGATTCCAGCCGACCGCCATCAGCCGCTCGCCGACATTGGCGCCGGCCGATACCGCCATCCGCAGCCCCAATGCGGGGTCCTGATGCACGAAACCCCAGTCGGTGCGAAACAAAAAGCGCCGCTCGGCTTCGCCAAGCGTGGCGAGGTCGCGCGTCACCCCGTCGCGCATGCGATAGGACACCCGCCCCGCGCTGGCTGCGAGCTGCGCCGACAGCAGCTGCAGCAGTGTCGACTTGCCCGATCCGGATTCGCCGACAATGGCCAGGACCTCGCCGGGATAAAGCACGAAGGACACGTCGCGGCAGGCGGCCAGACGGCCGTAATTCTTGCCGAGGCCCTCCGCCATCAGCAACGGCTGGTCATCGTCCTGCATCGCGGTCTCAGTCTCAGCCATGCGCCGCCTCCTTGTGCGGGGCCGCACTCTCCGTGCCGCGACGGCCCTGCGCCTGGCGGCCCTCGCAGTAGTCAGTGTCCGAACAGACGAACATCCGGCCGCCCTTGTCGTCGGTGACGATCTCGTCGAGGTAGGAATCGTCAGCCCCGCACAGCGCGCACGGCGCCTCGAAGCGATAGCGCGTGAACGGATGATCCTCGAAGTCGAGCGAGGTGACCCGCGTGTGCGGCGGAATGGCGTAGATGCGCTTCTCGCGGCCGGCGCCGAACAATTGCAGCGCCGCACAATTGTCCATCTTCGGGTTGTCGAACTTCGGCGTCGGCGACGGATCCATGACGTATCGGGCGTTTACCTTCACCGGATAGGCGTAGGAAGTCGCGATATGACCGAAGCGGGCGATGTCCTCGTACAGCTTGACGTGCATCAGGCCATATTCGCCGAGCGCGTGCATGCGCCGGGTCTCGGTCTCGCGCGGCTCGAGGAAGCGCAGCGGCTCCGGGATCGGGACCTGATAGACCAGCACCTGCCCGCCATGCAGCGGCGCTTCGGGAATCCGGTGCCGGGTCTGGATCACGGTCGCGTCTTCCGTGGAGGTCGTGGTCGCAACACCGGCGGTTCTGGCGAAGAACTTGCGGATCGAGATCGCGTTGGTGGTGTCGTCAGAACCCTGATCAATCACCTTCAGAACGTCCTGCGGTCCCAGGATCGCCGCAGTCACTTGCACGCCGCCGGTGCCCCAGCCGTACGGCATCGGCATCTCGCGGCTGGCGAACGGCACCTGATAGCCGGGAATCGCGATCGCCTTCAGGATGGCGCGGCGGATCATCCGCTTGGTCTGCTCGTCGAGATAGGCGAAGTTGTAGGTCGGCGCGTTCATTCCGCGGCCTCCTGCAGGGCCGGCTGCGATTCAACCTCGCCAAACTCCGCCCGCAGCTTGCGCAACAGGCCAAGCTCGGACTGGAAGTCGACATAGTGCGGCAGCTTGAGGTGTTCGACGAAGCCGGTCGCCTGCACGTTGTCTGAGTGCGACATCACGAACTCCTCGTCCTGGCCAGGGGCTGTGATCTCCTCGCCGAGTTCGCGGGCGCGCAGGCTGCGGTCCACCAGCGCCATCGACATGGTCTTGCGCTCGCTCTGCCCGAACGCCAGCCCATAGCCGCGCGTGAAGCACGGCGCCTCGGTGGCGGAGCCCTTGAACTGGTTGACCATCTGGCACTCCGTCAGCGTCACCGCGCCGAGCGGAACGGCAAAGCCGACGTCCTCCGCCACGAACTCCACCTCGACCTCGCCAAGCCGGATTTCGCCGGCGAAGGGATGGTTGCGGCCATAACCGCGCTGCGAGGAGTAGCCGAGCGCCAAGAGAAACCCTTCGTCGGCCCGTGCGAGATTTTGCAGCCGGAGATCGCGATCGGCCGGAAAACTTAGGGGTTCGCGGGTGAGATCGCCGACCGGCTGATCGGCATCACCCTTGGGTGATGGCTCGATCAGGCCGTCGCGGCCGAGAATGTCGGTTACGCGCGGCATCACTGCCGGTGCTGCTTCCGTGGTCGCCGGCAATTCGGGCATCGATGCTTCGGCCAGTTGCGGATCCAGCAGGCGATGGGTGTAATCGAAGGTCGGCCCGAGAATCTGGCCGCCCGGGATATCCTTGAAGGTGGAGGACACCCGGCGGCGGACCTGCATCTGGCCGGTGTCGACAGGCTCGCTGGCGCCGAAGCGCGGGAGCGTGGCGCGGAAGGCGCGAACGAGAAAGATGGCTTCGATCATGTCGCCGCGCGCCTGCTTCAGCGCCAGCGCTGCCAGTTCGCGGTCATAGAGCGATCCCTCGGTCATGATCCGGTCGACGCCGAGGCTGAGCTGACCGGATACCTGCGCCAGCGAAAGTTCGGGAACGTCGCGATCGCCGCGGCGCTCATGCGCCAGCAGGCGGTGGGCGTTCTCGATGGCGCGCTCGCCTCCCTTGACGGCCACATACATGCTTCAATCTCCCTTCGCGGCAAGCCGCGTGGTGCGAGGTATGGCGACAACGGTATCGTCGGCCACCAGAATGACATCGATGCCACGCGGAAACAGCGACGCGTTGATCGCGAGCCGTTCAAACAGGTCCGTCGGCTGCAGCGTGGCGCGCAGCACCGCGCTGCCGTCGATGCCGGGACCGCGCAGTTCGAATACCGGTCCCTGCGACAGGCTTTCGACCTGCAGGATCAACGTAGCCGAACGATCGGGATATTCGTTGCTGCCAAAGGCAAAACGGTCGAGCGCCGGAAGGGCTTGTGCATCCGCGATGAGCGCAAAGCTGCAGATCGCTGAGTCCGCCACCACAGGCGCGCTGGTGTGAAACCTGAGCCATTTGCCGACGTCAGGCGTTTCAGCCATCTTCGGATCGAGCCAGAGCGGCGTATCATGATCGAACAGCGTCAGCGCGATCGCAGCCGTGCCGAGCATCATCGCGCCCGGCGCTCCGGTCACACTCGCGATGTGCTGAACGCTGCCGGGACGGGCCAGCGCATCCATCACCGAGCGGAAGGTCGATTGTGCGGACAAGACCTTGTCCGCAAACCCTGCAGGCAGTTCGGCAACCGTCGTCATCGCTTAGCCCTCGCCGCGCACCATTGTGTAGAAATCGACCCGCGTCGCCCCCGTCTCCTGCGCCTTGCGGTTTCGATTGGAGACCATGGCCGCCCGCAGCGGCGCGACCACGTTCGCTTCCAGTACGCCGGCAAATTGCTCCGACTGCACCAGCGCGTCGCACAGCGCGATCATCTGCGCCTTTTGCCTGTCGCGACCGAGCACGTAGCCAAAGCCGACCTCGCCGGTCGCAAGCCGCACGGCGGCGCGCGAAACCGTCGCCTCGCCCAGATTGAACGGCGCGCCGTCACCGCCGATCCGGCCGCGCAACATCACAAGGCCATTCTCCGGCTCACGAAGATCCTCGTGCGCGGGAACCCCCACTGTCTCCAGGCAGCGGCCGATTTCAGCCGTGCCGGAATGCGCCAGCACCAGCATCGCGGCCTTGCGCCGCGCCTGCCGCTCGCCCTCGTTCCTGTTGGTCTCGCTCGGGTTCATGATGGCCTTGCCGGAATCAAGTTGTCTATGTTATTAGACAACTTGATAGAGAAGCGCCATGACGATTTGGTGACAGCCGCATGATTTTTCCGATGCCCTTCCCCGGTTCTTCCTTCCCATGAGCATGCAGGACACCGCATCCGGCGTCGCGCTGTGGCGGCAGGTCGCCGACGGGATCGAGCGCGGCATCGCCGACGGCCGGTTTGCCGCCGGCGAAAAGCTGCCGGGCGAGAATGAGATCGCCGAGACCTATCGCGTCAACCGCCACACCGTGCGCCGGGCGTTGGCGACGCTCGCCGAGCGCGGTCTTGTTCGGGCCGAGCGCGGCAGCGGCACCTATGTGGAGGCGCCGCGGCTCGCCTATCCCCTGCGCTCGCGCACGCGCTTCTCCGAAATCGTCGGCGCCGGCGGCCGCGAGCCGGACGGCCGCCTGATCGCCTCCTCCGAGGAGTTGGCGAGCCGCGACCTGGCGCGGCTGCTTGGACTGAAAACGGGAGCGCCGCTGATCCGGATCGAAGCCCTGCGTCTGGCCGATCGCACGCCGATCTGTGTCAGCACCAACTGGTTCGACGCGGTGCGATTTCCCGATGTCGCAAAAGTCTATGAGCGCGTGCGGTCAATAACGAAGCTGCTGGCGCACTACGGAATCCGCGACTATCGGAGGGAATCGACTCGGGTCACCGCCGCCATCGTCGATGCAACCGATGCCGCACGGCTTGATCTCGCACTGGGACGTCCGATCCTGGTGGTCGACAGCACCGATGTCGATATGGAAGGAACACCACTCCACACCAAGCGTACGCGCTTTGCCGCCGAACGCGTCGAGTTCGTGGTCGAGAGTGGTTAGCGGGTGCGTGACCTTTACGCGATCGCCCTCTGTCCGATGATCGCGAAACGGAGTTTGCCTGAAATCCAGTCAATCGCCGATACCGCGATGAGAATGAGCAGGATCAGAAACGATACCTTCTGCCATTCCAGCACCCGGATCTGTTCGGCGAGCTGAAGACCGATTCCACCTGCCCCGACGATTCCGATGATCGTCGCCGATCGCGTATTCGATTCGAAATAGTAGAGCACCTGACTGAGCAGGATCGGAAAGACCTGCGGCAGCAGTCCGAATCGAACGCCATGGAGATGGCTGCCGCCCGCCGATCGCACGCCTTCTGCAGGTTTCTTGTCGGCCGCCTCGATGGCCTCGGAAAACAGCTTCCCAAAGCTGCCGAAATCGCTGCAGATCACCGCGAGGATGCCGGCAAACGGGCCCAGCCCGACGACGCCCACCCAGATGAGAGCCCAGATCAGGGTATCGACGCCGCGGATGGTATCGAGGCTCCGGCGCGTCAGGAGCTGGACGATCCGGTTTGCCACCACGTTGCGCGCCGCCAGCAGCGAGACCGGCAACGCCAGCAGCGCGCCGCCCAGCGTCCCGAGGAATGCGATCGACACTGTCTCTCCGAGCGCATGCAGGTATTTCAGTGCTTCCGCCCAGGAACCGGGATCGGGCGGGAACATGAGACGAAGAAATCCACCCAGCTTGACCATGCCGTCCGAGAGCCGGCTAAAGGGAATATCGAGCTGGACGATGCCGAACAGAAAGAGCGCGACGGCCCCGCCAAGGCCGATCGTGAGTTTGCCCCTCTGCCACCAGTTCGGACGGAACACGTCCGGATAGCGTTGAACGATGGCGGCTTGATCTTGCGGTCCGAAAGAGTTCATTTGCCGGCCCCCTCCAGACCCAGCAGACGGTGACGCACGCGCTCGGTGATGAAATCGATCAGCATGACGGTGACGATGATGAGCACAAGTATGGCGCTGACATCCGTGTAGTAGAATTTGCGAACGGCCTCGATCAGGTCCTGTCCGATCCCGCCAGCCCCGACAAACCCCATCACCGCCGCGCCGCGCACGTTGATCTCGAATCTCAACAGGCCATAGCTTACGAAATTTGAAAGCACCTGGGGCACCGCACCAAACCGGACAATCTGGATCCAGCTCCCACCGCTCGCTGCCACGCCCTCGATCGGCTTGCTATCGATGTTCTCGACGACTTCGGCGAACTGCTTGCCGAGTGCGCCTGCGGTATGGATCGCAATGGCGAGAACACCGGGGAGCGGACCCAGACCGAACGCCAGTACGAAAATCAGGGCGAAGACGATCTCCGGCACGGTGCGGCAGAATTCGAGGAGGCGGCGCGTGGCAAAGACGATCGCGCGCGACTTGACGAGATTAGCTGATGCCAGGAAGCAGAGAACGAAGCCGCATGTCCCCCCGGCAAGGGTGCCCATATAGGCAATCAGCAGCGTATCTCCGAGGAGCCGTGCCCAGCGGGGCAGTCCCCAAAACCATTCCGTGAGATCAACCCACGCCGACGAGAACGAAAACTTCGGAGCTATGCCTGCAAAGTAAGCCGGAAAGCGCCAGAAGTTCTCGACAAACGTCGACAGGTTGACATCGCCCATCCAGCCGGCGGCGAGCGTCGCAACGATCAGGAGGGCCGAACCCAGCCATACGCGCCGCCGCTTGGCGGCAACGGCGGCCGCGTAGCGTTCGCCAAGCTCCTGCAGCCTGGCCTGCGGAAATTCGGGGACTGCTGCCGGCATGGGATTTTCTGAATAGAGAATGGGCAGATCTCGCGATCTGCCCGTATCATCCCGTTACGTCGTTCGGTTCAGGACTTCTGCTTGCGGATGCTGTCGACGAACTTGATCAGATCGACCACCGGCTCATAGGATTTATGGTCGACCTCGACGAACGGCAACTGTTTGCCCTGATAAATCTTGTCGAACGCCGCCTTGTCCTTTACCGCGATTTCCAGCACCGCCTTCTTGATCGCCGCCTTGAGGTCGGCAGGCAGGGTGCTGAGATAGGCCATCGGCGAATTCACAATCTGTTCGGACTTCATGATGATCCTGAAGTCGGCGGCCTTCGCCATGCCTTTCCGTTCCATCCGGAGCAGGTTCGATTCCTTTTCGTCGTTCCACCAGTTGAACGCCGCGTCGCAGGTCCCCTGGCCGAGTGCGATGACCGCGTTCTCATGGCTTCCCGAATAGACCACCTTGGCGAAGAATTTCTCCGGGTCGATGCCCATCTTGTCCATCGCGAACCGCGGCACGTTGTTGCCCGATGTCGAGTTGGGATCGACCAGGCAGAGGTTCTTGCCCTTCAGATCCTTGATGTCCTTGTAGCTCGAATCGCTCTTCACATAGAGAACCGAGTAATATCCCTTGGTCCCGTCGCCGTTCACCTCGATCGCGAACGGCTCAACCTTGGCACCGATAATGTAGGCGCGAGCGTAGGACGCCGGCCCGTACATCGCGATGTGGATATTGCCGGCGCGCTGGCCTTCGATCACGGCGGCATAATCGTTGGCGATCCGAAGTGTGACCTTCGTACCGAGTTCGCGGGAGAGATATTCCGTCAGCGGCGTCCAGCGGTCCGTCGTGCCCGAGGCGTTCTCATCGGGGACCTTGGCGAACACCAGTTCGGGATACTTTGACTTCCAATCCTGTGCCGACGCGGCGGATGCCGAGAATGCCAGTCCCGCCGCCACGGCGAGAATCATACGACGATTGATCATGACGTCTCCTGTTCTGCATTTGACGAAGCTGGCGGTTCCGACCGCACAGCCTAAATTGTTACGGACGCAAGCACTCAGGCAGCGGCAACCGCCCCAAGAGCCGGAATCTGCGAAGGGGCCGGAAGCTGCTCGGGCGCAACGCCCATTACCTCGTTCGCCTCGAGATCGTAGAGTTCGCGGGCGATGCTATCGGTCAGCGCCGCAGGCGCCCCGTCGAAGACGATCCGCCCCGAGGCCATGCCGATCAGGCGGTCGCAATAACTGCGCGCCAGATCGAGCGAATGCAGGTTGCAGATCACGGTGATCCCGAAGTGCTTGTTGATGCGCAGCAGCGCATCCATGACCACCTTGGTGTTGCGGGGATCAAGCGATGCGATCGGCTCGTCGGCGAGAATGATCTCCGGGTTCTGCACCAGCGCGCGCGCAATCGCAACGCGCTGCTGCTGGCCACCCGAGAGCTGATCGGCGCGCTGCGCTGCAATCGACGCCATGTCGAACTGTTCCAGCGCGGACATTGCAATTGCCTTGTCTTCTTCCGGCCAGAGCTGCGCCAGCGAACGCCATGCCGGCACCGTCGCCAGCCTTCCCATCAGCACGTTGGTCAGCACATCGAGCCGGCCGACCAGGTTGAACTGCTGAAAGATCATCGCCGACCGGGCACGCCATTGCCGCAGGTCCCTGCCGCGCAGCGCCGTGACGTCGAGGCCGTCAAACAGGATGCGACCCGCGGACGGTTCGGCGAGGCGGTTGATCATCCGCAGCAGCGTCGACTTGCCGGCACCGGAACGGCCGATCACCCCGACGAAGCCGCCGGGCGCGACTGAGAATGATGCATTGTCGACCGCGGCTTTCGTGCCAAATCGGCACGTCAGACCTTCCACCACCAGCATGCAGGGCTCCGGAACGCTTGTTTGTCTCCATCGCTATCGTCTGGATTCTACAGTTGTGTGACAGTCGTGCGGCGGCGCACGCGCCGTCCACAGCGTGCCGCCTGTCATCGACTTGTCACGACACTGTCATCATGCCAATCGATGACGTCCGGGCTCTTCAAGTTTCGTCACAGGAATTCGCATGGCCGGCAAATTGCTCTCAGTCGAACCGACCGTCGATCCATCGGCGAAACTGCACGACACAAGGCTCGGCGCCTATTGCGAGGTCGGCGCGCGCACGATCCTGCACGAAGTGACGATGGATAATTATTCCTACGTCGTGAACGACGCCCAGATCACCTACACCTCGATCGGGAAATTCTGCTCGATCGCGGCAATGACGCGGATCAACCCGGGCAATCATCCGATGCAGCGGGCTTCGCAGGCGCATTTCACCTATCGCGCCAGCTCATATTTCCCGGGAGAGAGCGACGATACGGAGTTCTTCGCGTGGCGCCGCAGCCACCACGTCGACATCGGCCACGACGTCTGGATCGGGCACGGCGCCGTGATCCTGCCGGGCCGCAACGTCGGCACCGGCGCCGTCGTCGCGGCCGGCGCGATCGTGACCAGGGACGTTCCGGCCTACACCATCGTCGCCGGAAATCCGGCGCGGATCATCCGGCGCCGGTTTTCGGAAGATGTAGCTAGCCGCTTGTCGGAACTTGCCTGGTGGGACTGGGACCATGAAGCGCTGCGCCGCGCCCTGCCCGATTTTCGCAAACTGGCGGTCGAGGAGTTCATCGACAAGTATGCGGCTGCCACCGCTGCCGCGCATATTGAAGTCCGGACATGAAAGCGTGGTGAAATGACCAATCTATCGATCGAAGGCGGCCAGGCACTCGTTGGCGGCGAGTTCGTCGAAGTCTCGCTCCGCATCGCCGGGCGCGACATCGTCGCGGTGGATTCGGCGGCGGAACGGGGCTCGGTCGGCATCGACGCCAGCGGCCTGAAGGTGCTGCCGGGCATCATCGACCTGCATGGCGACGCCTTCGAGCGGCAGATGATGCCCCGCCCGGGCGTCGACTTTCCCATCGATGTGGCCCTGGTCGACAGTGACCGGCAGGCGATCGCCAACGGCATCACCACCGTCTTTCATGCCACGACGTGGTCGTGGGAGCCCGGCCTCCGGGGCGCCGACAACGCCTGCCAGTTGCTCGACAATATCGAGATCCTGCGGCCGAAGCTGGCGGCGGACACCCGCTTCCATCTCCGCCACGAGACCTACAATCTCGATGCCGAAGCCGAGATCACCCAATGGCTTTCCGACGGCCGGATCGACCTGTTCGCGTTCAACGACCACATGGACTCCACGGTCGCGAGCCTTGCGAAGCCGCAGAAGCGCAGCCGCATGGTCGAACGGACCGGTCTCACGAGCGAAGCCTTCGACCAACTGGTCCAGCGTATCGTGACGCGCGGCGACGAAGTCCCGGCATCGAACGCGCGGCTGGCGGAAGCGGCACGGGCCGCCGGCGTCAGAATGCTGTCGCATGATGACGAAACGCCTGCGATGCGGAAGGCCTTCCGTGCGCATGGCGTCAGCATCGCCGAGTTTCCCGTCAATGAGGAGACCGCGCGCGAAGCAGCCGAAGGCGGCGACTTCATCGTGTTCGGCGCGCCCAATGTGGTGCGCGGCGGCAGCCATACCGGATGGACCAAGGCGGCGGACATGATCGCCAAGGGCCTCTGTTCGGTGCTTGCGTCCGACTATTACTATCCTGCGCAGTTGCTGGCTGCGTTCCGTCTCGTCAACGACGGCATATTGCCGTTGGCCAAGGCCTGGGACCTGATATCGGCAAACCCGGCCGGCGCCGCCGGCCTGACCGATCGTGGCGTACTTGCCGAAGGGCGGCGCGCCGACATTATCCTCGTCAATGACGAAGTGCCGCTGCGGCCACGCATCGTCGGGGTCATCGCCGCCGGGCGGCTAGTTCATCTCACCGAAGCCGACCGACTGATCCGATATGCAGCGGTGCCGTGCAAGGCGGTTGCGGCGGCGTGAGCCGGCCCTATTCTGCCGACATGACCGATTCTGCGCGCTACGCGATCTACTATGCCCCGGCGCCTGGAAGCGGCCTCGATCGCTTCGGCGCGGCGCTGCTCGGCTATGACGCCTTCAAGGCCGAGGACCTGCCCTTTCCCGAAGGCATTCCGCAGACCACGCCATATTGGCGCGAACTGACCGGCGATCCTCGAAAATACGGCTTTCATGCCACGCTGAAGGCACCGATGTCGCTCGCGCCCGGCAGGACCGAAGCCGAGCTTGTTTCCGCCTGCGAGGCGTTTGCCGCAATGCCGCGGGCGATCCCGGTGATCAGGCCGGTGGTCGATTCGATCAGCGGCTTCATCGCGGTGATCCTGGCCGAGCCGTCGGCGGAGTTGATCCAGTTCGCCGCGGATTGCGTCACCGGGTTCGATTCGTTCCGCGCGCCGCTCACGGAGGTTGATCGCGCACGGCGAAATCCTTCCCGGCTGACTCCGCGACAGCGCGAACATCTCGATCGCTGGGGATACCCCTATGTGATGGAAGACTTCCGCTTTCACATGACGCTTACCGGCCGTGTCAGTGCCGAGCGGCGCGACGCGTTGGTATCGATGCTGCGCAATCGCTTTGCCACGCTTGGCCTCTCGTCGCTCGCGATCGACAGGATCGCGCTATTCCGCCAGGACGACGCGAATTCCCGCTTCCGGATCGTGCAGCAATACGAACTCGCGCAAGCGTAGGCGTGGCGATCAAAATTGCCGGGCCAGCGCCCGGATAGCCCGCGCATCAGGCCGCGGCTCGATATCGACCGACCACAGGTCCCTGTTGTCGACATCCTTCAAGGTCACCGTCATGACCTGCGATTTCCCGTCTATGTCGACGCGGCCGAAGAACTGCAGCCCGAAGCACGGCGCGAGGTTTTCGCCCTGCTCTTCGCTGCAGCCTTTCTGGTACATGGCCTCAGGGCCAAAGGTATTGTCCAGCGGGCCCGGCCCCCATGTCCCCGCGTGCAGCGGGCCGGAAATGAATTCCCAGAACGGCTCGAAATCCTGGAATACCGCGCGGTTTGGATCATAATGATGCGCGGCCGTGTAGTGCATGTCGGCGGTGAGCCAGACCGTATTCCTGACGCCCGCGCGTTTCAGGAACGACAGCAGATCGGCGATCTCGCATTCGCGCCGCTCCGGCATGCCATCGCCGAGCGCGATCGCATCTTCGCTGATCACGCCGATCGGCATGTCGGCCGCGATTACCTTCCAGGTCGCGTCGGAAGCCGCGAGTTCGCGCTTCAACCAGGCCAGTTGCAACGGTCCAAGGATGCAGGCGTCGTTGCCGTCGCCGCGCCGGTTCAGCGTCGAATCGCGGTAGCTGCGCATGTCGATCAGGAAGACGTCGAGCAGCGGTCCATAGCCGACCTTGCGATAGATCCGGCCGGCGTGTGCCGGCGAGCTGCGGATCGGCATGAACTCGTGAAACGCGCGGGCGGCGCGCGCCACAAGCCGTGACGTGCCGTCCTCGGCATAACCGGTATCGTCAGCGGTGCCGATCGGCGACCAGTCGTTGGTCACCTCGTGATCGTCCCACTGCGCGAGCATCGGCACCTGCGCGTTGAAGGCGCGAAGGTTCTCGTCGAGCAGGTTATATTTGTAGTTGCCGCGAAACTGCGTCAGGCTTTGCGCGACGACGGATTTGTCTTCCGTGACGATATTCCGCCAGGACGTTCCATCGGGCAGTTTCAACTCCGCCTCGATCGGGCAATCCGCATAGATGTGGTCGCCGCAGTGGATGAAGAAATCCGGCCGGTTCTCCAGCATGGTACGGTAGGTTCGCATCCCGCCGCGCGCGAAATCGATGCCCCAGCCCTGCCCCGCGGTATCGCCGGACCAGGCGAACGAGACCGAGCGGCGCTCTACCGGCGCGGTGCGGAAATGCCCGACCTGGGCATCGCCTGCGATGCCGGCTTCCGCGATATTCTCGAAGCGAACGCGATAGAAAATATCCTGCCCGGCAGGCAGCCCTCCGAACAGCACCTTCGACGTGAAATCCGAGTCCGCCAAGGCTTCCGACGAAGCGGCGCCAAGGATCGTCTTGAAGCTGTCGTCGGCGGCACACTCCACCACCATCCGAGCGGCCCGGTCGGCCCTCGCCCAAATGATCGCGGAATCCGCGGCGACGTCGCCCGATGCAATTCCGCCGTCGATCCGCGGACGATTCGCCGCGCGGCTCAGATAAGGCATCGCGAGACCGCCCAATCCCGCCAGCGCTACCGTCGATGCCGAGCGGACCAGCAGTTTGCGTCTGGTCAGGCCCCGCTCCGCACGTATTGCAATCGGCATTCCGAGCACCTCTCGTCGAATCGTGACGAAGGGTGCCCGCTCAACTTGACCATGAACCGAAGGATTTACGACAGACGGATGACTGCGCCCGCATCCGACGGCAACAGATTGCGCGCGTGAAAGAACAATTCCACGAGTTTCCCCTTCGCGCCGGCCAGCGAGAAAATATACTCGGGAAGTTCGACGTCCATTTCCGACACCACGACTTTCGCGATTCTGTCGATGCGGCTCGAGCCGTGCTCCCAGATGAAGCCGACGCCGAGCTGGTTCGCCACCGCCTCCAGCATGCCTTCCCTCGTATTGACGACGATTGCAGGCTCCGGCCGCAATCCGGCGGCACGAAAACCCTTGTCGACGACGCGCTGGGTCGAGGAACTGCCGGTGCGAAACACGAGGGGATATTGCGTCAACTCTGATATCGGCACCTGGCACCGGTTCAGCGGATGCGCGGGATGGCAGATCGCAACGACCCGCTGGCTCAGACAGACCTCGGATCGAAACCGGCGGTCCTGGGGCACATCCGGGAGTACCGCGACGTCAACGCGCCGATCGATGACGGCGGCCACGATGTCCGACCAGTTTCCGATTTCGACGCGGATCTGGATTTTCGGATAGAGCCTCTTGAACGAGGAAATCAGCACCATTCCCGGCATCGAATTGCCGAGGCCAACGCGCAGCTCACCGCCGGCCAACTCCTCGCGCTGTTCGAGAATCGCGACCGCATCGGCTTCCATCGCCTCGATCCGGTTGGTGGCTGCATAAAGCTGGCGGCACAGCGGCGTTGCCACCAGGCTATGGCCGTGCCGGTCAAAGAGCCTGACGTCGAACTCGGCCTCGAGTTCGCGAACCAGTTGCGCGACCGACGGCTGCGAGACGCCGAGACGTCTTGCCGCAGCCGAAAAATTGCCGGCCTCAAACACCGCGTTCACGGCGCGCACGCGCGATGACGTTAAAGCCACGTCGATTCAAGCCCCCAGGGTCGAACCACTTCCGACGTGCCAGAAATTAGCCAGAAGCAAATCCTTCGTTTTGTATAGGGAATTCCTTTGACCGTTATGTGACTGTCAAGCGCCGCCCCTAATCATCGCCCCGTTGCCGCATTGCAAGTGGAGGCGCCGGCGAATGGCGAAGATCGAACTGAAATCCGTCCGCAAGGCTTTCGACTCGATGGAAATTCTGAAGGGGATCGATCTTGCGATCGAGGACGGCGAGTTCATCGCCCTGATCGGCCCCTCCGGGTGCGGCAAGTCGACGTTGCTGCGGGTGATTGCCGGTCTCGAGCCGCAGACGTCGGGCGAAGTCCGCATCGGAGGCGTCTCCGTCGACGGCGTTCGTCCCAGTGCGCGCAATCTGGCGATGGTGTTCCAGTCCTACGCGCTGTATCCGCATCTCAGCGTATTCGACAACATCGCCGTGCCGCTGCGGATGCGCCGCCATTCGGCGCTGGCGCGCTTGCCCCTGCTCGGCAGGCTGCTGCCCGGACGCGCCAGCACGGAGCGCGGCATCCGCGAGGAGGTCGAGCGGGTTGCGGCTCAACTCGAACTCTCAAGCCTGCTCAAGCGCAAGCCGGGACAATTGTCGGGCGGCCAGCGGCAACGCGTGGCGGTCGGCCGCGCCATCGTGCGCCAGCCGCTCGGGTTCCTGTTCGACGAGCCGCTGTCGAATCTCGACGCCAAGCTGCGGGTGCATATGCGCACCGAACTCGCCCAACTGCATCGCCAGTTGAAGGCTACCTTTGTCTACGTGACCCATGACCAGGCCGAGGCGATGACGATGTCCAGTCGTATCGCCGTCATGATCGAGGGGCATCTTGTTCAGGTCGGTACGCCCGCCGAAGTTTACGAGAACCCGCAGGACATTCGCGTCGCGGAGTTCGTCGGCAGTCCCAAGATAAACGCCATGCCCGGCGTGATCCGCGAAGACGGCGGACTGGAGGTTCTGGGACGGCCGCTCGGCCTGAGCACACAGGCCACGGCGGGCCGCTGCACGATCTGCGTGCGTCCCGAGCGCATGGAACTCGGTGTTGGCCCCGGCGCCATTCCCGGCAGCGTGGTGCATCTCGAGCATCTCGGTTCGGAGGCCTTCGTTCACGTCAAGGTCGATCGCGTCGATGCTCCGCTGCTCGCGCGCCTCAACCCCGACCGGCAGCTACCCGCGATCGGCAACAGCATCCACCTCACCTATCCGGCCAGCGTCGCAAGAATATTCGACGCCGCCGGCAAGCGTGTCGAGGTCGCCGTTCCGGTTCGCAGCGGACGCGTTCTGGAGCACGCCGTTGGTTGATACCCTCACCGCGAACGCACTTCCCTCCGAACGCCGCCCGGCGGCAATCACCCCGGCACGGACGCAAGCCGCGAGCCGCGCACGGCCCGCGCTGGCGATGGTGGCGCCTGCCTTCATGCTGATGTGCCTGCTGCTGCTCGGGCCGCTCGCCGGCGTCATCGCGCTGTCGTTCACCGACTACCAGCTTGGCAGCCCCACCTTCTCGTGGATCGGGCTGGAGAACTACCGCGAGATGCTGACAGACAGGGTGTTCTGGATCTCGCTCCGAAACACCCTGACCTATGTGGCGATCGTGGTGCCTTCAGCGGTGGCGCTCGGGCTTGGCATAGCCATGCTGATCGAAAGCGGCACTTCCTTTCGCGCCTGGTACCGCACCGTCTACTTCCTGCCCGTCATGGCGACGCTGATTGCGATGTCGATCGTCTGGGAATTCATGCTGCATCCGCAATTCGGCCTGGTGAACGGGTTGCTGCACGGCGTCGGGCTCGAGGGCTTCAGCTGGCTGCAGGACCGTCGCACCTCGCTCTATGCGCTCTGCGTGATCGGCATCTGGCAGGCGCTCGGCTTCAACATGGTGCTGTTCCTCGCCGGCCTGGTTTCGATCCCGCGTCCGCTCTACGACGCCGCCGAAATCGATGGCGCACATGGCGCCCTTGCGCGGTTCCGGCTGGTGACATGGCCGATGCTGGGGCCAACCACCGTGTTCGTCGTGGTCATCACCGGCATCCGTTCGTTTCAGGTGTTCGACACCGTCCATGTGCTGACCAAGGGCGGCCCGTCGAAATCGTCCGAAGTCCTGATCCACACCATGTATGTCGAAGGCTTCGAGTTCTTCCGCTCGGGCTATGGCGCGGCGTTGACGGTGGTGTTCCTGGCCTTCGTGCTGCTGCTGACGCTGGTCAAGTCGGCCCTGGCGAACCGCGGGGTGCACTACGCATGACGCCGCATCGCCGCAACCTCGCCTGGTCCGTCACCCGTCATGTGCTGCTGCTGGGCGGCGCCGCGTTCATCCTGCTGCCATTCGTGTGGATGATATCGACGGCCTCCAAACCGCAGACCGAGATATTCACCAAGGACCTGCACTTCATCCCGTACAGCTTCGCGCTGTGGGACAATCTGGCCACCGCGTTCGGCAAGGCCAATCTCTGGCGCTTCCTGCTCAACGGCGTCGTGGTCACGGTATCGATCTTCGCGTTGCAGGTGCTGGTCGCCCTGCCCGCCGCCTATGCGCTGGCCAAGCTGCGGTTCGCCGGCCGCGAGCTGCTGTTCGCGCTGGTGCTGTTCTGCATCCTGATCCCGCCGCAGGCGACCGCGATCCCGGTGTTCCTGCTGTTCCACAAGCTCGGCATCCTCGACAGCTACGCAGCGCTGGTCGTGCCGTTCACGATCTCGGCGTTCGGCATCTACCTGATGCGACAGTTCTTCAAGACCGTGCCTGACGACCTGATCGAGGCCGCGCGTATGGACGGCATTTCCGAGTTCGGCATCGTCTGGCGCGTGATGCTGCCGACCGCGATCCCGGCGCTGACCGCGTTCGGCATCTTCTCGGTGGTCGCGCACTGGAACGACTATTTCTGGCCGCTGATCGTGCTCAACAGCGAGCACCTGCGCACGCCCCCGCTCGGTGTCGCCGCCTTCCGCAACGAGGAAGCCGGCACCAACTACGGCCCGCTGATGGCCGCCGCCATCGTCATCATCGCGCCGCTGCTCGCAGCGTTCCTGCTTGCCCAACGCCGGTTCATCGAAGGCATCACGCTGACCGGCATCAAATAGTCCTCAAGGTGCATTCACAGCAAAGGAGATATCGATGTTGAAGAGAATGACCGTCGCAGCACTCGCCGTGCTTGCCGGCATGGCGGGCGCCCGTGCCCAGAACCAGACCGAAGTGGTGATCCAGTATCCCTACCCGGAACTGTTCACCGAGACCCACAGGAAGATCACGGAAGAGTTCGCCAAGGTCCGCCCGGATATCAAGGTTACGATGCGCGCGCCTTACGAGTCCTATGAGGACGGCACCCAGCGTGTGCTGCGCGAAGCCGTCACCAACCAGATGCCCGACGTCAGCTTCCAGGGCCTGAACCGCATCCGTGTTCTCGTCGACAAGAACATCCCGGCGCCGCTCGATGGCTACATCGCCGCGGAGAAGGATTTCGACAAGCAGGGCTTCCACCAGGCGATGTTCGACATCGGCACATCGAGCGGCAAGGTCTACGCGCTGCCGTTCGCGATTTCGCTGCCGATCGTCTACGTCAATCTCGACCTCGCCAAAAAGGCCGGCGCCGATCCGGAAAAGCTGCCGACGACCTGGGACGGCATCATCGATCTCGCCAGGAAGATCAAGGCCAGCGCCCCTGACGTCAACGGCATCACCTACGCCTGGGACATCACCGGCAACTGGCTGTGGCAGGCGCCGGTGTTCTCCCGCGGCGGCTCGATGCTGAACGCGGACGAGACCAAGGTCGCCTTCAACGGCCCGGAAGGCCAGTTCGCGATCCGGATGCTGGCGCGCCTCGTCAGCGAGGGCGGCATGCCCAACCTCGATCAGCCAGCGATGCGCGCGGCATTCGCCGCCGGCAAGACCGGCATCCACATCACCTCGACTTCGGACCTGAACAAAGTCACGCAGATGGTCGGCGACAAGTTCGCGCTGAAGACGCATACCTTTCCGGATGTCGTGGCCAACACCGGCCGGCTGCCCGCCGGCGGCAACGTCGTGATGATCCTGGCCAAGGACAAGGCCAAACGCGACGCGTCCTGGGAAGTGGTGAAATTCTGGACCGGGCCGAAGGGCGCGGCAATCATGGCCGAGACCACCGGCTATATGCCGCCGAACAAAGTCACCAACGACGTCTATCTGAAGGACTTCTACGTCAAGAATCCGAACAACTACACCGCGGTCAAGCAACTGCCGCTGCTGACCAAGTGGTACGCGTTCCCCGGCGACAACGGCCTCAAGATCACCGACGTCATCAAGGACCACCTCAACAGCATCGTCTCCGGCACCCGGGCCAAGGAGCCCGATGCCGTGCTCGCCGACATGACCGCCGATGTGCAGAAGCTGCTGCCGCGATCGGTCGGCACCGCGCGCTGATTTTTCTCCATACCTCCCGCGGAGCGCCCGTAGCGCTCCGCGGTCTATCCAACAAAGGCGCGCCTCATGAAACTCATCCATATGAGCGACATCCACCTCACTGCGGCAGGCAGCACGATCGGCGGCCGTGACCCCCGCCACAACTTCGAGCGGGCGCTCGGCCACATCCTGCAGGATCATGGCGACGCCGAACTGATGGTGATCACCGGCGATCTGTCCGACTGGGGTGACCGGGCGGACTATGAATGGCTGAGGAGCCGCCTCGACAGTTTCCCGCTTCCGGTCCGGCTCTGCATCGGCAACCATGACAACCGCGCGGCCTTTCTCGGCGTGTTTCCCGAGTATGCCGAACCGGACGGCTTTGCGCAGGGCATCCAGGACACCGTCGGGGGCCGGTGCCTGCTTCTCGACACCAACGAACCCAATACCCATGCCGGACGCTATTGCGCGCCGCGGCAGGAGTGGCTGGAGCGGCGGCTGTCGGAGCATGACGGCCCGTTCCTGCTGTTCATGCATCACCACCCGATGCCGACCCACCTTGATCCGATGGACCAGATCCGCCTGCTCGACGATGCGGCATTCCGCCAGACCGTCGGACGGCACCGCGACAAGATCCGGCACATCTTCTTTGGCCATTGCCACCTGCCGCTCGGCGGCTCGGTGGCCGGCATCCCCACCACCTCGCTGCGCGGCACCAACCATGCGAGCTATCCGCTGTTTTCGGAGAAACTCATGCTGAGTGCGTCCGACCTGCCGGAATCCTACGGCGTCGCCTTCGTCGGCCCGGATTACGTGACCGTGCACATGGTCGAGTTCGGCTATCAGGGCGCGATCAGGGTCGAGGGGTCGCCTGACTACGCCATGTGGGACCGGGAGACGATGCAGCGATGAAGTTCGTCATTCTCACCGACACGCATTTCGTACCGCGCGGCCGCAAACTTTACGGGCTCGATCCGGCCGAGCGCCTCGCAGCCGCCGTCGAGAAGATCAACGCGACCCACAAGGACATCTCCTTTGTCATCGTGACCGGCGATCTCGCCCATTGGGGCGAACAGGCCGCCTATGCCAGCCTCGCCGGCATACTAGCCGCGCTCGACGCGCCCACCATCCTGATGATGGGAAACCACGACAGGCGCGAGGCCTTCCGCAGCGAGTTCGCCGGCGCCGACCGCGACGCCGGCGGCTTTGTGCAGGGCGTGCACCTGTTCGATGCCGCGACCGTCGTCACGCTGGATACCTTGAACGAGGACACCCCTGACCATGCCGGCATCCTGTGCGAAGCCCGGCTCGGCTTTCTGGCCGACGCGCTCGCCTCGGCACCGGCCGACCGGCCGCTATTGCTGTTCCAGCATCATCCGCCGTTCGACAGCGGCCTGCGCTACATGGATACGATCAAGCTGGCCAATGGCGAGGCCGAGTGGGACGTGATCGCCCGCACCCGAAAGCCCGACTACATGTTCATGGGCCATCTGCACCGGCCGATCGCCGGAAGCTGGCGCGGAATCCCCTTCCACATCCAGCGCGCGCTGACGCACCAGGTCGCCTTCGATTTCGACGCAGGGGGCCACATCCCGGGCACGCATGAGCCACCGGATTACGCGCTGGTGCATCTCGACCGTGGCAACATCGTCATCCACCAGTGCTCGTTTCTCTACGCTGGCCCGGCCTTCTCGCTTCATGACGCCAGCGCACAGCAGGCGCAGTCGCTCGAGGAGTTGGTCGAAATTCCCGCTTGGGCATTTCGCGGGTCGGCCGGCTAGCGCAGCCGTGGCTGAATGGAAGAATCAGCGCGCGGTCACGCCGAGGCTAACGCGGAATTAATCTCATCGGCCTACAATCTCAGGTGTTCTAGTTGGGTGCCGCGTAAAGGAGCCGTCGCGACGGACCATCCCGCGACGGCTCCTTTTTTTGTTCACTGATTTGGGGGTAACGCACGTGACCGAGACAGCTGAAAAGCAGAGCCAGACCGAACAACCCGAAGCCACGGCACCGACCAGGAAATCGAGCCGGAAATCGATCCTGGCGCTGTCGGTGCTCGCTATTGGGATAAACTCGACTGCCGCCGTCTACACGATGGCGCCTTCCGATTTTACTCTGCCGAATATCAGCAGCCTGACCGACAATATCAGCAGCAGCGTGGCCGAACTACTTCCACAGCAGAAGGCTCCCGATCCGACGCCGGATCCGGCTGTCGCCCTGTTGAAGGATATTCAGTCGGCCCAGCAGCAGCACGTTGCCGCGCTGCAAGAGAATAACTCCTTGCTGCAGCAGAACGCAGCTCTTCTTCAGCAGGATTCGATTACGCTTGCTTCGCTGAGGCAAAGCCTCGTGGATGACCATGTCGGCGCCAAGAAGATATCCGCTCAGATCGCGGACGAACATCAAGACGTGAAGAAGATATCCGGCCAGATTTCCACGCTTATCGCGAAGATAGACTCGCTGCAAAGTGCGATCGCTCCGGAAGTGACTTCCTCCATTCCGGCAAGGCACGCCGGTAACCGGCCATCCCGGGTAATGCGCAAGAAGATGGCTCGGGAGCCCAAGCCGGTGGGACCTGTTTCGCTTGGAGGAGCTCCCTTAAGTCTCCCGGCCACCATGACAATTCCGGAGAGCTGAAGAACGCGAGAGTGAGGCGCGAGGCTTCGGTCCCGCGCCCCGGCTCTTGTGGGTTGGTGTCCAGCGGCGCGCGTTCCAAAAGTGGAACCAAAAGTTCTCGGCGCGATTAGAGTCTCGTTGCAGTCCAATATCCTCAGGAGAACACTGGATGGTTCGTAGATCTTTAGGTGCCAGCTTGCTGGCCGCGCTTGCATTGGCGTGGCCGGTTGATCTTGCGTTGCTTCCCACCCCGGCAAATGCCGCGAGCCCGACCGACTTGAGCGCGCAGAACAGGCGCGGTCATGCCCAACGACCTCCCGGCGCGCACCGCCCTCGCCCGCCGGCAGCCCGTCCGCCCGGCGCGCATCGTCCCCGTCCGCCGGTTGCTCATCGGCCGGGGGTCCATCGGCCGCGCCACGGTCATTGGGCTCGTCCCCCGCGTTACACATGGCGTCCCGGTGGCGCGATTGCGGCTGGCGCTGCGCTCGGTTTCCTGGCGGCAGGTGCTGCGGCATGGGCCGGACCTCCACCGCGAGCAGGTCTGTGCTGGTACTACACGGACTGGACGCAGCGGTCCGGCTTCTGGGACGTCTGCCCGTAGTCCCGCCCCGGCAATCGAAAATCAAGATGGCGCGGGAGAACCGCGCCATTTTCCATTCCGGGTCGATGCCAAAGCGTCGCTTCCGACTTAAACGTCTGATTTATATCGATCTTTATGACCAGTGGTCGGGGCAGCTGGATTCGAACCAACGACCTGCAGTACCCAAAACTGCCGCGCTACCAGGCTGCGCTATACCCCGATCATGTGCTGGGAGATGCGTCGATACACGCTTAAACCCCGGTCTTCAAGACGATGTTCGGGCCCGCCGAGGGGATCAGCGCTTGTTGAACAGCGGATGCGCCACCCGGTCGCCGGGCTGAATTCCATACTTTTGCGCCGTGCCCGCTGCCACTTCAAGGACACCCCGGGCAAGCCCGCCCGAGGAGATGATCTTCGTGGAGAGCGGCTCGGTATTCTCGGCAATCCGCAGGATGCGGCCATCGGCGCGGATGAAGATCATGTCGAGCGAGATATAGGTGTTCTTCATCCACATCGATATCTGCTGCTCCGGCGAGAAATCGAACAGCATGCCTTTACCGTCGGCGAGTTCCTTGCGGTACATCAGCCCGGTCTGTTTCTCCTCCTCAGTCGTCGCCATCTCGACCGAGAACACCCGCACGCCTGATTTGGTGGCGATCTCGAGCGGCTGAATGCTCGCCGCCTGCGCCGCAGGATTTGTGCAAAGCGCGATGAGAACCGCGATCGCTGCACCGAGCGACATCATCCGGCCGCAGGTGCGAAGCCGCACAACCATGGAAGCGAAATTCATCAAAGCACTCACGCCGCAGATCTCAGGGGAATATTGCGGGGAACCCTAACCCGACGGTAGCGACAAACGCCAGAGGCCGACGCCCGAACGGGCATCGGCCGGCTCACAATTCCGTCAGGTCGAAGGCTTCTTTCAGGTCCAGCGCTTCCATCAGGTCGCGCCTTCCGTCAGTGCGACGACAGCGCCGACGGACCGGTCTCCGGATGGATCTCCGCCGCCATCATGCCCTTTGAGCCGGGCCCGAAGCGCACCAGCACCCATTGACCAGGACGCAGCTCGGTCATGCCGAAGCGACGCAGCGTTTCCATATGCACGAAGATGTCGGGCGTGCCCTCGCCGCAGGTCAGGAAGCCGAAGCCGCGAAGGCGGTTGAACCACTTCACCTGCGCCCGCTCCAGGCCGCTGGTCGGGACAACGCTGACATGCGTCCGGGGTGGAAGCATCTGCGCCGGATGGATCGCCGTCGATTCGTCCATCGAGACGATTCGAAACGCCTGATAGCCCTTCGCGCGCTGCACGCACTCAACCACCACCCGCGCACCTTCGTAGGCGGTCTGATACCCGTCCCGTCTCAGCACCGTGACGTGCAGCAGCACGTCAGGCCAGCCATTGTCGGGTACGATGAAACCGTAACCCTTCGAGGCATCGAACCATTTGATGACCCCGGAGATTTCGACAAGGTTGGCCGCGGCATCGCCAAGCCCTGAGAGCGCATCCATTACTGAATCACGCTCTGCCCCCGCAGAGTATTCACCTGGCCCAAGCCTGCTTTGCCCTGTACCGCCTGATGGCGGCCCCACGAGCTTCTTGGACTCAAATCCGTCCGACCCCATGACCCCGGACCCCACACTTCAAAGAACGGTCCGCTAGCCCGTAGCGAAACCGGAACACGCGCCCATCCATGACCACCATGATATCGCTGCGCGAATCTCTTAACTCAAAGATAACATTCCTCATTGCGGCGCATAGCCAAAAAAACAACACAGACTAAAACTATAAACAGTGTTGCAGTTCTGCGAATCAGTTCGACATCAATTGCCGACGAACGGCCCGAGCGTCTCGCCGATGTCGTGTCGTATCACCAGATCCGCCACATCATCCTGTTCCGTCGGCTCGTTGTTGACGATCACCAGCCTGGCGCCGCTGTTCTTCGCCATCAGCGGAAAACCTGCGGCGGGCCAAACGACTAGCGACGATCCGATAGCCAGGAAAAGATCGCAGTGCTGAGCGAGTTCGGTGGCGCGATGCATCGCATCTTCCGGCATCGCCTGTCCGAACGAGATCGTCGCCGTCTTCACCGGCTCTTCGCAAACCGTACAGTCCGGTGCACTGCCGCATTCTTCGAAACGGGCCTTCACCCAGGGAAGATCATAGGCCTGGCCACAGCCGATGCAGCGGGCATAGGTGGTGTTGCCGTGAAGTTCGACCACATCATCTGCCTTGAACCCCGACACCTGATGGAGATTGTCGATGTTTTGCGTGATGACGGCCGGAATTTTTCCGGCCTTGTAGAGCGAGGCCAGCGCGCGGTGCCCACGGCCGGGCTTCGCAGCTGCAAAGGTCGGCTCCATCGCAAAGCGCCGCCGCCACGCCTCGTCACGCGCCTCAGGGCTGGAAACGAATTCATCGAATGCAATCGGGCGGTTACGCGTCCACAGGCCGCCCGGCGATCGAAAATCGGGAATCCCGCATTCGGTGGAAATGCCCGCGCCGGTGAAAGGAATGATGGTGCGGGCTTCGGCAATCATGTTGCCCAGTCGTTCGACGCCGCTGTGCAGATCCCTGGCAATCACCGCTGATAATCCGGTTTGTTGGCGCGCCGACTATAGCACGGCCGCTGGCATCGCAAGATCGACGTGGGCGCGACCACAATCCCGCAACGCCGCTTCCCCATTCACGCCCCAATCGAACCCGCCAATCGTGAGAGACGCGAATCAGGCCTACGCGCATTGAACGAAACGGATGGACGATGACGGACAAGGAAGAACGGCTCTCGCGCGAGCGAGCCGAGATCGCGGCACGCGTGGCGCGATTCAAGGAAACACAGCAGAAGTTCGAACGGGAACGCCAGGAATATTATGCGAAGACGTTGGGTAACGCCTGGCCTGCGTTCTCGGCGTAAAGCGCCGGCGGAACTGCAGGAAAAATTCGCAAGCCTACCGGAACGAAGCTGCTGCCCGTTCGTTTTCATCGCAAGTGCAGCAACCTTGCGAGAGGTGAAAGCATGAAAGACCCCGTTCGCATCTCTTCGGATGCGGGCGGGGTTTTCATTTTGGGCAGGCCCTGCGCACGTCGCGCGCGTGAGAGCCATGCGATTGCGCGGGTCTGATCTTCTGCCGGCGCAGGAACGATCGCCCCCTTCCCGGTGTTGCACTACCGCAGGGGTTTGCCATGCCGATTTGGTTGGAAATACTGGTGAACGTGCTCGGCTACAGCGGATTTGTTGCCATCGCGAGTTTTCACAAATCGTCGGACGATACCGATCCTTCCGCACCACGAGACGATCGGGGCTAGCTGTCCGCGACGGCTCGGCTGTCTTTGCCGCTTTTCAGTTATCCGCAGCAAATCCACCGCCGCAGCGATTCGAAATTCATCAGCCCGCTCTGCTGCTTGCTGCATGCCGATCCCCATTATTCACAGCCCGTCAATCCACCCGGCATCAGAGCAAATCCCGATCGGGCGGGTCGGCTGCAGATTGCAAAAGGGAACGCGAGGCCGGGAAGCGCGGGCGCCTGGTGAAGCAGACTCTTTTTGTTCTTCTGGAACGAACAGGGGACGCACTTTTTCGCAAGGTCACCCTCTTAAGATAGTATTACCCGGCCGGGTGCTTTTTGGCAGCTTCCGCCCATTGCCGAGGTCAGCCACCTCGCGTCGAACCTTTTCGGGATGATCAACACCTATCCAAAAAAGGTGCTGCCATGACCCAAGCCGAACACTACCGTGACCAATCCAACAGGGCCCGACGACTGGCGGAAGCCGTCAAGGACCCGGAAGCCTCGAAGAAGCTGATCGAGATGGCCGAGGAGTTCCGCCTCTACGCCGAACGGCTCGAGCAAACACACTACACGCATCGACCGGCGCAGACGCACTGACGCTTGTCGGCGCGGCATCGGCCGCGGAA
The DNA here is from genome assembly GCA_023422775.1 of Pseudomonadota bacterium. Taxonomy (GTDB): domain Bacteria; phylum Pseudomonadota; class Alphaproteobacteria; order Rhizobiales; family Xanthobacteraceae; genus Bradyrhizobium. The sequence goes on from JAFAGM010000005.1 coordinate 36,655, forward strand.
ATTTAAGCCTCCGTTTACCGAGTGCTGCTGAAGTGCCACGCCGTTAACCGAACCTCTTTAGAAAGTGTAAATGCCCACCTGACAGGTTTTGGCCAGGAGGGTCATCCCATGGTCATTTACCCAATACCGGTTGAAGTGACGCAGGCCAGAATTCAGCTCTTGGTCGATCAGAACGCCAAGGCGCCGCCGAATACGATCAATCAGGATCTTCAGGCGGTCTATCACGCCAAGGCGGCGGCTCTGGAAGAGGCGCTTGAAAACATTCAAGCCGAAGAAGCGCCGCTGGTTGACGTCAAGGTCTGACGACCCAAAGAGAACTTCGCGGTGAGAAACGGATGTGCCGGCTCAAGGCTGGCGCTCATCCGGAACAAGAACTGTGCCGCCGCTCACGTCGGCTGCGCACACGGCGCGACTGTCGGCAGAGATCGACGCAACGCCGCCTATCTCGGTATCGGCTCGGCCCGATAGATCTTTGTCCCTGACGTCTCGGCGATCCGGCCCTTGAGGGATCTCACGAACGCCTTCGAACCCTCGACCGCAAAGTGCGTACGCAAGGCCGCCTCGTCCGCCCATTGCTCGAAGAAGAACAGCCGCATCGGATTCTGGCAATCGACATGGACGTCGTGCGAGATGCAGCCGGGCTCCTTGCGGGAGCGTTCGACATGCTCCAGGCAGGCGCGCAGCACATCATCGAAGCTGCCTTCGCGCACGAGAATGCTGCCAGTCACCAAAATCATGTCGCCCTCCCGCCTCATTGGCCTTCGTCCGTCTTCCCGGCGCGCCGCCTAGTGTATCAGACGCGGCACGACAACCGATACCGCCAGCAATACGCCCAGACTGCTGACCACTGACAATTTCATCCGCGCTGTTCTTGCATCCGTAATCGGAAGCACCAGGAAGAAAATCATCGCCAACAAGATCAAGCCGTAAACCAGATACATCATCGATCCCTCCGCTGCTGCCAGATTGGACGGAGTGATCGATCGGGTATGTGGGCGGGGTCACGCTGCGGCGTGCTGAAAAATCATCGTCAGCGATCCACAATTTTAAGAATTTTATTATATTTGCAGCAACTTAAGAGTGTGATAACGCATCGCAGCTCTGGAGTGAAATGCATGTTTGCGAAATTTCTCCGTGACGAGAACGGCGCCACGGCCATCGAATACAGCCTCCTCGCCGGATTCATCGCCCTGGCAATCATCGCAGCTGTCGGAATGACCGGACAAAGGCTGGTGGAGTTGTTCGAGAGTCTCATTCCCGCGCTGAAGTGAGGACGGCTTCAGCCTGATCCCACACCGCTAATTGCAAAGGAAAAAGCCCGGATTGCTCCGGACTCTTCCTTTTACCAGGCGTCGTAGTATCGATAGTGGTGACGTCGATAGTACCGCGGGCCATCATCGTAATAGGCATACGGTCCACCGCGATAATGGCCATATCGCGGGCCATAATAGTAGCCGTTGTTGGCAGCGCTCGCTGCCGCTGCGGCGCCCAGCACGCCCGCCGCTACACCGAAGCCGATAGCAGCGTTACGCCCGCCACGGGCCTCCGCCGGAGAAGTTGCGACAGCTGACGTCGCAAGCGCCGCGACGGCTGCGAGAGTAAGTCCTATCCTTCGCATGTTCTGCTCCTTCCGTTGCGAGGGGTTAACCCCTGCCGGGCGGCCTTGTTGCCGGAACCAGGGTGCGAAATTTTCGGGTTCATGCGAAACTTCTTCGCGTTCCCATGACTGCCAAAGCGATGCCGGGCGGAATGCAAAGTGCGCGGCTCACGGCAAGAACCTCCCTGCCCCTGGCTGCATTTTGCTGCTATTCAGAGCTTCAGAGCCCCTGGCGCTCGAACCAACGACACGTCCGCAATCGTTCTCAGGAGGATATGAAACATGCGTTATCTCCACACCATGCTGCGCGTCCGCAATCTCGACGTCGCGATGAAGTTTTACCGGGATGCGCTGGGGCTGAAGGAAGTTCGCCGCGTCGACAACGACAAGGGCCGGTTCACGCTGGTGTTCCTGTGCGCGCCGGAGGACGAAGGCCTGTTCAAGGCGGCGCCCCAGAATCGCGGCGCGCCGCTGGTCGAACTCACCTACAATTGGGACGAGGAGAAATACGGCGAGGACCGCCACTTCGGCCACCTCGCCTATGAGGTCGACGACATCTACGCGACCTGCGACCGCCTGATGAAGGCCGGCATCACCATCAACCGGCCGCCACGCGACGGCAACATGGCGTTCGTCCGTTCGCCCGATCTGCATTCGATCGAGCTGTTGCAGAAGGGCGACCCGAAGCCGCACGCCGAGCCGTGGGCCTCGATGCCGAACACCGGCCATTGGTAGGGTATGCGAAGCCGTCGATCGCGACGGCTGCTTCCTCGAATTCGGTTGTCGCTCGCGAAAATTCCGACATCGAGAAACGTTCCCTCGCCGGACGACAATTCCGTGCAGGAACCACGCATGTTGAATGGCGTTGTCTTCGCGATTGAGAGATCGAGGAGACAGCAATGGGACGAGGAATATTGCTTTGGCTGCTGGGTGTGCCGATCCCGGTGATCATCCTTTTATGGTTGTTCTTCGGCCACTGACCGGCTGACACAGCGACGCGCCGGGTTACATGCCAGGCCAGGATCGGGCTTCGCCGCCATGCGGCGGGGCCCGATTTTTCATGCCTGATTTTGCGACCGTGCCTTGCGCGCAAGCCTGGAGCTTTTTTGCCGGTCTTCGGCTATGAACGCTTCAACGAGATCAATGGGGGCGAAAGCGCGTGGCCGACAGCAAGAAGCAACAACTCACCATCTGGGGCCGGGCCAATTCGGTCAACGTGCAAAAAGTGCTGTGGTGCCTTGCCGAACTCGGTCTTGCCTATGGGCGCATCGACGCCGGCATGCAGTTCGGCAAGAACAACGAGGCGCCCTATCTGGCGATGAATCCCAATGGCCGCGTGCCGACGCTGGTGGATGGCGATTATGTGCTGTGGGAATCCAATTCCGTGATGCGCTATCTCTGCATGGCCTATGGGCCGACCTCGCCGATCTATCCGGCCTCGCCGAAGGCGCGCGCCGGCGTCGACCGCTGGCTCGACTGGACACTCTCGACGCTGCAGCCTGTCGACCGGCCGGTGTTCTGGGCGCTGGTGCGAACGCCCCCCGAACAGCGCGACATGGTTGCGATCCAGAAGGATGCCGACGCGGAGGCCCTGGTCTGGCGGATCGTCGAGGCGCAGCTGGCGACACGGCGCTTCATCGAGGGCGACCAGTTCACCATCGCCGACATCGCGCTCGGCGCCTATGCGCGCCGCTGGCTGGGGGTCGAAGGCATCACCAGGCCTGCGCTGCCCAACCTCGAACGCTGGTTTGCCCAGTTCGCGGCCCGCCCCGGCTTCGTCCAGTTCATCGCGCCGCCGATGAGCTGACAGCGCTTCTTCAGCGCGAACCGCTGGAAACGCCGGCGCCGATGCTGATCGCGCCGCCGATCTTCATGCAGGTATTGCTGCCTTCGACCCTGACGAAGCCCGCGCCATATTCGGCGCATGAATTGGCTGACCTTGCGCCCTTCAGCGGCAGCATCTTGCCGGAGGTCGCAGACTTGTCGGGCCGGGGAGAACGGGCTTGTTCGGCGAACGCGGCGCTTGCTGGTAGCAGCACGGCAGCGATGACGAGCAGGGATTTTCGCATCCCGCCTTTTAACGTCCCTCGCCCATGCGCGCCAGATCAGCGGACGAACTTGATGCCGACCGATTTGCCGCGGCGCCAGACCACTTCGCAGGAGCGTCCGGTCCTGGCGTCACGCGAGAATGCCAGCCGCAGCCTGGCCGGCAGCGAATTGGGGTCGTCGATCGCGAGATTCGCGCCCGTCGCGGAGAGATTCTTCACCACGCATTGGCGCGCGGCAAAACCGCCTTCGAGTGTGATCCACCCGGGCTGATGCATTGATTTGCGCGCATCGCGCTTTTTGGTCGATTGCAAAGCCATGTCGAAAGTTCCCCTGGCCAGGGACGTTACCCGATGCGGCTTTAGAAACCGTTGCGGAATACCCGCGTCTTTCGACAATCGACCTCAGGCCCGGACTGGCCTGCAAAATGGCGGAAAAAGGGGTTTTCGGGCGACTTGCCCACCCGGCCAAACGCCACTATACGTTCGCCCGTCGCCGCCTCCATGGAACATGATCGCCGGCGTCCAACGCGGCCTATCAAGTGCATAACACATTGATTTTCCGGTTGTTTTAGCTCCCTTCGTCTATCGGTCAGGACGCCACCCTTTCACGGTGGAGAGAGCGGTTCGATTCCGCTAGGGAGCGCCAAGATTTTTGGACGCCTGTACCGATTACCCTCCAGTGTCCCAGCAAACGGCACCACCTGAGGCGGTGAGGCACATTCGCTCTTCATCTGGGTCGAAACAAATCAACGCCATCGTACCTCGGCATCCGCCGTTCCTGCGCAACGCACGCCGGCTGTCACTGATTGCCCCGACGTTCTCTGGTCCCTGCTCTGCCTCGTGCAAAAGGCATGGCAACCGAACGCTGCACCACCGGCCGAAACAGCGCCTCTCGCAGTCTGTGCACAGAAAGACCACTTCCTGATCGCGTTCCGTCGAAAAATAAAGAGACCTACTTAGCCCCTCCGGCCGGCGGGGTCTTTTTTGTATCTAGGCAGCCGTCTTGGAGAAAACAAAATTGTTGCAGTAGTCCTTCTGCTTCCAAAACCACGGACCGTCTTGGCGCTGGTGAACGATCTCGCTGAAGGCAGCCAGCGGGTGGAGACGATTCCGAAATACGAACTGACCTTTGTACCCAAGGTTTTCGAGAAAGGAGAAAACGTCGCGGACGGTGACCCGGTCGAGGTGACGGTTCTCGCACTCGAAAACCAGAAGCGGTGAATTCTGTCGCAAGATACGTTCGGCACCATGAAACACACCAAGCTCGGCTCCCTCGACGTCGACCTTCAGGACGGATATCTGGTCCTTCTCGTCGAAGTACTGATCCAGCGAAACAACCGGTACCGAGACGACTGAAAAGCTTTCGTTTTGTGATGCGCCTCGGTAGAGCGAGGCTCCTGGCTGGTGTCCCTCCGGGATGAACAACTCCTGGATTCCAGATCCGGAATGGACGGCGACGGCCTCGACCCTGACGTTGTCAAGACGGATCGTGGCGCAAACATTGGCGAGACGATGAGCTAGCTGTTCCTGGGGTTCGAACGCGACCACGCGGCCGCGAGGACACCAACGCGACAGCCAATAGACAAAGCTACCTTTGTTTGCCCCGATGTCACAAGCAATGCCGTTGCTGCTGATGTGCTGCTTGATAATGGCCAGTTCGGCCCGGTGATCTCGAAAGCGCGCTTTCAGTGCCCGAACGATGAAGCGGGATATTTCGCCAAACTTAGCCCTGTCACCGTCAACCGCTCGACGCCCGCCATTTGACAAATCCATCTCCTACAACCTCACGGTGAAAATTCCATAAGAGGAGGTATATAGGAGTATGTGGATTCGGAACGCTATGGTTTTTCGCCCATAGATCAGCACCACCATCCCTTACCCGTTCCGGGCGGAGATACCCCTATTCTCGTTTTGAGCACCTTGCTGGCGACGTCATCGACGGTACCGGCGCGACAGAGGATTTCCGCAGACTGTCCGTGCTCGCCGGAAAGTATGGGGATGCCGCGAACGAGCCTTTCCCGCTCGAAGTGTTCGCATGGGGCGAACACCAATGCTCGAGCAGCCCGTGCCTGGCTGTCCCTCGCGTGGACGCCGTCCTATGATGCCCCTCCCCGACAGCTTTTGCGACAACACATGCGCGACTACACGTTCAAGGAGAAGGCCAGAATAACTGCCGGCGCTGTTGCCGCGCTGGTCATCGTGGCATGGCTTGCCGTTGTCGCGCTGGGCATCCTGTCATCAGGCTAGGAGAACATATGGCGACAGCTCGGGAACTTTGTTCTACTGCGGAGAACAACGCCTCCAATTCAAGGCTCGCAAGTTGATGGCCGATGATGTTTCCCGCGTGGATGGTGCCCGTGTCGTTGCCGACCTCAACGCGCTCCGGCAAATCGGCGCCTACAGGACCGGCGTTCACAAGCCGACGTTCTCGGAACCGCATATGCGCTCGCTCCAGTGGCTGACGCAGCGGCTGCCCGAGGCGGGCCTCGCAGGCGAAATCGACGGCATCGGCAACGTCGTCGGAACCAGTACCAAGCCCGGACCGAAACTGCTGGCGGGCTCGCATCTGGAGAGCCAGAATTACGCGGGCTGGCTCGATGGACCGCTCGGCGTGGTCTATGCGCTCGAAGCCGCCCGCGTCATCAATCCGGATCCGAACATTCGTGGCGCGGTCGACGTCGCGGCATGGTGCGACGAGGAAGGGCATTTCGGCAGTTTTCTCGGCAGCCGGTCCTATGTCGGCGCCGTCACCGAAGCGGATATCGACACAGCCCGCGACCGCAACAGCGGCAGGATCATGCGTGATGCGTTGCGCGAGGCCGGCCTTGCGGGCCGGCCACGCGTCACGGCCGAACGCGGCCGGCACATCGGATATCTCGAAGCCCATATCGAGCAGGGCGAGAGGCTGATAAGCGATGCGCTGAAGATCGGCATCGTCACCTCCATCGTCGGCATCTGGCAATACCGCATCATTTTCACCGGCGAGCAGAACCACGCGGGCACGACGCGGATGGCGGTGCGCCGCGATGCCGGCCTCGCGCTCGCCAGATTCTGCGTTGCGATCGACGATCGCTTTCCAGCGGCCTGTGGTCCGCGCACGGTGTGGACCACCGGCCGCATCACGCTCGATCCCGGGGCGCCGAGCATCATCCCGGGCAGCGCCGAAATGCTGTTCCAGATCCGCGACGACGACCCGGCCGTGATCGCGCGCCTCGAGTCGCTTCTTCACAGCATGGCCGCAGAAGCCACCGCCCAGGGCCGTTGCAGCGTCGCGGTCGAGCGTATTCGGATCGGCGCGCCCGCGATGATGGATGCATCGATCCAGCAGGCCATCGAGACCGCCAGCGCAACCCTCGCCGGCGGCAGGTCGCTCCGCATGCCGAGCGGCGCCGGCCACGACGCCCAGATCCTTTCCACCATCATGCCCGCCGGCATGCTGTTCGTGCCCTCGATCGGCGGCATCAGCCATCACTGGAGCGAGAACACCGACGATGCCGACATCGTCACGGGGGCACAGGTCTTCGTCGAAGCGTGCCGGCAGCTGCTGGCGCAATGAGCGGGGCGGTGATCTACGGCGATATGACCCTGGCGCGAACAGGCCCCTTGGACGGGTGAACCCGCCTCTGATATGCGATCGGGCTGGCCACGCGGCAAAATTCAGAATTGCGGAACGGTTCGGCGACAACGCGCCGCGCAAGGCCTTGTTGCAAACGACTGAATTTGCGGCCATTTTGGCTCAGACGAGGTAAAGCTCCCGGCATGTTGCTGCTTCAGGCCCTCCCGACATCGATCGGCGTTGCCGCCATCGCACCTGCGCTGCTGCTGCTGTGGCTCGTTGTCGCCACCGACGAGCGCCCGGGTTCGCCCGGGCGGGTGTGGCTCGCCTTCGTGCTCGGGGCCGCCAGCATTTTGCTTCTTGGGATTGCGCGCGCCCCCTTTGCTGCAATTCTCTCCGTGCCGGGAAATCCCTGGATGACGCAGGGCCTGCGCTCGGTCTTCGGTGTCGCAGCCCCCGAGGAGATCGTGAAAATCCTCGTCATCGTCGTCGTGTCGATGCGTCGCCGCAACCTCGCCGACCCGATGGACACCGTGATCTACGGCGCGGCCGCCGGCCTTGGCTTCGCGGCTTACGAAAACCTCGCCTATCTCGTGCAGCATTCCGACATGTGGCGGTCGCTGGCCGCCCTGCGCAGCGTGTTGACGGTGCCGTTTCACGGCGCGCTCGGCATCATCGCGGGCGCCTATATCGCCATCGCGCGGGCCGGCACCGCGCTCGGCGCCAACCGGCATCACCGCGACTGGTCGCGCTATTCGAGCTGGGCGCTGGCTTTGTTCGCGCCGATCGCGTTGCATGCGGCGTTCGATTTTCCGTTGCTGACGCTGCAGAAGCATCCCGACCTCGGATCGGGGACCAGGATGCTGCTCGGAACGGCGAGCCTGCTGATCGGATTCAGTTCGATCGGATTTGCCATCCGGCTGGTACGGCGCGTCGGCCGGCATCATGCGCCACGCACCGAGATCGCACGGGAACGGCTGAGCCAGTTGCGGCGGATGTGGGCCCTGCTTGTCGTCGGCGGCGGCGCGAGCTTTGTCGGCGTCGCCTTCGTGCTGACTTCGCTGCACCACTGGTTCGTTCACCCCGAGCGGCAGGCGTCGCTGCTTCTGATTCCGCTCGGGGCTACATCGATCCTGATCGGCCTCGCGCTGCTGCTCGCCACCTCTGCCGTCTATGTTTTCGGCCGCAACAAGATCCGCACCTCATCGGACGGATTTTCATCTGCGCCCGAGCCCGGCTGAAGTTCCTTCGTTTGTCGGCATGGCGCTCGCCGCACGCAAATAGGGGGATGACAGGACCGAGTGCGTGCGCTATAGAACCCGCCATGATCAACGTCGCCGCCAGCAACTATTGGTATTTTAGCTTCGACAGCTCGCTGGCGGTGGGAGGATCGCGCTCAATCTGATGAATTGAAGCAGGGAAGTCCGAACAGCCGCCAGACCTGGCGGCTTTTTATTTGGCCGGCAGGTTCCCAACGAACAGGAGCCAAAGCCGTGTTGAGCACCACCGACGACCTTCGAATTCTCGAACTGAAAGAACTGAGTACGCCTCAGGAAGTCATGCGCGAGATACCGCGCACGCTGACCGCGACGCGGATCGTGATGGCGGCAAGGAATGCCATCCACGCCATCTTGAACGGGACCGACGACCGCCTGCTGGTCGTGGTCGGCCCCTGCTCGGTCCACGATCCCGTTGCCGCGGTGGAGTACGCCGAGCGCCTGACCGCCTTGCGCGAGCAGCTTGCCGACCGCCTTGAGATCGTGATGCGCGTCTATTTCGAGAAGCCCCGCACGACGGTCGGATGGAAGGGCTTGATCAACGATCCCGACCTCGACGGCTCGTTCGACATCAACAAGGGGCTGCGACTTGCCCGCAACGTGCTGTCCGCGGTCAACAATCTCGGCCTGCCGGCCGGCACCGAATTCCTCGACATGACGACGCCGCAATACATCGCCGACCTGGTGGCGTGGGCGGCGATCGGCGCGCGCACCACCGAGAGCCAGATCCATCGCGAACTCGCCTCCGGGCTTTCCTGCCCGGTCGGCTTCAAGAACGGCACCGACGGCAATGTGCGCATCGCCGCCGACGCGGTTAAGTCGGCCTCGCATCCCCATCATTTCATGGCGGTGACCAAGGGCGGCCGCTCGGCGATTGCCGCGACATCCGGCAACGAGGACTGTCACATCATCCTGCGCGGCGGCAGCAAGCCGAACTACGACCGCGAAAGCGTCGACGCCGCTGCGCTGGAGCTTTCCCGCGCCGGTGTGGCGCCGCGGATCATGATCGACACCAGCCATGCCAACAGCTCGAAGAAGCCGGAGAACCAGCCGCTGGTCGTCGCCGATATCGCAAGCCAGGTTTCCGGCGGGGAACAGCGCATCACCGGCGTGATGATCGAGAGCAATCTCGTTGCCGGCCGCCAGGATGTGATGCCGGGCAAGCCACTGACCTACGGGCAGAGCATCACCGATGGCTGCATCGACTGGGAAACGACGGTATCGGCATTGAGCGCCCTTGCGGATGCGGTCACCGCAAGACGCGACGTGCGGCGCCGGGAGTTGCAGGAACGTTCAGCATAGCGCCGGCGGGCGATGACAAAGCAGGGTACGCAATCTGCGCACCCTGCTCCCGAGGTGGAGAATCGAAAGGATCGGCAGGCCAGCTTTGATCTCGACTACTGGCCGGCGCCTGCAAAGCCGCGCCATCCCATCTCGCAACCGTCACACCCGCGGTTGAGCATGCCGGCCCCAATCGGCCTAGCAGCCGCGGCAGATGCTCTTGATCTTGCGGTCGAGAAGGGCGTTTTCCTTGCTCAGCGGATCATTCGGATCGAGTTGCTCCTTGCCGCTGTTGGGCGGCAGATCGCTCGGGCGCGGCTGTCGGTGACCGACCGGCGCCTGCATCACTCCGCCGCTCGGATTCTTCGAAACGGACGACGACCCCTGCGCAAACGCGTCCGGGCCGCCGATCAGAACCACCAGCGCTATCGAAAGGATCAGTTTCCGCATCTTGGTTCTCCCGTTGTTCCGTCTGTCATGTTCCCTCTACCGCGCCGGAACTTCGATCGTTCCGCAATTGCGGCGTCCCTGGGCGGCGCAATCCTGCGCCTTTCGTACATCGGCCATGGTGCCCAACAACCAGATTCCCGCCGCCACCAGCACCACGAAGAAGCCGAGCATCACCGCGTTCTCGATCGCGCGATTGCCCGAATCTTCGGGCGGCTCTGGTTCTCCCTCGCCTTCCGTCATCGCCGGATCACGGCTTGGGCGGATAGAGATGAACGTCGCCGCAATAGTCCACGATACGATATCGCGATTCCGAAGATAGTTCACATTCAGCGGAATTTGCATGCGACAAATAATTCGGGCCGACCGGCGCCTTTCCGTGTCCTCCGGGAATATCCAGGACATAATCGGGCTGGCACAGGCCGGAAACGCGTCCCCGCAAGCTCCGCATAAGTTCCTGGCCTTGCGCAATCGTGGTGCGCAGATGCGCCGTGCCCGGCGCGAGGTCGCCATGATGCAGGTAATAGGGCTTGATCCGGCATTCGACGAAGGCCCGCATCAGGGCTTCGAGCACGGAGGCGTCGTCATTGACGCCGCGCAGCAGCACCGACTGGCTCACCAGCGGAATGCCGGCATCCACCAGCCGCGCGCAGGCAGCGCGGGCCTCGTGCGCCAGTTCGCGCGGATGGTTGGCGTGAACGGCGACCCAGGTCGTCGCGCCCGCGACGCGCAGCGCACTGACCATATCGCCGTCGATGCGTGCGGGTGCTGCGACCGGGACACGCGTGTGGAGGCGGATGATCCTGACGTGATCGATAGCCGCGAGGTCGGCCATGATCTCGGCCAGCCGCCGCGGCGACAGCATCAGAGGGTCGCCGCCGGTGAGGATGACTTCCCAGATTTCACCGTGCTGACGGATATAGTTCAGCGCATCGCGATAGGCGGCCTCAGACAGCGCCGTCGCCTTGCCCGGCCCGACCATTTCGCGGCGAAAGCAGAACCTGCAATATACGGCGCAGACGTGCACCAGCTTGAACAGCACGCGGTCCGGATAGCGATGCACGATGCCGGGGACCGGCGAATGCGCGTCATCGCCGATCGGATCGGCGTTCTCGCCTGATGTGTTCACCAGTTCGAGCGCGCTTGGAATGAATTGCCGTGCAATCGGATCGTCGGCATCCTCGCTGTCGATCAGGCCGGCAATGTCTGGTGTCACGGCAATGGCATAGCGCGCGGCGACCCGTTCGAGGTCGGCAAGATCGGCCGCGGGCGCAAGCCCACGCTCGATCAACTCAGTCGGATGCCGCAGCGTTGCCGCCAGTTTCGGATCGATCCTGTTCATGCCTCTGTTCACGTTTCTCCTGCCGGCGGCGTCCACACCACCTGATCCACCCGCAGCGCGCCGCTTGCCAGCATCACCAGCCGGTCGAAGCCGAGCGCCACGCCGCTCGACGGCGGCATCGCCGCGACCGCCGCGAGAAATTCCTCATCGAGCGGATAGCGCTCGCCATAGCGGCGCTGCTTCTCATCCATCGCCGCAGCGAAACGGCGGCGCTGCTCGGCCGCGTCGGTCAGTTCGCCAAAGCCGTTGGCGAGTTCGACGCCGCAGGCGTAGATTTCGAACCGTTCGGCGACGCGCGGATCGGACGCCTTGGTGCGCGCCAGTGCGGCTTCCGGCGCCGGATATTCGAACAGCACCGTCAAACGCCCCTGCCCCAAATTCGGTTCGATGTGCTCGACCAGCACCTTGCTGAAAATATCCGACCAGGTGTCGTCGTCGGTTATGCGCACCCGCGCAACTGCAGCCGTCGCAAGCGCCGCGCGATCGCCTTCGCCATCCCTGATCGTGGCCAGGAGATCAATCCCCGCGAAGCGCTCGAATGCCGCAGCCACCGTCAGGAGTTCCGGTTCGGCGAACGGATCGGCTGTCTTGCCGCGAAACGAAAACCGCCTGATCCCGGTCGCCCGCGCCGCATGCGCGATCACGACGACGCTGTCGGCCATCACCGCGTCGTAGCTGGCGTCCGCGCGATACCATTCCAGCATGGTGAACTCGGGCAGATGCAGGTCGCCGCGCTCGCGGTCGCGGAACACGCGAGCAAACTCGAATATCCTGGACTCGCCGGCGGCGAGCAATTTCTTGGCGGCGAATTCCGGCGAGGTCCGCAAATAGCGCGTCGCACGGGTGCCGCCGCCGCCGATGATTTCGGTGCGCGGCGCGTGCAGATGCGTCTCGTTGCCGGGCGATACCTGGAGGATGCCGGTTTCGACTTCGGCAAAACCCTGCTCCTCGAACCAGGCCCGAACCGCCCCGGTGATCGCACGCCGCGCCATCAGGAACGGCTTGCGATCGGCGTGCCGCGTCGCTGCCCACCATGGGGACGGCTGGTCGCTGCCGGCCATCAGCAACGGTCCCGAACCGGCCGCCGCGGAGCGCCAGTCAGCGAACCCATGAGCGAGTTCGAAAAATCGGCCAATGCCATTGATATCATTCAGCTTTCTTTGCATCGATACAGCAAGCCGCAGGAAGCCGCAAGATTCCGCTCCAAGTGCGTCTCCAAGTTGCGTCATTTCATGTCCAAAGACACCCGGCTTGTCCATGCGAATACCGGCGCACCTTCCTGTACCTGCTGATCTTTGGAGGATGCTTGAAGTCGCACTTCAACGCCCTCGCCATCGGCTGGTGCGACCTTCTACAGCGCTCGCGAAGACCCTCATAAGCTACTGCGCCATCGGGCGATTCAAGCCCCCGGGCGATCCGCCGGAAATGGCGGCAAAACGCTGGCATCGACGGTCAAAATCAGTATGTTGCAGCCCGAAACCGTCCTATTGGCTGCATGGACACCCGTGTCCGGATTGGCCGAAGGCCAGAAATTCAGGAAAACACCTTTGAAAGTTATCGCCAGTTCTATCCGCAAGGGCAACATTATCGAGCAGGACGGCAGGCTCTACGTCGTTCTCACGGCCGAAAACATCCATCCCGGCAAGGGAACCCCGGTCAGCCAGATCGAAATGCGCCGCATCGGCGACGGCGTGAAGATTTCGGAACGCTACAAGACGACCGACCAGGTCGAGAAAGCGACCGTCGAGGATCACAACTTCAATTATCTCTATGAGGATGCCGACGGCTTCCACTTCATGAATGCCGAGACCTACGACCAGGTCCAGGTCTCCAAGGAGATCGTGGGAACGGCGGCGCCCTATCTGCAAGAGAACATGACCGTGAAGCTTTCGCTTCACGACATGAATCCGGTGGCGATCCAGTTGCCCCAGCGTGCGACACTGGAAGTGGTGGAAACCGAGCCGGTCACCAAGGGTCAGACCGCTTCTTCCTCCTACAAACCTGCTATCCTTTCCAACGGTGTCCGCACCGCGGTTCCGCCGCACATCGGAACCGGGACACGGATCGTGGTCATGACCGAAGACGGCTCCTACGTCGAACGCGCCAAGGATTGAGCTGGCGCATCGGATTGGGGGAGCCCGCCAGGGGGCAATGCATTGAACAACAAGGCTGTCCGCTTGCTTGCGCGTTGGCTGACAGCTTTTGGTTTGCTCTCCGTCCCGGCGACCGGGGCTTTCGCAGAAGCGTTCAGCACGCCCTCGGTCTCGGTGATCCATGCCGACTGGCGTTCGGTGCTCGATCAGTTCCGCGCGGAGATCAGCCTCCAACCAGCGATCGCCTCCCGATTCACATTCGCCGGCCAGCGGCGAGTGCCCTCGTGGGATCCGCGTTCGACCCCGGCGCTGGTGCAATTGAACGCGGTCACGTCGCCGGTTTTTGCCGGCATCGGACGCAGCCCCATCCCGGTACTGTTGCCGCTCGATACCGCAGGCTATCTCGAAGCCGGCGTTGACGGCGCTTCAGACAGAGATTTGTCGCGCTATCAGGCAGACTTCAACGCGGACCTGTTTCACGCAGGCCCCTCCGGTTACGACGCGGTGTTTTCGCTGGATCCCGAAGAAGGCGACGGCCTGCCGCCACGGAAGTTCGTCAGGCCGGTAGAGGTGCAGATCACGGGCTCGAACCTGATCTACGATCTCGCCGACCCGCACGGGGGCAAAGGTGCGCCGGTCAAGGCACTGGCGGCGCAGTATCCGGACATGCGTCGTTTCATTCGCGAAGGCTATGTGCGTTACGCCTTCACCCGCTTTGGCGTCCCCTACGTGGTGTCGATCCAGTGCCTTGACTCGGTGCCGCGTCCCCGCCGGCTGGCCTGCCGGGAGGCCTATCCAATCGCGGAGCGTTTCCTGAAGGCGCTGCGCGTCGCAGGCGGACAACCGGCGCGGCCGCGCTACGACATCTCATCCAGGACCGCCGAACGGCCCGGCACTGCCTCACCCGAATTCACCTATCACACGAGCGGCAACATCATCGCCCGCAGCGGCGCACGCAAGCGCGGCGGCCACGCCGACCTCACCGTCTATTCGCAAATCCGCTTTCCCCTGGAGAAAACCCCGGCCATCGTCAGTTCGCAATCGTTCAGCAAGCGCAAACCCGGCGAGCGCAGCGGCGTTTACTCGTGGCGCGATAATTTTTGCGAGGCCCGCAGTTTCCAGGTCGGGCAATGCCCCGCCGGCTTCGGCCACCAGGGCCAGGACATTCGTCCCGCGCCCTGCCTGTTGAACGGCGAGAGCGGAAGCCATTGCCATCCCCGAAGGCAGGCCGTCGTCGCCGTCCGCGACGGCGTCCTGATCCGTTCACCGAAGCAGGAAGCGGCCACGCTGCAGATCAACACAGGGCGCGAGCATCTCCGCTTCCGCTACATGCACATGAACCCTTCCAGCATGGACGCGGACGGGATTCTCAACGGGCGAAGGGTCGCCGAGGGCGAGAAGATCGGCGTGGTTTCGAACTATCTCGATTTTCCCAACGGCACCAGCTACCACCTGCACTTCGACATCCAGGTGTTCACGCGCGACGGCTGGCTCTGGGTCAATCCCTACACCACGCTGATTTCTTCGTATGAACACCTGATCCGCGCCCGCGGTCGCGAGGTCGGAATCGATCCTCCGCCCGCGGCCGCCGCCGTAGCGCAGGCGCTGCCGGAGGATGCCCTTCGTCGCAACGCCCAGCGGGGCCGCGAGAACTGATCGCCCGCAAGCCTTATCGGTGACCTCGAACTCGCGCCGTGCCGCGCGAAACCTTATGACTGGTACTTCACCGTGCAGCCATAAGCGCGCGTCGCAGGGTTGGACACGGGCTTGCCGGCCTTCAATTCGACCAACGCCTCATCGACGAAGTTCTTCGCACCCTTGATGTCGTCGGTACGCGTCGTCGGCTTGTCGTCGATACCGCCGGCATAAGCGAGCGTGCCGTCCGGCTTGATGATGTACATATGCGGCGTAACGGTCGCGCCGTACGCCTTCGCAACCTGTTGCCTGGGATCGAGCAACACCGCAGTCGGCGTCGCCTTGCGATCAGCCGTCAGCGAATTGGCGCGCGTGGCATCCGCGAAGCCCTGCTCGCCCGGCGGCGACGAAATCACGGACAGCCAGACGACGCCCTGGTCGGTCCATTTCTTCTGCAATGCCTGCATATTTCCGCTGCCGTAATGCTTGCGGACGTAGGGGCACCCGTCATTGGTCCACTCAAGCACGATCGTCTTGCCGCGATAGTCGTTGAGATTGACCGTCTTGCCTTCGCTGTTCACGGTCGAGAACGCCGGAGCCGGCGTGCCGACTTTCATCTCGGCGTATGACGGCCCGACGGCCACAAGGACAATGGCGGCGGAGGTGGCGAGCATCGTCGCAAACGTGCGTCTATTCATGTCTGTCTCCAGTTCGAGGGCACTGCGGCTTCAGATTTTCTCGAGCGCTTCCAGCACGAGTGATTGCGTCAGTATCTGCGGCAACAACACAGGCTCGCTGTTACCATGGTATAGCACATACAGCGGCACGCCACTGCGGCCGAATTTCGCAAGCAGGCGCGTGATCTCCGGATTCCGGTTGGTCCAGTCGCCCTTCAGATATGTGATGCGCTTGCTGGCAAAGGCCTCGCGCACAGCACCTGTCGACAGGGCGGTCCGTTCGTTGACGAGGCAGGTAATGCACCATGCGGCCGTCATGTTGACGAAGACCGGCTCTCCCGAGGCGAGAAGCACATTGAGCCTCTGATCGCTGAACGCCTCGGCACCGGCACTGGAGGAGACCTCTACGTTCGCTTCGGTCGGTCCGTTCTGGCCAATGACAACGGCCAGGGCAATTGCGCCGATAACCGCCCCGGCGGCGACGCCTTGAAAGGAGCGCCCCCAAACATTGCCTGGCTCTTGTGACAGATTATAGGCCCATGCGCCGAATGCGATCAGCACGAGACCGGCCAGTGCGGCAAGCAGGCCCGTCGCGCCGACCTGGAAACTGAGAACCCAGATCAGCCAGGCCACCGTTGCGTAGAGCGGAAACGCAAGCAACTGCTTCAGTGTTTCCATCCAGCGTCCCGGCCGCGGCAGCAGCCGCTGCAAACCCGGCACGAAGGCAAGGATCAGGAACGGCAACGCCAGCCCAAGCCCGAGCGCGAGAAAAACCGCAAGCCCTACGACAAACGGCTGAGTCAACGCAAAGCCGATTGACGCGCCCATGAACGGCGCCGTGCAAGGTGTAGCCACGACGGTTGCCAGTGCGCCGGCGAGAAAGGACCCGGACAGTCCTCCCTGCTGCAGCAGACGGTTGCCGCCGACACGCGTCAGCGACGCGCCGATGGTCAGAATACCGGACAGGCTCAATCCCAGAGCGAACAGGATGAACGCCAGGCTCGCGACCATGAGCGGCGACTGCAACTGAAAGCCCCAGCCGATCTCTGCCCCGCCGGCGCGCAGCCCGTGGAGGACGCCAGCCAGTATGGTGAAGCAGGCAAGGACTCCCAGCGCATACGCCATGCCGTGCAAACGAACGCGACGTGGCGTCTCAGCCCGGTGCTCCGTGAGATGCAGGATCTTGATCGAAAGCACCGGAAAGACGCAGGGCATGAGGTTGAGGATGACGCCCGCGATCAACGCGGAGATCACGGCATAGAGGAGCGTCATGCCCTCCCCCGCCGTCGACCCGGCCGATGGCATTGCCTCGATTGCGAAAGCATGCGAGGCGACTGTTCCGCCGACATCCTCCTCCAACGCCAGAACACCATCGATGCGCTGCGGAATTGATTTCGCAATCTGGCTACGCTCGATGGAGATTTGCGTAGCCTGCCCATCCGTTCGCAAGGCCTGCTGGGCAGCGTTGTCGATCAGCGTGTTGTCATACGGAAAGAACCGCGCTGCGCGGATGGCATCGCCTTGCACGCCTTCACGCAGCAACAAGGTAATTGCCTTTGCATCGGTGCTGAATGACGCTTTCCACGGCGATGGCTGTGGCAGCCTGCTGCGCGCCGCCTCGAAGATGGCATTGGTCGGCGACGAGGCGGTCCGTCCGGACACAGGAAGCGAGAGGGAGACCGATTCCTCGCCGGGAATGCAGATTTTTTCGCAGACGAGATAGGCGACATCGGCAACAAGACTGGCTGTCGTGCCGGACCTCACATCGCGCGGCGGCGTGATGCGTGCAAGCAGGATCGTTTCGTCCTCGTAGCCGAAACTCGCGACCGGACCGACCCGGATCAGCGACGGTGCCGGCCATTCAAGGTCGCCGGCCACGAAGCCTGGCGGCAATTTCCATGACACCTGCGTCGGCTCGCCGGAATCTCCGGGATTTCGCCAGTACGTGTGCCAGTGCTCCTTCATCGACAGCTTGATGCCGACGGTAAAGGGCTCGCCCGGTGCAATCGATGCGGGCTCGGCAAGCAGTTCTACCTTCACCAGGCCTGCGGCGTCTTGCGCCGGCGCGGATGAGGGCGCGAAGGCGGACACGCACAGGATCAGGATCAGGGCGAGGTGAAGACGACGTAAGAGCATGAGCTTCAACGTAGCACCTGCCGACGACGAACCAGTCGATGCGGCGATCTTCCACTTCACAAGCGCGTGAAAAAAGTTGGGACCATTCGTCGCTACGAGGCCGCCGCGCCGACAACCGGCTTCCGCGCCGGCGGAGTCCAGCGATAGGCGGCGCCGAACCTGTTCCAGACATTGATCGCGGCAATCGCGGAAGTGAGATAGGCAAGCTCCTTCTCTGAAAATTCGCGGCTCGCCTCTGCATACACTTCATCGCTGACGCCGCCGGCGATCATGGTCAGCGCTTCCGTCCATGCCAGCGCCGCCCGTTCGCGCTGCGAGAACTGCGGCGCCTCGCGCCAGACCACCACGAGGTTGATCTTGTCCGTGGGCACGCCGAGCTTTTCGCTCTCCATGATGTGATACTGCACGCAGAAGGCGCAGCCGTTGATCTGCGAAGCGCGAAGCTTGATCAGTTCAAGCATCTGCTTGTCCATGCCGGCCTGGGCTGCGACCTGGCCGAGCGCCCGCACGGCGCTGTAGGCGTCCGGTGTCAGCGACATGAAATCCTTGTACTCGCTACGAGCGTGCGTCATTTTCCAGCCCCTTGTTCTCGGTTCTCCCGATCATTACAGGAACCCCGCGCAACTCGTCTATGGCCGGGGCGAGCCAAGTGAAATCGCGGCAAGATTGTCGGCAAAATTGCGGTTCCCGCGGCGTCATGGCTTTTGGCGCTGGCCCGCTGGACGGCTAGAATGCCGGCATGAAACAGCCCGATTCCAGGATTGCCCCGACCCGCCGCGCGCTGCTGCAGGCCAGCATCGGCGCCGGCGCCCTGCTCGCCACGCCCCTCTCGGCGTTTGCCGCCCCTCCCGGCTTCGACCAGTGGCGCGACCATTTTCGCGCGCGCGCGCTCGCCAAGGGCATTTCGGAGGCGACCTGGGCGCGGGTGATGGGCCGCATCGAGCCCGACATGAGCGTGTTCCGGAAGATGCAGAAGCAGCCGGAATTTCACGAACAGGTCTGGCAGTACATCAATCGCCGCGTCTCGGACTGGCGCATCATCAACGGCCGCGAGGCCCTGAAGAAGAACGAGGCGCTGTTCGCCCGGATCGAGCGGGATTTCGGCGTCGAGCGGGGCACGCTGCTGGCGCTGTGGGGCGTCGAGTCCGCCTATGGCGATCCGCTGGTGCAGCAGAATCACATGCGTCCGGTTTTTCCGGCGCTCGCCGCACTCGCCTGGAACGAGCCGCGCCGCCGCACCTATTGGGAAACCGAACTCATCAATGCGCTCAAGATCGTCGACCGGGGCTGGAGCACGCCGGAAGAAATGCGCGGCTCCTGGGCCGGTGCGATGGGGCATACGCAGTGGATGCCCGAAGTCTGGCTCAACGTCGGCATGGATTACGACAAGGATGGCCGCGTCTCGCCGTTCGGCAGGCCCGACGACGCGCTCGGCTCCAGCGCGCGCTATCTGCTCAACCGCGGCAAGTACCATCGTGGCGAACACTGGGGCTATGAGGTCAACGCGTCAGGCGCGGCCACGGGCGGCAGCCGGACCTATGCGGCGTGGACAAGCGCCGGCGTGACCCGCGCCGACGGCAAGCCGTTTCCGCAGCCGAATGCGTCGTCGCAAATGTGGGTGCCGGTCGCCGGCGGCCCGGCGTTCCTGCTGGGGCCGAACTTCTATTCGGTGAAGAGCTACAATCCGTCGATGAACTACGCGCTGGCGATCTGCCATCTCGGCGACCGCATTCTTGGCGGGCCGCCGTTCATCCGCCCCTTCCCCGGCTCCGAGCGCGCGCTGACGCTCGCCGAAGTGCAGGAGGTGCAGACGCGGCTGACCAAGGCCGGCTTCGACACCGGCGGCACCGACGGCCGCGTCGGCAACGACACCATGAAGGCGGTGAAGGATTACCAGACCAGGATGGGGCTGTTGCCCGCCGATGGTTACGGCGGGCTGAAGGTGCTGGCGCGGTTGAGGCAGGGCGGGTAGTTCGCCACTGCCGTCATTGCGAGCGAAGCGAAGCAATCCATGGCGCGGCATAACGGATGGTTGGATTGCTTCATAGTTTCATCCAATGCGCGTCGGCCCCTTACGGCCGGTCGGAACTCGCAATGACGCGAAAACGTCTTACCCAGGCCGCACCACTCCGCCCGCATTCATGCCGCCATCGATGATGAGCTCGGTCCCCGTCACATAACGCGACGCGTCGGACGCCAGATACAGCACGCCCTGCGCGATCTCCTCCGCATGCCCCGCACGGCCGAGCGGCGTCGCCAATTTGGCGCGCTCCTCGGGATCGATCGGCGCGTTTTGTCCGGCCCCCGTCGCTCCCGTCGGGATCTTGCCCCAGATCGGCGTGTCGATGATGCCCGGATGCACCGAGTTGACGCGGATGCCGTCGCCGAAGGTGGCGCATTCCATCGCAATCGCTTTGGCAAACAGCCGCACGCCGCCCTTGGTCGCGCAATAGCCGGACAGGCTGGCTGAACCGCGCAGGCCCGCCAGCGACGACATCATGATGACGGAGCCGCCGCCGGTCTTGCGCATCGCCGGCAGGCCATGCTTCACCGACAAAAACACGCCGTCGAGATTGATCGCGGTCTGCCGCCGCCAGTCCGCCAGCGTCATCTGGGTGATCGACGGCACGGCGATGCCGATGCCGGCGTTCGAGACCAGCACGTCGAGCTTGCCATAGCGCTTCATGATATCGGCCACGACCTCGATCCAGCGCTCCTCACTGGTGACGTCGTGATGCCAGAAGCTGGCCTCGCCGCCCGCCTTCTTGATCCGCGCGACGACTTCAGGTCCCTTCAAATCGTCGACATCGGTGACTGCGACCGAAGCGCCCTCGCGCGCCAGCAACTCGCAAATTGCCTCGCCGATGCCGGACGCACCACCCGTCACCAACGCGACCTTGCCCTGAACCTGCCCTGTCATTTTCTTCTCCCGTTTTGTTGTTCTTGCTTGTCGGATTATCTTATCACGGCCGGTCCCGGATCCGGTAGCGCGACGTCGACCACGCGAAGTTGCACGCGCTCCGCCCCCTGAAACCGATCGACCGCGAGCGAACCCGCGACATGCAGCCGCTGGCCGCGGTTTTGCGTCAGCGCCTCGCCAAGCTTCTGTCCGACCGAGCGGAACGCAATGCCGTTGACGATGGCACCGTCGCCGGACTTGAGCCGGACGCGCAGATGCGCCTGGCCGACTTCATCGGCATAGACGAGCTGATGCGCCGGCAGCGCGATCACCGGCTCCGGGTTGGCGGCGCCGAACGGCCCGGCGCGGTTGAGCGTGTTGGCGAACTCCACGGTGACGCTGCGCGCGCTGACGGCGCCGTCGACGAACAATTCGTTCTCGTGGCGGGAATTGGCGACGTCCTCGGCGAGCGCGCTCTCCATGAAGGCGCGAAACTCCGCGAGCTTCTCCTTGCGCAGCGTGACGCCGGCCGCCATGGCGTGGCCGCCGCCCTTCATCAATATCCGCTCCTTCACCGCCTGCCGCACCGCCTTGCCGAGATCGACGCCCGAGATCGAGCGGCCCGAGCCGGTCCCGATGCCGCCCGGCTCCAGCGCAACGGCGAAGGCGGGGCGGGCGAATTTCTCCTTCAGCCTGGAGGCAACGAGCCCGACGATGCCGGGATGCCAGCCTTCCGCGGCAGTCACGATCACGGCGCCCTTATCTTCGAGCCCGAGCGAAGCCAGCGCCTCGGCTTCGGCCTGCGCCTCCGCTGCCTGCTCGATGACGCGGCGCTCGCTGTTGAGCCGGTCGAGCTCGGCCGCGATCCGCGCCGCTTCCGAGACGTCGCCCTCCAGCAGCAGCCGCACGCCGAGATCGGCGCGCCCGATGCGGCCGCCGGCATTGATGCGCGGCCCCAGCATGAAGCCAAGATGCCAGGCTTCAGGCGGGCCGTTCAGCCGCGAGACATCCATCAGCGCGGTGTGCCCGACATGGTCGCGGCGGCGCATCGCGATCAGGCCCTTGGCGACGAAGGCGCGGTTGAGCCCGGTCAGGGGCGCGACATCGGCCACGGTGCCGAGCGCCACATGATGCAACATGCCGAGCAGGTCCGGCTCCGGCCGTTCGGCGGTCCAGAAGCCGCGGCCACGCAACTCGCGGTTCACCGCGACCAACGTGATCAGCACCAGGCCGACGGCGGCAAGATGGCCGAGGCCGGAGAGATCGTCGGCGCGGTTCGGGTTGACCAGCGCGTCGACCTCGGGGAGTTCATCGCCGGTCTGGTGGTGGTCGATCACGACCACGGACATGCCGAGCTTGCGCGCCTCCGCCAGCGGCTCGAGGCTGGTGGTGCCGCAATCGACGGTGACGAGCAGCGTCGCGCCCCTGGCCGCGAGACCGCGCACCGCCTCGACATTGGGCCCGTAGCCTTCGAAGATGCGGTCGGGGATGTGGATCAGCGGGTCGAGCCCGCAATGGCGCAAATGCCAGGCGAGCAGTGCCGACGAGGTCGCGCCGTCGACGTCGTAATCGCCGAAGATCGCGACCTTCTCGCCGCGCGCGGCCGCATTGGCGATGCGCTTGGCCGCCGTCTCCATCTGCGTCACGGTGTGGGGATCGGGCATCAGCTTGCGGATGGTCGGATCGAGGAAATCCCCGACCTCGTCGATCCCGACGTCGCGTCCCGCCAGCACCCGCGCCAGCATCTCCGGTAACTGGTAGCGCTGCGTGATCGCCAGCGCCCGCGCCGCCCCTCGCGCATCGAGCCGGTCGCGCCACAATTTGCCGGTCGCCGAACGCGATACGCCGAGAAACGCTTGCGGCAGTTCAACGGGGAACGCGGATGCAGGAAGCGTCATGATGCCTTCGAGAAATAGTGACAAAGCCGCCGGTCGGCAAACCAGGGCGCGGTTCGCTGCGGCAAGGCCGGAACGACCCCGGCCATACCGGCGTTGACCCTATGCCGACAAAACCGACTTGCACAAAGAAGATGCAACTTGTCCCCGCAATACTCCCCGCCGGACAGGGAAATTAAACCAATCGTTAGCCATGATCCGCGACAAAGGTACCAACATGCTCTCGTTGAGTCCCGTCGATCCACAGAAGGTCGGCAATTGCACAAAGACTGAGGAATTTCCGCATGTCCGCCGCGCTCGACCGATTTCGAACTGCAACGATCGCCAAACCGAGTGCAGCGAGTACCGAGGATGATACCGACGTCTCCACGCTGATCGCGAAATTGACCGCCGAGGTCAACCAGGTCGCCTGCGAGAAGACCAAGTCGATCCAGAAGATCACCAACCAGATGAAGATGCTGGCGCTGAACGCGCTGATCGAGAGTTCGCGCGCCGGCGCGCAGGGCGCGGGCTTTGCCGTGGTGGCGCAGGAAGTGCGCAACGTCGGCCAGCAGGTCGAAACCATCGCCCGCGAGCTCGAGAGCCAGCTCACCAACCGCACCGGCAACCTGATGACTTCGATCGCGCAGATGGCCGACCGCTCGCGCGGCGAACGGATGACGGACCTGTCGCTCAACGCCATCGAACTGATCGACCGCAACCTCTATGAACGGACCTGCGACGTGCGCTGGTGGGCGACCGACTCCGCCGTCGTCGATTGCGCGGCGACGCCGGATGCCGCCGCGGTAGCCCATGTGTCGGAGCGGCTCGCGGTCATCCTCGGCGCCTACACGGTCTACCTCGATCTCTGGCTCTGCGATCTCAACGGCAACGTCGTGGCCAATGGCCGGGCGGACCGCTTCAACGTCGTCGGCCAGAATGTCGCGTCGACCAAATGGTTTCGCGCTGCCCGCGACCTGCGTTCCGGCGACGACTACACCGCCGCCGATGTCGAATCCCAGCCATTGCTCGGCCACGCCCAGGTCGCGACCTATTGCGCCAGCGTTCGCGCCGGCGGCAAGGCGAACGGCAAGGCAACCGGCGTACTCGCCATCCATTTCGACTGGGAGCCACAGGCCCGCGCCATCGTGCAGGGCGTGCGCGTCGGCGCGGCCGACAAGGCGCGCGTGTTGCTGGTCGATTCCAATTTCCGCGTGATCGCGGCGTCCGACGGCCAGGGCCTGCTCACCGAACGCATCTCGCTGCAACTCGAAGGCAAACGCTCCGGCTTCTATCAGGATCGCTCCGGCGTCATGACCGCGTTCCACGCCACGCCGGGTTACGAGACCTACAAGGGGCTTGGCTGGTACGGCGTGATCCAGGCGGGCGCGTCGTAACCGCGTAGCAGGATGGGTAGAGCGCAGCGAAACCCATCATTCGTCCGCGCTGGGATTTGATGGGTTTCGCTGCGCTCTATCCATCCTACAAATCTAGCACCCCAGCCCGTCAGCGATGCCGCCAAAATCCCTGGCGACGATGTCCCAATCGCCAGTGGCCTCGAAATCGTATTTCTGGTGCGGGCCGTATTCGGTCGGCCGCGCGACGAAGGCGGTCTTCAGGCCATTCTGCTGCGCGGCCTTCAGGTCGTTGTTGTGGGCGGCGACCATCATCACCTGCTCCGGCGGCAGACACAGCAGCTTCGCCGCGCCAAGATAGGTTTCGGGATCGGGCTTGTAGTGCTCGAACAATTCCGCCGACATGACCAGATCCCACGGCAGGCCGGCGAACTTGGCCATGTTGGTCAGCAGCGCGACGTTGCCGTTGGAGAGCGGCGAGATGATGTATTTCTTCTTCAGCCGCGTCAGGCCGACGACGCTGTCGGGCCACGGGTGCAGGCGGTGCCAGCCCAGCGTGAGATAGTGCAGATCGGCTTCGCTCAGCCCCTTGATTCCGAAATCGGCGACAAGTTTTTCCAGCGAGCGCCGGTGCAGCGTATCCAGGATCTGATAGCCGCGCTCGGGATGCTTGCGCACCTCGTCCATCGAGGCAGCATAGACCGCGCGCCAGCCGTCGACCAGCGCGGTCCAGTCGGCCTTGATGCCCGAGGTCTCCGACCACCTGGTGAAATCGTTGATGAGGCTGGTGCGCCAGTCGACGACGGTACCGAACACGTCGAACACCAGCGCCTTTACGGCGGATAGATCGGACATTGCGAGCCCTCCCCTGCTTTTCTTTTTGTTGTTATTGACGCCGTCATTCCGGGGCGATGCGCAGCATCGAACTACGGTGCGCAATTGCGCACCTGAGAATCTCGAGATTCCGGGTTCGTGCTTTTGCGCGCCCCGGAATGACAGCGCGTTAATCCAGATGAAACTTTTCGAGCTGCCGGTGCTCGGCCTTGATGTAACGCACAGTGCCGGTGACCGAACGCATTACCACCGTTTCGGTCTCGATGACATCCTTGCGGAACTTGACGCCCGTAAGCAGTGAGCCGGTCGTGACGCCGGTGGCCGTGAACAGGCAGTCGCCCCGCACCATGTCTTCGATGCCGTAGATCATCTTCGGGTCTGTCACGCCCATCTTGTGGGCGCGCTCGCGCTTTTCCTCGCTGTCGAGGATGAGCCGGCACTGCATCTGGCCGCCGATGCAGCGCAGCGCCGCGGCCGCGAGCACGCCCTCGGGCGCGCCGCCGGTGCCGATATACATGTCGACGCCCGTATTGTCGGGGTCGGCGCAATGGATCACGCCGGCGACGTCACCGTCGGTGATCAGCCGCACCGCAGCGCCGGTCGAGCGGATGCTGGATATGATGTCGGCGTGACGCGGCCGATCGAGCACCAGTACCGTGATTGCCGATGCCTCGACGCCCTTGGCTTTCGCGAGCCTCTTCACATTATCGGCCGGCGATGCGTCGAGTTCGACCACGCCCTTCTTGTAGCCCGGGCCTACCGCAAGCTTCTCCATGTAGACGTCGGGTGCATGCAGCAGCGTGCCGCCATCGGCCATCGCCATGGTCGCGATCGCGCCGGGCATATTCTTGGCGCACAGCGTGGTGCCTTCGAGCGGATCGACCGCGATATCGACCTGCGGTCCGGCGTTGAGTCCGACCTTCTCGCCGATGAACAGCATCGGCGCCTCGTCGCGCTCGCCCTCGCCGATCACGATGGTGCCTTCGATCGGCAGCTTGTTGAGTTCGCGGCGCATCGCATCGACGGCGGCCTGGTCGGCCGCCTTTTCCTGTCCATGGCCGCGCAACCGCGCAGCGGACACGGCCGCGCGCTCCGTGACCCGCACGATCTCCAGCGTAAGGATGCGCTCGAGCAGCAACTGCGGCGGAACGGAAATATGGGTCGACATCGGCTGACTCCTTCAAAAAACCTGTGCGGACCCTGGCCGGCCCGCCATCATACTTCGGTGCGCGATCCCCAAGGCTATCCCTAAGGGATATCCCGCGGATCGCACGCTAGTTCTTTTCGATCCGTATCACCTGCGGCCGGCCGCTGATCACCTTGTCGCGCTGCACCGCCTCCAGGGCGCGATAGACCGCGTCCTCCGACGTTGCATAGGTAATCAGGATGACCGGAACCGGCGATCCCTTCTTCGTGGCGCCGTTGGCGTCGACACCCTCGGGGTGGCGCTGCACGATCGACTCCAGCGAGATCTTCTGTTCGGCAAGGCGAGTGGCGATGGTAGCGGCAGTGCCGGCAAGGTCGCGCGCCATCAGGCGGATGTAGTAGCCGCCTTCGTGGCGCTCCATCGGCGCCTTGGTGGTCGAGTGCAGCCGGTCGACGGGACGGCCGAACGGCTTTGCGCGGATGCCGCGCGCCACGTCGGCGATATCGGCAAGCACGGCGGACGCGGTCGCAGCCCCGCCGGCGCCCGGCCCCACCAGCGTGATCGGCGGAATGCCCTCGCCATCGATGGTCACGGCGTTGGTCACGCCCATCACCTGCGCGATCGAGGATGATTTCGGCACCATGGTCGGATGCACGCGCTGCTCGATGCCCTTGGCGGTGCGCACCGCAACGCCAAGCAGTTTTACGCGGTAGCCGAGTTCTTCGGCCGCGCGCAGGTCTTCCGGCGCGATCGAGGAGATGCCCTCGACATAGACCGCGCTCTGCGCCACCTTGGTGCCGAAGGCGAGGCTGGCAAGGATCGCAAGTTTCTGCGCGGTGTCGTGACCATCGACGTCGAACGTCGGATTGGCTTCGGCATAGCCGAGCCGCTGCGCATCCTTCAGGCATTCGGCAAACGATAGACCCTCCTGCTCCATCCGGGTCAGGATGTAATTGCAGGTGCCGTTGAGGATGCCATAGACGCGGTTGATGCCGGTACCGGCAAGGCCCTCGCGCAAGGTCTTGATGACCGGAATGGCCGCTCCGACCGCCGCCTCGTAGTTCAGCGCGACGCCATGGTTTTCGGCGGCCTTCGCCAGCCGCACGCCATGCTTGGCGATCAGCGCCTTGTTGGCGGTCACCACCGACTTGCCCGCCTTCAGCGCGGCCTCGATCGCCGAGAGCGCCGGTTCGCCCGCACCGCCCATCAGTTCGACGAAGCAATCGACGCGCGGATCGGTGGCCAGCGCCAGCGGGCTCTTGACCCACTCGACACCGCGCAGATCGATCGAGCGCTTCTTCGCCTTCGAGCGCGCGGTGACGGCCACGACGCGCACGCCACGTCCGCAGCGCGCCGACAACGTCCGCGCCTGCTCTTCGATGAGGCGGACGACTTCGGCGCCAACGGTGCCGAGCCCCGCAATGCCCACTCCCAGGGGTGCGACCATGACTAAAAGAACCTGCAAAAGACGCCATGCAAAGGCATGACCTGATCCGAAAACCACAAAACCATTTTCGGGGTCATGCCTAGCGCCGGTTGGCGAGAGGAACCACGTTGTGCAACGTTTCAATGCCGCTTTCAAGGAAGCGGCGCACACCGCGCGCGGCCTGGCGGATACGCTGCTCGTTTTCCACCATGGCGATGCGGACATAACCCTCACCGTGCTCGCCGAAGGCGACGCCGGGCGAAACCACCACGCCTGACTTCTCCACCATCAGGGTTGCGAACTGCATGCTGCCGACGCTTTCGAACGCTTTCGGCAACGGCGCCCACGCAAACATCGAAGCCTGCGGCGGCGGAATTTCCCAACCCGCCCGGCCAAACGATTCCACCAGCGCGTCGCGGCGCTTGCGGTAGGTGTCGCGCATTTCCTTGATGCAATCGTCCGGCCCGTTCAGTGCGGCGGTGGCGGCGACCTGGACCGGCGTGAACGCGCCGTAGTCGAGATAGGATTTCACCCGCGCAAGTGCTGCGATGATCCGCTCGTTGCCGACGGCAAACCCCATGCGCCAGCCGGCCATCGAGAACGTCTTCGACATCGAGGTGAACTCGACGGTGACGTCGATCGCGCCCGGCACCTGCAGCACCGAGGGCGGCGGGTTCTTTTCGTCGAAATAGACCTCGGCATAGGCCAGATCCGACAGGATGAAGATCTCGTGCTTCTTCGCGAACGCCACCAGATCCTTGTAGAAATCGAGCTCCGCGACGTAGGCGGTCGGGTTGGAGGGATAGCAGACCACGAGCGCCAATGGTTTCGGGATCGAATGGATGATCGCGCGCTCCACCGCCTCGAAAAACCGCGGCGTCGGTTCCGACGGCACGGAGCGGATCACGCCGCCCGCCATCAGGAAGCCGAAGGCGTGAATGGGGTAACTGGGATTGGGACAGAGCACGACGTCGCCGGGTGCGGTGATCGCCTGCGCCACGTTGGCAAAGCCTTCCTTCGAGCCGAGCGTGGCGACGACCTGGGTATCCGGATTGAGTTTCACGCCGAACCGCCGCGCATAGTAGGCCGCTTGCGCCTTGCGCAGGCCGTTGATGCCGCGCGAGGCCGAATAGCGATCGGTCCGCGGCTTGCCCAGCGTCTCCTTCAGCTTCTCGATCACGTGGGGCGGCGTCGGCAGGTCCGGATTGCCCATGCCCATGTCGATGATGTCGGCCCCGGCATTGCGCGCAGCCGCCTTGGCCTGGTTGACCTTCTCGAACACGTAAGGTGGCAGACGGCGGATGCGGTAAAAATCTTCCATGGAACCTTGCTCCGGGCAACCGGCAGGAAGAATCGGGAGACCTTCGCGCTGTGAAACCGAATTCTCGGACTTCGATCAAAAATCGCACTTAATCAATGATTTAGGGCGAATTTTGGCGCAACATCCCAGGTTCTGGGCCCGCTATGCGGTTGAGTTTGATTTCTTGTACCACGGGCGCTTGGCAGCGCCAGCTTCTATAGTGTTTTCAAGTTAAAGGCTCACGAGTCCAAGTCGGCCGGTCGAAGCTCGACCGAAGACCTCCAAATCACTTCTTGGCCGGTTTTGCCGGGTGCGCGGCGGTCGCCTGCCGATCCCGGGCCGCGGTCAATTCCGCCTGAATTTTAGACAGTTCGGCCGGCTTCATCGCTTCCTCTTCGCGGTCCGGCGGCAGATCGTGGACCGGCATATAGGATCCGGCTTCCTTGGGACGTTCGGGTGCGCCTGCCGGCACGCCGACCCCGGGCATGTCGGCGATCTGGGTCGAGCAGCCGCCGAGCGCCAGTGCTGCCGCGAACAGCGCGGCGACCGACCGCAGCCTTATCGTTCGATTTGCTGGCATCCGTCCGGGAATCCCCTGCTACTCACGCAAACTCTATACATATTCTCGATCGTGTGGAGGCGCTGGTACAAGCCTTGCAACGCAAAATTGTGCCGCTCGCGTTGATTTCGTTGCTTGCCGTTACAGATCATTGCCGCCGAAACGATTGGTGCCCGGGAGCAAATCCGTCCGGTGCGGCTGCAATGTGTCGAAACACGGAAACTTTATCGCAGTGCAACAGGGTTAACCGCAAACGCCACGGCGCTAATGGGCGCGGTGACGAACCCCGAACGAACCTGTAGTGTCCATCCAATGAGCGACGTCAGCACCGAAACCGGGGGCTCCAATACTCAAGGCTCCAATACCAAGGGCTCCGATACCCAGGGTCCCAAGAGCTTCAATGCCGAAGCCTTTGCCATGAACATCGCCAGGGCGATGGAGACGAGCGGCCAGGCGCTGGCGGCCTATCTCAAGCCGCGCGAGGCCGGCGAGATGGCCGACAAGCCGCCCAGCGAAATCGGTGAAATCGTCAAGACGTTCTCGCAGGTCGCCGAATACTGGCTCTCGGACAGCCAGCGCGCTGCGGACCTGCAGACGAGGATCGGCAAGGCCTACCTCGATCTCTGGGGTTCGGCGGCGCGCCGCATGGCCGGCGAGCAGGCGGGGCCTGCGATCGAGCCGTCGCCGCGCGACAAGCGTTTCAAGGACCCCGAGTGGAAGTCGAACCAGTTCTTCGATTTCGTGCTGCAGCTTTATCTGCTCACCACGCAATGGGCGGAATCGCTGGTGAAGAACGCCGAGGGCCTCGATCCGCACACGCGCAAGAAGGCCGAGTTCTACGTCCAGCAGATATCCAACGCGATCGCGCCGTCGAATTTCGTCTTCACCAATCCGGAAGTGCTGCGCGAGACGCTGGCGTCCAATGGCGACAACCTCGTGCGCGGCATGAAGATGCTGGCCGAAGACATCGAGGCCGGCCACGGCACGCTGCGCATCCGCCAGTCCGATCCGTCCAATCTCGAGGTCGGCGTCAACATGGCGACGACGCCCGGCAAGGTGATCTACCAGAACGACCTGATGCAACTGATCCAGTACGCGCCGACCACGGAGACCGTGCTGCGCACGCCGCTCCTGATCGTGCCGCCATGGATCAACAAGTTCTACATTCTCGATCTCAGGCCGGAAAAATCCTACATCAAATGGTGCGTCGATCAGGGCATCACCGTGTTCGTGATCTCCTGGGTCAATCCGGACAAGGAACTCGGCAAGAAGACGTTCGACGACTACATGAAGCAAGGGCCGCTCACCGCGATGGACATCATCGAGAAGATGACGGGCGAGATGAAGGTTCACACCGCAGGCTACTGCGTGGGCGGCACCCTGCTCGCCTCGACGCTGGCGTGGCTCGCCGAGAAGCGGCGGCAGCGCGTGACATCAGCGACGTTCTTTGCGGCGCAGGTCGACTTCACCCATGCCGGCGATCTGCTTGTGTTCGTCGACGAGGACCAGATCTCGGCGCTCGAACGCGACATGAAGGCTGCCGGCGTGCTCGAAGGCAGCAGGATGGCGATGGCCTTCAACATGCTGCGCTCCAACGACCTGATCTGGTCCTATGTCGTCAGCAACTACCTGAAGGGACAACCGCCCTCCTCGTTCGACCTGCTGCACTGGAATTCCGACGCCACGCGGATGCCGGCGGCGAACCATTCCTACTACTTGCGCAACTGCTATCTGGAAAACCGGCTGACCGGCGGCAGCATGGTGCTGGACAACACGCTGCTCGACCTGTCGAAGGTCAAGGTGCCCGTCTACAATCTGGCGACGCGCGAGGATCACATCGCACCGGCAGATTCAGTGCTGTACGGCTCGCAGTTCTTCGGCGGTCCGGTCAAATTCGTCCTGTCGGGTTCCGGTCACATCGCCGGCGTGGTCAATCCGCCGGCGGCGGGCAAGTACCAGTACTGGACCAACGACAGCATCAGGGACGTCAAGCTCGCCGACTGGCTGAAGAGCGCCACCGAGCACAAGGGCTCGTGGTGGCCCGACTGGCTGCAATGGCTGGAGGCCATCGACCCCGAGCGTGTTCCCGCGCGCGCCGTCGGCACCGCCGAGATGCCGCCGATCGAGGATGCGCCCGGCAGCTACGTCCGCGTCCGCGCGTAGCGCCGACTCGCGTTGTCCGGTATGATCAGCCGTCCCGTGCCGGGAATCAAGATCGTTTGAGGGGAAACCAATGACACGCGAATTGTTCTGGCTGACTCTGACCGTGATTTTGACCGGACTGCTCTGGATTCCCTACATCATCAATCGCTGCCAGGTGCGCGGGCTTTCAGGCGCCATGGCCAATCCCTCGCGCAACGACAAGCCGCAAGCGGAATGGGCCAATCGCCTGATGTTCGCGCATGACAACGC
This sequence comes from Pseudomonadota bacterium, assembly GCA_023422775.1. Taxonomy (GTDB): domain Bacteria; phylum Pseudomonadota; class Alphaproteobacteria; order Rhizobiales; family Xanthobacteraceae; genus Bradyrhizobium. Next base: position 68,550 of record JAFAGM010000005.1, read on the forward strand.
GATCGAGAACTTGATCATCTTCGCGCCGCTGGTGCTGATCCTCAACGATCTCGACTATTCCACCAAATGGACCGTGATGGCCTGCGCCGTGTACTTCTGGTCCCGCGTCGCCCATCTGATCGTCTACACGCTGGGCCTGCCAGTGTTCCGAACGCTGGCCTTCACCGTCGGCTTCCTGGCGCAGGCAGTGCTGGCGCTGGCGATCTTCGGGCTGGTGTGAGGAACGTAGCTCAGCCGCCCTTTTGCGCGACGACGAACAGCATCGATGCCATCCTGTCGTCAAACGCTTTGACTTCGCCGCTCTCGATCGACAGCGAACTCCATTGGCCGGCTTCCGCATAGGTGGCGCGCAGCCAGTCCGGCGAGGGATAGTTGTAGTAGCGATTGAGCGTGTCGCGGCCATCGCCGTCGCCGGTCTTGTAACTGGCGAAGAACGCGCACGTGGGTTTGAGTGCGCGCCAGATCAGCCGCAGGATGCCGGCGAGTTCGTTGCGGGGAACGTGAAGCAGGCAGGCATTGGCCCAGACGCCGTCATAGGCTTCGACCTCGTCGAGGTCATGAAACAGCAGCGTCTCGACGGTGCGGCCGAGACGCTTTGATGCGACCGCAGCCATTTCAGGCGAGCCATCGGTCGCGCGGACATCGAACCCTCGCGTCAGCATTTCCGCGGTGTCGCCGCCGGCGCCGCATCCGAGTTCGAGAATGGAAGCGCCCGGCGGGAGCAGCGCAAGGAACGCCGTCAGCCGCGCCTGACGCGAAGTGATCTCGCGCCCGGCATAGGCCTCGGCGTTGCCGCGGTAGAACTGCAGCGTCTCTTCGTCCACGGCGCACTCTCCCTGGGAAATGCCGGGCCGTCTACTTCTCCGGCAGGCCCAGCATCAGCCGCATGTTCTGCACGGCCGCGCCCGACGCACCCTTGCCGAGATTGTCGAGCCGCGCGACCAGCACCGCCTGGCGATGTTTTTCGCTGGCAAAGACATAGAGCTCGAGCTTGTTGGTCTCGTTGAGCGCCTCGGGCTCGATCCGCCCGCCCTTGCTTGCCGCGTTCTCGAGCGGCATCACCGAGACGTACTTGCTTCCGGCATAGCGCTTGGCCAGCGCGGCGTGCAGGTCGGCTCCGCCGGGTTTGCCGGTCAGCGTATCGAGATGCAGCGGCACCGACACCAGCATACCCTGCCGGTAATTGCCGACCGACGGCACGAAGATCGGCCGCCGCGTCAGCTTCGAGTAGAGTTGCGTCTCCGGCAGGTGCTTGTGCTCGAAGCCGAGACCGTACAGTTCGAACGACGGCGCGCTGCCGTCCTCGAAACTGGCGATCATCGACTTGCCGCCACCCGAATAGCCGCTCACCGCATTGATGGTGACGGGATAGTCCGGAGGCAGCAGCCCGGCATCGACCAGCGGCCGCAACAGCGCAATGCCGCCGGTCGGATAGCAGCCGGGATTGGAGACTTTTCGCGCGGCCCGGATCTTGTCGGCCTGGTCGGGTGTCAGTTCCGGAAAGCCATACGTCCAGTCGCTGGCCACTCGAAAGGCCGTCGACGCGTCGAGCACCTTGGGCGCCGAAGCGCCCATGCTGTCGATCAGCGCAACCGTTTCCTTCGCGGCGTCATCAGGAAGGCAGAGGATGACGAGGTCGACCTCGCCCAGCAACGCCCGCTTCGCGGCGGGATCCTTCCGCTTGTCCTCGGCGATGTTCTTCACGACGACGTCGTTCTGCAGGCGCAGGCGTTCCTGAATGCCAAGGCCGGTTGTTCCGGAAGCCCCGTCGACGAACACGGCGGGCTTCGTCGCAGCGCCGACGGTCTTGGGTTGCTGGCTGTCGGTGAGGGTCATGGCGCGTTCCTTTCGAACTGGTTCGTTTCGTCGGCGAAGGCTTGCGGCCGCGCCTCTCTCATCAAATGCGCAATATGCCGCGCGCTGGCGTCGGCCTGCGCGGCAAGCGCCCCCGCGACCGCGGCATAGTCGATCTCGGATTTGTGCTGGTTCAGCTTGAAGCTGCCCTCGACCTCATCAACCGTCATCTCAAGACCCACGATCGCCTTCTTCATCGCTTCCAGCCGCCCGGCCGTCATCTTCGACGACAGCCACGGCTTTTTCGGCAACAGCCTGTCCTCGAACTTGGCGCTGAGCGCCTCGATCTGCCCGGCGAGTTCGTCCGCGGACATCACCCGCACCGGGCCGGTCAGGTGCACCGCCTGGTAGAGCCAGGTCGGCACCTGGTCCGGCGAAACGTACCAGTCCGGCGACACATAGGCATCCGCGCCGTTGACGGCCAGCAGCCAGGATGTCGTTCCATCTGCGAGCTTTACCAGCGGATTGTGGCGCGCGACATGAAATGCCGCGCGCGGCGTGCCGTCATCGGCCGAGGTCAGATAGAACGGCAGCGACGAGGCGACCGGCTTCCTGCCGTCCCACGTGCAGACGAGGCCAAAGCCGCGCGCTTCCGCGAACGCGAGGCTCGCGGCACGGTCGGATTTGAACTGAGGTGGCGTATACATCTCAAACTCCTGCTTGACGTAGGAGCCGCCAGTTCAGACCGCGTTTCTGGAAAAGGGAAGAAGCCGCGGGACCCGATCCGGCGGCAGGGGCGACAATCTCAGACGCAGGCGTCCGCCCATACCGCGATGATGCGGCGGCGGCGAACGATGAACATGGTCGAGGCGAAAGTCATGGGCGCGGCTATAAGGCCGCGCCTGGCTGACGTCAAGTTTTTCCACGTCATTCCGGGGCGATGCGCAGCATCGAACTATGGTGCGCAATTGCGCACCTGAGAATCTTGAGATTCCGGGGGCGCATCTTCGATGCGTCCCGGAATGACACCTCTCGTCAGATCACCGGATTCCACGGCGCCGGTACCAGCCGGTAGCCGGTGCCGTCCTTCTCGACGAAACCGTTGGCCGGGAACGGATAGTGGAAGCCCTGGACGCGCATCCTGTCGGCGACCAGCATGTCGTAGACCCGGCGGCGGGTCTTTTCCGCCAGCGCCGGATCCTGGTCGAACATCAGGTGCCAGCTGGGGTGGGTGACGAACAGCGCCGGGTGGTTGGTGACGTCGGACTGGATGAAGACCTTGTCGGAGCCCGACGAGAGCACATAGGAGGTGTGGCCCGGCGTATGGCCGATGGTCTCCACCGCCAGCAGTCCCGGCGCGACTTCCTTCCCCCATTCATAGGGCGTCACCTTCTTCTTCAGTCCCGCCTCGAGAACGCGCCGGGCGTTCTTGAACACGGCCTGCATCCGCCCCTCGGGCGCACGGCTCATCTCGCCGTCGTCCATGAAGTATTTCCATTCCGCCGCGGGCACCAGCACCTCGGCATTGGGGAATGCGGGGGTGTTCTCGACAGTCAGAAGCCCGTTGATGTGATCGCCATGGAAGTGCGAGATCACCACCATGTCGACCGATTTCGGATCGAAACCGGCGGCTGCCATGTTGGCGGCGAACTGGCCGACATTGCCCTTGCTGGAAGCGAACGCAGCGGCGCCGTTGCCGGTATCGACCACGATCAGCTTGCCGCCGGTGTTGATCACCAGCGGCGCGAACTGGATCGACATCCTGTCCTTCGGCATGAAGGCCTTTTCAAGCACCGCGTTGACTTCGTCCTTTTTCGCATTGAGCACGAACGTATCGGGCAGCGCGAAGTTGTTGACGCCATCGGAGATGGCCGTCACCTGGGCGTCGCCGACCTTGTAGCGATAGAAACTCGGCGCCTGCTTGTCCGCCACCGGCGCGGCCGCGCTGGCGGGCGCATTGGCCAGAAGTGGCGAAGCAGCCAGCGCAGCGGCGCCGGCAAGCGCGTGACGTCGTGACAATTCCATTAAATGACCTCCGGGTGAGACGATGAATGTGGCAGCAGAGATCTCCGGGCTACCGCGAATTCTACCGTCGTTTTACGGTAGCGCGACGCCGGCACGAAAGAGGTTTTAGTCCGTTGATTGTATCCATCGAGCTAACACCCTGGCTATCGGCTTATTCCAGCCTGCCCTACGCCGACCGCCACAGCCATTCGGCGATCTTCGCCATCACGTCGCCGGACAACAACAGGACGCCCGACCAGACCAGCGCCGAGACAAAGTTTGCGATCTGGAATTGCCAGTAAGGCATCTCGAAAATGCCGGCGGCAAGCGGCACCGAAGCCCGCAGGGGGCCGAAGAAGCGACCGATGAAGATCGAGGGGACGCCCCATTTCTGGACGAAGGCCTCGCCGCGCGGCAGGATCTCCGGATAGCGCGACAGCGGCCACATCTCGGCGACGTGCTCCTTGAATTTGTAGCCGAACCAGTACGAGACCCAATCGCCCAGCGCCGCGCCGAGGCCGCCGGCCAGCCAGACCGGCCAGAAATTGATGCCGCTGACGCCCACCAGCGCGCCGATGGCAACCAGCGCGCCCCAGGCCGGAACCAGCAGCGAAATGAAGGCGAGCGATTCGCAAAACGCCAGCACCAGCACGATCGGCGCGGCCCAGACCTGATTGTCGCGCACGAAATCAGCCAGGGCGCGCACGTAGTCTTCCATGTCCTGAAACGCCTCCGCCCCGTTTCCGCCGACGAACCTTTTTCAGGTTCCAGGCCCCGCGCAGAGGTACGCCAGCCGATTGAGTGACTTCAAGTCACAATGCCCGGCACCGGGCGTGATCGCCATTGATTCCCACCGCTAAGAGGGTGCCGCCGCCCGCCACCAGCCGAACGAAATACCCTCGAAGGGAACTCAGCTTTGAGGGGGCGGCGGCCGCCTTGGCGGGCGCGGCTTCGCCGGACGCGCCGATGCGGGAGCCGCCGGTTGCAGAGTAACGATGACTGGATTCGGCTTGTGATCCAGCGCTGCACCGGTGGCCGCATCGACTCCCATGCCGATCAGGCCACCGGCCAGAATATTGCCGGCGAAGCCCGCCGCGCCCGTGCCAGGAATTTCCTTGGTGAGGGGGACAATCTGCGGCTCATATCCTTCCTTTTTAACGGTCACCGTGATGTCGGCACTGCGCTTGGCCACGACCACGCACGGCGTGACGCAGGTGGTCGGAGTCTCAAGTCCCGATACCTCGGCGGTGGCGCCGGAAGGCGTGCTCGCAATTGAAATATTCTCGGTCGTTCCGCGCGTCACCGACGCGCAGCCAACACACGGCGCCGCGAGCGCGGCGACCAATAGCAACCTGATCATTGGATTATCCCCCTACCCGCCGCGACCTTCACGCAACCTGCAGCTGAAAGCAAGCCGGTAGTGCCGGCCAACGGCACATCTTGCTAACCGAACGCAATCCGCCTATTGGCCGCCGCTCCCCCGGAGAGCTGCCCTGCCACGGCCGCTGCGGTCACTTTTTGAGCCCATCCGTGGCATAGTCACAGCAACCGATTCGCTGCCGCGCCCTGCGCGAACCATATAAAGAGCCATGTCCAAATCATTGAAATCAGCCGCAAAAGTCAAATCACCCAGTGACCTGTTCGGGGAACCGAAGGGCCGTGCGCCCGCCAAGGCGGCGCCGCGCGCCGGCAATGCGGAGGCCGGCTACACCGCGGCCGATATCGAGGTGCTCGAAGGGCTCGAGCCGGTCCGCCGCCGCCCCGGCATGTATATCGGCGGCACCGACGAGAAGGCGCTGCATCACCTCTTTGCCGAGGTCATCGACAACGCCATGGACGAGGCGCTGGCCGGCCACGCCACCTTCATCGAGGTGGAATTGACCGCCGACGGCTTCCTGACCGTCACCGACAACGGTCGCGGCATCCCGGTCGATCCGCATCCGAAGTTCCCGAAGAAGTCCGCGCTCGAAGTCATCATGTGCACGCTGCATTCGGGCGGCAAGTTCGACTCCAAGGTCTACGAGACCTCGGGCGGCCTGCACGGCGTCGGCGTGTCCGTCGTCAACGCGCTCTCCTCGCGTCTGGAGGTGGAAGTCGCGCGCAGCCAGAAGCTCTACCGGATGAGTTTCGAACGCGGCCATCCCAAGGGCAAGCTCGAAGACCTCGGCAAGATCAACAACCGCCGCGGCACCCGCATCCGCTTCAAGCCGGACACCGATATCTTCGGCGCGAAGGCCTCGTTCAAGCCGCAGCGGCTGTTCAAGATGACGCGCTCGAAGGCTTATCTGTTCGGCGGCGTCGAAATCCGCTGGCGCTGCGATCCCGAGTTGCTGAAAGGCGTCGAGGACGTCCCCGCCGAGGACAGCTTCCATTTCCCCGGCGGTTTGAAGGACTATCTCGCCGCCGCCATTCACGCCGACACGCTGGTGCATCCGGATATCTTCTCCGGCAAGTCCGGCCGCAACGGCGCACACGGCGCCTGCGAATGGGCGGTGGCATGGACGGCGGATGCCGACGGCTTCCTCTCCTCCTACTGCAACACCGTGCCGACGCCCGACGGCGGCACCCATGAATCCGGCCTGCGCAGCGCGATGCTCCGCGGCCTGAAAGACCATGCCGAGCGCATCGGCCAGGGCAAGCGCGCCGCGCCCGTGACGTCGGAAGACGTGATGGTCGGCGCCGCTATCATGCTTTCGGTGTTCGTGCGCGAGCCCGAATTCCAGGGGCAGACCAAGGACCGGCTGGCGACGGCGGAAGCCCAGAAGATCGTCGAGCAGGCGATCAAGGATCCGTTCGACCACTGGCTGTCGGGCAATCCGCTGCAGGCCAACAAGCTCCTGGACTTCGTCATCGAGCGCGCCGACGAGCGGCTGCGCCGCCGCGCCGAGAAGGAGACGTCACGCAAGACCGCGGTGAAGAAGCTCCGCCTGCCCGGCAAGCTTGCGGACTGCACCAATACGGCGACCGAAGGCTCCGAGCTCTTCATCGTCGAGGGCGACTCGGCAGGTGGCAGCGCCAAGCAGGCGCGCGACCGCAAGACCCAGGCCGTGCTGCCGTTGCGCGGCAAGATCCTCAACGTCGCATCCGCCGGCAGGGACAAGCTGACGGCCAACGCGCAGCTTTCCGACCTGATGCAGGCGATCGGCTGCGGGACGCTGGCGCATTACCGCGAGGAAGATCTGCGCTATTCGCGCATCATCATCATGACCGACGCCGACGTCGATGGCGCGCACATCGCCTCGCTGCTGATCACGTTCTTCTACCGCCAAACGCCACGCCTGATCGATGAGGGCCATCTCTATCTGGCCGTGCCGCCGCTGTACAAATTAACCTACGGTAGCAAGTCGGTATATGCCCGCGACGACGCCCACAAGGAAGAACTGCTGAAGAGCCAGTTCAATGCCAACGCCAAGGTCGAGGTCAACCGGTTCAAAGGCCTGGGCGAGATGATGCCGGCCCAGCTCAAGGAGACCACGATGGACCCGGCGAAGCGCACGCTCCTGCGCGTGGTGCTGCTGGCCGACGACCGCGAGGGCACCGCCGATTCGGTCGAACGTCTAATGGGAACCAAGGCCGAGGCCCGGTTCGCCTTCATCTCCGACAAGGCTGAATTCGCCAGCGACGACCTGCTGGACGTCTGATTCCGCTGTTCCCGCCGATATGGGCGACTTTCCGGCTTTTTTCGCCGCCCCGGCCCCGGCAAAGCCGGATTCTGTCCATTTTTCAGACCTTTCCCGGACTTTCGTTTTCGGACGGGTGTGCTCCTCCCGCAACAGCATTTTGGGCCGAACCGCGTATAGTCCTGACACTGGGTTTTGGGAATCGGTGCTCGCGCATTCGGTTTGAGCGATCAGACAGACGCTTTGAACTAAGGGAATTGGGACATGAAGAAGTTGGTGATCGCTCTGACCGCGCTGGCGGCATTCACCGGATCTGCCACGGCAGCCGACCTGGGAACTCGGCCCTATGCCAAGGCTCCGGCGCCGGTGGTGATGGCTCCGAGCTGGACCGGCTTCTACATTTTCGGCGGTGGCGGCGGCGGCATCTGGTCGGCAAACGGCGGTGTGACTGACAACGTCACTGGCACCTGCATCGTCTGCACCAACACCCGCACAGGTGGCGATGGCTGGTTCGGCACGGTAGGTGCGGGTTACGACTGGCAGACTGGCCCGTCCTGGGTATTCGGTATCTTCGGCGACGGCACGTTTGGTAGCCTCAAGGGCGACGTCGGGGATGCAAGCCTCTTCGCTGTCGGCACCGTGAAGATGGAAACGGCTTGGGCAGCCGGTGCGCGCGTCGGCTATCTGGTCGCTCCGAATGTGCTTTCCTACGTCAACGGCGGTTACACCGGGACCTACTGGTCGGGCAGCACCCTGCTGGGCTCGTTCAGCGGCACCCCGGTTGGTGTGCACACCGACAGCTTCAATACCCAGGGCTGGTTCGTAGGTGGCGGCGTCGAGAACAACTTGGACTTCTTCGGAATCAGTGCTCCGGGCTGGTTCATGAAGACGGAATATCGTGCGGCCTATCTTGACCGGAAGAATCTTCAGGAGCGGATCGACGGCACCAACGTGGGGACTGGCGTCGATATCAACTTCAAGCCGTTCGTTCAGACCATCAGCACCTCGCTGGTCTACCGCTTCAACTGGACCGGCGCTCCGATCGCTGCGAAGTACTGATCTCTGCAAATTCAACTGCTCAAAAGCCCCGGTATCGTCCGGGGCTTTTTTGTGCCTGGAGCCAGCGGGCGTGGGGCAGTGGCCGCCCCTTGGATTAACCCTGGGATGACTTCCGGTCTTGCGGATCTGACCGGCATTGTATTCGATCCCCCGTTGCGGACGGCCGCCGGTAGCAGGGGCAGTCCGTCAAGCCGCGCGGCGCCCAAGAACCGGGAGCGGCAACGGAGGGAATCCATGGCCCGATCGCTTTCGATCATCGGCTTCCTGGCGCTTGCGATAGGCCTGCTATGGATCGGTCAGGGGACCGGTTCGATCCGCTGGCCGCAATCGAGTGTCATGATCAACCAGCTGCAATGGGCGGGCTACGGCGCGGTGCTCGGCGCCATCGGGCTGATTCTGATCTGGCAAGGCAATCGCTGACCCGACTCGCGCGTCATGGCCGGGCTTGGCAGTCTGGAAGGACGGCGTCGCTACCGCTAGCCTAGCCCCGGCCGTCCACGTATTGGATCATGGGCGATTGGGAACACGTGGATGCCCCGGACATCTAGCGCGAAGAAGCGCTTCTGCCCGGGCATGACGAAGAAGGGACAACACATGAAAGCAGAACTGTTCGATCTCAGCGGCAAGGTCGCCATCGTCACCGGCGGCAATGGCGGCATCGGGCTCGGCATGGCCCGCGGATTGGCGAAAGCCGGTGCCGCGGTCGCGATCGTCGGCCGCAACGAGCAGAAATCGGCGGCTGCCGTGGCGGAGCTGGAGCGCGCCGGCGCCAGGGCGATTTCAGTAGCCACCGACGTCACCGACAAGGCCGCAGTCGCGGCAATGACCGAGCGCGTCGCGAGCGATCTCGGCCGCATCGACATCCTCGTCAACAACGCCGGCATCAGCATCCGCAAGCCACCGCACGTGCTCGATATCGCCGAGTGGAACAGCGTGATCGCGACCAACCTCACCAGCGCCTTCCTCTGTTCGCAGGCGGTCTATCCGGCCATGAAGGCCGGCGGTGGCGGCAAGGTCGTCAATATCGGCTCGATGATGTCGATCTTCGGCGCCAGCTTTGCGTCGGCCTATGCAGCGAGCAAGGGCGGCATCGTCCAGTTCACGCGCGCCTGTGCGGTGGCCTGGGCTGCCGACAACATTCAGGTCAACGCGGTGCTGCCGGGCTGGATCGACACCGACCTCACGAAGAATGCCCGCAAGGAGGTCGAGGGTCTGCACGACCGCGTGCTGGCCCGGACCCCCGCCGCGCGCTGGGGCGGCATCGATGATTTTGCGGGTATCGCGGTGTTCCTCGCCTCTCCCGCATCCGATTTCGTGACGGGTACGGCGATTCCCGTCGATGGCGGGTATTCCGTCATGGCCTGACCGCCTCCGAATCGACTGCCCTGCCCCGACCAAGGTGCTCCAAAGCAAAAGCCCCGGCTCACGCCGGGGCTTTCACTTTGTTGGCGTATCAAGATCAGTATCTGGTCACACCAGGACCACCGAAGCGATAGTTGATGCGGGCGGTGACCAGGTCGATGTCCTGCCGGATGCCGACGTTGGTATAGCGCCAGTTTGCGTTGGTCCAATTGTAGTTCGTGTCACCCAGGAACATGTGATTGTACTCGACACCGAACGACCAGTTCGGGGTAAAGCCCCATTCCAGGCCGACGCCAACATCCGCGCCCCATCGCGTATTCGATACGCGGATGAAATCGACGTTGTTGAGTGCGGCCCAGTAGCTGTTGCCGGCGACCGCGGCACCGCCTTTGACGTAGAACAGGACGTTATTGGCAGCATAACCAATGCGGCCGGTGAAAAGACCGACTGCGTCAACCGTCGTACCGACGGACCAGGTCGGATCGAACGGATCGACATATGACCGGCTCAGATCAGCCCAGTTACCCTGAGCTTCGAGACCGAACACCCAGGAGCCAGCCTGCCAGTTGTAGCCAATTTGGCCGCCAACGGTGCCGCCGGATGCGTTATCCGAACGAACGAGGAAATTCTGCCAGTCATATCTGGTGCTGCTCTGTCCCCAGCCACCGTTGATACCGATATAGAAGCCGCTCCAGTCGTACATGGGTGCCACAATCGGGGGCGCCTTGGTATATGGACGAGCGGCGAGATCGGCCGCGAAAGCGCTCGCCGTGCTGGCGGCAAGAATGGAAGCGGCGAGTACAAGTTTCTTCATTGCATTCCCCTTGTGAACAAAATCCAGGCAACGACCGAAGCAACAAATCGAAATCCTGACTAAAAATACCCGGGTTCCGGCCCTTTGGCTGTCACCCGGCTGCTACAGTCGCAGGCAATGTTATCTCTGGTTGCGAACACCCGATTACCTGCAACTCCAAGGTTAAGCGCCGCAACGTCGGCTCATCGCTCGGCATTGTCATTGGACTGCACGTGCTCGGGCCGCACGCCCAGGCCCACAAAACGGGCCGTGACGCCCTGCAACCAGGGCATCGCCGTGATCAGCCGCATGACGAGAGGGACCTTCAGCGGCTGGTTGCCGGGCTTCAGCGCCGCGCTGACGATGTTGTTCTGGGCGATGACCTGCATCCGCTGCGTCATCCGCACCGGGAATTCGCGGCGTCGGCGGACAGCGTCGAGTTCGTCTTCCGGCGGGCATCCATTCGCCAGTTTCGATGCCAGCAGGTTGGCGGCAGCGACCGCATCCTGCACCGCGAGGTTAACGCCGACGCCGCCGATCGGGGACATCGCATGTGCGGCGTCGCCGATACACAGGAGCCCCGGCCGCGTCCAGCGCTTCAGCCGGTTGATCGCGACCGTGAGCAGCTTGACGTCATCCCAGCCCTTCACGTCGGCAAGCCCCGGTTTGAGGATCGGCGCCATCGCTGCGACATCGTGGAGCAGCGCCGCCAGTCCCCTCGCCTTCACGGCATCGTACTGCCCCTTGGCGATGACATAGGCGCACTGCCAGTAGTCGCCGCGATCGAACGTCACCATCATCCGCCCCGGCTCGACGCGCGCGAACAGGCTCTCGCTTTCGTTCTCCCGCTTGCCCGCACGAAACCACAGCACGTCCATCGGCGCGCCGATTTCCTTCACCTCGAGTCCGGCGCGTTCGCGCACCAGCGAATGGCGGCCGTCGCACGCAATGGTGAGATCGGCATTAATGTCGACGACGCCTTCCGGCGTCCTTGCTTTGACACCCACGATGCGATCGCCGCCATGGATCAAATCGATCGCCTCGGTCGACATCATCACCTTGAGGGAAGCGAACCGCTTGCCGCTTTCACGCAGGAAGTTGAGGAAGTCCCATTGCGGCATGAAGGCGATGAACGGATACTTCACGTTCAGCCGGCTCAGATCGGCGATCCGCACGGAATAGCCGCCGAACATCCCGTCCATCTTCTGCAGGCGCTGATGGGGCAGCTTCAGGAAGCCATCGATCAGCCCGAGTTCGTCCATCACCTGCAGGGTCGAGGGATGCACGGTATCGCCACGAAAATCGCGAAAGAAATCCGCGTGCTTCTCCAGCACCACGACATCGATGCCGGCGCGTCCGAGCAGATAACCGAGCATCATGCCGGCGGGCCCGCCGCCGACGATGCAGCAACGTGTTTTCATCGATCGCTCCCGTTGCCGTCGTTGATTTGCCCGACGAGGCTGGGCAAGAATTTTCTCTCAGGGACAAGGGCGGAGTCATGATTTGAATCGCGACTATTTCTATCGCCGTCGTCCCGGACCTCAGATGTGCAATGCACATCTGAGGTCAAGCCCGGGAGGACGGAGGAGAGGCACATGGCCACCCATTCGGCTCTCTCACTACCGCCGGAAACTCTTGATCTCCGAGACGCTGCCGTCGCGGTATGTCAGTTCGACCGAAACCGACCGCGTCTGTGGCGCGAGCTTCAGATATGGCGTCGCTTCGTGCGGGATCGCGCTGGGGTCGCGCGGATTGCAGGCCGGCATTTTCAGAACCTTGTCCGGCACTGCACTGTCGATGCCGACGCGCACTTCGCGGATCGCGCAGCGATACGACATCAGATGCGTGTAATAGACCAGGAGCCCGTTGAACTCGCGGAACGACAGCCAGCTCGTCGCGGTCATGTCGAGGATCTTGCGCTGGTCGCGGATCAGGGCGGATTCCGGATCGAACCGGATCGGGAACGGGCCCTGGGTGTCGCCGTTGGTGTCGACGTAGCGCACCTGGATGGTGGCGGCCGGCGCATCGGCCGGGAGTTCGATCGAGGGATTGGGCATCCGCTTGCGGGTGCGCGGGTCGAGCGTGTCCATGAAGCCGGTCTCGCGGAAGTCGCCGGCCTCTCCCAACCGCCAGGAAATGCCGAGCGCCGGGTCGGCGATCGAGAACACCACGGTCCAACCCCCATTGTGGCGCGAGAACATCGCGATCGGCGCGTTGACGGAATCGTTCTGCGGCTTGAGCTGCTGCACCGGCGGCAAGGCCGCGACCTTCTGCGGCGCCCCGGCCGCTTTCGCCGCCGCTTCGGGCTGGGCTTTCGCCATGCCGTTGAGGAACACGTCGTCGACCATCTGGTCGAAATAAACCGGGATCTGCTTGTGGCGGACCGTCTCCGCCAGTTCGCTGACGAGGCGCCGCGTGCGCTGCGCGACCTGGACGAGATTGGCGCCGGGCTGCGTCAGCTCTTTCGCAAAGGTTCGCGTGAAGACCGAATTGGGATTGGTGTCGTCGTTGGAGAGCCGGTCGAGCGCGGTCTGCCGCGGACCTGCCGAGAACACCGAAAACACGCCTTCCGGCAATTGCGTCATCGGCGCGAGACCGCCGCCGCCGGCAACCGCACGGGTGCCGGCGCGCTCGAACGGATTGTTGCGGCACGCGTCGAACACCAGGATGGCGGTGCGAACTTTCCTGTTCTGCAGCCGCTCGATGATGCGGTCGGCCAGAATCGAGGCGTCGCGCACCAGCTCTTCCTGCCCTTCGGTCGCCGCCGGCACGTCGGTCGGCAGCAGAAAATTCTGTCCGGCGATTTCAAAGCCGTGGCCGGCATAGAAAAAGAACGCGGTGTCGCCGGCATCGACCGCCTTGTCGAATGCCAGCAGCGTCTGGCTGAACGCCTGCCGGCTCTGGTTCTCCGCCACCATCACCGTGAAGCCGAGCTGCTTGAGCGTGTCGCCCATGGTGCGGGCGTCGTTGACCGCCTTCTGCAGCCTCGGCACGTTCCTGTAGTCGTTGTTGCCGACCACAAGCGCAACGCGCTTTTCGGCGTGCGCGGGCGACAGGAGGGCCGCAAGCGTCGCGGCTATGCTGGCCGCGGCCAGGGGTGCCGCCAACAATCTGGAAAGCCAACCGTTCATCGAAAATCCCTGCCTGCACGACTCATCCGCGGCCCGTGCGAGCCAACCTATGCCGTAGTCGGCACATCGGCGCCATTGGTTCAACCCCGCCCCGAAAGCTGGGCAAGGCGCGGCCAGCACCCAAAAATGGTCAGTTCGGGCTGTATCGACCCACCGTACAGTTCTGCGCCGGATCAATGATGATCCTGTCGGAATTTGTTCTTACCATGTCTCTCTCTCCCGAAATCCAGGACGCCGTCGTGCTGCGCCGGATCGGCACAGCCAGCCTGATCGAGCTGCGGGCACCCGTTCGCGCCAGCGAGCGCCGCGCAGGCCACATTGCAAACGCGCCCGATGACAGCCTCTGCATTTATCAGCAGCTCGGCTCCGGCAGCCGTTTCAGCGGCAATCCGGAATTTTGCATTCATCACGGAATGTTCGCGACGAGTTATTCGAACCTTCCCTACGAAACCGCCGCCCTCGCCGACGACGGCTTTCACCTGCGTATCCTCAGGGTGCCGGCGGCCGACCTGCGACCGTCGCAACCGGATCTTGTGAAGGCAGGTCTCGGCGATCTCGTGCCGAAGCCGTTTTGCGAAAACGGCGCACTGGTCCCGCTTCTGGCCTCATGCTTCCGCGACCTGAAGGAAACCGACGAAGCGCGCGAGCCCGAGAGTGCACGATCGCTGGTGCAGGCGCTGGCTCAACTGGCCTTGATCGAGCGCGGCCTCATACGGCCGAGCAGCCGGGCGGCGCTGCACGCGCTTCGCGTCGGCCGCTTGTCGCTGGCGCGGCGGTTGATCGCGCGCAACATCTCGCTGTCAACGCTTTCCCCTCGGCTCGTGGCGGACCTGCTCGGGATTTCCGTTCGGCATCTGCACATCCTGTTCGAGAACAGCGATGTCAGCTTTGCCCAGGCCGTGACCGCGGAGCGCCTCGCCGAAAGCCGCAGGCTCTTGACGCAACCCCGGGAGCAGTCGATTTCGGAAATCGCGATGGCCTGCGGCTTCAACAGCCTCGCGACATTCTACCGTTCATTCCAGGCAGCCTACGGCATCTCGCCGGGCAGTTTCCGGGCCGCGCAACGGGCGCATGGAGCACCATCTGCAACGTCAGGTTCGGCGGAAGTGGTATGACCCATTCGCGCGGGCCCCGGTGATCCACGAGTGTTCCCCGGCATTTTGTGCCAAAACATTAAGCTTTTTCGGACCTTCGCGCCCCACCTCCATTGACTTTAGCCGATTGGGCCCTATGTTCCGGCTCAACGCGGCCTTGGATCGAAGCGCGATTCCCTGGTTTGCCGCTCGTCTGCGTAAGTCAGAGCCCCCAGCTTCCTAGAGCGCGCCGTTTCGGGGCAAAACGCGACAGCCTTTTTACCTTCGATTCCGAACGGCGGTGTCGATTAGAGGCTCAATGTCTTTTTCCCATCTCGGCCTTTCCGATAAGGTCCTCGCCGCAGTTGCGGCCTCCGGTTACACGACCCCTACCCCCATCCAGGAACAGGCGATTCCCCACGTTCTGGCCCGCCGCGACGTCCTCGGCATCGCCCAGACCGGCACCGGCAAGACCGCTGCCTTCGTCCTGCCGATGCTCACCATGCTGGAAAAGGGACGCGCCCGGGCACGAATGCCCCGCACCCTGATCCTCGAGCCGACCCGCGAACTCGCCGCCCAGGTCAAAGAGAACTTCGACAAATACGGCGCCGGCCAGAAACTCAACGTCGCACTCCTGATCGGCGGCGTCTCGTTCGGCGACCAGGACTCGAAACTGACCCGCGGCGTCGACGTCCTGATCGCAACGCCCGGTCGCCTGCTCGACCACACCGAGCGCGGCGGTCTCCTTCTCACCGGCGTCGAACTGCTGGTCATCGACGAAGCCGACCGCATGCTGGACATGGGCTTCATTCCCGATATCGAACGCATCTGCAAGCTGGTGCCGTTCACGCGCCAGACGCTGTTCTTCACCGCGACGATGCCGCCGGAAATCAGCCGCATCAGCGAAACCTTCCTGCACAATCCCGAGCGTATCGAAGTCTCCAGGCCCGCCACGACGGCAACAGGCGTGTCGCAATTCCAGGTCGGCTGCGGCCGCGAGCCGCACGAGAAGCGCGAAATCCTCCGCCGCCTCCTGCGCGACGCCAAGGACCTCAACAACGCGATCATCTTCTGCAACCGCAAGCGCGAAGTCGCCGTCGTCTACAAGTCGCTGCAGAAGCACGGCTTCAGCGTCGGCGCCCTGCACGGCGATATGGACCAGTCGGCGCGCACCGCGGCGCTCGATCAATTCCGCAAGGGCGAGATTCCGTTGCTGGTCGCCTCCGATGTCGCGGCCCGTGGCCTCGACATTCCCGCCGTCAGCCACGTCTTCAATTTCGACGTGCCCCATCATGCCGACGACTACGTGCATCGCATCGGCCGTACCGGACGTGCCGGGCGCGCCGGCACCGCGATTTCGATCGTCACCTCGCTCGACAGCAAATCGCTCGGTGCGATCGAACGGCTGATCGGCAAGAGCATTCCTCCTGCCGAAGGCGACTATGCCGTGCCGTCGGTTTCCGAGGACGAAGCCGACCAGCCGCGGCGGTCGCGCTCACGTGACGGTTCGCGGGAAGGTTCGCGCGGCGGACGCAAGCCGCGGCGTGAACGCGAGCCGCGCGCCGCCAAAGGCAGTGAGAAGAGCGGTGAGCGCGAACCGCGGCAAGCAAAGGGCGCCGGCCGCAACGGTGGCCAGCAGCCGCAGGCTGCGTCGGCGGCCTTCACGCCACCCGCTCCCGCACAGCCCTCGCGCGTGCCCTCGATCGGTCGTCCCGAACCCCGGCGCACCCAGCGCGAAGTCGAGTCCGAGCCCGCAGATCACTCGCACCTTCCGGCATTCCTGCTGCGGCCCATCCGCGCCCGCGTCTGAACGAATTCGGCATGACCCCGGCGGCCGGTTTACCGGCCGTTCATTCTCCTCGATTAGCCTGCCAGCGATAATTTAAATCATTCCTGCGCACGGCAACGAGCGGCACTGCTCGATATTGGGGACGGATCAGTGGTCAAGCTGCTCGACGAACACGAGCGCACTTTGGCGTTTGCCGAAGTCGCGCTGGGCCAGATCAAATCCCTCCGGCATACCGCCGTCCCGCGCAACTACGAAATCTGGTACGTCTACGCGACCGGGTACAACGCGCCGCTCAACAAGATCATCAACGAGACGCTGGCGCGCAACGGCAAACTGAGCGAAGCCGATCTCGAACAGATCTACGAATCCTACCTCTCCCACATCAAGGCCTCCGACCGCATCGACAAGGTCGGCGCGCGGGTGATCGGCGAAATCGACGACGTGATGAGCCTGATCGTCGATGCGCTCGGCATGTCGCAGAGCTATGACGCCAGGCTGAGCGGCGCCAGCGAGAAGCTCCGGAGCGCCAGGAACCGCGACCAGATCAAGGCGGTCGTCGATGGCCTTCTGAAGTCCACCCGCGAGATGCAGGAGACCAACAAGGCGCTGGAGAGCCGGCTGGCGCTGTCAAAGACGGAGATCAGCAATCTCCAGCACAGCCTGGAAGCGATCCGCGCCGAGAGCCTCACCGATCCGTTGACCGGACTGGGCAACCGCAAATATTTCGACCGCTCGTTCGACATGGCGGTCCGCGCGGCGCTGTCGAGCGGCGAGCCGCTGTCGCTCCTGATGTTCGACATCGATCATTTCAAGTCGTTCAACGATTCCTACGGCCACCTCACCGGCGATCAGGTGCTGCGGCTGGTCAGCATGTCGCTGAAACAGACCATCAAGGGCCAGGACATTACCGCGCGCTACGGCGGCGAGGAATTCGCAGTCGTGCTGCCCAACACCGCGCTGCGCCAGGCGCTGACGGTCGCCGACCACATCCGCCGCGCCGTCATGGCGAAGGAATTGAAGAAGAAGTCCACCGGCGAAATCCTCGGCCGCGTCACCATCTCGGTCGGCGTTTCCATGCTGAAGCCCGATGACGACACCGACTCGCTGATCGAACGCGCCGACGCCTGCCTCTACGCCGCCAAGCGCAACGGCCGCAACCGCGTCATCTGCGAAGCCGATCCCGAATACGCCGACGAGACCCGCAGCCAAGTCGCCTAAGCCTTCTCCCTGGACTTGCGCCTCGTCGGCCTCCGTTTCGCGGCAGCCTCGGCCGGTTTGCGCGCAGGCTTCTTTGTTGCCCTCGACTTCGCCGCCTTGCGCGGCTTCGGCCCCTTTCGCAGGGCAGCGCGTTGCGCCGCCGCCAGCGCCGCCCTCGCCCATTCGGCCAGTTCCTCGGAATCATCGAACAACCGTGCCGGCAACTGCCAGTACGAGTTCACCGTGACCGTCTTCGCCCGCGTCTGATACTGGAACGGCTTCGAGCCCTCCGCCTCGAACTGCGGAATGGTCGTCTCGTCAGCGCGGAAATAGAGCCCGGCGCGGAGCGCGAGCGCGAAGTTGGTGCCGTCGGCGGAAATGCCGTAGCCGGAAAACATTTTCCTGATGGTCACCGGACCGAAATCGGCGAACAGATCGATCAGGAAATCGCGGTCCATGATAGCCCCAACCTCGACGTCAGCCCCTCATGGTGAGGAGGCGCGCGAGCGCCGTCTCGAACCATGCGGCCCCGATCTCGGCCGCCACCATCCTTCGAGACGCGCGCCGCGCTCCTCAGGATGAGGTCCGTGCGTGAACCTAGACCTTCGCCGGCGTCAGTTGCACGGACTCGCCGCAGCCGCAGGCCGAAACCTGGTTGGGGTTGTTGAAGATGAACTGGGCCTGCATCTTGTCGGCCTTGTAGTCCATCTCGGTGCCGAGCAGGAACAGGACCGCCTTGGGATCGACCAGGATCTTCACACCCTTGTCCTCGACCACTTCGTCGGTCGGGCGGACCTCGTGGGCGTATTCCACTGTGTAGGACTGCCCGGCGCAGCCGCCGTTCTTGATGCCGACGCGAAGGCCGACGATCTCGGAATCGGCGCGCCTGGTCAGTTCCGTGATCCGCTGCGCGGCGGCCTCGGTCAGTTTCATGACCTGCGGGCGGGGCCGCGGCTTCGGCTTGGCGGCAGGCGTTGGTGAAGCGGGTGTCATGTCATTCATGTGATCATTCCGAGCGGCAAATCAATGCCAGTCATGTTCCCGTAAAGCCGTTAACCGCGACGCAACTCACCACATATTGAGGACGAGGCGGGCCTCGTCGGACATGCGATCCGGCGTCCAGGCCGGATCCCACACCAGATTGACGTTGACGACGCCGACGCCGGGCACGCTGGCGATGGCGTTCTCGACCATGGTCGGCAGTTCGCCGGCCGCCGGGCAGTTCGGCGTGGTCAGCGTCATCATCACGTCGACGCTGCGGTCGTCCTTGAGGTCGACCTTGTAGATCAGGCCGAGTTCGTAGATGTCGGCCGGAATTTCCGGATCGAACACCGTCTTCAGCGCGGCGACGATTTCGCTACCCAACCGCTCGGTCTCCTCGGGCGGCAGCGCCGAGATGGTTTCCATATTGGCGGTCTTGATTTCGGCCGTGTCACTCATGCGAACAAATCCCGCGCCTTGATCAGCGCCTGTGCCAGATGGTCGACTTCTTCCCGGGTATTATACATCCCAAACGATGCGCGGCAGGTAGCTGTGATATTGAACCGCTCTAAAAGCGGCATTACGCAATGGGTGCCGGCGCGCACCGCAATTCCCTGCCTATCGATCACGGTGGCAACATCGTGGGGGTGGGCGCCCTTCATCTCGAAGGAAATCACCGGTCCCTTGCCCTTCGCGGTGCCGATCAGCCGCAGCGAGTTGATTTCGCGCAAGCGCTCCTGGGCATAGGTCAGGAGGTCGTGCTCGTGGGCTGCAATGCGCTCCTTGCCGATCGAATTGACGTAGTCGATCGCAGCCCCCAGCCCGATCGATTCCACGATCGCGGGCGTGCCGGCCTCGAACTTGTGCGGCGGGTCGCCATAGGTCACCCAGTCGCGGGCGACCTCGCGGATCATCTCGCCGCCGCCGTTATAGGGCCGCATCGCGACCAGGTGCTCATGCCTGGCATAGAGCACGCCGATGCCGGTCGGGCCGTACAGCTTGTGGCCGGTGAAGACGTAGAAATCCGCGTCGATGTCCTGCACGTCGATCGCCATGTGCACGGCGGCCTGGCTGCCGTCGACCAGCACCGGGATGCCGCGGGCATGCGCGATCTTCACCACGTCCTTGACCGGGACGACGGTGCCGAGCGCGTTCGACATCTGGGTGATCGCCACCAATTTGGTGCGATCGGTCAGGAGTTTCTCGAACTCCTCGATCAGGAAATTGCCTTCGTCGTCGACCGGCGCCCACTTGATCACGGCGCCATGGCGCTCGCGCAGGAAGTGCCATGGCACGATGTTGGAGTGATGCTCCATGATGGAGATCACGATCTCGTCGCCGGCCTTGATGTTGGGCTCGCCCCACGACGACGCCACGAGGTTGATGGCCTCGGTGGCATTGCGGGTGAAGATGATCTCTTCGGTGCGCCCGGCGTTGAGAAACTTCGCGACCTTGGCGCGGCCGCCCTCGTAAGCCTCGGTCGCGGCATTGGCGAGGTAATGCAGGCCGCGATGCACGTTGGCGTATTCGCTTCGGTAGGCTTCCGTCATGCGGTCGAGCACGGCGGTCGGCTTCTGCGCGGAAGCTGCGTTGTCGAGATAGACCAGCGGCTTGCCGTAGACCTTCATCGCCAGTGCGGGGAAGTCCTCGCGCACGCGGGCGACGTCGTAGGCACCGTTCATCACGGCCGGATGCCGGGTCATGACCGAGCCTCCAGCCAGCGCTGCGCCGCCGCGATCGCAAGCTCGCGCAGATCGTCGTTGACAATCGATTCGATCGCCTCGCCCACGAACGCCTGGATCAGCAGCGCCTGCGCTTCCTTCTCGGACAGGCCGCGGGCGCGCAGGTAGAACAGCAGGCTCTCGTCGAGCGCGCCGGTGGTCGCGCCGTGGCCGCAGGTGACATCATCGGCGAAGATTTCGAGTTCCGGCTTGTTGTCGGCCTCGGCCTCGTCGGACAGCAGCAGCGCCCGCGTCATCATCTTGGCGTCGGTCTTCTGCGCGTGGGGTTGCACGATGATGCGGCCCTGGAATACCGAATGGCCGCGGTCATCGGCGACAGCGCGGAACACCTCGCGGCTGGCGCAGCTCGGTACCGCGTGATCCATGAACAGCGTGGTGTCGGCGTGCTGGCGGCCATTGAGCAGATTGACGCCGTTGGTCTCGACACGGGAATGCTCGCCCGCGAACGCAATCGTCGCCTGATAGCGGCTGACGGCCGCGCCCGAGGTCATGCCGAAGGTGTTGAAGTGCGCGTGCGCGCCCAGCGTGACGACGGCGGAAGAGATATTGAAGGCTTCGCGGCTGTCCTCGATCAGGCGGACATGGTCGAGCCGCGAATTATCGCCGATCGCAACGATCAGCGTGTCATGGGCCTGATAGGCCGTCGCGCCCACGGCCCCAATATAGCTCTCGATCAACGTTGCACCGGCATCCCTGCCGAGACGAAGCATCGAGCGCGTGAACATAGCCGCGGGCGCAGAGCCGCTGGCGACATGAATGATCTGCAGCGGCTGCGTCAGCACGACGCCGTTGGCGATCTCGATCACCACGCCGTCGGTCATCATCGCGCTGTTGAGCGCCACCATCGGATTGGCGTTATCAGGCGTGAGCAACTGCGCCTGCAGCGCGGCATCGCCACCCTCCAGCACGTCGCGCAGGGTGCGAACGACAAGTCCCTTCTCCAGCCCATCCAGATCGGAAAGTTTCGGGGCGAACACGCCGTCCACCAGCACCAGCCGTCGCGCGGACTTGATGGCCTGCAGCTTCACGGCAGCGGCAGCCCGCTTCAATGCGGCCGCATCGGGCACCGGCGCCAGCGGCAGCACTTCGCGCATCAGCGCGCGCAGGTCGGTGTATTTCCAGTCCTCGAGCCGGCGATGCGGCAGGCCGACGCTCTCGTAAGCCTCGAAGGCGGCACTTCGCGCCTCGGCGACCTTGCCCGTGCCCGGCAGCCGGTCGCGCGCGACGGCAAAGCTGTCGCTCAGCGCGCGTCCGGTCTCGTTCTTTGCCAAAGCCAGATTCATTGCGATACCCGTCAGGCTGCGTCTTCGAACTGGGCGTAGCCGGAAGCCTCGAGCTCCAGCGCCAGGTCCTTGCCGCCGCTCTTGACGACCCGGCCCTTCGACATCACGTGCACGAAATCGGGCACGATGTAGTTGAGCAGCCGCTGATAGTGGGTGATGACGACCATCGCGCGGTCAGGCGAACGCAGCGCGTTGACGCCGTCGGCGGCCACGCGCAGCGCGTCGATGTCGAGGCCGGAATCCATTTCATCGAGGATGCAGACGGCAGGTTCGAACAACGCCATCTGCAGGATCTCGTTGCGCTTCTTTTCACCGCCGGAAAAGCCGACATTGACGCCGCGCTTGAGCATGTCCTGCGGGATGTTGAGCGACTTGGCGACCTCGCGCACCTTCTTCAGAAAGTCCGGCGTGGAGAATTCGCTTTCGCCGCGCGCCTTGCGCTGCGCGTTCAGCGCGGTGCGCAGGAAGTTCATGGTCGCGACGCCCGGGATTTCCACCGGATACTGGAACGCCAGAAACACGCCCTTGGCGGCGCGCTCGTCCGGCGACATCTCCAGCAGGTCTTCGCCCCTGAACAGGATCTCGCCGCCGGTGACTTCGTAGCCGGGCTTGCCGGCGATGACGTGAGAGAGCGTCGATTTGCCGGAGCCGTTCGGCCCCATGATCGCATGCACCTCGCCCGGGTTCACCGTAAGCGTCAGTCCGTGGAGGATCTCGCGATCTTCGACGCGAACTTTCAGATCTTTTACTTCAAGAAATGACATCCACTTTGTCCTTAGGAGACCGGTTTGAAGCTCGTCATTGCGAGGAGCACTTGCGACGAAGCAATCCATTCCTTCATCGCGCAGCAGGATGGATTGCTTCGCTCCGCTCGCAATGACGGAACGACGGGCATCATCACCCGACGCTTCCTTCGAGCGAGATCGAGATCAGCTTCTGCGCTTCCACCGCGAATTCCATCGGCAGTTGCTGCAGCACGTCCTTGACGAAGCCGTTGACCACGAGGCCGACGGCTTCTTCCTGGCTCAGGCCGCGCTGGATGCAGTAGAACAGCACGTCCTCGGAGATCTTCGACGTCGTCGCTTCGTGCTCGAACGTCGCCGACGAATTCTTCGCCTCGACATAGGGCACGGTGTGCGCGCCGCACTTGTCGCCGATCAGGAGCGAGTCGCAGGCGGTGAAATTGCGAGCACCAGTGGCCTTGCGATGCGCGGTGACGAGGCCGCGATAGGTGTTCTGCGACACGCCGGCGGCGATGCCCTTGGAGATGATCCGGCTCGTCGTGTTCTTGCCGAGGTGGATCATCTTGGTACCAGAGTCGACCTGCTGGTGACCGTTCGAGATCGCGATCGAGTAGAACTCGCCGCGCGAATTATCGCCGCGCAGGATGCAGCTCGGATATTTCCAGGTGATCGCCGAACCGGTCTCGACCTGGGTCCAGGAGATCTTCGAATTGTTGCCGCGGCAGTCGCCACGCTTGGTGACGAAATTGTAGATGCCGCCGACGCCTTCGGAATTGCCGGGATACCAGTTCTGCACCGTCGAATACTTGATCTCGGCGTCGTCGAGCGTGACGAGTTCGACCACGGCGGCATGCAACTGGTTTTCGTCGCGCTGCGGCGCGGTGCAGCCTTCGAGGTAGCTGACATAGGCGCCCTTGTCGGCGATGATCAGCGTGCGCTCGAACTGGCCGGTGTTGCGCTCGTTGATGCGGAAATAGGTCGACAGCTCCATCGGGCAGCGCACGCCCGGCGGCACGTAGACGAACGAGCCGTCGGAAAACACCGCCGAGTTCAGCGTCGCGAAGTAATTGTCCGAGGTCGGCACCACCGTGCCGAGATACTTCTTCACCAGTTCGGGATGCTCGCGGATCGCTTCCGAGATCGGCATGAAGATCACGCCCGCCGCCTTCAGTTCCTTCTGGAACGTGGTGGCCACCGAAACCGAGTCGAACACCGCATCGACCGCAATCTTGCGCTCGCCTTCCGGCTTCACGACGCCTTCCAGCACCTCGACTTCGCGCAGGGGGATACCGAGCTTCTCGTAGGTCTTGAGGATTTCGGGATCGATCTCGTCCAGCGAGCCGATCTGCTTCTTGGGCTTCGGTGCCGAATAGTAATAGAGATCCTGGTAGTCGATCTTCGGATAGTTTACGCGGGCCCAGGTCGGCTCGGTCATGGTCAGCCAGCGCCTATAAGCCTCCAGACGCCATTCCAGCATCCAGGCAGGCTCGTTCTTTTTCGCTGAGATGAAGCGGACGGTATCTTCCGAGAGCCCCTTGGGGGCCTTGTCGGACTCGATCAGGGTCTCAAACCCATATCGATACTGGTCGACGTCGATGCGCCTGACGCGCTCGACCGTCTCTTGTACGGCTGGCATTCCATCCTCCGCTCGCGGTTTCAAGGACCGCGGTGGAACAGTTCCAAATCAGCGATGAAGCGTTCGGGCGAAACCCACTTAGAACGTTTCAAGCTGTGTTTCGTCGCCCTCTAAGTAAGACATCGGCAAGCTTTCGCCAAGCCTCAAGGGCCAAATCAATGTCTGTCTTTGATGTAGACCAGCCCAGACTGAGCCGCACCGCTCCCTCGGCCAGTTCCCGGCCGAACCCCATGGCGGCCAGCACATGCGACGGCTGGACCTTGCCGGACGAGCAGGCGGAGCCCGAGGATACCG
The DNA here is from genome assembly GCA_023422775.1 of Pseudomonadota bacterium. Classification (GTDB taxonomy): domain Bacteria; phylum Pseudomonadota; class Alphaproteobacteria; order Rhizobiales; family Xanthobacteraceae; genus Bradyrhizobium. Next base: position 93,051 of record JAFAGM010000005.1, read on the forward strand.
CAATACCGCCGAGATCGAAGCCAATGACGGCCGTTTCGGCCTTAAGTCCGGGAACCGTGAATAGCGTCGTATTGGGCAGACGCGGCGCGTCCGCCGCAAACAGGATCATCCCCGGCGTCTCCTCCAGGCCCCCCTCAAGGCGGTCACGGAGGCCCTGAAGCCGCTCCGCATCCCCCGGCAAGACGGCCATGGCAGCCCGCACCGCAGCGCCGAAGGCTGCGATTCCAGCGACATTCTCGGTCCCTGCCCGGCGTCCCAGCTCCTGCCCGCCGCCGCGCAGCAGGGGCTCCAGGCCCTGCACGTCCTCGGCCATCGCAACCGCGCCGACGCCCTTGGGGCCGCCGATCTTGTGCGCCGAAAGCGTGATCAGGTCTGACTTTATCGAATTGATATCGAAAGGGATTTTTCCGAGCGCCTGGATCGCATCGACATGCAGCAGCCCGCCTGCCGCATGCACGATGTCGGCAATTTCGGCGACCGGCTGAATCGCGCCGGTCTCGTTATTGGCCAGCATGACTGAAACCAGCGCCGGAGCGCCCTCGGAAAGCCGCTGGCGCAGGTGGTCGAGATCGACGAGGCCTGAGGGTGTGACCTTGATGGCCCCAATCTCCTCCGTCGCAAACCTGCCCCCGGCCAGCACTGAAGCATGTTCGATGGCCGAAACCAGCAGCCGCCGGACCGGCTCGCCTCCGGCGCGATGCATTCCCGGCGTCAGCGCCAGAGCGTTCGCTTCGGTCCCACCGGATGAAAACACCACGTCCTGGCGCCGGGCGGAAACCGCCGCCGCTACCGCATCACGGGCATCCTCGACCAGCCGGCGCGCCTGACGTCCCTCGGCATGGACCGAGGACGGGTTGCCGGCCACGTCCCACGCGGCCGCCATCGCCTGCCTCGCCTCGGGTCGAAGCGGCGTGGTCGCGTTCCAGTCGAGATAGACCCGGTCAGCCATTTCCGTACGATTTTACCCGATTTGACGGCCCGACTGTCGTGAACCAGGCCCGCAGCGAGCGCAAGACGCTATATCGCAATCCGGGATCGTCGCCTCTCCTGCGCTCGCAAGCTAACGCCTTGAATCGCCTTCCAGATGTTCAAGATGCTTGCTTTTTGCCCCTTGCCTCATGCTAGAACGCCGCCACCAGTTTCACGTGAGCGCCGTTCGCGCACCGCCCAACGACGCCCGACCAGATTCTCGGCGTCCGTTGTCAGGAACACCTCCAAGGATCATCAATGCCTGAAGTCATTTTCACCGGCCCCGCGGGCCGCCTCGAAGGCCGTTACCATCCGGCGAAGCAGAAGAACGCGCCGATCGCGATGATCCTGCATCCGCATCCGCAGTTTCACGGCACGATGAATCACCAGATCGTCTACCAGTGCTACTACGCGTTCGCGCATCGCGGCTTCTCGGTGCTGCGTTTCAACTTCCGCGGCGTCGGCCGCAGCCAGGGTTCGTTCGATCACGGCACCGGCGAATTGTCGGACGCGGCTTCCGCGCTGGACTGGGCGCAGACCATCAATCCCGAAGCGCGCGCCTGCTGGGTCGCGGGCTTCTCGTTCGGCGCCTGGATCGGCATGCAACTCTTGATGCGCCGGCCCGAGGTCGAGGGCTTCATCTCGATCGCGCCGCCCGCCAATCTCTATGACTTCTCTTTCCTCGCCCCCTGCCCGTCCTCCGGACTGATCGTACATGGCGAGAAGGATGCGGTGGTGCCGCCAAAGGACGTCAACACGCTGGTCGAAAAGCTCAAGACGCAAAAGGGCATCGTGATCGACCAGCAGATCATCCCCGGCGCCAACCACTTCTTCGACGGCAAGCTGGAGCCGCTGATGGAGACGGTGACCGGCTATCTCGACATGCGGCTCGCCAACGTCCGGTGACGCGGGCCTAAGCCGCCAGCTTCAGCATGTGCGCGTCATGGCGCACCAGAAATGCATGCAGCAATTGCGGATAGTCGGCGCTGACGGCCGTGCGCACGCTCGGCCGCTGCGCCAGTTGCTTGCGCCATGCCCGAACCTTCGGCGTATCCGCGAAGATCGAAAGATCGATGAGCCGATCGAACACGTCGAAGTAACGGAAGATCGGCGCGAACACCGCATCTACAAGGCTGAAATCTTTCCCGGCGAAAAATGGCCCCGCGCCGAGCGCCTCCTCGACACGCGCGAACTTCGCCGCGACCGCCTGCCGCTTGCTCTCGAAGACCGCGGGATCGCCGGTGGTCTCGAGGCCCCATAGCTCGCTCAGAATGGTCGAGCCGAACTCCATCCAGGCACGATGCTGCGCCCGCTGCAATGGATCCTGCGGATGCAGTCTTGCGCCGCCTTGCGTGTCCTCGATGTATTCGCAAATGACGTTGCTCTCGAACAGCGCCACTTCGCCGTCATCGGTCTCGACGCGCAGCACCGGAACCTTGCCGAGCGGCGAAATCTTCAGGAACCAGCCGGGCTTGTCGGCAAGATCGATATCGATCCGCTCGAACGGAACGCCTTTCTCGTTCAGCGCGATCACGGCGCGCTGCACATAGGGGCAAAGCTTGTGGCTGATCAAAGTGAGTTTTGGCATTCCGACGACCTCCCTGGCGAAGGCCGCGGCCTCGCTCCATGCATATGCATTTAAACTAGATGCACCTGCATGCAGCCGTCAAGTTCAATGCAACTGCATTGATATCACGGTCGCGCGATGATGCCGCCGGTCATCGGGATGGGGACCCCCGTGGTGGCGGGGTAGCTCAGCGGTAGGCCCTTCAGGCCGCGCGCCGCCAGGAATCCGAACGCCTGCGCCTCGATGGCATCCGAGGCCCAGCCCAGCGTGTCCGCCGCCTGGACGGTCGCAGGCTGCAGGCACTCACGGAGCATCCGCAGCATGGTGAGGTTGCGCGCGCCGCCGCCGGCCACGATCCAGCTCTTCGGCTCCTTCGGCAGCAACGGCACCACGCGGGCAATCGCCGCCGCGGTGAACGCGGTCAGGGTCGCCGCGCCGTCCTCCGGCGCCACATCGCCGAGTCTCAACTCGGCAAAATCGTTGCGGTCGAGCGATTTGGGCGGCGGCGCCGAAAAGAACGGCATTTTCAGCGCCCGGGAAATCCAGGCGGCATCGACCCTGCCTTGCGCAGCCGTGCGGCCCTCGGCATCGAAGCGCTGGTTGAGCCAGCGGAACATATAGTCGTCGATCAGGGCGTTGCCGGGGCCGGTGTCGCAGGCAATCAGCGTGTCGCCGTCGATATAGGTGATGTTGGAGACGCCGCCGATATTGATCACGACGATCGGCCCCTCCCGCTCCAGCGACTGGGCGAGCGCGCGATGGTAGACCGGCACGAAGGGTGCGCCCTGCCCGCCCGCTTCGACGTCGGCGGCGCGGAAGTCGTACATGACCGGGATATGGATCGCCTTGGCCAGCGCCGGCGCGTCGCCGATCTGTACCGTTAACCTTTTCTCGGGCCTGTGCAGCACGGTCTGGCCGTGAAACCCGACAATGTCGATGTCGTCGAAGCTGATGCGATGCTGCGCCACGAAACTGGAAACCGCCTCGGCGTGCGCGGCCGTGACGGCCCATTCGGCGTCGCGCAGGCAGCCCGGCCGGGCCGCACGGTCCGGCAGTTCGGCGGCCTCGTACAGCGCCTGGCGCAGCAGATGGCGCTCCGTCTCGGTATATGGCCGGTATCCGGAGGGGCCGAGGGCCTTCACCCGGCGGCCGTCAGTTTCGATCAAAGCGACATCGACCCCGTCCAGCGAGGTGCCGCTCATCAAACCCAGTGCCGTCAACATCATTGTAATCGTGCCTTTGCGACGCCCTGCTCGATACGTCCCGCCGACGACGACCAGCTTGTGCCAAACACGGACATCTTATAATGCCACAGCGCACACGGTTGCGGCAGCCTGTTCCGCCATGGTTCCGCAACTCGTTACAATTACCGTGAAAATAGAATGATCAGAGTCGCTAACAAATGACTGCATTTAAATCAGATTTCCTGAACATTTTGCAGGAACGCGGCTTCATCCACCAATGCTCCGATTTCGAGGGGCTGGACGCCCTTGCCGCCCGGGGCGAGGCCACCGCCTATGTCGGCTACGACTGCACGGCGCCGTCGCTCCATATCGGCAACTACCTCACCATGATGATGCTGTACTGGCTGCAGCAGAGCGGCAACAAGCCGATCACCCTGATGGGCGGCGGCACCACCATGGTCGGCGATCCCTCCGGCAAGGACGAGTCGCGCGCGATCCGCTCGATTGCGGAAATCGAGGCCAACAAGGCTTCGATCCGCGGCGTGTTTTCCAAGGTGCTGCGCTACGGCAACGGCGCGAGCGATGCGATCATGCTCGACAACGCCGAATGGCTGACGAAACTGAACTGGATCGAGATGCTGCGCGACATCGGCCGGCATTTCTCCGTCAACCGCATGCTGACGATGGACTCGGTGCGGCTCCGCCTCGAGCGCGAGCAGGAGATGAGCTTTATCGAGTTCAACTACATGGTTTGCCAGGCCTACGACTTCGTCGAGTTGGCGCGGCGCACCGGCTGCCGGCTGCAGATGGGCGGCTCCGATCAATGGGGCAACATCGTCAACGGCGTCGATCTCGGCCGCCGCATGGGCACGCCGCAACTGTTTGCGCTGACCACGCCGCTGCTGACGACGGCGTCGGGCGCCAAGATGGGCAAGACCGCCCAAGGCGCGGTGTGGCTCAATGCCGATCAATTCTCGCCCTACGATTTCTGGCAATACTGGCGCAACGCCGAGGACGCCGACGTCGTCAAGTTTCTCAAACTTTTCACGATCCTGCCGATGAGCGAGATCGAAAAGCTTGCCGCCCTCAAGGGCGGCGAGATCAACGAGGCCAAGAAGGCGCTCGCGACCGAAGCGACCGCGCTGCTGCACGGCCGCGATGCCGCCAACACCGCTGCCGAAACCGCGCGGCAGACCTTCGAGGAAGGCGCGATCGCATCGTCGCTTCCGACCGTGGAAATCTCGTCTGGCGAACTCGAGGCCGGTGCAGCCGTTGTGGGATTGTTCGTGAAAGCGGGCCTCGTGGCATCGAACGGCGAGGCGCGGCGCCAGATCAAGGGCGGCGGCCTTCGCGTCAACGATGCCGCCGTCACCGACGAGAAGATGGTGCTGACGCCATCCAGCCTGACGCCTGAAGGCGTCATCAAACTTTCCATGGGAAAGAAAAAGCACGTCCTGCTCAAGCCGGCATAGTTCAGCCTGCATCACGGCCTCCTCATGGTGGGGAGCGCGGAACGCGCGTCTCCGGACGATGCTTGGTCCGGGCTGCATAGGCGCATTCGTTTTTGAGCCTTGCTAGGCATCGCGGAAATGCGCTCCCTAGGTTGCATGAACGCCAAGCCGGAGGAAAACCCGACCGCCAGCGCGCAGGAACCGGCGCGCATAGCGCTCGGCGTGCTTGCGCTGTGCTTCGTGCTGCAGATGCTCGGTCGCGGCCTCGGCGACAGTTTCACGGTTTTCCTCAAGCCGATTTCGGAGAGTTTCTCCTGGGACCGCGCCGAGGTGGTCTCGGTCTATTCGCTGACCTGGCTCGCCGGCGGCTTGATGGCGCCGCTGGTCGGCCGGCTGTTCGACCGCTCCGGGCCGCGCCTCACCTATTCGCTGGGGCTATTGCTGCTCGGCGGCTCCTTCCTGGTGGCCTCGCGCGCGCAGGCGCTCTGGCAGTTCCAGCTTTCGACCGGACTGTGCGTCGGAATCGGCATTGCACTGATCGGCAACGTGCCGAGTTCGATCCTGCTCGGCCGCTGGTTCGGTCCGCGCTTGCCGACCGCGATGGCCATCCTCTACTCCGCGACGGGCGTGGGCATCCTCGTGCTGCTGCCGGCATCGCAATTGCTGATCGACCGGATCGGCTGGCGCGACGCCTATCAATGGTTCGGCATCGTGGCGCTGTGCATGCTGGCGCCGCTCCTGTTGCTGCCGTGGCGGAGGTTCGCCGCCGGCTCGCCGCGCATGGCGCAGAAGGCCGACACCGGCTTCGTCGACAACGGCTGGACGCTGAAGAGCGCGATGCTGCATCACACTTTCTGGGCGCTTTTCTCGACCTTCTTCTTCACCGCGATCGCGATGTACGCGATCACGGCGCAAATCGTCGCCTATCTGATCGATGCCGGATTCCCGCCCCTGCAGGCAGCGACCGCATGGGGCTTTTCCGGCGTGATCCTGTTGTTCGGCATGCTCGGGGTCTCGACGCTGGACGGCATCATCGGCCGCCGGCCGTCCGTGCTGTTCAGTTACGGCGTCTCGATCGTCGGCATCATCCTGCTCTGGCTGCTGCAATATTACCCGAACTACTGGCTGCTGACGGGTTTTGTCGTCTCGTTCGGCAGCATGATCGGTTCGCGCGGCCCGCTAATCACGGCGACCGCGCTGAATATCTTTCGCGGCGAGCGCGTCGGCACCATCTACGGCACCATCTCGATCGGCAGCGGCCTCGGATCGGGACTGGGCTCGTGGGCGGGGGGCCTGATCCACGACTGGACCCACAGCTACAACGCGCTGTTCGTCTTCGCGCTGGTCAATCTGGTGCTGGGACTGATCCCGTTCCTGGTGGTGCCGGCGCTGCGACGCTAAATCAGTTGTTTTGAGGCGGGAATTCGATCGGGTTGTTGTTCTGCTTGCCGGTGTTGAATTCCATGATCTTTCGCGTCACGCCCGGGAAGATCGCCGAAATCGGATTGACGCGCAGCACCGGCGCACCCGGCGTTCCCACGACCTCGTAGGTCACGCCGATCAGGCCTTCATTGCTGCCGCCGCCGAGGAACAGGCCGAGCACCGGAATCTGGCCGAACATGTTGTTCAGCCCGTACATCGGAATGAAGGTGCCGCTCATGCGCACCTGATTGGCGACGGTATCGATGCTGCCCTCGATGGTTGCTCCGATCAACGGCCCTTTTACCACGCCATCGCGGATCGACAGCTGTCCGTTCTGGCGAGTGAACTCGGCTCGCAACGCCGAAAAGGAAACACCGCCGCTTTGAGCCCCGCTGGAATTGCCCGCGGCCACACGCTCCAGCGAAGATTCGCCCCTGATGGAGAAGTCGCGGACGTTGATGAGCCCTTCCTTCGCGCTGGGTTCAGCCGTCGGCGGCTCCAAAGCGAGCGACAATTGCCCGCCGACGACCTTGGAATACATGTCGGTGAAGCGGAAAAAGGCGCCGGCGTCATTGGTCTGCAGGATGATGATGTCGCGTCCCTGGCCCTGCCCGCGGCCGCGCAGATCCGCCGTCAAGCTCGTATCGCGCCCGATCTTGCCGGCCAGCGTGAAGTTCTTCACGACGCCGTTGCGGCGGGAAAACTTGCTGTCGACGCTGCGCAACGCCTCGCCGTTGAAGCCCGCGACCGCGCCGAGCTTCACGTCGATGTCGAAGTCGACATTCTTGGTCTTGCTCCTGGCGTCCGGATCCTTGCCGGTGATCGCCGATTTGAGAAAGCCGCGGCCGTCGAACACGTCGCCGCGCATCGTGACCTTGACCACGCCATCGGCGTTGCGTTCGGCCTTCAGCGTGGTCTTGTCGCCGTCGGAGGGCGCGTAGGTTGGAAAATTCGCGCTCATGAGGTCGCCGTTCTGGTCGACTTCGAGCGATCCCTTGATCGAGGCGCCACCACCTTCGACGACGATATCCTGGAACAGCGTCGACTGCTCCTTCTTGACCACAATGAAGGAAGCCTTGCTCGACTTGCCCGGCAACTTGACCCAGCCCGGCAGGATGTTATCGAGCCTCAACGATGTGAGGTCGGCCTCGATGCCAACGCGGCTGTCGTGATCGCCGATCTTGCCGATGACCTTGATCGGAATGGAGCCGCTGACGGCGGATCCCAGGTCGAGCCCCAGGCGCGCGCGGCTCGCATCATCCAGCGTCGCCTGCAGCCTGATATCGGCGTCGCCGTCGCTCGGCTTGCGATAATCCAGCGAGGCCGGCTGCCCATTGATCTTGACGTCGCCCTTGACCTGATAGCCGGCGTTGCTGGCGACCACCTTCAGGGTGCTGGCTTCCAGCTTCTGGTTCATCACGAGCTTGTCGGCGGCAAATCCGGCGAGATCGGCCGTGACGGCGTAGGTGGTGTCCTCCTTGGTCATCGAGCCCTTGACCGGCATGCCCATCGTAATGGAGGCAGTCAGGTTGCCCTTGCTGGAATTCGGGTCGATCAGGGTGCCGGAGACGTCACTGAGGCGGTCGGAGGCGAGAATCTCGGCGGCGGCCGGCACCGGCGCATCGACCCTGAACTTCACCTTCGACGGCGACGGCTTCGGCGCCATGTCCGGCACCTCGAACGTGAAGTCCGAAATGTTGATCTTGCGGCCACCCGGCGTATCGGCAACACCCTGCCCGATCGTGACCGTCGCCGTCCGCCCGGTAACCCGCGCCTTCAGGTCCGCATCGCGAACCGAGGGCATTTCGTCGACCGGACGCACCGTGACGCCTGACGCCACGATGTTGACGGCCAGGCCATCGTCCGGAATCGGCGGGCCCTTGCGCGACAGGTTGCGCACCGGTGAATTGACGCCGACCTCGATGCGCTGGAGCGTCCCCTTCTCGATCCGTTCGATCACCCATTCGCGCACCTCGGGCACGATGAGGACCGGCCACATCCGCTTCAGCGCAGACGCGGACATTGGTGTGCCGGCAAAACCGAGTTGGAGCCGCGCCTCGTTCGCATAGTCGATGCTGCCGGTGCCGGCGACACCGATCTCGCCATTGCTGATATCGGCCTGGGTGAGCAGCACGCGCTTGCGGTCGGTGTCGAACCGCATGCCGATGGAGATGCGGTTGAAGATCAGCGGCTGTTCCTTTTCATCGCCAGCCAGCACGATCGTGCCGCCGCTGAAGCCAAGCTGCCAATCCGTGATGTTGCCGTTCGGCGGTTCGAGATGGGCGAGCAGCGTGATGCGGTTGGTACCGGAAACGATCTTGAAGGGGGCGACCAAAACGCGCCGTCCCGAATCCCATTCGACGCTCATTTCCGCCGAATCGATCGCCATCGGATAGTCAGGTGTATCGGTGTCGATCAGGTGCCCGGCGCCCGCGCTGACCTTGCCGCGGAAATAGGTCGGCAGGCCGTCACGACCCAGTTCGCCCTTGAACTCACCGGACAGCGGCAGGTCCGCGCTGTAGGTGAGATCCTTCACCCGCATCGCCAGCAGGATGTTGGCGGCCGGCACCTTGTCGGCGCGAAGATCGACAGAGCGTACGCCGTTCTGCTGCGGCCCGACCACGACCCGCAGCGACCACGGATTGGCGCCCTCCTCGCCCAGCCGGACCGCGACCCCGCCGCCGCTCGGCCGGCGCATGCTGAGGCTGATGTTTTCAAACGTCCATTTGTTGCCGCGCTGCTGGTCGTCGACGATGAGGTTGCCGTTCTTGAGGCCGATCTCGTTCAGGTTCTGGCCGTCGAGCCCGGTCAGGCTGAGGCTGTCGAGCCAGTCGAGGCTGGCCAGCAATCCGTTTTGCGTTGGATCCGGCGCTGCCGCCGCGACACCCGGCACCGGTGCCGGCGCCTGACGCGGGAATGTCGGGGCGATGCCCGCATCTCGCTTCGATGCGACGCCGGTCGCCAGCGGCTTTGCGGTATCGCCGGCGGACACCGTGACCTGGCCATCCGGTGCGATGCGCACGGCGAGTTCGGCATCGACCAGACTGAGCCGCTCCGCGCGCAGCCGCCCCATCAGGAGCGCGGTGCCGGACAGTTTCACCTCGGCCTTCGGCGCGGTGGCAACGACGGCGTTATCGCGATCACGAACCACGATGTCGCGGATGCGCACCGCGATCCCGATTCGTCCCGCCCGCTCGATCTGCGTGCCGCCGACTTCGACCTTATTGCCCTGGCCGATATTGTCCTCGATGGCGGCCGCAAGCCACGGCGTCGCCAGATCCAGATCGATCGGCCCGGCGCCGAGCCGCCACCACAATCCACCGAAACAGGTGACGAAGATCGCCGCCATCACGGCGATCACGACGCCGAAGCGTTGGACCCAGCGTTCGCCGGCCAGCCACCGCCGTAGCCCCGCAAACCTGTAGCCGACCCGATCGAATCCGGAACTGCGCCGCGACAACAACCGGCGCGCGCGGGAACGCGCCGCCTCGTCGTTCTCCCGGTCCCAGCCGGCCGCATCATCCCAATTCGGGATCTGGACCTCGGCACGCGGATTCGAACCCTTGGGCGAACTATTCCTGGCCATTGCCTCTCGGTGCTGGCGGTGAGGTTGATCGCCGTCATGGAGGCGCCGATTGATCGGTATCGAGCGCTCCTGTGCCGGCATCGCTGCCAATCCTCGATTAATACTGTTACTCGTGGTCGGGCCCAAGGGTTGATTGGGTCCCCCCGTAGACGAGCGGACGAGTGGTGCGTCGAAATCCTTGTAACTGTACTCCGAGGTCATAAAACTTGCCTGGCCGCCGGAGCGAATCCGACGATTAGGGACAAGATCGGCAATACCCTAATGGTTGATCCGCGGAAAGCGACGAAAGGAAGGCGTATGTCCAAGAAAACGCGCAAGAAAACCTCCAAGGCTTCCCCCGGGAAGTCCGGCCGGGCGTCCGCGGCAAAGCCGGCGGCGGCAAAGACCGCCCGCGGCTCGAAGGCATCGGCCAGGAAGCCGGCGGCCAAGGCCAGCACGTCCAAGACCAGCAAGTCCAAGACCAGTTCCAAGACCAGCAAGGCGGCGACAAGGGGAGCCGTGAAGGTTGCCGGCAAGAAGCCAGCCAGGAAAGCAACCCGAACGCCCAAAGCCGCTTTGGACAAAGCGTCGCACAAGGCCCCATCGAAATCGTTAAAGTCCAGCGTATCCGCGCCGCCCATGGAGGCTCTCCCCGAGCCGGCTCCCCGCAAGCCCCTGGCGGCGGGTCGTCCGACGGTACCCGAGACCGGATCGGCTGAGAGCGCCAGGGAAGGCGCCATGGCCCCCGCCTTCCAGTTGCCGCGCGACGGAGGCGGCAGCGTCTCGCTCGCCGACTTCGCCGGCAAGAAGCTGGTGCTGTTTTTCTATCCGCGCGCGGACACCCCCGGCTGTACCCGCGAAGCCATCGATTTCACGCGCCTGAACGACGCATTCGCCGAGGCAGGCACAGCCGTGCTCGGTATCTCGGCCGACAGCGTCAAGGCCCAGGAATCCTTCCGCGACAAGCACCGGCTTTCGGTTCCTCTGATCTCGGATGAGACCCATGAGATGCTCGAGGCCTATGGGGCGTGGGGCGAGAAATCCATGTACGGCAGGAACTTCATGGGGATCATTCGGACCACGGTTCTGATCGGCGCCGACGGGCGGATCACGAGGATCTGGCGCAACGTCCGCGTCGACGGCCACGCCGACGAGGTGCTGACTGCGGTTCGCGAGACCTGATCCGGCGGCCCTCTTTTCCAAAAATTAACCATGAACGGGTCAAATCGGCAGCGTAAATTGAGCCGTACGGAACTCATCTCCGACCGGCGCGGGAGTGCCGATGTCGTACCGTTCCGGTCATCGTTCCGACCACCACCATCCCCATGATCACGGCCGGGCGCCGCCACGGCGCCCCGCTCCACAGGCCGCCGCAGCCGTCCTCGACCGTCACGGCTACGCCATCGTCCATGCCGGCAAGCAGGTCCGATTCGGCCCCGTGGTGTTCTGGATCGTGGTCGGCACCATTGTCCTGCTGGGCATATGGTCGGCGGCTACCGCCACCTATTTCGCGTTTCGCGACGACGTCCTGACCCGGCTGATCGCCCGGCAGGCCGAGATGCAATACGCCTATGAAGATCGCATCGCCGAGTTGCGCGCCAAGGTCGATCGCACCACCAGCCGCCAGTTGCTCGATCAGGAACAGTTCGACCAGAAACTCGACCAGATCATGCGCCGCCAGACCGCGCTCGAATCGCGCGCCACCGCACTCGGCGCGATCCCCGATGCAGCGGCCACCGGATCCATCCGTCCCTCCGCCCGCGGCGCCGCCGCAGATACGCACCCGTCCGGCACCCCGAAACCCTCGCCGATCAGCGACACCGTGATATTCGTGGCGCCGCCGGATCGCGAGGCGCGCCTGGAATCGCGCGCGCCCACAACGATCAAGGCGCAACCCAACCAGTTTGCCAAGGCCCAGGGCGTCGACAGCGTCCTCGTCCGGCTGCAGACATCGCTCGATGGCGTCGAGCGGCGGCAGATGGCGGCCTTGAGCGCGGTCGAGGACGGCATGGAATCCCGCGTCCGCCGCATGCGCGGCGTGTTCACCGATCTCGGGCTCAACCTGGCGCAACTGGAAGCGGCGACGCCACGCTCCGCCATGGGCGGCCCGTTCGTGCCGGTAAAGCTTTCGGCTGATGCCGGCGCGTTCGAGCGCCAGCTCCACCGGATCAACGTCACCCGCAGCCAGATGCAGCGCCTCAACGCGACACTGACGCTGGTGCCGTTCCGCAAGCCCGTCATCGGCGCGGTCGAATTCACCTCCGGCTTCGGCGTCCGCAGCGACCCCTTCCTCGGCCGCCCGGCCATGCACACCGGCCTCGATTTCCGCGCCGCGACCGGCGATCCCGTCCGCGCCACCGCCAACGGCAAGGTCTCGTCGTCGGGATGGATGGGCGGCTACGGCCGCATGGTGGAAGTCGACCATGGCAATGGATTGTCGACCCGCTACGGCCACCTGTCGGAGATTCACGTCAAGGTCGGCGACGTCGTCAAGATCGGGCAGGTGATCGGCGCGGTCGGCTCGACCGGCCGCTCCACCGGCCCGCATCTTCACTATGAAACCCGGATCGACGGCGACGCGGTCGATCCGCAGAAATTCCTGCGCGCTGGCGTCAGGCTAAGCTCGGGCTAGGTACGCCGCACAAAAAAGCGAAAACAACCCCATGCAAAGTAGAATGGGGCACGGAAACCGGCGCGTACCGCACCACAAATTCTTTCTTTGCCCCATGTCGGCCCGCAGGTAGGCCGGGCGTCCTTGGGGCAGAGGCTGGGCTACCGCTCAGTCATGGAGAAAGTAAAGCCATGTCCCAAGGAAGTTCCCAAGACAACACCGTTCGCTTGCACCGCGTCTTCGCCACCCCGCCCGAGAAGCTCTTTCGCGCCTTCCTTGATGCGGACGCCATGGCCAAGTGGCTGCCGCCCTACGGCTTCACCTGCAAGGTCCATCATTTCGAGGCAAAGGTTGGCGGCACCTTCCGGATGTCGTTCAACAATTTCACCACGAACACAGGCCATTCGTTCGGCGGAGAGTATCTGGAGATCGTGCCCAACGAGCGCATCCGCTACACCGACCGCTTCGACGACCCCAATCTTCCCGGCGTCATGGAAGTCACCGTCACCCTGAAGGCGGTTTCCTGCGGAACCGAGATCCACATCGAGCAGGCGAACCTGCCGACGGTGATCCCGGTCGAATCCTGCTATCTCGGCTGGCAGCAGTCGCTCGCCCAACTCGCGCTGCTCGTGGAGCCGGACATTCCGGGATAGTGCTGGCCGAAGAAAAGCGCCACGCCGTGGCGTCTCGTCCTCTTGTTACTAGTGCCCGACTTCGCCGGTGATGACGTCACCGAACAATTCCCACGCCTCGCCGTTGAACTTCATCAACTGCATCTGCTCGATCGGAAAGTAGTCCTGCGGCGAGGTGTTGACCATGATGCCCGGCAGCATCAGGTCGGAGTGGAAATTCTTCAGGTTCGCCGCCTGCTTCATCACGTTCTCGCGGGTGAGATTGTCGCCGCACTGCTTGAGAACCTGCAGCATCGCTTCCGACTGCACGTAGCCATAGAGATTGTTGGCGTTGGTCTTGTCGCCATCGGGATAATATTTGTCCATGAACGCGCGCCACTTCACGACCGCCGGATCCTTGTCCCAGGTCGGATCGGTCGGGTCCTTCAGGTAGGCCGTCGAAATGATGTCCTTGGCATATTGGAGACCGGCGGGCTTGAGCACCGAAGCCACCGACGTTGCGGTATTGGCCAGGAAGAATTTCGGCTTCCAGTTCAATTCACCCACTTTGCGGATCGCCTGCGCCGATCCCTTGGGCGCAGCCCAGGAGAAGAAGATGTCGGCGCCGGAATCGTGCAACGCCACGATCTGCGAATCGATGGAGGGATCGCTGACTTCGTAGGACTTGTCGGCGATGATCATGCCGACCTTGTCGCCGAGACCGTCCTTCAGGCCCTTGAACTGGTCCTTGCCCGCATCATCGTTCTGCCAGAGCACCGCGATCTTGCTGTTGGGGAACTTGTCCTTGATGTACTTGGCGTAGATGCGTCCCTCGCTCTGATAGTTGGGCTGAAAGCCCATCGTCCAGGGGAAGTTCCCGGGATCGCCGAACTTGGTTCCTCCAGAGGCGACGAAAAGCTGCGGTACCTTCCTGGCGTTCATGTATTTCATGATCGCCGAGTTGGACGGCGTACCGAGCGGCTGGAAGATCAACAGGACCTCATCGCTCTCCACCAGCTTGCGCGCCTGCTCGATCGCTTTCGGCGGGCTGTAGGCGTCGTCGTAGGTGATGAAATTGACCTTGCGGCCGCCAACGCCGCCCTCGGCATTGACCATCTTGAAAAACGCTTCTTCGGTCTTGCCGATCACGCCATAGGACGACGCGGGCCCGCTATAGGGCATGATGTTGCCGATCCTGATTTCGGTATCGCTGGCGCCGGGGTCGTATTTCTTCTGCGCGCTGGCTGCGGTCGCGGCCATTGCAGCGACGGCGAACGCCGTCAGGGCCACGAGATTTTTCATACGGACCGGCATCGATTTCTCCCTATCGCTTTTTTTGACGAGCCTTGTTCTGACCCGAGTTTCGCAAGCCACTTCAACCCTTGCAAGCATGTGCTTGTTCCGCGTAACGAAACAGCCGTTGTTGGGCGGAACCAATTGTGGTCATCTCCCGGCGATCTCTCAGGCCATATTGGCGCTCCGGGGCAGACTGATTGGACATGCACAAACTACGCGTCGGGCCAAGGCATCCCCGGCTTGCGAACGCGGGCTTCCGTCTCACACGACGGCTCGCCGAGTGGAGCATGGCCCGCATCGGCTTCCACCGCCTCAACAGCGAATTCGCACGAAGGACTATCGATTCCATCCACGAGCG
The DNA here is from genome assembly GCA_023422775.1 of Pseudomonadota bacterium. Lineage (GTDB taxonomy): Bacteria > Pseudomonadota > Alphaproteobacteria > Rhizobiales > Xanthobacteraceae > Bradyrhizobium. The sequence continues at coordinate 108,085 of JAFAGM010000005.1, forward strand.
CCTGCAGCGCGGCGAGACGGTTTATGTGCTGGGCTTCGCCGCCTCGGGCACGCACAACACCGGCGTCGCGCTGGTCGAGATCACGCAGGCCGGCGGACCGCGCATCATCGTCAACAATGAGGAAGAGCGCTTCTCCGGCGAGAAGCACACGACCGAATATCCGCGGCGGTCGATCGATGCGATGGTCGAACAATTGCGCGCGATCGGGCGCGACGTCCGCGATATCGCCGCGATCGTCACGACATGGGACTATCCGCTGCTGTTCGGGACGCTGGCGCGAACCGTGCTCGAGGAAGCGCCTGCCAGCCTGAAGCTGCTGGTCAGCGCGCAGACGCCGGCGGTCGACCGCCGCCGCCTGGACCAGATGCGGCGGACGCCGCGGCTGCTCGCCAGACAGTTCGGCCTCGACAAACCTTTGCCGCTGATCTGCATTCCGCATCACGACAACCATGCCTGGTTTTCATTCGCCGCCTCGCCGTTCGCCGACAGCACGGAGCCGGTTGCGATCGCCGTGCTCGACGGCACCGGCGACCAGGGCTCGGTCTCGCTCTACGTCGCAAAGGACGGCGCGATGCGCCAGATCTACTGCAATGACAGCGTGTTCGACTCACTCGGCGCGTTCTACAGCGTGATTTCATCGACCCAGGGCGGCTGGACCTGGCTCTCCAGCGAGGGCCGCTACATGGGCGCGGCCGCATGGGGCGACATGAACCGCGCCACCAATCCGTATTATGCGCGGCTCAGGCAGGTCCTTCATTTCGGCACCGGTGGAGAAATCAGGCTCAATCGCGCGATGGGCAACTGGTGCAGCGATCCCTTCGAGAATCCGTACCATCCCGCGCTAATCGAGATTCTGGGCGAACCGCTCAAGCCCGATCAATTATGGAATCCGGATGCGGTGCTGCGCGTGGAGGATATCCATCATCGCCCCGACACCAGGGATCGCCTCGACAAGGCGGCCGCGACGCAACTCGTGTTCGAGGATGCACTGATCCATATCGTCGATCATCTGTTGCGCACCACCGGCGCCGATCGCCTGGTGCTGACCGGCGGCGTCGCCCTGAACGCACTCGCCAACATGCGGCTATTGGAGCATTTCGACGAGGCATGGTTTGCAGCCGCACAGCAACGCAACGCGCGCCTGCACCTGTGGGTGCCGCCGGTGCCCGGCGATCCCGGCGTTCCGATCGGCGCGGCATGGCTGCTGGCGCAGATGGCGGGCGCGCCGCGCGGCGCGCCGATGACCCACGCATTTTATTGCGGCACGCCGCCATTGGCGGCCGATATCGCGGTGGCGCTGGATGCCGATGACGTCGCCTGCGATCCCATCGGCGATGTTTCGACGCAAGCGGGCCGCGAGGCCATCGCCGACCTGATGGCCTGGATCGTATCGCAGAACGGCGTCATTGCGCTCTATCAGGGGCCGGCGGAAACCGGACCCCGCGCGCTCGGGCATCGCTCGATCCTGGCCAATCCCTGCAATCCCGATGCACGGCAGATGTTGAACGAACGCGTCAAGTACCGCGAGGCCATCCGTCCGCTGGCGCCGATGGCGACGCTCGAAGCGGCACAGCAATATTTCGAGCTGGAGCCGGGCGCGTCCGACGCCGACTACAACGCCTATAATTACATGGTGCTGACGGCGCATTCGAAGCCGGGCGCGCGCGAAAAAATCCCCGCCGTGATTCACGCCGACGGCACCGGCCGCATCCAGATCGTGCGCGCGGAAGCCGACCCCCTCACCTACGCCTATCTGAAGGCGCTCGGCCGCCGCATCGGCGTCGAGATGTCGGTGAACACCTCCTTCAATGTCGCAGGGCCGATCGCGCAGACGCCGCAGCAGGCGATCGACACGCTGCGCCGCTCAAAGGGGCTCGACGCCGTGGTGCTGGTCGCCGGCGACGGCACGGTCACCGCCGCCTGGCACGGCGGCGAGCGCGACAGTGGAAGGTTTTCGGGTTGGTATGCGGCCTGGAAAGCCGGCCGGGGTTAACGAGAGTAAAATTGCCCGGCAACTGCCCGCGGCGATTCAATTTACTGGACTTCGCGCTGTCTAATTGTCTCGCACGAGCTTCTCACATAACATTCCCAAATGCAGGGCTTCGTTTACATTCTAATTTCGCCGAACAGCAGTCACATCAAGATCGGAGGCACCGAGCGCCCGATAAGCGAGCGGCTGCAGGGCATCAACCGTACAGAATCCTATGGCGAGCATGGCCCTTGGGAACTATCGGATTTCCTGCACGTGACAGACTGGCGCCTGGTGGAGAGCGGCATGCACCGCCACTTTCTGGAAAAAAATGTCCGCGACCTCGCCGGTACTCGCGAATTGTTCGCTGTACCACCGCATGAAGCAAGGGCCAGACTACGGCTGACAGACGTTGCGTTGCGGGTGGACCACGAAAAGACAGAGAAAATCTTCAAGAACCGAAGTCTCGGACTCTACCTCTACAAGCTTTTCCAGCTTTCGGGTCTATACGGCAGCCTCGACATTCAGGGAGCTTGGGCGCTGAGTTTGTTGCCCAAAACCAACGGCGGCCGGTGGTTCACCCTCAACATCGGACCTCATGAAGTGGCCTTCAGCACTTTCAAACCGATCGACGGCAAGTTTGAACACTACTTGATTCTGGATCGTCTGATTCTCGACTACCCAGAAACCATCATCTGGATTGGCAAACACGATGGCGAGGTTCAAGAAGCAAAGTACGCCTCCTCCGAGCGAGCCGTAATCATCAACTTTCGAGAGGATTTCGCAAAAGCTGAGCTAGTACTCAACCGTCCCGGCGTTCGCCGCGCCCTGATCGCATATTGGGCGGAGTCGCTGGCCGACCTGCGAGAAAGAAAAGCGAAGAGCGTTTACGCTCGCTACCATTCCTACGATGCTATCTCGGAGCTTATCGAATACAAGCGCGCCACGGAAGGCATATTTCGGACGCGCGAGTAAGCCTAGTCCTTCGGCCGTGAGACGATCTCGATCATCCTGCCTTCGTCCTCGTCAGGCATCTCGGCTTTGGCACGGGCATAGGCCTCGACGGCGGCGCGGCCGAGCAGAGGGGCGTCTGACAGCAACGTCTCCGCCAGTTTCACCGCGTAGGCCGCATCCTTGTGGCGAAGCGCCGATGTGAACGACGCTCCGGCGAAGTCGCGCGCCACCATGCGTTTGGAGTGACGGATCACCTGCGGGCTTGCCACCGCGCCGGTCGCCATGGCTTCCGCCACGAGGTTCATGTCGAGCCCGGCCTGTTCGGCCATGGCGATGCCTTCGGCGAGACTCGCGATCTGCACCGCGCCCATCAGGTTGTTGATCAGCTTGTAGACCGTGCCGGTGCCGACCGCTCCGAAATGCCGAATGACATCGCCGATCGGCGCGAGATAAGACTTTGCGCGTTCCAGATCGGCCGCGTCGGCGCCGACGAGCAGGGTCAGCTTTCCTGCAGCCGCCGCCTGCGGCAGGCCGGTGACGGGACAATCGATATAGATGAGACCGCGCCCGCGCAGTTCTCGCGCCATGTCGAGCGCGTGCTGGTGCGACACCGTCGAACATTCGATCGCGAGGCTGCCTGCCTTCATCTTCGCGGCCGCGCCATCCTTGCCGAGCCAGACGGATCGCGACGCCTCGTCGTCGGCGACCATGGTCACGACGGCATCGGCGCCATCGGCGGCCTCGGCCGGCGATGCGGCCCAGCGCGCGCCGCGCGCGATCAGGTCTTCGGCCTTGGCCTTGCTGCGATTGAAGACCGCGACCTCAAAGCCCGCATCGAGATAGCGGCCGGCCATGCCATGGCCCATCCGCCCGAGCCCGATGAAGCCGACTTTTGGCATCAGTCGACGTCCTCGACCTGGCCCGGCGCGGTGCCGAACGCGCGCTGCGCCAGCGTCGCCGCCATGAACTCGTCGAGGTCACCGTCGAGCACCCCCGACGTATCCGAGGTCTGCACGCCGGTGCGCAGGTCCTTCACCATCTGATAGGGCTGCAGCACGTAGGAGCGGATCTGGTGGCCCCAGCCGATATCGGTCTTGGCGGCCTGGTCGGCGGCGGCCTGCTCCTCGCGCTTCTTCAATTCGATCTCGTAGAGCCGCGCGCGCAGCATGTCCCAGGCCTGCGCGCGGTTCTTGTGCTGGGAGCGGCCGGCCTGGCAGACCACCGCGACGCCGGTCGGAATATGCGTGAGCCTTACTGCGGATTCGGTCTTGTTGACGTGCTGGCCGCCGGCGCCGCCCGAGCGCATGGTGTCGGTGCGCACGTCGGATTCCTTGATGTCGATCTTGATCGAGTCGTCGACGACAGGAAAAATCGCGACCGACGAGAAGGACGTATGGCGGCGCGCGTTGGAATCATACGGCGATATCCGCACCAGACGATGCACGCCCGCCTCGGTCTTCAGCCAGCCATAGGCGTTGTGACCAGAGATCTGGATGGTGGCGGATTTGATGCCGGCTTCTTCGCCCTGGGTTTCCTCGAGATATTCGATCTTGAAGCCGTGCTTCTCGGCCCAGCGCGTATACATGCGCAGCAGCATCTCGGCCCAGTCCTGGCTTTCGGTGCCGCCCGCACCGGCATGGACCTCGAGATAGGAATCGAACCGGTCGGCCTCGCCCGACAGCAGCGCTTCCAGCTCGCGGCGGGCGACTTCCTTCTTCAGGGCCTTCAGCGCGTTCTCGGCTTCGGCCACGATGCCTTCATCGTTCTCGGCCTCGCCGAGTTCGATCATTTCGACATTGTCGCTGAGTTCCTGCTCGACCTTGCCGATGCCGGTCAGCGCATCCTCCAGCGAGGTGCGCTCCTGCATCAGCTTCTGGGCCTTCTGGGGATCGTTCCAGAGATTGGGATCTTCGGCAAGCTTGTTCAGCTCGGCGAGGCGAGCCGTTGATTTCTCGACGTCAAAGATGCCTCCTCAGCAGCCCGACTGACTGCTTGATCTCTTCTACGAGGCGTTCGACTTCGGCGCGCATGGTCTCTCTGATCTGCGGTGAGCACCGCTGCTTGATAGACAGCCCGCATTCCGCGTGAATCAGAACCGGCTCAGGCTTGTTTGACAGGATGTAGCGGCGCACGCCGCAAAGCGCAACCGCCCGGCAGAGCTAGAGCCTCTTCCGTTCCGATTGAATCGGAACGGGGCTCTGGATTCTTGTTTTGACGCGTTTTCTTGACGCGAACCGGTTTCCACCCCGGATCAAGTCCGGGGCAGGCTTTCGCTCGAAAACGCTCTAGTAGAGCCCGCCGGGACGCATGATGTTGCCGCCGACGTCGGGCTGATATCCTTGCTGATAGCCCTGCTGGTACCCTGGCGGGTATCCCTGCGGCGCCCGTCCATCCATGTCGGCTACTCCGATGACCGAGTAGTTATCCGGCGGCGCCGTGCCCGGCTTGAACGCTTCCAGGATGGTCCGGCCGCCCTCGCCGGGGCTGACACGCATGCCGCTCTTGGCATCGACACGCACCAGCTTGATGCCGGCGGGAACCTTGAACGGGATCGCCGGCTTGTCGGCAAGCGCGAGCTTGAGGAAATCCTTGGCGATCGGGGCGGCCAGATGACCACCGGTCATGCCGCGGCCGAGATTGCGCGGCTTGTCGAAGCCGACATAGATACCGACCACGAGGTCCGGCGAGAAGCCGATGAACCAGGCGTCCTTTTCATCGTTGGTGGTGCCGGTCTTGCCGGCGATCGGCTTGCCGACTTCCTTGAGCACCGTCGCGGTGCCGGCCTGCACCACATATTCCATCATCGAGGTGATCTGGTAGGCCGTCATCGGATCCAGCACCTGCTCCCGGCGGTCGACCAGCTGGGGCTCGGGCTGATTCTTCCAGCCGCCGGGCGCATCGCAGCCTCGGCATTCGCGGGAGTCGTGCTTGAAGATGGTGTGGCCGTAGCGGTCCTGAATACGATCGATCAGCGTCGGCTTCACGCGGCGGCCGCCATTGGCGAACATCGAGTACGCCGTGACCATGCGCATGACCGTGGTTTCACCGGCGCCGAGCGCGTAGGATAGATAGTTCGGCAGTTCGTCATAGACGCCGAAACGCTTGGAATACTCGCCGATCAGCGGCATGCCGATGTCCTGCGCCAGCCGCACCGTCACGGTGTTCAGGGACTGCCGCAGCGCGTTGCGCAGCGTCGTCGGCCCGCCGTATTTTCCGGACGAATAGTTTTCCGGACGCCAGACGCCGGCGCCCTGCCCCTGATCGATTTCGATCGGCGCGTCGACGACGACGGTCGACGGCGTGTAGCCATTGTCCATTGCCGCCGAATAGACCAGCGGCTTGAACGAAGAGCCCGGCTGCCGGTAGGCCTGCGTGGCGCGGTTGAACTGGCTCTGGTCGAACGGGAAGCCACCGACCATCGCCAGCACGCGGCCGGTCCAGGGATCCATCGCCACCATCGCGCCGGACACTTCCGGCAGTTGGCGCAGCCGGTACTGGCCTTCGACCTGCTTGCCTTCCTTGTCGAACAGCGGGTCGGCGTAGATTACATCGCCCGGCGACAAGACCTGCGCCACCGAGGTCGGCGTCTTGCCCCTCGTGGGTCCCGACGCAGCCTTGGCCCAGCGCACGCCATCGAGCGTGACGATGCCGGTCTGCCTGACCTTGCTGACCGCGCCGCCCAACTCACGGCCCGGCTGGAAGCCGATCCGCGCCGACTGGTCGGAAGTCTCCAGCACCACGGCCATCCGCCAGGGGGAGATATCGCCGAGCGATTTGACGTCCGCAAGCTTCACGCCCCAGTCGCCCGAGATGTCCAGCTTGGACGGCGCACCGCGCCAGCCGCTGGCCTCGTCATATCGCACGAGCCCCGCGACCATGGTCTTTCGCGCCATCACCTGCATCTTCGGATCGAGCGTGGCACGGACCGACAGCCCGCCTTCGTACAGCTTCTTCTCGCCGTAACGCTCGAAGATGTCGCGGCGGACTTCCTCGGCAAAGTATTCGCCGGCGAAGATATGCGCGCCGTTGCCGCGGCTGGTCACGTTCAGCTGTTCCTTGCGGGCCTTGTCGGCGTCGGCCTGCTTGATCCAGCCGTTTTCAAGGAGACGATCGACCACGTAATTGCGCCGCTCGACCGCGCGATCGCGGTTACGAACCGGATGCAGTGCGGCCGGCGCCTTGGGCAGCGCGGCCAGATACGAGGCTTCCGCGATCGTGAGTTCGTTCACCGATTTGTCGAAATAGACCAGCGACGCGGCCGCGATGCCATAGGCGCCGAGGCCGAGATAGATTTCGTTGAGATAGAGTTCGAGGATGCGGTCCTTGGAATAGGCGCGCTCGATTCGCATCGCCAGCAAGGCTTCCTTGATCTTGCGGGTGAAGGAGACCTCGTTGGTCAGAAGGAAGTTCTTCGCGACCTGCTGGGTGATCGTCGAGGCGCCCTGCGGACGCCTGTTGGAACCGAAATTCTGCGCATACAACACGGCAGCGCGCGCCATGCCGGTGAAGTCGATGCCGCCATGTTCGTAGAAGTTCTTGTCTTCGGCGGCGAGGAAGGCGTTGATGACGAGCTTCGGAACGGCCTGGATCGGCAGATAGAGGCGGCGCTCCTTGGAGTATTCGCCGAGCAGCGCGCCGTCGGACGCATGGACGCGCGTCATGACAGGCGGTTCGTAATCCTGAAGCTGCGAATAATCAGGCAGATCCTTGGAGAAATGCCAGATCGCGCCGGCGACGCCGGCGACGCCGACGAGGAACACGACGGTTCCGGCGGCAAACAGGAAACCAAAAAACCGGACGAGCAGGCGCATTATCGAAGTTCCGTTTCAACCCTGTGCGGCGATAGCTGCGGCATCTGTCCTAGCACGGCGCCCAGCGGGCCGCCGTTACGCGATCGAACAATAAAGGGGCCAGCGGACAATATTGCCCGATTCCGAAGACCCTACGGTACTTTTCTATAGCGTCGTCGCTGTGGCCAAACTAGGGCTTGGGCTGCCTCATGGTGCGCTTTTCACTCAGGCTTCACGCGACGCCCATCGGATTTTTCATTTGCCCGCCAGCCTTTTGGCGAAAAAAGCGTCGATCGCCCGGGCCATCGATCCGACCGTCTTGTTCCGCCAGTTCTCCGACACCAGGTGTTCGAGGTCGCCCTTGTTCGAGACGTAGCCGAGTTCGACCAGGACCGAGGGCACATCCGGCGCCTTCAGGACGCGGAAGCCCGCCGATTTGAGCGGATGCTTGTGCATTCGCACCGTGTTCTTCATTTCGCCCATCAACGTCCGCGCGAAACGGTGCGAGAAGGTTCGCGTCTCCCGCTGCACCAGATCGATCAGGATGTCGGCGACTTCCGTCGGCTCGTCGGCGAGATTAACGCCGCCGATCGCGTCCGACTTGTTTTCGGCATCCGCCAGCCGCTGGGCCTCGGCGTCGGAAGCCTTGTCCGCCAGCGTATAGATGGTGGCGCCCTGGGCGTCGCCCTCCCCGCGCGGCAAGGCGTCGGCATGGATCGAGACGAACAGCGACGCCCCCTCGTTGCGGGCGATCTTGACCCGGTCGGCCAGCGCAATGAACGTGTCGTCCGTGCGGGTCATGACGACGCGGTATTTGCCGGATTTTTCGATACGGTCGCGCAGCGCCAGGCCAAATCCCAGCACCAGATTCTTTTCCATGATGTCGGCGCCGCCGGCCTGGGTGCCGTTGTCGACCCCGCCATGGCCAGGATCGATCACGATCACCGGCCTCTTGTCGGCTGACGGCGTGGACGCCGTCACGGCCGGTCCGTCGGACCGGGCAACGCCGGCATTGGCATCGGCAATGGCGGGCCGGAGTTCAGGACGGCTCTCGGGGGCGAGCAACTGGACAAAGGCGGTGCGGTCCACCTGCTCGAATTCGAGCACCAGTTTTGGCGGCTGTCCGTTGGCCGCTTCCAGCACATAGGATTTGGCGATCTTGGCGGGCTCGGTCAGGTCGAACACGATTCGCGACCCGCCCGGCATGACCAGGCCATAGCGGAACGCCTTGACCAGCCCCCGTCCCGCAGCGCCTGCGTCAGCGCCAAGCCTGAAATTGACCTGGGGAAGATCGAGGACCACCCGATAAGGGTCGGCCAGCGGGAAGGCACGGAACTGGATCGGCTTGTCGAGGTCGAACACCACGCGGGTATGCTTGGCGTCGCCGGCCACACGGGCGTCCGAGACGATTGGAAAACCTGCCGCAGCCAGGCCGGAACCGGCGGCCATGGAACCGGCCGCCCCGGACGACAGACCCTCAGCCGCAGTTTCGCCAACCGCCTGGGTGCACAACAATGCTGCGGCGCACAAAAGGCCGAATCCCAGCAAAACAGGGTGATTTGCGCGGTTCGCCAACGATTCACAGCCTCCGGAAGGGCCCTCCCTTATCGCATTAGGCCCACATGGTTAATCCGACCTTAAGCTATAGGGGACAAAAACGGCCAAGTGTTGCCGAGCTGCGACGGTACCCGGACGCTTCCCTTGCACGCAGCCCCCAATCCACGTATGTACGGGGTGCTGACGGCTAATACTCCCGGTTGTGTCGCGTTCAGCCTCCCGGTGCAGCGCCGGAACCTTCCAAGTCGAAGGATCCTGCGTCCTTCCCGATCCCTCCCCGGCCAGCGCCGCGCGCGGCTGACACGGAGCGGCGGTTTCGAGCCCGAGCGGCGTCCGGTCCCAGGTACTTTATGAGTACTTTTCCAGGGACGGTTTGAGACACGGCAAAACTGATTATCCGGACCCGAACGGTCCGATATGCGATGGCCGGCAGGCGCTTAGGCGCCGCGTCGGGGCTTCAGCGATAGACACGGCGGTATCTTCTTCCGCCAGCATGTTCAGACGGGCCGACGCTTGATGCGCCAGACTGTGTTACCGACCAGGATCCACGGAACGATCGCGCCGACGCGAGGCGAAAGCTTCGCGCGTCGCACGGCTCCGGCGGACCCCCGTTCGGCGCGGCGCCAGGAATTGCGTTTTGGCCTTCCCCTAACCCCCGAATCAGGTGGACCGTCGCGTCACCGGGCCGCGCAGTTTGCGCGCGCCATGCACCGCGCCCGCCGCCGTCAAGAGTTCCAAAATGCCCAACAAGATGTTGATCGACGCCACCCACCCGGAAGAGACCCGGGTCGTCGTGGTCCGTGGCAACCGCGTCGAAGAATTTGATTTCGAGACCGCCCAGCGCAAGCAACTGCGCGGCAATATCTATCTCGCCAAGGTCACGCGCGTGGAGCCGTCGCTGCAGGCGGCGTTCATCGAATATGGCGGCAACCGCCACGGCTTCCTCGCCTTCAGCGAAATCCATCCCGACTATTACCAGATCCCCGTCGCCGACCGTCAGGCGCTGATCGAGGCCGACGAACGCGCGCATCGCGAGGCCGAGGAAGAGAGCGAGAATCGCTCCAACCACCGCCGCGGCCGTTCGCGCCACCGCAACGCCCGCCGGCGCGGCCATGGCGACCGCGTCCAGAGCGACGTCATCGACCACGCCGCCGACCATGCCGCCGATCCTGCGCAGGCGGCCCAGCCCCTGTATGAGGGCGAGGACCATCCGCACGAGCACGACGGTGCGCATGCGGGTGAAGAAGTGCTGGCACACGACGGCGAACATCACGCCGACGCCGTCCGTCACGAGCACGAGCACGACAATCTCGCGCAAGATCGCGATGAGGGCCAATCGCACGAGCATCAGGATCACGAGGCGCCTGGTCATGACGAGCACGCGCCTGCTTCCAGCGAAGCCCCGGTTGCAGAAGCGCAATCCGACATGGCCGCCGCGGCGCCGGTCGACGCGGCCGAACCCGTCGAAGGCGAGCGTCACGACGAACCGCGGGACGAGCAGCACGACGAGCACCACGAAGAACACCCTGACGCCGGGCAGGCGCAGGAAGACGCCGCCCATGACGACGACGTGCCGCATGTCGAGCACGCCGGTGACGAATACCCCGCCGTTCCGCACGAAGAGCATGCCGCCGAAGGCGACGATGACCACGACGATGAGGACGACGGCGACGACGCCGAAGAGGAACTCGTCGAATCCGTCGGCGGTGACGACGTGCTCGAGGAGGTGCCCGAACGCGCCTTCCGTCCGCGCCGCCAGTACAAGATCCAGGAAGTCATCAAGCGCCGCCAGGTGATGCTGGTGCAGGTCGTCAAGGAAGAGCGCGGCAACAAGGGCGCGGCGTTGACCACCTACCTGTCGCTGGCCGGACGCTACGCCGTGTTGATGCCCAACACCGCGCGCGGCGGCGGCATCAGCCGCAAGATCACCTCGGCGCAGGATCGCTCGCGCCTCAAGGAGGTGGTGCAGGATCTGGAAGTTCCGCAGGGTATGGGCGTCATCTTGCGCACCGCCGGCGCCATGCGCACCAAGCCAGAGATCAAGCGCGACTATGAATATCTGATGCGCATGTGGGAAAACGTGCGGACGCTGACGCTGGAATCTACGGCCCCTGCCCTCGTCTATGAGGAAGGC
>JAFAGM010000092.1 GCA_023422775.1 Pseudomonadota bacterium
AGCAGCGCCTTCGCGGCCTTCGGGTATTTGTCGACATAGGCGGCGCGCATGCCGAACGATTTTTCCGGATGCTTGTCCCAGAGTTCGCCGGTCGTGAGCGCGGTGTAACCAATGTTCTGGTGAATCAATTGCAGGTTCCACGGCTCGCATACGCAGAACGCATTCATGGTGCCGACCTTCATGTTGGCAACCATCTGTGCCGGCGGGACGACGATCGTCTCGATATCCTTGTCAGGATCGATACCGCCGGCGGCGAGCCAGTATCGGATCCACAGATCGTGGGTGCCGCCGGGGAACGTCATCGCAGCCTTGATCGCCTTCCCGGAGGCTTTCTTTTTGTCCAACGCAACTTTGAACGGGGCGGTATCAACGCCGATTTTCAGGTCGGCATATTCCTTGGCGACCGAAATGCACTGACCGTTCAGATTCAGCCGCGCCAGGATGTACATCGGCGTGGGTTGATTATTCTGCGTCACCTTGCCTGCGGAGATCAGGTACGGCATCGGGGTGAGAATGTGCGCACCGTCGATGCCGTTGCCCTCGGAGCCGAGCACGAGGTTGTCGCGCGTCGTGCCCCAGGAAGCCTGCTTCTGCACCTCGACATCGGGCATGCCGTACCTGGCGAAGATGCCCTTCTCCTTGGCGACGAACAGCGGCGAGGCGTCAGTCAGCGCGATGAAGCCGAGCTTGGCGGCCTTCACTTCCGGCCCCGCACCTTGCGCAAATGCGCCGGCGGGGAAGTTCAGCCTGGCGGCGGCAAGCAACGCTGCCGTACCACCGGCCGCCTTCAGGAGCTGACGGCGGCTGAAACCGCGTGAGGTGGGCTTGGTGGGCTTCGTCATGGGTATCGCTGTCCTTTGCGTCTGATCGGGTGCGTCCGGGCCGTCCGTTTGGTGTCACCGCGCAAGGCACGGAAAGGCGCGTTCCAGGGAGGCCCCGGAATGGCGGCGTCACAATTCGGATGATTGGTCTCAAGGGACGGCTACAATGGCGTCGGCACAGGCTATTCAAGCTTCGTGCCAAGCCTCCCGCAGTGCAAAAATATTTTCATTTTCAATATATTACAAGTTCGATGGAACGGATTGGCGCGCCCCATCGGAGGCGTTAGTCGCATTCTAAATTTGCGGTTCGCCCAATCCTTGTGCGCCGCACAACAATTAGGCGAGTCGAAAAATCGTTGTCCTAGGCGTCTTCGCCGGCCTTCGCCATCATCGGTTTCGGGGCGTTTCCTTCGCCCGGCTTCATCCGGAATTCGTAAGTCATGAGGTGCCAGGGCACGCTGGCGGGCTTGCCGTCCGGCATCGACGGATCGCTGCGCTTTTCGACCCTGGCGACCAGTTCGTCCTTGACCCCGAACACCACATCGGAATCGAGGTACTTGTCGCCATCGATGAAGACGTGGGTGATCAGCGGCTGGTAGCCCGGAGCATCGACCAGGAAATGCACATGCGCCGGGCGCATCGCGTGACGGTGCGTCTGGATGATCATTTCGCCGACCGGGCCGTCGGTCGGGATCGGATAGCTGCACGGCAGGATGGTGCGGAAGAAGAAACGGCCATCGGCGTCGGTGATGAAGCGTGCCCGCGACGACGGCCCCTGCGCTGCATAGGTCGGCTTCTGGGAGTCATAAAAGCCGTCGTCATCGGCATGCCAGACGTCCACCGGCACGCCTGCCAGCGGTTTGCCCTTGAGGTCGGTGACGCGGCTCTGCACGAACATCCGTTCCCCCGTCAGATTGGCCGAGATATCGGTGCCGTGCGCCGTCACCTTGTGTTCGCCGACATAGAACGGGCCGAGCACGGTGGTCTCGGTGGCGCCGCCACGCTCGCGATGGTTCACGGCATCGACCAGCATCGATACGCCAAGCACGTCGGAAAGCAGGATGAACTCCTGCCGGATCGGGGTGCACTTCTGGCCGGTCCGGGTCAGGAAATCGATCGCATATTCCCACTCCTCGAAGGTGAGGCCGGTCTTGCTGACGTAGTCGTGCAGCGATTTCACCAGTTCCTGCAGCAGGAATTTGGCGCGCGGATTCGGCGTATCGTCGAAGCTGCGGATCACGGCGGCGGTCAGTTCGGTCTCGTTGAATTGGGGCATCTTTTGTGTCCTGCGGGATGCGCGATGGCTGCGGCCAGCGTATACCACCACCCCGCCATCGGTAAGCGCTGCCTGTTGGAACGGGGCACACTTTTCGGCTATCAAAGCTGCCAACAATCAGCCGGAGAAGCGTCCCGATGCTAGCCCCTACCCCCGCCTCGCCCGAATCCGCCGGAATGTCCAAGACGGCGCTCGATCGGCTCGAAAATCACCTGAAACAGCGATATATCGACGCCGGTCGCTTCCCGGGCACGCAGCTCCTGGTCTACCGCCGCGGCAAGGTGGTTCATTCCACCGTGCAGGGCTTTGCCGACCTCGAGCGCAAGGCGCCCATCAAGGACGACACGATCTACCGCGTCTATTCGATGACCAAGCCGATCACCAGCGTCGCCTTCATGATGCTGGTTGAGGAAGGCCGCGTCGCGCTCGACGAGCCCGTGCACAAATACATTCCGTCATGGAAGAATCTCGGCGTGTTTGCGGCCGGTATCTATCCATCCTTCCTGACGCGTCCACCGACGCGGCCGATGCTTATCGTGGACCTGCTGCGACATACCTCCGGGCTGACCTACGGCTTCCAGCAGCGCAGCAATGTGGATGCCGCCTATCGCGAGACCAAGATCGGCGAAGTCATCAAGGCTGGCACGCTGCAAACCATGATCGACGATCTCGCCAGGATCCCGCTGGAATTCTCGCCGGGCGAAGCCTGGAACTACTCGGTCGCGACCGACGTGCTCGGCTATCTCATCGGCGTGATCAGCGGCAAGCCGTACGAGCAATTCCTGAAGGAGCGCATTTTCGATCCGCTCGGCATGAACGATACCGACTTCTTCGTACCGAAGGAAAAGGCGCATCGTTTCGCCGCCTGCTATTCGGCCGGTGTGCAGATCGGCATGACCGCCGGCGAGACCAAATTGACGCTGCAGGACGATCCGACCACGAGTTCGTTCCTATCTCCGCCATCGTTTATTTCCGGTGGCGGTGGCCTGTGCTCGACTATGGCCGATTACCTCACGTTCTGCCGCGCGCTGCTCAATGGCGGCGAACTCGGCGGCGTCCGGCTACTGGGCCCGAAGACCTTGCGGCTGATGGCGTCGAACCATTTGCCCGGCGGCGTCGACCTGCCGGCGATGTCGCGCTCGCTGTTCTCCGAAGCAGCCTACAATGGCATCGGCTTCGGGCTTGGCTTCAGCGTCACCATGCACCCCGCGCAGACGCTGATCGCCGGCAGCCCCGGCGAATTCAGCTGGGGCGGCGCGGCAACGACGTCGTTCTTCATCGATCCGGCGGAAGAGTTGATCACGATCTTCATGACGCAGGTGCTGCCGTCGAGCGCCTATCCGCTGCGGCGCGAACTGCGCACCATGGTGTATGCGGCGATCACCGAGAGCAATCTCTGAAGGCGGTCCGGGTTCCGCGGCAGCCCCGTCGTGGAATCCGGCACATTCCCGAACCGGTCCTCTCCAGTATCCCTCCAATATCCTTGGCGGAATTCGGTCGCTTCTCTTATGCTAGCGACGATTGGGCGCCGATCCGGGATCCTCGTTGCCAAGGCTTTCACTGCCAGTACGTCTCGCCCTGCTGGTTGCAGGGACCACGCTGCCGCTGATCCTTTTTGCGGCCGGCATCGTTTTGCAGAATTACCGGCAGGATCGTCAGAACGCGACGCAACGGGTGCTCGAAACCGTGCGCAGCATCCGCATCGTGCTCGATGCGGAGATGCAGCGGATGACCGGTGCGCTGCAGGTGCTGGCGCTGACGAACGGGTTGCGTGACCACGATTTCGACGGCTTTCGCCGGGTTGCGCAAGGATTCCTGGAACAGTACGGCGAAGGCGGCGTCATCCTGATTGCGGACCGTGAGGGCCGACAGGTGTTCTCCTCGCTCGCGCCCGATACCGCAAGCCTGCCGCCACGCAACAACCTCGCCATCGTGAAGAAGGTTTTCGAAGAACGGAAGCCGGTCTTTTCCGACCTGTTCTTCGGGGCCGTCAAGCAACGGCAGATCGTGACGGTCGAAGTGCCTCTCATTCGCGATGGTGAAGTTCTCTACGATATCTCCTTCAGTCCGCCGATCGAGATTTTCCAGTCCATGATCGAACAGCAGCGACCGGGCAAGGACTGGACCATCTCGATCTTCGATGGCGAAGGCATCAACTTCGCCCGCGTGCCTAATCCGCAGGATACGATCGGACGAAAGGCCTCGCCTTCCCTCCATGCCGCGATGTTCGGAGCCTCCGAAGCGACCTTCGCGACGGTGTCGCTCGAAGGCGTACCGCTGATCACAAGCGTATCGCGATCCACCCTTACCGGCTGGACGGTCGCTGCCGGCATCGCGGAGAGTTCGCTGGTGGCACCGCTGTGGCGCAGCCTCGCAATCACAAGCTTGATGGGAGGCATTCTCCTGCTGGTCGGCCTTGCTTTTGCGGTGCGGATGGCGACGAAGATCGCGCGCGGCGAAATGCTCCACACCCTGCTGATCGAGGAACTCAATCACCGCGTCAAGAATACGCTCGCCGTCCTCCAGTCGATCGCAACGCAGACGTTTCGCAGCGCCAGCCGGGCCGAGCGCCAGAAATTCGAAGGAAGGCTGGGCGCGCTGGCGGAGGCGCACAATCTGTTGAGCCAGGAGAAGTGGCAGAGCGCCGAGTTGCGCGATGTCGTCGCGCGGGTGCTGCAACCCTATCTGCTCAACAATCCCAAACGGGTGCGGATGTTCGGGCCTCGGATACCGCTGTCGCCGCGAGTTGCCGTGGTGCTGGCCATGATCCTGCACGAGATCGCGACCAACGCGGCCAAATATGGCGCGCTCTCGAACGACACCGGAACCGTTGCCCTGGACTGGGAGATTATTGAAGAGAGCAACGGGCGCGAGCTGCGGCTGATCTGGACGGAATCCGGCGGCCCGCATGTCACGGCGCCGGTGCAGCGCGGGTTCGGGTCGCGACTGATCGAACGCAGCGCGCGCGACCAGCTCGGCGGCGAAGCGACCGTCGACTTCCTGCCCCGCGGCGTGGTCTGCACGGTGAGCTGCGCACTCGACGGGAACGAATAGCTACTTGAGCATCTCCGGCACGATCAGGCGCGGGAGGAACAGCGAGACTTCGGGCCAGACGATGACCGCGGCCAGCACCAGCAGCATCGGTATCAGCATGATGGCGGTGTCCTTGAGCGCATAGCGCAGCCGCACGCCCGCGATCGAGCATGCGATCATCAGGCAGAGGCCGTAAGGCGGCGTCACCAGGCCGAATGCCAGCGAGACGATCGAGATGATCGCAAACTGCACCGGATGCAGATCGACCGACCTCGCCAGTGGCTCCAGCACGGTGCCGACGATGACGATGGCCGGAATTGCGTCGAGGAAGCAGCCCACGACGAGGAAGCAGAACGAGATGAAGAAGCCTGCCGTGATCGTGCCCATGCCCCAGGTCGAGACGTTGGCAAGCAGTTCCTGCGGAATCCTGTAGTACGCGAGCAGCCAGCCGAAGGCACTTGCCGTGCCCACGCAGAACAGCGCGACGCCGGCCAGCCGCCCGGTATCGAGCAAGGCCTTGTAGAGATCGCGCCAGCCGGTCTCCCGGTAGAAGAAGGTCGACAACACGACGGAATAGAGCACCGCGACGCAGGCGGATTCGGTGGCGGTGAACCAGCCGAGCAGAATGCCGCCGACGATGATGAACGGCGTCATCATCGCCGGAATGGACCGCCAGATCGCGCAGCGCATGTCCCGCCAGCTATCCTTGGGATAGGTCGGATAGCCCCGGCGTACCGCATAGACGTGGACGGTGGCCATCTGGGCGCCAGCGATCAGCAATCCCGGAACAATGCCGGCCAGATACATCGCCGCAATCGAGGTCGAGATCAGCCCGCCCCACACGATCATCAGGATGGAGGGCGGGATGATGACGGCCAGCACGGCGGAAACCGCAGTAATGGCGATGGAGAAGGAAAGGTCGTAGCCCTCCTTGGTCTGGGCATCGATGAATATCTTGGACTGGCTCGCCGCGTCGGCGGTGGAGGAGCCGGAAATTCCGGCGAAGAACACCGACAGCACGACGTTGATCTGCGCCAGCGATCCCGGCCAATGCCCCACCATCGAGCGCGACAACGCAACCAGGCGGTCGGTGATTCCGCCGATGCTCATCAGGTTGGCGGTCAGGAGGAAGAACGGCACCGCCAGCAGGATGAACGAATTGTAGGCGTTAAAGGTCTCCTGAGCGAGCATCATGATCGAAAGACGCGGCTCGACCAACAGGATCGGAACACAGGCAAGGCCGAGCGCAAAGGCCACCGGCACCCGAATGATGACCAGGCCGACGAACATGCCGAACAGGATCAGCGCGGCTTCGCCGGCAGAAAGAACATTACCGGCCATCGCCTGCCCCAACCAGAATTTTGAATTCGTCGACGATCTGTTCACCCGCGAAGACGATCCACGTCACGCCGGCCACCGGCCACGCGACATGGATCAGCCAGAGCGGTAGGTCGGCCAGCTCCGACGTCCGGTTCCAGGCGAAGCGCGTGAATTCGATGCCAGCCCACACGAACACCAGCGCCAGCGCCAGCACGCCAAGACGTGCAAGGATCCGCACCGCGGCCTCCGGCCGCCGCGACATCTCGGGCCACACGTCGACTTCGAAATGCTGAGCCTCCCGGACGCCGACCATGGCGCCGATCATGATCGTCCACACGAACAGGAAGCGCGCCATCTCCTCGGTCCAGATGTAGGACGGAATAAGTGACGTGTAGCGGGAAACGATCTGCAGCGTTACCGGGATGACCAGGCTGCCGACACCGGCAGCGAGCAGGATCTCGAGCAGTTTCGCATAGGCGGCCGTCGCTCGACGCCAAGGCGTCGGGGTGGACGAGATAGGCATTTCAGTCATTTCGGCTCCGTGCGGATACCAGCCCGCCGATCCGGGCAGGAAGCGAGGCCTGCCCGGAATGCTGTCGGCGGCGGCGTACCCTAAGCGATGTTGATCTTCTCGAAGATCCCCTCGGCGCCGATTTCCTTGGCATAGGTGGCCATCACGGGATCGGCGAGCTTCTTCATGGCGTCGCGCTCTTCGAACGGGACGCGCTTGAGCTTGCCCGCCTTCTCCAGCGTATCGAGCTTGACGACCTCCTCGCTCGATTCCAACTGGCGGCCGTAGTCGCCGGCTTCCTTGCCGGCCTTCATGATCGCGTCCTGCAGATCCTTGGGCAGGGTCTTCAGCGTCTTCACCGAGAAGCAGATCGGACGGATCGACACCGCGTGCTGCGTCAGGTTGAGGTGCGGCGCGACTTCGTAGAACTTCATCGCCTCGACGCCGGCGGCCTCGTTTTCGCCGGCTGCGATCACGCCGTTCTGGATGGCGTTGTAGATTTCATTGTAGGCGATCACCGTGGGGCTCATGCCGACGGCTGCGAACGTCTTCGACCAGATCGGCGCGCCCTGCACGCGCACCTTGAGCCCCTTGAGGTCGGCGAGATTCTTGAGCGGCTTGTTGGCAAAGATGTTGCGAACGCCGCCACCGGCATAGCCGATCAGGACGACTTCCGCCTTGGCCGCGACTTCGTCGGCGATCGGCGCGAGAATGTTCTGCTCGACTACCTTGTTCATATGGTCGATGCCCTTGAACACGAAGGGCGCGTCGATGAACGGCGCAGCCTTGGCGAAGGTCGACATGTGGGCCGGCGAGACGATGCCGTAATCGACCGCCTTGCCCTGGGACATGTACTCGAAATACTGCTTTTCGAGCCCCAGCGACGAGTTCTTGTGCAGGGTAAAATTGACCGGCTTGCCGTAATATTTCTTCACCAGCTCTTCGAATCTGATGAGCGCCCGGTTGAAGGCATGGTCGTCGTTGAACTGCACGGCGCCGTTCAGCGTGACGGGCGTCTGCGCCCGGACGATCGATGGCATGCCAAAAGCGCCGGCAACAGCCGTCGCACCAAGGCCCGCAAGTACGGTTCTTCGCTTCATGGCGTCCTCCCCTGTGATGCCCGTCCCTTGTAAGCGGGACTTTGGGCCTGGCCGACAACGCGGCAGCAGAAGCGAAGCGTATGCAAAACCGCGCGGCTGTGGAAGCCAATTTAATCGGTGCCGGACACTATTGGGCGGGGAAGGCCAAAGGGCGGGGCGCCGGCCTCGCCGAAATGATTGCAATCATTTCATCGCTGCCCGATGCGTGCCCCGTGACCACGACCGGTAGCAATCCATTCAGTCGCGGTGTCCTCCCGATCCATTTGATCTCCGGTCATCGGCAGGCAGCTCCGGCGACATGACCTGGACTTTCGGCAAAGGGTTGTCGCGCCGCGAAACCAGTCTCGACGACGACGCAGCAAAGTCGCGCGAAGGGACCGGATCGACGAGTTGGCACGCGCACTCCTCGAGTTCGGATGCGATGGCAGTGGTCTTGTCCCGCAATCGCCGGCACACGCTTCAATTGAATTGCAACGCGCTCTTGCTATATTTTCCCGACTATGACGGTAGAGGATTTTGGAGCCTGCAAGCCAGGCTTGGTACTCCGGTTGCCGCGAGGCCGGCTGACGCCCCCGTAAAATCACGGTATGCGAGCACCAAGACGGTAAGTATGCTTACGAAAATCTGTGACCTTTGAACTCGCAGTGGTTGTGTGTTGGCTGATATTTTGTCAAATGTAGAGACGCGGGATTTTTGCCAATACGTCCCGACGCTGCACCGGCACAAATTGGTCAGCAGCATCGGTATCAGGGTGCTTCCAAGACGGATTTGCGTTTGGCGGCCATCCACGAAATCGCAGAGTTCTCGCGTTTTTTGAGACAAACACGCGGTCGATACGTACTTTAACGCGGCAAAATACGGATGAATCCCTGACTTATTTCCGCCAGGGTTCCCGATCGAAGGATGTAGAACCAGAATGAATAGATCAGCAGCAAAGAAGATGAAGCAGCGCAGTGCCGGAAAACCCGATATCGAATTGGGCAAGCGCATTCGACTGCGGCGTGTGGAACAGAAGATCTCGCAGGCTGAACTCGGGGACAAACTCGGCGTCAGCTTCCAGCAGGTTCAGAAGTACGAGAAAGGCGTCAATCGCGTCGGCGCCGCCCGTCTGCAGCAAATCGCGACCGCGCTCGATGTGCCGGTCACCTTCTTCTACGATGGCGATGGCAAGGCGCGGGAAGTCGAGAGCCTGCTGTTCCTGGACAGCGCGTTCAGCCTGAGGCTGCTGCGCGCCTACAGCAAGATCAAGGACCAGACCGTGCAGCGTCAGCTGGTATCCCTGATGGAGTCGATCGCCGCCAACGAAGACTAGGCATTGCCGGGACTGGATCGCAGCACCGCGGACCCGATCATTCATCGCGAGCCGATCGCCGGGTAGCTTGTTGCTGTGCCAGGTCAAATGTTTCTGGTTGTACAAAATCATCGTGTCGCCACATTGGATGGCGACGTCCGACCGTCCTTCATATCTATATTCCCGATCATTCCCTCCAGATTTTTTCACGATCATGGCCCAATGCTCGATTGCGGCCTTGATGTGGGCCGCGGTGCTTTCCGGCGACCCTCCCCGTCATCTCCAGAATGTGTCACCGGATCTTGATCAACAGTGCGTTTGCCCCGACGAGATGACCTGAAAGAAACATCCGCACGTCGCGGCGTGGTGGGCTAGACTGCAGGAGCGGCCGATCGTCGCCCACGCGGCCTTGGTCCTCGTTGATTCCTGAAATGGACTGGACACCGCGATGCTCGACATCCCCAAGAACACCGAAAAATCCCATGCCGACGGCAAGATCCTGCAGGCCGTCAGCGAAGGTGTCGGTGTCGTCACCTTCAACAATCCCGAGAAACGCAACGCCATGTCGCTCGAAATGTGGGAGGGGCTCGGCAGCGCGCTGGTCGAACTGCGCGACAATCCCGACGTTCGGGTCGTGATCCTGGTCGGCGCCGGCGACAAGGCCTTCGTCTCGGGCGCCGACATCAGCCAGTTCGAAAAGACCCGCCACAATGCCGCGGCCTCCGAAGAATATTCGAAGCGCAGCGAGGCGCAACGCGCGCTGCTGGCGAACTACCCGAAGCCGACGATCGCCTGCATCCGCGGCTTCTGCCTCGGCGGCGGCATGCAGGTCGCGATGCTGACGGATATTCGGCTCGCATCCGACAACAGCCAGTTCGGCATTCCCGCCGCCCGGCTCGGCATCGCCTACGGCTATGACGGCCTCAAGCACCTGGTCTCGCTGGTCGGGCCATCCTGGGCGCGGCTCATCATGTACACGGGCATGCGGATCGATTCCGCGGAGGCGTTGCGGATCGGACTGGTGGATCGCGCGCTGCCGGACCAGGAATTGTGGGGTGCAACCATGGAAATCGCACGCACCATCTCCGGCAACGCGCCGCTAGCCATTCAGGCCGCCAAGATCACCATCGCCGAAGTGCTGAAGGACGAGAGCCGGCGCGACATGGATGCGATCAGGAAGATCGGCATGGCCTGCATGGATAGCGAGGATTTTCGCGAGGGCCGAACGGCTTTCATGGAAAAGCGCAAACCGAAGTTCAAGGGGAAGTAGCACTGGCCTCTGCCTGCTTCCGTCATTGCGAGCGAAGCGAAGCAATCCACGCCTCAACGCGGGGATAGCTGGATTGCTTCGTCGCTTCGCTCCTCGCAATGATACTGCGACAGTCTGCTACAACGCCTCCAGCACCGCCTTGGTAATATCCGCCGTGCCGTTGCCGCCGCCGAATTCCATCGGCTTGATGCCTCCCGCATAGGCCTTGTCGACGGCGCGCTCGATCCGTTCGCCGGCCTCTGCGGCGCTTTCGAGACCGTGCTTTTCGGCGAGCCAGTCCAGCATCATCGCGGCCGACAGGATCATCGCGGTGGGATTGGCCTTGCCCTGCCCCATGATGTCGGGCGCGGTGCCGTGGCACGGCTGGAACACGGCATAGCGGTCGCCGATATCGGCTGACGGCGCCATGCCGAGGCCGCCGATCAGGCCGGCGGCGAGATCGGAAAGAATGTCGCCGAACATGTTCTCCGTCACCATGACGTCGAAATCCCAGGGACGCTTCACCATCATCAACGAGCAGGCATCGACATAGACCCGGTCGGCCTTCACGCCGGGGTGGCGTTTGGCGGCTTCATCGAACATCTCGCGAAAGAATGCGAAGGCGCGGAATACGTTTGCCTTGTCGACGCAGGTCAGCCCGCCATTCGCCTTGCCGCGCGCCTTGCGCCGTTCGGCGAGCTTGAAGGAAAACT
>JAFAGM010000044.1 GCA_023422775.1 Pseudomonadota bacterium
GCGGGGATCCAGTACGCCGCGGCTTATCGGTTCAATCATTGACGTCTCTGGAATACTGGATCCCCGCCTGCGCGGGGATGACGATACCGGATTAAATGTCGAGAATAGGACTCGGCATGCCGCGCCGGCACCTAACGCGCCGCCTCGATCCAATCCGCCGCCCCGCGCCACAGCGTGTCGCGATGCTCGCGCCTGAAGAACCCCATGTGCCCGATCCCGCTGGCATGGGCCTCTGCGGGCGTCACGGTGATGATCTCGGGACGGATCGAGGTAAATCCCGAACACAGGAGTTCAACCGCCGGCCGCGTCGCCCAGGGATCGTCGGAGATGCAGAGCGCGCGCAACGCGCCCTTGTATTTCGGAAAATTCTGTAGCGCGTCGAGTTCGGCGTCGTCGAACAGATAGCGCGGGCTCATTACCCAGCGGGCCCACTGCAGGAATGCGTCCTTCGGCAGGTCCATGCCGAGGCCGGCCTTGCCCGGCAGGTAGCCGAGCGAGCGGGCGAGCGGAACGCCCACGAAATTCAGGATGGCGTAAACGCGATACCGCTCCGGCGCCGTCATCAGTTTCCAGTAGCCGGCCTGCGCCGCAATGAAGAGCGCGCGCGGGATCTCCGTGTTGTTCGGTAGCAGGCCGAGCGCCTGGCCGCCGAAGGAATGTCCGACATAGGCGAACGGCAACGCCTTGTAGCGCTCGCGCATCCACGACACCGCGGCGGTGATGTCCTGCGCCGCCCAGTCCGACATCGAGGCCTTGAAGCCGCCCAGCGACTTCATCGCCTTGGGCCTCGAGCCACCGATGCCGCGATAGTCGTAGGTCAGTACCGCGCAGCCGCGCCCGGCGAGATAGCCGGCAAAACCCCGGTAGAGCCTGCGCGGCACGGCGGTGGCCGAATTGATCAGCACGGCGTGGTGCTTGGCCCCGCGGGGCAGAAACAGCGTCGCGCCCAGCGGGTGGCCATCCATCGCAGGCACGGTGATGTCGTCGATGAAAACGTCGTCCATCCCGGTGTCGGCCACCGCCAGCTCCATCTAAGGTTTAGTGAGCGGCCATAGCAAATGCGAATTCGGATTTTGCCGCAAGGGCTTGTCCGGACTGGTGGAAATCTAACTGGCGGTCGGCCCGCGGCCTGTGTATAACGCGGCCTCTGTAGCCGCCGGCCCGGCAATACTTCAGCGAAGACGGGTAAGTCGCGGTTTTTGCTCAGGAGTTGACGTCATGTCCGAGCGGTGGACGCCCGAAAGCTGGCGCACCAAGCCGGTGCTGCAGGTGCCCGATTATCCCGATGCCAAGGCATTGGGCGATGTCGAGGCGCAGCTTGCGACCTTTCCGCCGCTGGTGTTCGCCGGCGAGGCGCGCAACCTGAAAAAGGCACTGGCCCGCGTGGCCGCCGGCGAAGCCTTCCTGCTGCAGGGCGGCGATTGCGCCGAGAGCTTTGCCGAGCACGGCGCCAACAACATCCGCGATTTTTTCCGCGTGCTGCTGCAGATGGCCGTGGTCCTCACCTATGCCGGCGCGCTGCCGGTGGTGAAGGTCGGCCGCATTGCCGGACAGTTTGCCAAGCCGCGCTCGTCGAACACCGAGAAGGTCAATGGCGTCGAACTGCCGAGCTACCGCGGCGACATCATCAACGACATCGCGTTCACGCCGGAGGCGCGCATCCCGGATCCGCAGCGCCAGTTGATGGCGTACCGGCAGTCGGCGGCGACGCTCAACCTGCTGCGCGCGTTCGCGACCGGCGGTTTCGCCAATCTCGGCAGCGTGCATCAATGGATGCTCGGCTTCCTCAAGGATTCGCCGCAGTCGCGCCGGTACAAGGAACTGGCCGACCGCATCTCGGACGCGCTGAACTTCATGCGCGCCTGCGGGCTCGATCTCGAAAGCCATCCCGAACTGCGCGCCACCGATTTCTACACCAGCCATGAGGCGCTGCTGCTGGGCTATGAGCAGGCCTTCACCCGGGTCGATTCCACCACCGGCGACTGGTACGCAACCTCAGGCCACATGCTCTGGATCGGCGACCGCACCCGCCAGCTCGACCACGGCCATGTCGAATATTTCCGCGGCATCAAGAATCCGATCGGCCTGAAATGCGGCCCGTCGCTGAAGCCGGACGAGCTCCTGAAGCTGATCGACATCCTCAATCCCGACAACGAGGCGGGACGGCTGACGCTGATCAACCGCTTCGGTTCCGACAAGGTCGGCGATCACCTCGCGCCGCTGATCCGCGCCGTGCAGCGGGAAGGGCGTGTCGTGGTCTGGTCCTGCGATCCGATGCACGGCAACACCATCACCTCGACCTCGGGCTACAAGACCCGGCCGTTCGACCGCGTGCTGTCGGAGGTGAAGTCGTTCTTCGCGATCCATGCCGCCGAAGGCACCCATGCCGGCGGCGTGCACCTGGAAATGACCGGGCAGGACGTCACCGAATGCATCGGCGGCGCCCGCGCCATCACCGACGAGGACCTCAACGACCGCTATCACACGGTCTGCGACCCCCGCCTCAATGCCGAACAATCGATCGACATGGCCTTCCTGATCGCCGAACTGCTCAAGCAGGAGCGTGCGGGCAAGGACAAGCCGATGCCGGCTGCAGCGGGATTGTGACTTGCTGCGACTTTGGCGGGCCACGATCAACACGCGCAACGGCCTCGCATTTGCGATCCGGTCGGAGCAGGCCGTTCGCGAGGAAATATTTGCGCTGATGCTTTCGGTGCCGCTGGCCTGGCTGGTCGGCGCGAGCGTGATGCGCCGGGTCGAACTGGTCGCGGCCGTGGCGTTCGTGCTGGTGGTCGAGATCCTCAATACCGCGATCGAAAAGCTCGCCGACCGCCTCACCACCGACCACGATCCGCAGATCGGGCGGGTCAAGGACATGGGTTCAGCGGCGGTCGGCGTCGCGCTGCTGATGGCCGGCACCTTCTGGCTGTTTGCCATCGCTGAACGCATAGGCGCGTTCTAAGATATGCGGTTCTGATCTCGATCAGAACCGCATATCTAAGTTTTTGTTTTGACGCGTTTTCTTCACGCGAACCGGTATCCACTTCGCTGGAAAACGCTACGAAGCAATCATTTGCAGTTTGCCCTTGTGCGAGGCACCATCGCTTCCATGACCCAAACCACCTTTACGATCACGCTGGCCCAGCTAAACCCAACGGTCGGCGATGTCGCCGGAAACGCCGCCAAGGCGCGCGTGGCGCGCGACAAGGCGAAGGCCGACGGCGCCGATCTCGTGGTGTTGCCGGAACTGTTCATCACCGGATACCCGCCGGAAGACCTGGTTTTGAAGCCGGCCTTCCAGGCCGCCTGCCGTGCTGCCGTCGAGGAACTGGCGCGCGAAACCAAAGGTGGCGGCCCGGCGATGCTGATCGGCACGCCCTGGGTCGAGGAGGGCAAGCTCTATAACGCCTGTGCGCTGCTCGATCAGGGCCGTATCGCCGCCCTGCGCTTCAAGGCCAACCTGCCGAATTACGGTGTGTTCGACGAGAAGCGGCTGTTTGCGCGCGGTCCCGCCGCGGGGCCGGTGACCGTGAAGGGCGTCCGGGTCGGCGTTCCCATCTGCGAAGACATCTGGCTCGAAGAGTCCGAGGAATACGAGAACGTCGTCGAGTGCCTCGCCGAGACCGGCGCGGAAATCCTGGTCGTGCCGAACGGCTCGCCCTATGCGCGCGACAAGAACGATCTGCGGCTGTCGATCGCGGTGGCTCGTGTTACCGAGAGCGGCCTGCCGCTGGTCTATCTCAACCAGATTGGCGGGCAGGACGAACTGGTGTTCGATGGCGCATCGTTCGCGCTCAACGCCGATCTTTCGGTCGCGGCGCAACTGCCCGCATTCGAGGAAAACATCACCACGCTGCAATGGACCAGGGGCGCCGACGGCTGGCGCTGTTCAGGCCCGGTGGCACCGCTCGTCGAGGGCGACAAGGGCGACTACGCGGCCTGCGTGCTGGGCCTGCGCGATTACGTCCGCAAGAACGGATTTCCGGGCGTCCTGCTCGGCGTCTCCGGCGGCATCGATTCCGCGCTCTGCGCGGCGATCGCGGTCGACGCGCTCGGTGCCGACCAGGTCCGCGGCGTGATGCTGCCGTTTCGCTTCACCGCGCAGGTTTCGCTCGACGATGCGGCGAAGCTCGCGAAGGCGCTCGGCTTTTCCTACGAGGTGCTGCCGATCGCGGACGCCGTCAACGGATTCGAAAATATCCTGTCAAAACCCTTCGCGGGGCTGCCGCGCGACATCACCGAAGAGAATCTGCAGGCACGTACCCGCGGCACACTGCTGATGGCGATTTCCAACAAGACCGGCGCGATGGTGGTCACGACCGGTAACAAGTCGGAAATGTCGGTCGGCTACGCCACGCTCTATGGCGACATGAACGGCGGCTTCAACCCGATCAAGGACATCTACAAGAGCGAAGTGTTTCGGCTCTCGAGCCTGCGCAACGAATGGAAGCCGGACGGCGCGCTCGGGCCATCCGGCGAGGTGATCCCGGTCAACATCATCGTGCGGCCGCCGACGGCGGAGTTGCGCGAGAACCAGACCGACCAGGACTCGCTGCCGCCTTATGACGTGCTCGACGGCATCCTCGAACGGCTGGTGGAGCGCGAGGAGCCGCTGGCCTCGATCATCGCGGCCGGCTACCCGGCCGACGTGGTGACGCGCGTCGACCGCCTGCTCAACATCGCCGAATACAAGCGGCGGCAGGCTGCGCCGGGCGTCAAGGTGACGGAGAAGAATTTCGGCCGCGACCGCCGCTATCCCATCACCAACCGCTTCCGCGACAACGGCAAGGCGCTGCCCGAGCCCGACGAGAAGCTGGTCGCGCGCGCCGGCCGGGCGTCGGCAGACGTATTCGACGGATAGGCGTGGTGAATTGCGAACGCGGCATCGCGCCCTGATCCGGCGCAGCGACGGCAGTTCCTACGTCAGCGGCGCGAAGAACAACGCCCGTATCAGGTGCGTATATTCGGATTCGAAAACCATGATGGCGACGAAAACCAGCACCGCCACCGGCGGCAGCAGGATGGCATAGACCAGCGCCAGCCGCTCCCAGGCCATGTGCATGAAGACGGCGACGATCAGGCCCGCCTTGAGCACCATGAACAGCAGGATCAGCGACCATCTGAGATAGCCCTGGAGGTGGAAATAGTCGACCATGTAGGAGCACGCGCTGAGAACGAACAACCATCCCCAGACCACGAGATAGAGCTTGATCGGATGCTGCTGTCCCTTCTCGTGCGTGGCTCCAGCTGCGATCGTGTCATGCATATGGGCATGCAGCGAAGGTTGATGTCCTTCCAGACGTACCGCCACGTTTGTCATGCGCTGACCTCACCACAGGTAAAAGAAGGCAAAGATGAACACCCACACCAGATCGACGAAGTGCCAGTAGAGGCCGGTGATCTCGACGATCTCGTAACGGCCCTTCCTGCTGGTGAAGAAGCCGCGCCTTTCGACGTCGAAGTCTCCGCGCCAGACCTTTCGCGCTATCACGATCAGGAAGATCACGCCGATCGTCACGTGGGTGCCGTGGAAGCCCGTGATCATGAAGAAGCTGGAGCCGAATTGCGCGGCTCCCCACGGGTTTTCCCAGGGCCGCACGCCCTCCATGATCAGCTTGGTCCATTCGAACGCCTGCATGCCGACGAATGTTGCGCCGAGGGCTGCCGTGAGCAGCATCAACAGGGCGGTTTTGACTCGGTCACGGCGGTAGCCGAAATTGACGGCCATCGCCATGGTCCCGCTGCTGCTGATCAGGACGAAGGTCATGATCGCGATCAGGATGAGGGGGATGTGGTGCCCGGCGATCTCGAGCGCGAACACCTCGCTCGGATTTGGCCACGGTACGGTCGTGGACATTCGCGCGGTCATGTAGGACAGCAGGAAGCAACTGAAGATGAAGGTGTCGCTCAGGAGGAAGATCCACATCATGGCCTTCCCCCAGGAGACATTCTTGAAGGCGCGCTGGTCCGAGGACCAGTCGGCAACGATGCCGCGCAGGCCGTCGGCCAGTGCGGGCGATTCCCGGGGTGTTGTCAGCACGGTGTCTGCCATCTGGTCTCCCCTAGCTGAGCAATCGGCGGCAGATGTCGACGAAGTCGTCCGTCCAGCCCGTCAGCAGGCCAAGAAGGACCAGCCAGACCAGCAGCAGGAAATGCCAGTAGATGGTGCAGAGCTCGACGCTCAGGCGCACGTGCGCCAACTCGGCGCCACGCCACACCCTGGCGATCGTTCTGCCGAGCGCCACCAGGCCGCCCATCAGATGCAGCCCGTGCGCCGCGGTGATCATGTAGAAAAAGGAATTGGCTGGATTGGACGCGACGAAATAGCCCGCGGCCCGCAGTTGTTGCCACGCCAGCAATTGCCCGATCAGGAACGTAACGGCAGAGGTTCCCCCCGCGCACAGGCCGATGATGACGTTTGCCATGTCGTCCCGGCGCGCGGCGAGGTACGCCCATTGCAGCGCGACGCTGCTCAGGACCAGGACGCCGGTGTTGAACCACAATAGCCCCGGCACGGGCAGGGTCCGCCAGTCCACCATGTTCATGCGCATCGCGTACGCGCTCATGAAAAGGGCGAACAGTGAGCCGGCGACGGCGAGAAACACTCCCAGTCCGATTTTCGCGGCCGGCCAGGTCATTGCATCCGCACCCGGAAGATCGCCCGCGCTGCCTGCTTCCAGCCAGGGCTTGGCCATCAGTCGTTGCTGCGAGAGCCACCATCCGACGATGATGGCGATGACAGCCATGAACAGCACGATGGCGCTCATGGAGCGGCCCCCTGAAGCGCCGGCGTCGTTCGTGGCTGGTTCTGCGGAATGAAGTCCTGCGCGGCACCGGGCACGCTGTAGTCATAGGCCCATCGATAGACCACCGGGAGTTCCTTGCCCCAGTTGCCGTGCCCGGGTGGGGTCTCCGGCGTCTGCCACTCCAGTGTCGTCGCCCGCCACGGATTGCCGCCTGAAGGCCGGCCCCTGAACAGGCTCCAGACAAGGTTGAACAGGAACACCATCTGCGCGAAGCCCACGATCAGGGCCATGATGGAGATAAAGGCATTGAGCGTGTGGGTCGATGACGGGATGAACGCCGCTTCGCCGATGTCGTGATACCGGCGCGGTACGCCGAGCAGTCCGATATAGTGCATCGGGAAGAAGATCAGGTAGGCGCCGAGGAACGTAACCCAGAAGTGGAACTTGCCCAGCACGTCGTTGAGCATCCGTCCAGTCATCTTGGGGTACCAGTGATAGATCGCGCCCATCACAACCATGATCGGTGCCACGCCCATCACCATGTGGAAATGCGCGACGACGAACATGGTGTCCGAAAGCGGGACGTCCACGACGACGTTGCCGAGGAAGAGGCCGGTGAGCCCGCCGTTCACGAACGTGATGATGAAGCCGAGGGCGAACAGCATCGGGACCGTGAGGTGGATGTCGCCGCGCCACAGGGTGAGAATCCAGTTGTAGACCTTGATCGCGGTCGGGATCGCGATAATCAGCGTCGTCGTGGCGAAGAAGAAGCCGAAATGCGGGTGCATGCCGCTCACATACATGTGGTGCGCCCATACGATGAAGCTGAGCGCGCCGATTCCGACGATCGCCCAGACCATCATGCGATAGCCGAAGATGTTCTTCCGCGCGTGCGTGCTGATCAGGTCGGACACGATGCCGAAGGCCGGAAGCGCTACGATGTAGACTTCGGGATGGCCGAAGAACCAGAACAGGTGCTGGAACAGGATCGGGCTGCCGCCGCCGTACTTCATCTGCTGTCCCATCTCGACCAGGGCCGGCATGAAGAAGCTGGTTCCCAGCAGGCGGTCGAACAGCATCATGACGGAGGCGACGAACAGCGCCGGGAAAGCCAATAGCGCCATCACGGTGGCCGTGAAGATGCCCCATACGGTGAGGGGCATACGCATCAGCGTCATGCCGCGCGTGCGCGCCTGCAGTACCGTCACGACGTAGTTCAGCCCGCCCATCGTGAAGCCGATGATGAACAGGATCAGCGAGGCAAGCATGAGAACGATGCCCCAGTCCTGTCCGGGGGTGCCGGAAAGGATCGCCTGCGGCGGATACAGCGTCCAGCCGGCGCCGGTTGGCCCGCCAGGCACGAAGAAGGTCGACGCCAGCACGATAACGGCGAGCAGGTAGACCCAGTAGCTCAGCATGTTCACGTAGGGGAAGACCATGTCGCGCGCGCCGACCATCAGCGGGATGAGGTAGTTGCCGAAGCCGCCCAGGAACAGCGCCGTGAGCAGGTAGATCACCATGATCATGCCGTGCATGGTGATGAACTGGAGATATTGATTGGCGTCGATAAAGGAGAACGTGCCGGGGAATCCCAGTTGCAGCCGCATCAGCCACGACAGCACCAGGGCCACCAGCCCGATTGCCGTCGCCGTGAGCGAGTACTGGATGGCGATGATCTTGGCATCCTGCGAAAAGACGTAGTGCGTCCACCAGCTTTTGGGGTGATAGAGCTCGACCTCCGGCACTTCGGCAGGCGGGGCGTCTGCGATTGCGTCATACGGGACATCGACCATCGAACTACCTCCCTGGTCGTTTCCACCAGCGGCGATGAGCTGGTCTCGCGCTCAATCATCCACGCAAAGGCGCTTCCTACTCATCGCCGGATTTGTACGTCGCCTTCATAACGGCGCTTCGGCCGGACAATTCCGCAAACGTCTTCTGCTTCGCCAGCCACGCCTGATACTCAGGCTCGTCGTCAACGATGACCTTCGCGCGCATCTGCGCGTGCGCAGCGCCACAGAGCTCGGCGCAGAGAACGTCGAATGT
Organism: Pseudomonadota bacterium; assembly: GCA_023422775.1. Taxonomy (GTDB): domain Bacteria; phylum Pseudomonadota; class Alphaproteobacteria; order Rhizobiales; family Xanthobacteraceae; genus Bradyrhizobium. The sequence goes on from JAFAGM010000044.1 coordinate 8,793, forward strand.
TCCGGTTCGGATCGGGGTCATCCAGAAATAGGTGACCATGCCCGGGACCATGTCCATCTTGGCGCGGAATTCGGGCACATAGAAATCGTGCAGCACATCGAGCGAGCGGAGCAAAACCTTGACCGGCTTCCCGACAGGGAGGTGCAGGTCGTCGCTCGCGATGACGACGTCGTCCTGCCCGTGCCGGTCATCGGGGTTCACGCCCAACGGGTTGTCGGCGCTGACGAAGCGAACGTCGGTCGTACCCATCCGGCCGTCCTTGCCGGGCAGGCGGAAGCTCCAGTTCCATTGCTGGCCCATGACTTCGATTTCGGTCGCGTCGGCCGGCACCGTGATGAACTGGTGCCAGACGATCAGGCCGGGCGCCAGCATCGCTCCGACGCCGACCGCAGTCCCGATGGTGAGCCACCATTCAAGCCGCTTGTTCTCGGGATTGTAGTCCGCCCGTCTTCCTTCCTTGTGATGAAAGCGGAAGACGCAATAGGCCATGAACGCGATGACCGCGAAGAAAACCGCACCGGTGATCCAGAACGTGATGCTGATGGTGTGGTCGATGTAGCTCCAGTTAGTGGCAATCGGCGTCCACCACCACGGGCTGTAGATGTGAAACAGCACCGAGCCGACCGCAACCAGAAGCAGTATGAAGGCGACAACCATCCTCTCGCTCCTTCTTGCCACCAAAGGCAACGGAGACGAACAAGAGGGCGGAGCACACACCTGTTGTGATGGCCGACTTCACATGCGCCATCGCAGTGCGTCTTGCCTCGCCCATTGACCGGTCGCGACATCAGAACGTGGCACGGAGCACACGTTACGACCGCTAATCATCGGATCCGGGCGTCTGAAACCAAGATGATACGCGTCGCGTCGCACGTCAATAGAGCAAAGAGAACGTCGGGATGCGCCACGCCGGCGCAGATGTAATTGATTGAGGGTGGCGCAGTGCACCAAATGTCCGCCATCGTGCACAATGCGTCGATCCGTGAGCGCCATTTCCTGAGTGCTATTTGACGCCAGGCGCGCTAAAATCATCACGCAGGTCGCGACAAGTTTCGTCCGGCTAAGCTCCTTTTGAACCTGGGTTTGCCGTACCCGGCTCGACCGCGACTCTCGCACATCAATGCGGAGACACGCGGGTTGCGGCGTCGTTCTGATCGCCGCGACTGCGAGCACGGGAGGGTGGGTCCATGGCCACCACATACTCTGACAGCATCGCAAAGGTCGGACGGCACGTATTCGGCGACGCCGCCACATATCCCATTCGCAAGATCGAACTATCCGACCTGGGCGAGGCGTTGCGCCTGGGCTGGGAAGACTTCAAGGCAATGCCGAGTCACGCGGTCGTCGTTTGCCTGATCTATCCCGTCCTCGGCATCGCGTTGTTCAGGATGGTGCTCGGCTATTCGATACTGCCGCTGTTGTTTCCGCTGGCGGCCGGCTTCGCCTTGCTTGGACCCTTTGCCGCGATTGGTCTCTACGAGCTCAGCCGCCGCCGCGAGCGCGGTGAGGAGGTCAGCGTGTCGGACGCGCTTTACGTACTTCGCGCGCCGGCTTTCGGCGCCATGATCGAACTCGGCGTGCTTCTGCTCGTTCTGTTCGGAGCATGGATCGGGGTCGCGAACGGCATCTACGTCGCAATTTTCGGCCACGCGCCGGCCGCAAGCATCCCCGACTTCGCAACGCGCGTGCTGACCACGCCGGAAGGATGGTCACTCATCATCGTCGGTTGCGGCGTCGGCTTTTTGTTCGCCGTCGTCGCCTTGTGCGTCAGCGTCGTGTCGTTCCCGTTGATGCTCGACCGGCATGCCACTGCGATCGATGCCATCCGGACGTCGATATGGGCCGTGATGAAAAATCCGGTCGTGATGGCGGCTTGGGGATTGATTGTCGCGGCGCTGCTGGTGATCGGCTCGGTCCCGCTCTTCGTTGGGCTGGCCGTCGTTCTGCCGGTGCTCGGTCACGCCACCTGGCATCTCTATCGGAAGGTGGTGGAGCCGAATCCCAATCCGCCGGAGGAACAGCCCCACCCGGCCAAGGGACATCGCTATGCGGCGGATTTCCCGGCCGTTCTCTTCCCGTGGAGCCGCGAGCGCGAGCCGTAGCCGGCCGAGGGGATTGACGGCCGGCGCTACTCCTTCGGTGGAATGAAGGTCGGGCCGACGGTCCGGATCGGTCTCTTGTCGTCGGTTGCGGCAGCCGGCGCGGCAGGCGGCGGCGTGGCGGCGGTGGGACCGGCGGGCGTCGCGCCTTTCTTTGCCGGGGGCGGGGTCTGGCCCTTCGGTTGCGCGCGCTGCTGCATCCGCTTCGCGCTTTCCTCGGTGACGATGATATCGCCTTGCTGTTCGACCGCGGCCTTGTCGTCGACGGATTTCAGCGCCTCGGACCAGGTCTGGCCCGCGGCCTTGCAGGCGCAGGACGGATTGAACTCGGTACGGAATTTGAAGGCGTTGGGCAGCGCGGAATAGGACTGGCCGCTGAGCGACACCGCCTGGTTGATGTCTTCGCCGGGGTTGCGGTAGGCGAACAAATTCGCCTCCGTGGCCGGGCACAGCGCCTTGCAGGTCCGCTCGTCGTCCTGGAAACGCGCCTGCACGGTGGCGAACGAGACCGGGAAGTAGGCGCCGTCGCAGGTGCGGACGCAGACTGTGCGGTAGGTGCCGGACGGCGCAGCCAGATCTGCGCTGGGGGGCGGAATTGGGTTGCTGTTGTTGCCGCCGAACAGGTTGTCGAGGAAGTTGCCGGGCCCGCGCGCGGCGGCGGCGTATTGCGGGCCGCAATTGTTCTGCGCCAGCGCCACCAGCACCGAGCGGCGCTGATTTTCGCGGTCGGCGCCGCCGATGCCGCCGCTGCGCAGGCGCTCCAGGCTCGTGGTGATCTGTTCGAGATTGGCGCGCATCTGCTGGATCTGGTTGTTGACAGGCGTGCACTGCGCCGCCTGGCCGTTGAACAGCGAGAAGAAGCCCGAGCTTTCGCAGCCCATCCGCTTGGCCTGCTGCGTGACGCGATCGAGTTCGCCCTGCTGCCTGGCCTGGGCTTCCTGATAGCGGCGGATCTGTTCATCCTTGGCCGGGTCGCCGGTTCCGGCGCCGCGGTCGATCGCCGCCAATTGTCCCTCGAGGCGCATGCACATCGGATTGGCCTGCGCGCCCTGCTGCTGTGGCGGCGGCAGCACGGCGGGGTTTACTTGTGCGGCGGCAGGCGTGACCGGGACGGCTAAGCCAAGCAGCACGGCGCAGGTCAAAATCCAGCGGGCGAGGGGAGCTTTAAGTATTTCCAGCATATCCGGCCATTGAGAGCTGATCCGCACGGCTAAAAAGCCGGTTGCCGCGGCGGGGCGGCATGTTGCGGCCAAGACAGCATCCAATACCCGCTTCTCGGGGCAGCGTCACGTCGTTTCCGGGGCGCGCATGTGGCAAACCACCCCTTGATTCAACAGAAGAATCGCCCCCACGGCGTTTTCGAGCGAAGTGGATCCCGCTTCGCGTAAAGAAAACGCGTCAAACAAGAATCAGGGCCGGTTCTGATTTTCAATTAGAACCGAAAGGCCCTAGCGTTCGCAGGTAATGGCAACGTATTCGCCGCACCCGGAACCCGTGCATTTCTCGCCGCCGTCCGGAACCGAATTGGTCATTTCGTCGGGATCGATACGACGATATGCGGTGGCGGAAGCAAATTCCCGTGACTGGCAATAGGAACGGGCAGCATAGGCGCCACACTTCTCACCCCTCGCAAGGCACTCGTCGATGCCATAGCCGTCGGCCTGGTTGGCAATGATGAAGACGCGGCTGTCGGCGGAGGCGACGGTGGCCGCATGCACGAACCCGCAGGCCAGAAGCGCACAGGCAAACAGGGCTGGAAAAGCGTGCATGGATGACACCGGAAGGGAAAAGGAACGCCTTCGAAAATAGGCCCGAAGGGTTAACAATGATTAACCATGGAGCCCCGCAGGCTCGTTGGGTGGGAACGGACAGGCGGATTCGGCGTCCTGATCTGCCCCAAATCGGGCACAAGCAAGGCTTGACGGCATCCTCCCGATACCGCATTGGTGGAACCATGAACGGCCTCCTCGCCATCTGCAGCATTTGCCGCGAGATTATTAGCTAGCGATTCGCTGGCTGAGGCCGTCTTTTCTCAAAAACTGAGATCACTGGACGCCCGGCCGCAACGGATGGGTTTTCCATGGAACTGCGCCTGTACGATACGTTGACGAAGGAAAAGCGGCCCTTCGTGCCGCTCGATCCGAAAAACGTGCGCATGTATGCGTGCGGGCCGACGGTCTACGACTTTGCCCATATCGGCAACGGTCGTGCGGCGATCGTGTTCGACGTGCTGTTCCGTGCGTTGCGCCATCGCTTTGGGGCCGATCACGTGACGTATGTTCGCAACATCACCGACGTCGACGACAAGATCAACGTTCGCGCCGCACGCGATTATCCAGGCGTGCCGCTTAACGAGGCGATCCGCAAGGTCACCGAAGAGACCTACCGGCAGTATCAGGATGACGTCACGGCGCTCGGCTGCCTGGCGCCGACCGTGCAGCCGCGCGCCACCGAGCATATTCCGGAGATGCGCGCGATCATCGAGAAACTCGTCGCCGGCGGTTTCGCCTATGTCGCCGAAGACCACGTGCTGTTCTCGCCGCAGGCGATGAACGGCGCCAATTCGGTGATGCCGCGCTACGGCGCGCTTTCAAAGCGCTCGCTGGACGAGATGATCGCCGGCGCCCGCGTCGATGTGGCGCCCTACAAGCGCGACAACACGGACTTCGTGTTGTGGAAGCCGTCGAAGCCCGGTGAGCCGTCATGGCCGTCGCCGGCAGGTATCAAGGTCGAGGGACGTCCGGGCTGGCACATCGAGTGCTCGGCGATGGCCTGGAAGCATCTCGGCGAGAAGTTCGACATTCATGGCGGCGGCATCGACCTGGTGTTTCCGCATCATGAGAACGAACTCGCGCAGACCTGCTGCGCCTTCCATTCCGACCGCATGGCGAACGTTTGGATGCACAACGGCTTCCTGCAGATCGAGAGCGAGAAGATGTCGAAGTCGCTCGGCAACTTCTTCACGATCCGCGACATGCTGGCCGACTGGCCGGGCGAGGTGCTGCGCCTCAACATGCTGAAGACGCACTATCGCTCACCGCTCGACTGGACGGTGAAAGGACTAGAAGAAAGCACCAAGGTCTTGGATGGTTGGTATGATTTTGTGGGAGAATGCCAACCCGCTCCAACTCCGGATCGTGCTTTCCTCGAAGCGCTGGGTGACGACTTGAATACTTCTTCGGCGATTGCGCGCTTGCATCAGATTTCACATCCGCCAGTCGCGGGGAGAATGATGGCTGGCGTAAGTATGCTTGGCGATCGAACCGGAGAGGAAGCTGCGGCACATCTGAAGTCCTCAGCTAACGTTCTCGGCCTGTTGGAGACGACTGCCTCCAAACGGAAAGCAACGAAGATTGTTGAATCCGGCGTGGATTCTGCCGCCATCGAGATGCTGATTGCGGAGCGCGCAGCCGCGCGGGTCCGAAAGGATTTCAAGGAATCCGACCGCATCCGTGACGCACTTGCCGCGATGGGCGTCGCGATCAAGGACGGCAAGGATGCCGACGGTAAGCCCGTGACCACGTGGGAGATCGCATGATGGCCAAGCCCGACACGCCATTCCCGAAACACTGGCTCTATTACATCGCGCTGAAAATTCTGCTGCTGGCCGGCGCGGTGGCGCTAGTCCTGAAGCTTTACGGCATGTGGTGACGAACATGGGACAAGCCCTGCCAAAACCCGCGCTGCGGCCGATGCTTGCCGAGGACGCGCCGATGCTCGCGGCGATTTTCGCCGCCAGCATCGAGGGACTGACCGGCGACGACTACAGCGAGGCGCAGCAGGAGGCCTGGGCTCAGGCTGCAGAGGACGAAGATGCGTTCGGCAAGAGGCTGGCGGGGCAACTCACCTTGATCGCGACCGTCCAGAATGCGCCGGTCGGCTTCGCCTCGCTGAAAGGGCCTGACCATATCGACATGCTGTTCGTCCATCCGAGCGTGGCGGGGCAGGGCGTTGCGACCATGCTGGTCGACGCGCTGGAGAAACTCGCCGGCGCGCGCGGAGCAAAGACCCTGACCGTCGATGCGAGCGACACCGCCGAGCCGTTGTTCAGGAAGCGCGGCTATACCGCCAAACAGCGCAACACCGTTTCACTCAACGGCGAATGGCTTGCCAACACCACGATGCAGAAGGCGCTTGCTGACAATGCGCCGGGAGCGCCGACATGAGCCGCGAACGCCTATATCTCTTCGACACCACGCTGCGCGACGGCGCACAAACCAACGGCGTCGATTTCACGCTGCACGACAAGCAGATCATCGCGCGGATGCTGGATGAGCTTGGCATCGATTATGTCGAAGGCGGCTATCCCGGCGCCAATCCGACCGATACCGAATTCTTCGCCGAGAAGCCCAGGCTCGATCACGCGAGATTTACCGCCTTCGGCATGACGCGCCGCCCGGGACGTTCGGCGTCGAACGATCCGGGGCTGGCGGCGCTCATCGAAGCCAGCGCGGATGCGATCTGCTTTGTCGCGAAATCCTCAGCCTACCAGGTGCGGGTCGCGCTCGAGACCACCAACGAGGAAAACATCGCCTCGATCCGCGATAGCGTCGGCGCGGCAAAGGCTGCGGGCCGCGAGGTGATGGTCGATTGCGAACACTTCTTCGACGGCTACAAGGAGAACGCGGATTTCGCGCTTGCCTGCGCCAGCGCTGCATATGAATCCGGCGCGCGCTGGGTGGTGCTGTGCGACACCAATGGCGGCACCATGCCGCACGAGGTCGAAACCATTGTCAGCGCCGTGACCAAGCACATCCCCGGCAGCCATGTCGGCATTCATGCCCATAACGATACCGAGCAGGCGGTGGCCAATTCGCTGGCCGCGGTGCGCGCCGGCGCCCGGCAGATCCAGGGCACGCTGAACGGGCTCGGCGAGCGCTGCGGCAACGCCAATCTCTGTTCGCTGATTCCGACGTTGCGGCTGAAGAACGAGTTTTCCGACGCGTTCGAGATCGGCGTCACTGACGAGAAGATGGCGACGCTGATGAAGGTGTCGCGCACGCTCGACGACATGCTCAACCGCGCGCCGAACCGCCATGCGGCTTATGTCGGCGAAAGCGCCTTCGTGACCAAGACCGGCATTCATGCCTCCGCGGTCATGAAGGACCCGCACACCTATGAGCACGTCCTGCCTGAGTCCGTCGGCAATCATCGCAAGGTGCTGGTGTCCGACCAGGCCGGGCGCTCCAACGTGATGGCCGAACTCGACCGCGCCGGCATCGCCTACGAGAAGAACGATCCGAAGCTGGCGCGGCTGGTCGAGGAACTGAAGGAGCGGGAAGCGGCGGGCTATGCCTATGAATCCGCCAACGCCTCGTTCGACCTTCTGGCGCGCCGCACGCTCGGGCGGGTGCCGGAATATTTCAAGGTCGAGCAGTTCGACGTCAATGTCGAGCAGCGCTACAATTCCAACGGCCAGCGCGTCACCGTGGCGCTCGCCGTGGTCAAGGTCGATGTCGCCGGCGAGCACCTGATCTCGGCGGCGGAAGGCAACGGCCCCGTCAACGCGCTCGACGTCGCCTTGCGCAAGGACCTCGGCAAGTACCAGAAATATATCGAAGGCCTGAAGCTGATCGACTACCGCGTGCGTATCCTCAATGGCGGCACGGAAGCGGTGACGCGGGTGCTGATCGAGAGCGAGGACGAAAGCGGCGAGAACTGGACCACGGTCGGTGTGTCGCCCAATATCATCGACGCTTCGTTCCAGGCGCTGATGGACTCGGTGATCTACAAGCTGGTGAAGTCAGGCGCGCCGGCGTGAGTGGTGGTGACGGTCTAGCCGCCGTCATTGCGAGGAGCGTAGCGACGAAGCAATCCATCTATCCCCGCGCTGAGGCATGGATTGCTTCGCTTCGCTCGCAATGACGGGGAAGGGGCGGGGGCCATTCCATGATCGACCACATTTCCGTCGGCGTCGGCGACCTCGAACGATCTGCGCGCTTCTATGAAGCCGCGCTCGCGCCGCTCGGTCTGTCGCGCCTCGTCACGCGCCCGGCCACGATCGGATTCGGCAAAACCTATCCCGAGTTCTGGATCAACCTGCGCCCCGGCATGGCGAAGGTCGGGCCCGAAAGCGGCAATCATGTTTGCCTGCGTGCGAAGGCAACCGGCGAGGTCGATGCGTTTCATGCTGCTGCGGTTGAAGCTGGCGGTCAATGCGACGGCGCGCCCGGCCTGCGCCCACATGATCGCGTGAAATACTACGCCGCGTTTGTCATCGATCCCGATGGCAACCGCATCGAGGCGGTGACATTTCCGGCCGGCTGAAGCTCAAAGCTTCCGCGCCAACTCCGGCGCCATCTCCTTCGTGCCCTCGGGCGCACGCGCGGCGGCGGCGCGCAGGCGCGGCAGGACGTCCTCGACGCGGTCGGCCTTGAGGACGTCGATGTTGAGCGCCGGGCGGATGAATTCGGTTTCGCGCATGTGTGCCAGCAGCGCGATCAGCGGTTCCCAGAAGCCGTCGATGTTGGCGAGCAGCACCGGCTTGGTGTGACGGCCGAGCTGTTGCCAGGTCATCTGTTCGACCAGTTCCTCCAGCGTGCCGATCCCGCCGGGAAGAGCGACGAACGCATCGGAGTGCTCGAACATCAGCCGCTTGCGCTCGTGCATGTCGGGCGTGACGATCATCTCCTGAACGCGCGTCAGCATATGCTCGCGGGATCGCAGGAAGTCCGGAATGATGCCGGTGACGGCACCGCCGTGATCCAGTGTGGATTTGGCGATCGCGCCCATCAGTCCGACCGAGCCGCCGCCATAGACGAGACGGATGCTGTTCTCGGCGAATATCTTTCCAAGGGCGGTGGCGGATTCGACGAAGCGGGGGCTCGAGCCAGGCCCGGAGCCGCAATAAACGCAGACAGTCTTGATTTGGTCCATGCATGTCATGTGGCACTGCAACCTTGAAAGCTCAAGCCTGAGCTGTACGCGAGCGCGGCAGAAATAGGTCCGAAATCAAACCAAACGGGAGGAAAGATTTATCTTTCAAGGCTGTACGGGAGAGTTAAACGCTCTATATGACGGGCCTATGCAGATTGCCAAAAATTCCGTGAAGGCGACTGGTGCGCCGATTTGCGTTGGACGCTACGCCAATGGCTGATCCTGATTCGCGCCAGAACGCCGTCGCGTCTCCCACCAGCGTTTCGGCCGAGAAGGCAACCCTGGCTGGAACGCTGGTGCATCTGTGGCCCTACATCTGGCCGGGCGATCGCGCTGACCTGAAGATGCGCGTGGTGTGGTCGGTGGTGCTGCTGCTGATCGCGAAGGTCGCGACGCTGACGGTGCCGTTCACCTTCAAATGGGCGATCGACGCGCTCAACGGCATGGGCTCCGCGCCTGTCGAACCGTCGAACTGGGCGCTGTGGCTGATCGCATCGCCGGTGCTGATGACGATCGGCTATGGCGGCATGCGCGTGCTGATGGCGCTGTTCACGCAGTGGCGCGACGGCATCTTCGCGCGTGTCGCGATGCACGCAGTGCGCAAGCTTGCCTACATCACTTTTGTCCACATGCATGAACTGTCGCTGCGCTTTCACCTCGAGCGCAAGACCGGGGGCCTGACGCGGGTGCTGGAGCGCGGTCGCACCGGCATCGAGGTGATCGTGCGCAACGTGCTGCTGCAGCTCGTTCCGACCATCGTCGAACTGGCGTTGATCTTCGGCGTGCTGTTCTGGCAGTTCGACTGGCGCTACGTGCTGGCCGTCGCGAGCATGATCGGCGCCTACATGTGGTTCACCTATGTTGCGACCGAGTGGCGGATCGAGATCCGCCGCAAGATGAACGACTCCGACACGGAGGCGAACACCAAGGCGATCGACTCGCTGCTCAATTATGAGACCGTGAAATATTTCGGCGCAGAGGAGCGCGAAGCGCGGCGCTATGACCGTTCCATGGAGCGCTACGAAGAGGCGAGCATCCGCACCTACACGTCGCTTGCAATACTCAATGCCGGTCAGGCCGTGATCTTCACCGCCGGATTGACTGCGACCATGCTGTTGTGCGCTTTCTCGATCCGTGACGGCACGCACACGGTCGGCGACTTCGTGATGATCAACGCCATGATGATCCAGCTTTTTGTGCCACTCAACTTCATGGGATTCGTCTATCGCGAGATCAGACAGGCGGTCATCGACATCGAGAAGATGTTCGACGTGCTGGCGCGCCCCGCCGAGATCAGGGATGCACCGGGCGCGATGCCGCTGGCGGTGACATCGGGCCATGTGCGGTTCGAGGACGTGCTTTTTGCCTATGATCCGGAGCGGCCGATCCTCAAGGGCCTCAGTTTCGAGGTGCCCGCCGGCAAGGCGGTCGCGATCGTCGGTCCCTCCGGCGCCGGCAAGTCGACGATTTCTCGGCTGCTGTTCCGCCTCTACGACGTCTCCGGCGGAAGCATCCTGATCGACGGCCAGGACATCAGGAACGTCACGCAGAGCAGTTTGCGCGCCTCGATCGGCATGGTGCCGCAGGATACCGTGCTGTTCAACGACACCATTCGCTACAACATCCGCTACGGCCGCTGGGACGCCAGCGATGCCGAGGTGGAGCAGGCGGCGCAACTGGCGCAGATCGACAGCTTCATCCGCATGTCGCCAAAAGGCTATGAGACCCAGGTCGGCGAGCGCGGACTGAAACTGTCCGGAGGCGAGAAGCAGCGCGTGGCGATTGCGCGAACGGTGCTGAAGGCGCCGCCGATCCTGGTGCTCGATGAAGCGACCTCGGCGCTCGACAGTCACACCGAGCACGAAATCCAGGAGGCACTGGAGCGCGTGTCGCGTGGCCGTACCTCGCTGGTGATCGCGCATCGGCTCTCGACCATCGTCGGCGCCGATGAAATTATCGTGCTGGATCAAGGGCGCATCGCCGAGCGCGGTACCCATGCGAGGCTTTTGGCTTCGGGCGGGCTCTATGCCAGTATGTGGAACCGGCAGCGTGAAGCCGAGGAGGCGCGGGAGAAACTCGCGCAGATCGACGACGCCAACGAGGCGCCGAACCGTGTCCCGCCGCCTGTCGACGATCCAAATGACCCGGACAAGGATCCGCCCAGGGGCGGGCCCAAAGATTCCTTGGCAACCGTCGCGGAATAATTCAAATACAGCCTCATCTCCCGGCAGCGGGAAACGGCCAGACAACAGCGAGCCTCGATGTCGATTGCGAATTCCATCCGCGCGCAGATTCCGCCTGTTCATCCCGAGGGCTATCCCTTCATCGGTGGCTTTGCGCTGGTCAGCCTGATCCTGTTCTGGATCTGGACGCCGCTTGGCTGGATCGGCGCGCTTCTGACGGTCTGGTGCGCGCTGTTCTTCCGTGATCCCGTCCGCGTGACGCCGGTGCGCGACGGCATCGTGGTGGCGCCGGCCGACGGGCGCATTTCGATGATCGCGCAGGTGCTGCCGCCGGCCGAACTCGGTCTCGGCGACCGGCCACTGCCGCGCATTTCGATCTTCATGAGCGTGTTCAACTGTCACGTGAACCGCAGTCCGGTGACCGGCCGGATCGACCGCATCGCGTACCGGCCGGGCACCTTCATCAATGCCGAACTCGACAAGGCCAGCGAAGACAATGAGCGCAACTCGCTCGTCATCTCGACCGCGAACGGCCGCATCGGCGTGGTCCAGATCGCCGGCCTGGTGGCGCGGCGGATTGTCTCATTCGTGCGGGAGGGCCAGTCGATCGGCGCCGGCGAGCGGTTCGGCCTGATCCGCTTCGGCTCGCGCCTGGACGTCTATCTGCCCGAGGGCACCAGATCGCTGGTTTCCGAGGGCCAGACGGCGATTGCCGGCGAGACCATCCTGGCCGATTTCGCGTCGACCGAGCAGGGGCGCACGTTTCGCGCCGATTAACCATCGCCAGGACTGAATATGGCGGCTGATTATGACCGCTGAACAAGCGGCCTTGCCGCCAATGGCGAAACGGGCCGGCGCTTGCTATATCATGGCGAGCCATGACGCCATTTGAACCCAAATATCCGGAATTGCGCCGCCGCCGGTTTCGCCCGATCCCGGTGCGGATGCTGGTGCCCAACGTCATCACCCTGCTGGCGATATGCGCCGGCCTGACGGCGATCCGCCTCTCGATCGAAGGACGCATGGAGCTTGCGGTCGCCGCGATCGTATTCGCGGCGATCCTCGATGGGGTCGATGGCCGGGTCGCGCGCATGATCAAGGGCCAGTCGAAATTCGGCGCCGAACTCGACAGCCTCGCGGATTTCGTCAATTTCGGCGTGGCGCCCGGATTGATGCTGTATTTCTGGCAGCTCCAGGAGTTGAGCAATGGCGGCTGGATCGCGGCGATGATATTCGCGATCGCGGGCGGCCTGCGGCTGGCGCGTTTCAACGCCAGCATCGACGATCCCAACAAGCCTGCCTTTGCGGCGAACTATTTCACGGGCGTGCCGGCGCCGGCCGGCGCCATCCTCGCGATGCTGCCGTTCTATCTGGCGTTTCTGGGCGTCCCGAAGCCGCCGGCCATGCTGACCGCGTTCTATACGCTCTTGATCGCCTTCCTGATGGTGTCTCGCCTGCCGGTGTTTTCCGGCAAGACGGTGCGGATGCGGGTGGCGCCGGAAATGGTGCTGCCGGTTTTCGTCTCCGTGGTGTTCTTCGTCGCGCTCCTGATCGGCTACCCCTGGCACATCCTGTCGGTCGGCTCGGTGCTCTATCTGCTGAGCCTGCCCTGGGGCTGGAAGTCCTACCGCGACCATGAACGCAACGCCGCCGCCGCGGCGCAGCCGGCACCCGCAGCGGGCGCTGCTGCGCCGCAAGCGACGGCGCCGACGTTCGAACCCGCTCCAGGTTCGCCAGCTCCGAGCGACACTGAGGACGAACGGCCGACGCGGCTGAACTGAGCGATCAGCTTCACTTCCAAAATACCTGCCCTCAAGCCGGGATCGAGTTGGGTTCGGTCCCAATCTCGGCTATACGGCTATCGATGCACGGCTTTCAACGACAGCCGGCCCAAGAAAAAGACAAGGAGAAAACGCCGTGAACAAAGCCGTTACCGCCCCGCTGCCTGCTTCCGTCCTCGAAGCGCTGGCGCGCTATGATACGCCTACGATCTGCAACGCGATGGAGATCGTGGCACCGGAGCGGCGCCTGATCGGCTACACCACCAAGCCGCTGGTCTGCCCGTTTCCCGATCTGCCACCGATGGTCGGCTATGCCCGCACCGTGACGATCCGCTCGGTGCTCAAGTCGGGCCTGCCGGCCGACGAGCAGGCGAAGCGCCGCATCGCCTATTACGAATATGTCGGCACCGGCTTCGGCCCGCGCATCACCGTGATCCAGGATATCGACGGCGCCGATGTCGGCTACGGCGCGTTCTGGGGCGAGGTGCAGAGCAATGTGCATAAGGCGCTCGGCTGCCTCGGCGTCATCACCGACGGCTCCATCCGCGACATCCCGCAATGGGCGCCGGGCTTCCAGGCGCTGGCCGGCTCGATCGGGCCGTCGCATGCCTGGGTCCATGCGGAGAGCTTTGGGGGCGAAGTGCGCGTCGCCGGCATGACGGTTCATTCCGACGATCTGATCCATGCCGATCAGCACGGCGCGATCGTGATCCCGATCGACATCGCGGCGAAGATCCCGGAGGCCGCCGAACTCTGCGGCCGGCGCGAGACGCCGATCCTGGAGATCGCGCGCAGCCCGGACTTCACGCTCGAAAAGCTGAAGGAGGCGTTGAAGCGTTCCGCTGAGATCCACTGACAAAAGTCAGGGATACTAAACAGGCAAAGGGGGAGGCGTGATGAGAGGCTTCTGGGCTGCGCTGTCATTGTTGATCCTGGCCGGCGCTGTCGGCGCACAGGCACAGACGTTTCCATCGCGGCCCATTACGCTGGTGGTTCCGTTCCCGCCGGGCGGATCGACCGACGCGGCGGCGCGCATCCTGGCGGAGCGCATGCGCGCTCCGCTCGGCCAGTCCGTCGTGATCGAAAATGTCGGGGGCGCCGGCGGCAGTATCGCCGTCGGCCGAGTGGCGCGCGCGGCGCCCGACGGCTACACCTTCGACATCGGGCAATGGGACACCCATGTCGGCAGCATCATCTACAAGCTCGACTACGACCTCGAAAGGGATTTTGAGCCGATCGCGCTGGTCTCGAACAATCCCCAGCTCATGGTCGCCAAGAACGGCCTGCCGGCGAACACGCTTGGCGAACTGGTGACATGGATGAAGGCGAACCCCGGCAAGATCAACTTCGTCAACCAGAATGCGGCGGCGAATGTCACCGGCGTGCTGTTCGAAAGCCTCACCAAGCAGAAGGTGCAGTTCATTCCCTATCGCGGCGCGGGACCTGCGATGACCGATCTCGTTTCCGGCACCGTTGATCTGCTGGTGGTGCAGGGCGCGGTGGCGCTGCCGCAAATCCGCGCCGGCAAGATCAAGGCGCTCGCCAACCTTTCGCCGACGCGATCCGCCTCGATGCCTGATATTCCGACCCCGGACGAGACCGGCGTGCCCGGCCTCTATATGTCCGGCTGGTTCGGCTTCTTTGCGCCCAAGGGAACGCCGAAGGACGTCATCGCCAGGCTCAATGCCGCGACTGTCGAGGCGCTGGCGGATCCTGCGATCCAGAAGCGCTTTACCGAACTGGGACTGGACGTCGCTCCGCGCGCGCAGCAGACGCCGGAGGGGTTGGCGGCGTTCCAGAAGGCCGAGATCGCCAAATGGTGGCCGATCATCAAGTCGGCCGGCATCGGCGCGCAGGCGCAATAAGTCCCCCGGGGGCTGATCGGCCCAATCCGTCCCTGGGTCAAAGCGCTTCCGACCTGCGCAACAGGAGAGTGCTCTTGTCGCTGGAAACGGCAGGCGAGACGGCCGCGTTTAATGCTTCCTTTTGATAACGCCGATACAGCACGCCAAACCATAACAAGATGGCCGGGAAGGAGAATGGAATATGGCTGCCGGCAGTGAGAATCTGCGCGTAGGGCGAGACCAGCAGCATGGCGACCGAGATCAGTTCAATCCCATCCCATCCGTCACGCCAACTCCGCGCGAGCAGCGGGATAATGGACAGGATCAGCAGCGGCGTGTCGTAACAGAATGAGTATGGCGTTGCGAGCAATGTCCCGGCCGCCAGCAGCGCCAACCGAAGATCAAGCCTGCCGTCTTCCTGTCGCCGTTCCTGCTTGTATGACCAGAAAACCCGGACGATCACGGTCACGACCGCAAGACTGATGAGCACCTGCAAGGAGGCCGCGAGAGCAGCCGGCATTCCGGTCCCGTGCAACGACACGTAGGGACCGACGAGGAGTTGCTGGACCTGGTCGTAACCCCTGCCGATGAGATCGCTGTACAATTGGGTCATGCGCAGGTAGTCGGCCCAGATCGCGGCGCCAAGCCACAGCGTCGAAAGGACAATCAACAAAAGGATGGTGGTCGCCGCCGCCGCAAAGATGCGCCATTGACCGGACGCGACCAGCGCGAAGGGTATCAGCAGTCCAAGCTGCGGCTTGATCGCCAGGAGACCGATGCAAATTCCTGCCAGGACAGGACGCGTCGGCCAGAAATACGCCGCTCCAAGGAAGAACACGGCGGTGATCGCGCCCGTCTGTCCGCTGAATAGATTGGCGCTGAGAAAGGGCAATGAGAACGCGATCAGCACGGCATAGGCCTGTGCGCGTGGCCAGTGTTCCTCGTGATCTCCCAGACCGGAACGCTTCGCCAACGAGACGACCAGTACAAGATAGAAGACGAGGGGAACGAGCGACCAGGCCAGGACCGCTTCGTTGTAGGTCGCGTCGCCCAGCAGCCACAGGCCAAACAGGGTGAACGGTGGATAGACGAACCACGAGATGGCGTCTGTCACATTCGTCGACAGGATTTGTCGCCAGGTGTCGGGGTCATAGATGGCGGCGATGTCGCCATGCCGCACGCGATATGCTGCATTCCAGAAGCAGATGAAGTCGCCGCCGAAGCGCGAACTTTCCGACAATTCGCGGAAATACAAGGTCAGATTGACGCCAGCCTGAGTCGCGAGGCATGCCGCAATCAATAGCAGTAATTTCTTCTGCAGCGTGGTCATGGCAACACCTTAGGGGCGCCACCTTAGCGGGAGCCTAAGACGGCGCGCTGCGGCCGCAATGGTGCGCCAATGTCGTCCAGGGTCTTCATCCTTCCGGGTGCCGCGAGGGTTTGGCGACCGTCGCGCCCGCCCGGTCGTTCGGTTCATTTTTAATCTTTTGTTATGCCTACCGAATTCGGTAACCCGTCTTTAATGGCCGAGTCGTAGGGTCCGGAAGCGCGGCTCCAAATGGGAGCGCGACCGTCCAGGACGGCCGGTAATTCGCGTAAGCGTCGGAGTTCAGAATGGATATCACCACGCTCATTGGCCTGATCGCCGGCGGCATCGTCCTGGTGACGCTGATCCTGATGGGTGGTGACCTCCGGATGTTCTACGACATCCATGCCGTCATCATCATTTTCGGCGGTTCGTTCGCCGCGACCCTGATCCGCTTTCCGCTCAGCGCGATCCTGCACGGCATGCCGCTGGGTGCGAAATTCGCCTTTACCATGAGCCGGCTTTCGGCACGCGACCTGGTCGACGAATTGGCCGGCATCGCCGAAATCGCACGCAAGCAGGGGCCGGTCGGCCTGGAAAAGGTCGAGATCGACGAGCCGTTCCTCGCCAAGGGAATCCGCTACGTGGCCGACGGCTACGACCTCGAATTCATTCGAGACAATCTGGAGCGAGATCGCGACAATTTCCTGATGCACCTGAACGAGGGTTCGAAGATCTACCGCGCCATCGGCGATTGCGCGCCGGCGTTCGGCATGATCGGCACCCTGATCGGCATGGTGCAGATGTTCTCGAACATGTCGGATCCCTCGAAGCTCGGCCCCTTCATGGCGGTGGCGCTGCTGGCGACGCTCTACGGCGCGCTCCTCGCCAACCTGATCTGCCTGCCGATCGCCGACAAGCTGCATGGCAAGCTGATCGACGAGGAGACCAACCGCACGCTGATCATCGATGGCATCCTGATGATCCGCGACTCCAAGAGCCCGGCACTGGTGCGCGAAATGCTGTTGGCCTACCTGCCCGAAAAACACCGCCACGAAGAAGGCGAGCTGGCGCCGGCCTGACCGGCGGCGGCATCCAGGCGCGGACATAGAGCATGGCCAAGAAGAAACGCGAAGAGGCGCATGGCGGCCACGGCTGGTTCGTCACGTTTGCCGACCTGATGGCGTTGCTGCTGGCATTCTTCGTCATGCTGGTCGCGTTCTCCAGCCAGGACAAGGACAAGCTGAAAATCGTTGCCGGTTCGATGCGCGAGGCGTTCGGCGTGCAGACTGAAGTGCGCTATTCCGGCATCGTCGAATCCGACGGCCTGCCGACGCGGCCCAAGATGAAGAACGTCGATCATATTTCGCCTGAAGAATCTTCCGCGACGCCGACCCCGGAAGAAAAGGATCGCACCCGCGAAATCGGCGCCCGTCTGAAGGTGGACCGCGAATTCGCTCTCGCCTCGGCATCGTTGCGCCAGGCGCTGCAGGACATGCCGGAACTGACCGAAATGTCGAAGCACATCATCTTCGAGGAGACCAGCCAGGGCCTCAATCTCGAAATCGTCGATCAGGACGGTCGTTCGATGTTCGCCGACGGCTCCAAGGTGCCTTACGACCGGACCCGGCGCCTGATCCAGAAACTGGCGGTGCCGCTCAAGGCCACCCCGCTGCGCGTCAACATCGTCGGCCACACAGCCGCGGGCTTCGTTCCCGCACGCGGCGACTATGGCGCGTTCGACCTGTCGGCCGACCGCGCCAACGCGGTGCGCCAGATTCTCGAACGCGAGGGTTTGCCGTCGTCCCACATCTTCGCGGTGGGCGGCAAGGCCGATACCCAACCGCTGTTTCCGGACGATCCGACCTTGCCGGCCAACCGTCGCGTTACCATCACATTGATGCGCGAAAATCCGCCGTTACCCCCCGATCTGAAGCCATAACGAATCGGATTACTATAGTACCGTCAACGTGCTGTGTCCTCTTTATCCCAGTCGCGTTGCGCCTGTGGTGTTAAGCTGCACATTCGATTGACAGGCGACGCGGAAGCGCCGATAGCCGCCCGGATCAATTCTACCGCGAGAGCGTTCCTTCTCCGTCATGACCGTCAGCGTCACATCTACCGAAGCACAAGAGGGTCATCCTACCTCGGGCTTCTGGGCCCTGACGTTGGGCAGTATCGGCGTTGTGTTCGGCGATATCGGCACCTCGCCGCTATACGCGTTTCGCGAGGCCGCCTCGCACGCTGCGGAGGGGCAGCCGGTATCGCGCATCATCGTGCTCGGCGTGCTCTCGCTGATCCTGTGGTCGCTGTTCATCGTCGTTACCGCCAAATATGTGCTGCTGCTGCTGCGCGCCGACAACAACGGCGAGGGCGGCACGCTTTCGCTGATGGCGCTGGGGCAACGGGCGCTGGGTCGCCGGAGCTGGCTGTTGCTGGCGCTCGGCGTCGTCGGCGCCTCGATGTTCATCGGCGATTCCATGATCACACCGGCGATTTCGGTGTTGTCGGCGGTCGAAGGTCTCAAGCTCGTCACGCCGGCGCTCACACCCTATGTCGTTCCGCTGACCATCTTCATTCTCGTCGTGCTGTTCTCGGTGCAGAGCAGCGGCACCGCGCGCGTCGCCTCGTTGTTCGGCCCGGTCATGGTGGTCTGGTTCGCGACGCTCATGGTGATGGGCCTGGTGCACATCCGCGACGATCCTACCGTGCTGTACGCGATCAATCCCTATTATGCGCTTCAGTTCATGCTTTCCCACGGCGTCATCGGCCTGGTGACGATGGGCCTGGTGTTCCTGGCCGTGACGGGCGGCGAGGCGCTCTATGCTGACCTCGGCCATTTCGGACGCAAACCGATCCAGACCGGATGGTTCTATTTCGTGTTGCCGTCGCTGCTGATCAATTACTTTGGTCAGGGCGCGCTGGTGCTGGCCAATCCGGCGGCGATCGAGAACTCGTTCTATCGGATGGTTCCGGAAATCCTGGTGCTGCCGCTGGTGATGCTGGCCACCGCTGCGACGGTGATCGCGAGCCAGGCGGTGATCACCGGCGCCTATTCGCTGATCCGTCAGGCGGTGCAACTCGGCCTGTTGCCTCGTTTCGAGGTTCGCTACACCTCCGAAACCCACGCGGGGCAGATCTACCTCCCGCGCGTCAACCGGCTGCTGCTGGTCGGGGTCGTGCTGCTGGTGCTGCTGTTCCGTACCTCGAGCGGTCTGGCTTCGGCCTATGGCATTGCCGTGTCCACGACCATGGTCGTCGACGGCATCATGGGCTTTGTCGTGATCTGGAAATTGTGGAACTGGCGGGCGGCGACTGCAGCGGCTCTGATCCTGCCCTTCGTCGTCGTCGACATGAGCTTCTTTGCCGCCAACCTGCTGAAGCTGCTCGACGGTGCCTGGGTTCCGCTGCTGTTCGGCATTGTGGTGGCGGTGATGATCTGGACCTGGCGGCGTGGCGCGGCGATCCTGGTCGCCAAGACGCGGCGCATCGAGGTGCCGCTGGCGGATCTGGCCAAGAGTCTCGAAAAGCGCCCGCCCCATATCGTCAAGGGAACGGCGGTATTCCTGACCTCCGATCCGGCCTTCGTACCGACCGCGCTGATGCATAACCTGAAGCACAACAAGGTGCTTCACGAGCAGAATGTGATACTGACCATCGAAACCGCCCAGACGCCGCGCGTCGATCCGGCCGAGCGCGTGAAGATGGAAACCATCAGCGAGAAGTTCTCCACCGTGCGGCTGCGGTTCGGCTTCATGGAATCGCCGAACGTGCCCAAGGCGCTGGTGATTGCACGCAAGTTCGGCTGGCAGTTCGACATCATGGCGACGTCGTTCTTCGTGTCGCGGCGCTCGCTCAAGCCCTCGGCACAGTCAGGGATGCCGCTGTGGCAGGATCACCTGTTCATCGCGATGAGCCGGTCGGCGAACGACGCCACCGATTACTTCCAGATTCCCACCGGGCGGGTGGTGGAAGTGGGAACCCAGGTGACCATTTAAAATAATCATCTGTGGTAACTATTTGATATCAGTATAGAATATTGCGAATCTGTTTCTCGCTATCCATGCGGGCGGCGCATATCAGGAGTCCTGAATTCCGGCTAACCCGATCCTTGGCTCCGGGAGTATACGGCTGCCCTCCTGCATTGTGCAGTGCGGCAAAGGACCGAGGCCCCGATTCCATGTCAGTCCAGTTTGCGATCACCGCGGCGGAAACGCCGGCGGGCAACGGTCATGGCGATACGCATTCCACCGCCACCTTCAAAACGCTGATGCTCGGCAGCATCGGCGTCGTCTATGGCGACATCGGCACCAGCCCGCTCTACGCGCTGCGCGAAGCGGTGGTTGCCGCCAGCAGCGCCGAGGCGGGCGCCACGCCGCAGGCCGTGCTCGGCGTGCTCTCGCTGATCCTGTGGGCGCTGGTCGTCGTGGTGACACTCAAATACGTCCTCATCCTGCTGCGCGCCGACAACAACGGCGAGGGCGGAACGCTGGCGCTGATGGCGCTGGCACAACGCGCGGTGAGCAGGGGCGGTGGCGCCATCGTGCTGCTCGGCATCATCTCCGGCGCACTGTTTTACGGCGACGCGGTCATCACGCCGGCGCTTTCGGTGCTGTCGGCGATCGAGGGCATCAAGCTCGTCACGATCACGTTCGAGCATTACGTCGTGCCGCTGACGGTCATCATTCTGGTGGCGCTGTTCGCCGTGCAATCCCGTGGCACGGCCCGCGTCGCGGCGTTGTTCGGACCGATCATGTGCGTATGGTTTGCCGTCATCGCGATCGCGGCCGTACGGCAGATCGTCCGGCATCCCCAGGTGCTGCTGGCGCTCAATCCGTTCCATGCCGTTTCCTTCATGCTTCATCACGGCATGGTCGGCTTCGTGACGCTTGGCGCGGTGTTTCTGGCGGTGACCGGCGCAGAGGCGCTCTATGCGGACCTCGGCCATTTCGGCAAGCGCCCGATCCGGACCGCGTGGCTCTCCATCGTGCTGCCGTCGCTGGCGGTGAATTACCTGGGGCAGGGCGCGCTGCTCATGGCCGAACCCGGGGCGATCGAGAACCCGTTCTTCCTGATGTTTCCGGACTGGGCGCTGATCCCGATGGTCGCACTTGCGACAGTGGCGACCGTGATTGCGAGCCAGGCGGTCATCACCGGCGCCTACTCGCTGACGCGCCAGGCAATTCAGCTCGGGCTGCTGCCGCGATTTGAGATCCGTCATACCTCGGAAGCGCATTCCGGTCAGATCTACATTCCCCGCATCAACCTGCTGCTGTTCCTCGCGGTGATATTGCTGGTGGTGCTGTTCCGCTCGTCGAGTGCGCTGGCCTCCGCCTATGGCATCTCCGTCACCGGAACCATGGTGGTCACGGCGATGATGGGCTTTGTCGTGATCTGGCGGGTCTGGAGGTGGTCGCCATTCGCAGCCGCGGCGCTGATCGCGCCGTTCTTGTTGCTCGACCTCACCTTCCTCGCAGCCAACCTCTTGAAGGTGTTCGAAGGCGGCTGGGTACCGCTGGCGCTCGGCGGCATCGTGATCCTGCTGATGTGCACATGGCGCCGCGGCAGCCGGCTGCTGTTCGAGAAATCGCGCAAGCTGGAATTCCCGCTGGTCGATCTGGTGTCGATGCTGGAGAAGCGCCCGCCGCAGCGCGTGCCCGGCACCGCAGTATTTTTGACCAGCGATCCCGAATGCGCGCCGACAGCGCTGATGCACAGCCTGAAGCACTACAAGGTGCTGCACGAGAAGAACGTCATCCTCACCATCGAATCCGCGCCGACGCCGCGGATCGATCCGGCCGAACGGGTCCGGATGGAGCAACTCGGCGAGACCTTCTCGCGGGTGACGCTGCGCTTTGGATTCATGGAGACGCCCAACGTACCGAAGACATTGGCGATCGCCCGCAGGCTCGGCTGGCAGTTCGACATCATGGCGACGTCGTTCTTCCTGTCCCGGCGCGCGCTGAAGCCCGCCGCGCATTCGGGCATGCCGCGCTGGCAGGACCTGCTGTTCATCCGCCTCAGCCGCTCCGCCAATGACGCCACGGATTATTTCCAGATCCCGACCGGGAGGGTGGTGGAAGTGGGGACGCAGGTCACGATCTAAAGCGTGATCCGCCAAAGTCGCATCTCCATTGATGGAGGTGCGATATCGCAAAATCGTCGGGAGGTTGGCGGCGGCGTTCTCCACCGCAACCAATCTCGAGCTGTTCGAAGTTGTTCGACAGAACTGTCAGGAATGTAACTAGCCGCCGGGTGGCTTGTATGCGCCGCGCAGCTGGACTGCCTTGAGCCGGACCTGCGTGATTTCATCCTGCGTCCACAGACGAGTCAGGTGTGCATTGTGGATGGCGCCGGACGCGACCACGGTGCCGGAAATGGCCGGTGCGGCACTGGGGTCGGGCACATCGAAGATGACGAGAACGCCGGGGCCGTCGGTAGCGGTGCTGTACATCGAGACCAGTGTGCCGCCGGCGGCTTCGATCAGTTTTTTGGCCGCCTCGTAGCGATTGGTCTTCGGGTTTTCCAGAATGGCGTTGAGGGCCTTTGGCGTATATTGTCCGGTCATACAAAAATGCATGCTGTCCTCCTGTTGGGGCGTGTTTGATCGATGAGGCGAGACGCCTCTCTTCCGACTCCGAAAAAAACGAGCCGGCCCAAAACCTGGAGTGAAATTTGTAGAACCCGCCGTGGATAAGACCGCTGATGCTTTCACGGGCCTTCGGCACTGCCCGCTGGCGGCCTGGCAATCAGCCTACATCGATTGCGTGTCACGCGGAAGAGCGCGTAGCGACAAACTCGTCTCAAGCGCCTTCAAGCTATCCGTGTCTGAACAAACCAGTCTCTCGATTTTCCTTCGTGCAACCGGCAGGTGCATCTCGTGTCGGTGCGACCTCGCTCAACTGAACATTTGCGAAGCCGAAAACGCTCAACGCTGGCGCGCAGATTTGTCGGAAGTGACGTTGCAAAAATAAGTCATTGAAGGGTGAACCAGCTCACAGCAGGACCTTCGGCGACAGGTTCAGTTTGCTGTCCTGGGATAACCACGATGCACGATCGAACCGCCACCTCCAGGCTAATGATCGGCGAGTTGCCGGAGCTGAAAAGCGACGCCCGCGACCTGCGAATAGACGCCTGCCGAGGCATCGCGCTCTGGTGGATTTTTCTCGATCACGTCCCGGACAACATCGGCAGCTGGCTGACGGTGCGGCACTACGGCTTCAGCGATGCCGCAGAGATATTCATGTTCGTCTCGGGCGTGACCTGCGCACTTGCCTACGGCAAGGCATGGCGTTGCGAGGGTTGGACCGCGGTGATCCGCCGGACATTGCGGCGAAGCTGGGACATCTATGTCGCATTTCTGCTGCTCACGCTCGCCTGCGCTATCCTGGTTTACCTTTCGGGCGGCCGTCTCGCCGACGAGAGCAACACGCGCATCCTGCTGGACGATCCGGGTGCGACGCTCGCGCGAGCGGTGATCCTGCAATATCGCCCGGTCAACACCGACGTATTGTCGATCTTCGTGCTCCTTCATCTGCTGTTCGCGCCGCTGCTGTGGCTGCTGCTGCGGTTTCCGAATGCGACGCTCGCGGCATCGCTGGGGCTCTACGCGCTGGTGCAGCTGTTCGGCTGGGCCGTCCCGGGGTGGCCGGGCGGCCACTGGGCCTTCAATCCGCTGGCGTGGCAGTTGCTGGTCGTGCTTGGCGCGTGGTGGATGCTCGATCAGGAGCGAGTCCGGCCGTGGCTGACGTCTCGCGCGGTGCTGGGACTTGCGGGAGCGTATCTGCTGTTCAGCCTGGTCGTCGCGCTGAGCTGGCGTATCGAGCCGCTGGAAGCACTGATGCCACAGGCGCTGACGAAGCTGTACCCGTTGGACAAGGCGAATCTCGATCCGTTGCGGCTGCTGCATTTCATGGCCCTCGCGGTTCTGGCCGCATGGTTCGTGCCGCGCAATTGGCGAGGGCTGACAACGCCGGTGATGCGCGCCGCGATCTGCTGCGGCCGGAACTCGCTGCCGATCTACTGCCTCGGCGTCCTGCTGGCGTTCGCCGGCCATCTGGCGCTGTTCGACGTCTCGGACGGGCTTGCGACGCAGATGGCGGTCAGCTTCGTCGGCGTCGCGGCGATGATCGCAGCCGCCAGGCTACTGAACCTCGTCGGCATCGAACGTCGGCAGCATGGCTCGCACCGGGCGGCCGTTCCGCGATCGTGATGTTGTGCATGGCAGGTCCGACAGTGATCCGTTTCACAAAATTTGCACGTGAAATGAGATAGACGGGCCGTGGGCAGGGCAGCATCGTGATCGTTCGCGTCGGGAGCAACGGGTGGGACGCCAGTTGTCAGCATTGGAAAGGCAGGCCGCCGACGCGCTGCGCCGGGCGAGAAGGTTGCCTGTCGGTTCGGCCCGGAATGACCTGCGGCAACTCGCCATGGGCCTGCTCTGGCTGCACCGCAACGGCATGGATGCGCTGATGAAGCAGCGCCCATCGTCGCTGATGTCGACCGATGGCGAGAATCCCGGTCGCTGAAGCTGCTTGGGCGGATGCGGCGAAGCCGGCGTCATACATTCTTCAAGAACTTCATGCTAAATGGAATCTGATGGTCATGGCCGGATGTACGCCGTGGCTGTTCGGGCCCCGGCTTCCACGCCGGGGTTTTTCGTTTTGGGATGGCGACGACTTCGTGGGGCTTCCCGCCACGTGGCGCCCCATGCATTCTACGGCCGTCTTGCGACAATATGACTCCGGGCAGGTGACCATGGGCGCCGTTTACCGTGTCGCGTTGCGCGAGGACGCAAGCGGCCTCTACGATATTCGGCGACGCGCGATCCTCGAACTTGCACCGCCGGCAATGTCCGTTGCCGAAGCGCAGGCCTGGGCGGTGAAGCTCACGCCGTCCGGAATGGAGCAAAAGCTTCGGGAACTGGAAGTATGGGTTGCCGAACTGGATGGCCGGCTGGCCGGATGGGGCGCCATTCGCGACGACATGCTGGAGGGCTTGTATGTTGCACCTGAACTTGCAGGGCAGGGCGTTGGGGCCGGATTGCTCGACATGCTCGAAGGACTTATGCGTGACCGCGCGTTTCCCTGGGTCCGCGCGGAGGCAAGTTCAAACGCCCGTGCCTTCTACCTTCGCCGCGGCTACGTTGCGACGGGGCCGCAAACTCCCGAAGGCGCGTGGCCCATCGGCAAGGAACTTCCAACCTGAAAACGCCCGTGCGGGAGAATAAGTTCGTTGGCGGACGGCACAGTTTGTCGGCCCATTAAGCCGTTTGCGGCGCTTGATTTTCGTCGCGCAAGGGGCGACCTTGGCGGCCGCGCGGCGGGGCTGATCGGAGCCCCCATGGCGCCGTTGTCGGGAGGATAGGTTGGTCGACCATCAGGTGCACGATTTAACGCCGGAAGAGGTGTCGAAGGGGATGGCGGAAGGCCGCTACCTGCTCGTCGACGTCCGCGAGCCCAATGAGGTTGCCGTGGAGGCCTATCCGGGCGGCGTCGTCGTTTCCCTGCAGAGCTTCGATCCGGCCGCCATTCCGGACCCGCAGGGCAAGCAGGTGGTTTTCGCCTGCCGTTCGGGCAAGCGCTCGGTGACGGCCTCGCTGGCTGCTCAGGCGGCGGGCCTTCCCTACGACAAGCATCTGGCGGGCGGCATCATCGGCTGGAAGGCCGCGGGCTTGCCGACCAGGACCGGCGGCTGATCCCGATCATGACGTCCATGAACAAGGTCTTCGCCGACCTGCCTGTTACCGTCTTCGAGGCGATGTCGCAGGCCGCGCGCGACAACAACGCCATCAATCTCGGCCAGGGCTTTCCCGACGATCCCGGTCCGGAGGACATCCGCCGCGCGGCCGCGGACGCGACGGTGAACGGCTACAACCAGTACCCGTCGATGATGGGCATTCCGGAACTGCGCACCGCGATCGCGGCGCACTACGGCCGCTGGCACAAGCTCTCGCTCGATCCGATGACCGAAGTGATGGTGACCTCCGGCGGCACCGAGGCGCTGACGTCGTCCATTCTCGCCGTCGTCGAGCCCGGCGACGAGGTCGTCTGCTTCCAGCCGGTCTATGATAGCTACCTGCCGATCATCCGCCAGGCCGGCGGCATTCCCCGCCTGTTGCGCCTCGAACCGCCGGACTG
This sequence comes from Pseudomonadota bacterium, assembly GCA_023422775.1. Taxonomy (GTDB): domain Bacteria; phylum Pseudomonadota; class Alphaproteobacteria; order Rhizobiales; family Xanthobacteraceae; genus Bradyrhizobium. The sequence continues at coordinate 35,021 of JAFAGM010000044.1, forward strand.
GCGGCTGACCGAGGAGATGCTGGCCAGCGTCTTCAACCACAAGACCAAGGCGGTGCTGTTCAACAATCCGCTCAACCCGGCCGCCGTCGTCTATCCCCGCGAAGACCTCGAACTGCTGGCGCGGTTCTGCCAGCAATACGACACCATCGCGATCTGCGACGAGGTCTGGGAGCACGTCGTCTTCGACGGCCGCGAGCATATCCCGCTGATCACGATCCCGGGCATGCGCGACCGCACCATCAAGGTCGGCAGCGCCGGCAAGATCTTTTCGCTGACGGGATGGAAGATCGGTTTTGTCTGCGCCGCGCCGCCGCTGCTGCGCGTGGCGGCGAAAGTGCATCAGTTTCTCACCTTCACGACCGCGCCCAACCTGCAGGCCGCCGTGGCCTACGGCCTCAACAAGCCCGCGGAATATTTTTACGACATGCGCAAGGACCTGGCGCGGAGCAGGGACCGCCTGACGAAGGGGCTGGAGAGCATCGGCTTTCCCGTCCTGAAGTCGCAGGGGACGTATTTCCTCACCGTCGATCTTTCGCCGCTCGGGCTCAACGAAACCGACGTCGAGTTCTGCAAGCGCATCGTGACCGACTACAAGGTGGCCGCGATTCCTGTATCCGCCTTCTACGAACAGGATGCGGTGACTTCGGTGGTGCGCTTTTGTTTTTCCAAGAAGGACGAGACGCTGGATACCGCGCTGGAGCGGCTCTCGGACGCCGTGCACGGCCGCCGCAAGAGGTAGAAGCGATGCGCGATCTGATCCGGGGCTCGTTTCGCCTGATCGGCGCGGTGGCGGTCGCGTTGTCGCTGTCGCCCGCATGGGCGCAGGAGCGTACGGTCAATTTCTACAACTGGTCGAACTATATGGCGCCGGGGGTGCTGGAGGAGTTCACGAAGGAGACCGGAATCAAGGTGGTCTACGACACCTTCGACGCCAACGAGACGCTGGAGACGCGGCTGCTGGCGGGCAGATCCGGCTACGACGTCGTGGTGCCGACGGGCTATTTCCTGCAGCGCCAAATCACCGCAAAGGTCTTTCTCAAGCTCGACAAGTCGAAGCTGCCCAATCTCGCCAACGCCTGGCCTGTCGTGACCAGCCAGCTTGCCACCTACGACCCCGGCAACACTTTCGGCGCCAACTACATGTGGGGCACCACCGGCATCGGCTACAACGTCAAGACCGCGCAGAAAATCCTCGGACCCGACGCAAAGATCGACAGCTGGGACATGGTGTTCAAGCCGGAGAACCTCGCCAAGTTCAGGGATTGCGGCATCCACATGCTGGATTCCGCAGACGACATTCTTCCCGCTGCGCTCGGCTATCTCGGGATCGATCCGAATTCGACCAAACAGGCCGATCTGGAGAAGGCCGCCGAACTCGTCGGCAAGATCAGGCCCTCAGTCCGCAAGTTTCACTCGTCGGAATATCTGGGCGCGCTGGCGTCGGGTGAGATTTGTTTCGTCGTGGGATGGTCGGGCGACATCATGCAGGCGCGCAGCCGCGCGGCGGAAGCAAAGAACGGCGTCGAGATCGGCTACACCATCCCCAAGGAAGGCGCGCAGATGTTCTTCGACAACCTCGCGATTCCGGCCGATGCGAAGAACGTGACCGAAGCCCATGAGCTGATCAACTATCTCTACCGCCCGGATGTCGCGGCCAAGAACTCCGACTTCCTGTCCTATGCCAACGGCAATCTGGCGAGCCAGAAGCTGATCGATCCGAAAATCCTCAACGACAGGAACATCTATCCGGACGAGGCGATGCAGAAGAAGCTGTTCGTGATCAATGCCCGCGATCCGGCGACGCAACGCATCATCAACCGGCTGTGGACGCGGGTGAAGACAGGGAAGTGAGAGAAGCGCGCGAACCTCTCCCCAACGTCATTGCGAGCGTAGCGAAGCAATCCATCTATCCGTTACGCCGCGCCGTGGATTGCGTCGCTGCGCTCGCAATGACGCGGAGGGGGCGTGGCGCTGATCCGCGGCCAGTGCCTGCAAAACCCGGGATGTCACCGGCGTTACGCATCGCGTCTGCGTCGCTACCGCCATCTCCGGTGTAGCCATAGCCACTGGTCCGGATATTCGCGCACCCAGCCTTCGATCACCGACGTCACCGCCTGCATGGTGCCCTGGACGTCGATCTGGCCTTCGGCGTCGCGCACGGGCTTGACCTCTTCGGACAGTTCGGCGCGGAAGCGGTGGTTGGGCAGGCGGATGATGCGGACGCCGTGCACAGGGCATTCGACCTGCCGCAAGAGCCGCGCCAGCGTCGGATTGGCCTTGGTCTTGCGGCCGAAGAACGTCACCTCGACGCCGTTGCCCATGTACTGGTCGACCAGCATGGCGACGTGCTGGCCTTTCTGCAGCGCTTCCGCCAGCTTGAGCGGCGCGTCGCGGCCGGCGGGAACCAGCGTGCCCATTTCCACCGACCGGATCCGCTCGATGGCGCGATCGGCGGATTCGATGTTCGGCCGCCGGAACAGGATGGCGCAGTCGAGACCATGCGCAACGGCGCCGAGCGCGGGGATCTCCCAATTGCCGAGATGGCTCGCGAAGATGATGGCGGGTTTGCCGTCGTCGCGCAGGTGATCGAAGATCTGCTTGGTCCGCGGCGTGAACTCGATGCGGCTCGGCTTTTCCGGATGGTCGAGGTCGTAGTCCCAGATGTGATCGAGATGGGCAAATTCAGCACCGATGCGGCCGAGATTGTCCCAGACGCCGGCCAGGATGGTTTCGATCTCCTCGCTTGATTTCTCGGGGAAGGCGGCCTTGAGGTTTTCGCGTCCGATGCGGTCTTCGCGCAGCCTTCGCCCGATGAATCGGGTGACGCGGCCGAAGAAATTGGCGGTCTTGACCGGATCGAAATAGCGCGTCGTGCGCAACAGCGCGATCGTCAGCCCGCCGACGGCCGCTTCCGTCACTGGCTTGGCGGCGTCGCGGACGCGCGCCCTGGTGCGTAGGAGCAGGCGGTTCATTTGTACGAGCGGCTTATACCGGTTCGCGCGTCAGGATCAGCGAGGCATTCTGCCCGCCGAAGCCGAACGAGTTGGACATCACGGCGGTGACGCGGGCGTCGCGTGCCTTGTTGCCGACGACGTCGAACAGGATGGCGGGATCCGGAATCTCGTAATTGATCGTCGGTGGAATCCGCTGATGCTCCAGCGTCAGCAGCGAGAACACCGCCTCGACCGCGCCGGCCGCGGAAATGGTGTGCCCGACCATCGACTTGTTCGACGACACCGGAATTTTCGGCAAATGTTCGCCGAACACGACCGCGGTGGTGTTGTATTCCATCTTGTCGTTTTCCGGCGTCGCGGTGCCGTGCGCGTTGATGTGATCGATCTGCTCCGGTTCGAGGCCGGCATCGGCGAGCGTCTTGCGCATGCAGCCGATGATCGGCTTGCCGTCCGGGCTCGAGCGGGTGCGGTGGAACGAGTCGGTCAGTTCGCCGCAGCCGGCCACGACGCCGAGAATGGTTGCCCCCCGCGCCATCGCGGATTCATAGCTTTCCAGCACCATCGCGCCGGCGCCTTCGGCCATCACGAATCCGTCGCGGTTCTTCGAGAACGGCTTGGAGGCGGCCTGCGGCGGATCGTTTTGCGTCGACAGCGCCGACAGCAGCGAGAACCGCACCAGCGCTTCCGGGTTGACCGAACCGTCGGTTCCCACGCACAGCGCAGCGTCGGCTTCACCGCGGCGGATTGCCTCGACGCCGAGCTGGATCGCGGTGGCGCCGGACGCGCAGGCGGTCGACAGCGAGATCGGCGAGCCCTTGGTGCCGAACGTTTCGGCCAGATGGCTCGCCACCGAACCGAACATGAAACGATGATGATATTGTGCGAACCGGCCGCCGCCGCTGACACGCAGCATGTCCTCGTATTTGAAATCGGTCTTGCCGACGGCGCGCCCGAGTTCGAGCCGTTGCGGCCATTCGACCTCGACCGGCGCCACCGCGAGGAACAGCGGTCCGGGAAAATCGGCCTTGCCGCCGATGCCGGCCTGTTCGAGCGCTTCCCCGGTTGCCATTTCGGCCAGCCGCTCGGTAAGGCCGGTTGATGAGAAGGGGTCGACGGTGACGAAATCGACCGTGCCGGCCATGGTGGTCTTCAGGCCGTCGATCGGGAAGCGCGTCACGGTGCGAATGCCGGATTCGCCTGCGGTCAGCCGGGTCCAGTTGTCCTTCTTGCCGGCGCCGAGCGACGTCACGACACCCATGCCGGTGACGACGACGATTGGCCTGCCGAACTTGTCGCGTGGTGCTGACATGGTTCCCCCGTCGGTGCTGCGCGGCCAATGAAAGTCGCGCTCTGGTTCATTGTCTGGCCGCGGTCCCGCGCCGGCGGCGCGCCACGCGTTCCAGACGCTCTACTTGATGGCCTCGACCAGGGCCATGCCTTCGCCCTGCCAGTGACCGGCGCCCACCACCACAATCTGGTCAGGCGCATCGGGCTTTTCAACCTCTAGGCCGGCGGGATCGTTGGGCGGAAACAGCGCGCCGCGGGAGATCGAAAGCGCGGCCAGCGCCAGGCCCAGCGGAAACTGAGTCTCCAGCGTGTGGCCGAACATCGTTCCGGTGGCGCGCACGGCAAATCCCGGGTGCTTGCGCAGGAAGGCTTTCTCTTCCGACGTCACCGGCTCGGCGCCGGTCGCCCCCGTGATCAGGCTGCCGCTGTCGCCGGCAACGCCGAGCTTCGGCCACATCGCTTCCAGCGACCTCGTCACCGCGCCCGGCTGCTTGCGCTGCGCGAGGTCGGCGACCACCCTTGTCAGTCTGGCGTAGGGTTTGGCGCCACGCGCTTCCGCATGCTCGCGGGATTCCAGCACCAGGAAACAGCCGGCGGAGCCGAGCGCGAAACCGCTGCGGTCTTCGCGCTGCCAGACCGGCGCGAACTTCTCCTTGAGATTGAAGTCGTCGAATTCATACAGCACCAGCAGGTCGGAGCGTTCGCCGTTGTGGGCCGCGCCGACCAGCGCGATCTCGCTCTGACCAGAAGAGATCCGCGCCAGCGCGATTCTGGCAGCGTCGATGCTGGCGGCTTCCTCGCCCATGAAGGTGCGCGACGTCCCGCACACGCCGTGGACGATGGCGATGTTGCCCGCGAGCAGGTTGGAGAGCTGGGCAAGAAACAGCGTCGGCCGCAAATCGTTCATCAGCCGTTCGTTGAGAAAGCCCGGGCTGGAATTGCCCTTGGCGTCGGCGCTCATGATCGATTCGTCGACCGCGAGATCGCGCTCGCCGCCGCCGGCAGCGACGATCATGTCCATCCGGCCGAGGATTTCCTTGTTACCCTTGACGCCGGCCGAGTCCAGCGCGAGCCCGGCGGCATAGGTTCCGATGCGCTGCCACGCCTCCATCTGGCGCTGGTCGCCCTTTTTCGGGATCTGGGCGTCGAAGGAGACCGGGGCGAGCGGATGCACGATGTAGGGCGCGAAGCGCTTGTCATCGACGTTGATGGTTTTGGCGTTCAGCGCATCCCAATGCGCGTCCAGCCCTTCGCCGAGCGAGGAGACGATGCCGATGCCGGTGATCCAGACTTCCTTCGCGCCCGGGGATTTCGAGTCAGTCATGCGTCAACGCCTGCAGTGGGAAGCCGATCTTGTTGGCCATCGCATCCATGTGCACGCGCATGGAAGGGTCGGGGAAGGGGGCGAGGCCAAAGGTTATTTCAGCGCTGCACCGCAACTCCTTGCCGACGCGTACTTTGGCCTTCGTAACGGCAAAGCCGGAGCCTTCGTGCTCGACCTTCGCATCGATCGTCAGCAACTGTCCGGGACTGACGAAACCGCGCATCTTGGCTTGTTTCACGATGGCCAGGAACGGCATGCGCTCGAACTTCATGACGCCGAGCAAAAGCCAGCCGGAGCTCTGCGCCATCGCTTCGGTCAGCAAGACCCCGGGCATGATGGGGAAACCGGGAAAATGCCCCTCAAAGATGGTGTGAACAGCCGGAACCTGTGCCTCGACCGTAATCGTCTTCTCGTCGATGTTGAGGTCGACGATGCGGTCGATGAGTTTGAAATAATCGAGGTCCATGGTGGGCGGTTACGCGCCCGCGCCTGCGTTCTTGGCGGCGACCAGTTCGTCGATGCGATCGGCGAGATTCTGCAGCACGAAGTACTGCTCGGTCGTGGCCTTGCCGTCGTTGACTTCCTGGGTCCATTTTTCGAGCGGCATCTTGATCCCGAACGCCTTGTCGATGGCAAAGGCGATGTCGAGGAAGTCCAGGCTGTCGATGCCCAGATCGTCGATGGCGTGGCTCTCCGGCTTGATCGTGTCGCGCGGAATGTCGCAGGTCTCAGCGATAATGTTGGCGATCTGATCGTATGTGGAGGACATCATTAAGCCTTTGATATATTGGAGGTAATCCGGAACGGCTTGAGGAGACGGGGCGCGGCCCCGAAAGGCCCTGGTCCCTCGGCCGGAGTCGAGTGCCCGTATATCGGAGCGGGGGCCTGAGTTCAATGGAGGTAGGCCGCTCCGATGGTGACCGATTTAGCGGCAAAAGTGGCGATTTTGGTTCCGAAATGCACTTCGCGGAACGATCCGCACAGGTATAATTCTCTTCCACAATAAACCCGAGGGAGGAGACAAAGATGAAGTCAATTCTGCTTGGCGTCGCTTTTGCAGCCCTTGCCACCGGTGCATTTGCGCAGGACAAGCGCCCCGAATACGGAACGGCGGTCAACGCCGCGGGGGCGAAGAAGATCGCAACCGGTGTTCTTGCCGAATGCCAGAAGAACGGATGGAACGTGGCTGTCGCAATCGTCGATAATCACGGGTTCCTCGTGTACTTCGAACGCATGGACAACACGCAGACGGCCAGCATGGACATTGCCGTCGGCAAGGCGAGGGCCGCGGCCATGTATCGGCGCCCGACGCGCGTCTTCATGGAGGCGATCAACAAGGGCGGCATGGCCACGGCTACGCTGCCCGGCGTCTTTGCCTCGCCCGGCGGCATACCGATCATGGTCGACGGCAAGGTCACCGGCGGCGTGGGCGTGAGCGGCGTCACCGGAGATCAGGACGAGCAGTGCGCCAAGGCTGGTCTGGGGACATAGAGAAGAGAATTACAGTCCTGCGTTCTGCGCCGGCACGGCCTGTCGTCGTCGTGCCGGCCGCAGCCATCACTCGCTGGCGCGAGCCGTCTGCGAAGGATTCGAATTGGTGCCCAGGCATACGACATCGCTCCAGCCAAGCCCAAACGCGGGCATCAGCCGGGTGCAGACGAAGAAGGCCAGCGTGAACCCGAGAAGCGATGCGCCCAGTATCGCGGTCGCTGTCCGCCTGTTCTTCCATGATGGTTTGCGGCCCATCGCAGGCGATGCCGGCCGGCATTCGGGCTCGACCGGGTCATTGGCCCCGGTGAAAAATGTCGAGTCCAGATAGCAGCCGTCCGGGATGGCAACGACCCCGCGCCGTTCGAAACTTCTTTCCGGCCGTTCCCGCCGTCCGTCCGGCGCGAGACGTTGGGCGAACGACGAAGCCGCAGTTCGCGGAAAGCGCGCGACCGGCCGCGCGGCTCTGGCGATCTTCGGCGGTGCGGAGCCCGCCAGTTCGAGCAGGGCGCTTACGTCCCCATCGTCCAGTCTGTCACGCATGCGAACGCGCACCTTCAATGATGCGTGTGTAGCGCAGCGCCGCTGGTGGCATTCGAGGCTTCGGGATTTTCCTCGACGTTGTAGACGATCTCGACAGGCCCGGCCTTCTCGAACATCAGCGTGCCCTTCACCTTCTGGCCGATCTGCAGCGGCTCCTTGAGCCCGAGCAGCAGGATGCGATAGGCGCCGGGCTTGAGTTCAACCGTCTTGCCCGGCTTGATTTCCAGGCCGCCTGCGAGCGGGCGCGTCTTCATCATGCCGTCCACATTGGCCATCTCGTGCACCTCGATCTGGCTTGCCGCGGGCGACGCGCCGCCGATCAGGCGATCCGCAACCTTGCCCTTGTTGGTGATGGTGAGATAGCCGCCCGCGATGTTGGCGTCTTTCGGGGTAGGGCGCGACCAGGGGTGACCGATGTCGAGCGTGCCCACCTTGAACTCATGCGCCTGCGCAGCAGACGTGGCTGCGGTCGTGAAAAGACAAAGGGAAAATGCAAAAGTGATTCTGAAGATGCTTGTCATGTTGTCCACTCCGATACGCGCTGGACGTAAGCCCGTGTAGAGAAGCATTCAGACGCGATTACGGCCGGCGCTCGCCGTGATTGAGGCCGCGCGCGGCCGTGATTGCGGCCAGTGCATCGTGACGCAAAAAGATCGGAGGCGAGACGCAACTCTTCCGCAATTGATCCAGCTTCGTCCCCGGCGGGACGCGCTTCGCGCATGATCAAGCCGCGCTTCGCGCATGATCCAGTCAAGCCCGCGCCCAACTGCGATGGCTTATCTCCCGACGTAAATGAAGGGGGGCGTTGAGTGTTTGCGTATCGTAAGAGCTCGGCCGGGCTATTCTCATCCATGATGCTTTTTCTCGCGGCGCCGGCGGAGGCGCATCATCCCGGCGGCGGCGGCAACACCGGCAGCGGCGGGCCGATCAACACCATTTCGGCCGACACGCTCTCCGAGGGACTGATCGCCGCATCGATACGTTACGAGTTCATCCGGCTAGGCCAGCTCTCGGATGCCGACCTGCTCGCCGCAGCGGCCAACGGCACGCACGCGCATTCGCTCCGTTCGCTCGACGCCGTCTCGATTTCGGCCGCCTACGGCATCACCAACGACTTCACGGTTGCCGTTCGCGCCAGCGGCGTCCGGCGCACGGGCATCAGCGAGCCCGCCGAAGACATGCTGAGCGGCGGCCATATGGGCATGATGAACGCGGGCGACATGAACAGCCTGATGAGTCCGGACGGCATCAACCGGCGCGGCAACTCGGCAGGCTTCGGCGACGTGACCATGCTCGGGCAGTATCGCTTCCACAACAACACGCAGACGGGAACGTCGGCCGCCGTGCTGTTCGGCTTCAAGGCGCCGACCGGCAGCACCAACCAGCGCGACGCCGCCGGCCAACTGTTCCAGGCGGAATTCCAGCCGGGCTCGGGCTCGTGGGACGGCCTGCTCGGCGCCGCCTTCACCAAGCGCACCGGCCGCTGGTCGTTCGACGTGAGCGGCCTCTATTATCTGATCAGCACCGGCACGCAGAACACCAATCTCGGCGATCGCTTTCTGTTCGGCACCGCGGTGTCATATCGCCTTGTCGGCGCCACCGGCTCGGCAAAGGAGATCGAACTGCACGAATACTGCATGCAGCCGAAGAACCAGACGCAGGAACATTGTCTCTATCATGCCAATCACGACCACAGCGACATGAAGAAGACGCCGTACACGCTGGACCTCGTTCTCGAACTCAACGGCGAGTGGCACGACAAGCAGCGCATCGCCGGCATTGCGGACCCCAATTCCGGCGGCACCACGGTCTACCTTTCACCCGGCGTCCGCGTGGGTGTCGACCGCTTCTCGGGCTTCGTGTCCTTTGGCGTGCCGGTGGTTAACCAGCACAATGGCGTTCAGTCCAAGCCCGACTATCGCGTGCTCACGGGGATCGGCGCGCGGCTCAATTAGAGCGCGAGCGCTGGAGAAATTCCGGCAGGAAACGCTGTTCGGCGATTTGTGGAAGCGTCCCGGCCTTGGCGTGCGTGATCGCAGCATCGCAACGCTCGCTGCGCTGATTACGCGAAGTCAAACGGCCGAATGGCCGCCCGATGACAGGCTCCGGCGGGTGAGCCAGTATTCCAGAGACCGCGGCGATTGAACGGGTATGAGGATCCATTCTGTAGCGAAAATCATGCCTCGCTACCCCTGCGGCGTCACTGAAATCCGGGCGCAGTCGTGGCGGCCCATCAGGACGCAATCCTGGTTTTTGCGGAGATCGGCGATGCTCACCGCGAGCCAGATGCCGATTGCGGTCAGCGCCACGGTGAACGCGAGCGCTGCGACATTGGCGAGCATGCGGTGGCGGAAGTCGTCGGGCTCGTCGTGCGGCCGCTCGTAGCGCGACAGGTCGGCCGCCGTGTGCTGACCGCTTGCGGTGCCGGGTTCCTCGCGGCCGCCGGGTGGCTGGGCCGAGGTGCGCGGCCGGAACTTGAGCACGACGTGCTCGGAATCCGTGACGATGGGCCGCTGGGTTTTCACTGCTGTCGTCCGACGCAAATCCGGTACCCTACTTAGCATGCCGGCTGCGCTTCCAACATCAAATACTGATGCACGCGAACCAGCGATCTGCCTTGTGGCAACCATGGAACCGACTGCCGGCCGCCGCGTTGGTCATTCGTCCGGAGGTGTGGCCGGCGGTTCTGACGCCGGCTCGTCCCTGCCGCCAAGCCTCTTGTGCAGCCAGCGCTCGACCCGGCCGCCGATGGTCAGGACCGCGAAGGTCATCAACAATGCGATAATGACCAATCGCCATTGTCCGAGGCCGCATACGATGCCGATGCAGGCCGCCAGCCAGGTGCAGGCGGCGCTGGTGAGCCCGCGAACCCTGAAATGCCGTCCCGCGTGCACGATGACGCCGGCGCCGAGAAAACCGATCCCGGTCAGGATTCCCTGAATGACGCGGCTGCCCGCGTCCGAAATGATCCTGACATCGCCCGAATGGACCATCACCAGCAGCATGGCGGTTGCGAGGCTGACCAGCGACAGCGTCTTCAACCCGATCGGCTTGCCGTGCAGATCGCGGTTGAGGCCGATCGTGCCGCCCGCCAGCGTGGCGACGCCCAGACGCAATATGATCTCGGTCCAGTCCAGCACGCGATCGTCCCTGGGGCCCGGCTCAGCCCTGTTTCGGCAGCCGTCCCATCATGTAGAACTCGTCATTGGGGCGCATCGCGGTGACGTTGGCCATCCGGTTCGACAGCGCAAAGAAGGCCGCGATCGCGGCGATGTCCCAGATGTCGTCGTCGCTGAAGCCGTGGCTCGCAATCTCGGCGAAATCGGCCTCGGAAACCTTGTTCGCCTCCTGGCTCACCTTCATGGCGAAGTCGAGCATGGCGCGCTGGCGCGGCGTGATATCCGCCTTGCGGTAGTTGACGGCGATCTGGTCGGCGATGACAGGATTTTTCGCCCGGATGCGCAGGATCGCGCCATGCGCGATCACGCAATAGTGGCACTGGTTGGCGCTAGAGGTCGCCACCACGATCATCTCGCGCTCCGCCTTGGTCAGGCCGCCGTCCTTTTCCATCAACGCGTCGTGATATGCGAAGAAGGCGCGAAACTCGTCGGGGCGGTAGGCCAGCGACAGGAAGACGTTCGGAACGAAGCCGGATTTTTCCTGCACGGCCAGGATTCGGCTCCGGATGTCCTCCGGCATTTTGTCGATCGGGGGCGTCGGAAAGCGCTGGGCGGCGGGCTTGGCTGCAGGCTTGGTCATGAAAGGGTTCCGGCTAGGGTAGGGGCCGCGCGAGGCGGCGTTGCCGGAACCATATATCGTTTTCTGGCGAAGTGGATACCGGTCGGCGCGAACAAATCGCGCGAGGTCCGGGACCGCTCAGCGCAGCGGTTTCTTCAGCAGCGAGAAGCGGTCGGGATCATGCCCCATCGAGGGCTGCAGCATCGGCGCTTCCACCGAGGTCATGATGCGCGCCGCGGGCCGATCGCCAACGCCGGGATCGTTGGGCACATCGCGATGCGAGGTTGCGCCGCGCCAGCGGTCCAGCACGGCGGAAACGAAATGCATGTCATGGCCGGCGGTAACCGACGGCGCGGATGCGATGGTGGCTTCGCTGCGCGGCAACTGGTGGACCGGAACTTCCTTGAAGCGCAGGCGCGTCGGCAGCGCCACGCCTTCGCCGAAGGCCAGCACTTCGCGGGTGCCGAGCGACGGCACGAACGACAACAGGTTCGCGGCGGCATCCGACACCGCCGAACGCAACAGCGCCTGGTCGCGCTCGTTGGCAAGCCGCATCGCAAACAGCGTGTTGCACTGGGAGATGATGGTGGCGTCGAGTTCGGCCGGACGCTGGGTCACGAGGCCGAGGAAGACGCCGTATTTCCGGCCTTCCTTGGCGATGCGCGAAACCGCCTTCCGGGTAGGGCCGAAACCGATGTTGCGGTCGGCCGAGGCATAGCGGTGCGCCTCTTCGCAGACGAACAGAAGCGGCGACACGCCGTCGCTCCACAGGCCGAAATCGAATGCCATGCGGCACAGCACCGACACGACGGAATCGACCACTTCGGCGGGGAAGCCGGCAAGCTGCATGATGGTCATCGGCCGGCCGTTGGCGGGCAGGCGGAACAGATGGCTGACCACTTCCGCCATGGTGTCGCCGCCGACATTGGCGTTGTCGAACATGAACGCGTAGCGGGGATCGTTGCGCACGGTCTCCACGCGCGAGATCAGCTTGTGATAGATGATGCGCGAGGAGCGGTTCTCCAGCTTGCCCATCCGTTCGTCGATCAGCGAGATCAGATCGACCAGCCGGTAGGGCACCGGCGTATCCACCGTGTAGCCGCCCGCCCTGGGGTCCATGCGCTTGAGACCGAGCCGGTCGGAGTTCTGGTACTGGGTATAGATGCCCTTCGCCTGCGGTATGATTTCGGCGAGGATGTCGAGTTCCTCGGGCACGCCGGGACGGCCGCCGAACAGCACGTCGACGATCTCTTCGAAATTGAACAGCCAGAACGGCAGTTTCAGGTTGCGCGGGTTGAGCACCAGTGCGCGGTCGCCGAAGCAGCGGCCATATTCGTTGTGCACGTCAAGCAGGAATACCCGCAGGTTCGGCCGCGCCCTGAGAATCTCGTTCAGCAGCAGCGAAACGCTGGTCGATTTGCCGACGCCGGTGGAGCCGAGTACCGCGAAGTGCTTGGAGAGCATCTCCTCGACGTCGACATAGGCGATCACGGACTTGTCCTGCTGCAGCGTGCCGACATTGATCTGGTCGGAGCCGCTCGGCGCGTAGACCGTGCGCAGGTCCTGATTGGTGATGAGGTCGACGGCATCGCCGATGGTCGGATAGTTGGTCACGCCGCGCTGGAATTTGGGCCGCTCGCCGCCGGAAATCTCGCCGAGCAGGTCGACCGAGGCGGTTGCGATATAGGTATCGGAGTTGGGCAGATCCTCGCACGACACCTCGGTGATCATCGCGATGATGGTTGATCCCGTGCAACTAATGCTGATGAAGCGGCCGACGGTGGCGCGCACTTCAGAGACGGGCATCTGGTCTGTCGCAAGTAGTCCGACCCGGGCAAGCGAGCCGCGCACCGAAATCACACGTCCGAAGGATGTCACAATGTTGAACCTGAATGTCTCGAGATGGGTCTGGTTCAGTATGGGCAGTTCCAGCTAGCGAAACGGTTAAGCCGGCGCGATCCCACATCGGCTAAATCCGCTTCATCGTGGTCACAATTCATTCTGCAACAGGGAATCGTGCGCTGGCTGAGATACGAGTTAAGCAGGAAAATCAGACCTTTCTCGCATCGTCGGTCTCGCCTTACCGTCGTTTCATATTAATCTCCCGTTTACCATCGCGCAGGAGAGTTCCGTTGGATGACCGCCCGCTAACCCGCTAATCCCGATCAGGATCGGAACCTGCGCGAGTACCACGGTAACGGATTGCTAACCGCAAGTTGTAACCCGTCATCCACCTGTACGGCGCACGATGCTGCCGGGACGCAGCCGGCAGCATTCAATCGCCGGCCTTGCGTTCAATTGCACGCTCGATTCTGGTCTGGCGCATCAGCGTCGCCGACCGCTCGACATTTTGCGGGATATGCGCGGGGAGGCACCTCGGGTGAGCATCGATAGCGGCCATCAATCGCCGGGCGGCACTGCCGGTCCTTCGGACAGAGCGGGCAGGATCAGGCTGCTTGGCGTGTGCGGCCTCTATCTGGCGGCGTCGGTCGCAGCCGATGTCGCTACCCTGGCATGGAGCGTGCGTGACCGCGTCCTGCTGGCGCTGGTCGTCAGCCTTGCCATGGCAGCCGGCTGGCTGCTGAGACGCCATCGGTTGACCGAACAGCGGATGGCGGCGGAGCGGCGGCAGCTTTCGATCGCCGTGAACAATATTCCGCAGGGGCTTGTTCTCTACGATGGATCCGCGCGGGTCATCACTTGCAACGAGCCCTATCTGGAGATGTTCGGCCTGTCGCCTGACGTGGCCGGGCCGGGCTGCACCATGCAGCGGCTGATCGCGCACCGCAAGGAGACCGGTTCGTTCGAGGGCGACGTCGACGAGTTCTGCAACGCGATCATACAAAAGGTGTCGCTCGGGAAGGCCACGCGCCAGCTCACGCAGGCGCCGGGCGGCCGCGCGATCGAGATCATCAACCGGCCCCTGAAGGAGGGCGGGTGGGTCGCCACCATCGAAGACATCACCGAGCGTACCCGCGCCGACGAGAAGATCGCGCGCCTTGCGCATTACGACGCGCTGACGGACCTTCCCAACAGGACCTTGTTCCGCGCGCGGCTCGAGCAGGCGCTGGAGGCGATGCGGCCCGGCCAGCAACTGGCCGTCCTTTATATCGACATCGACGAGTTCAAGGGCGTCAACGACGCCCTCGGCCATCCGATCGGAGATGAACTCCTCAAAGGCGTCGCCGGGCGCTTGCGCGGATGCCTCAAGGACACCGACGTGGCGGCCCGGCTCGGCGGCGATGAGTTCGCGGTGATTCAAACCGCCATGACGCATGTGACGGAAACCACGCAGCTCGTCGATGAAATCCACTCGGCGATCCGCGAGCCCTTCGAATGCGCGGGCCATCTGATCACCACCGATGCCAGCATCGGCATTGCGCTCGCGCCGGCCGATGGGCTCGATCTCGATCAGTTGTTGAGGAACGCGGACCTCGCGCTGTACGGCGCCAAGGGCGACGGGCGGCGGACCCACCGGTTCTTCGAAGCCGGCATGGATGAACGCGCCAGGGCGCGCCGAAGCCTCGAACTGGAGCTTCGCCGGGCGATCGCCGACGGCGCCCTCGAAGTGTATTTTCAGCCGATCGTCGATATCGAGAGCGGACAGATCAGTTCCTGCGAGGCGCTGCTGCGATGGCAGCACCCCCAGCGGGGCATGATCCCGTCCACCGAATTCATTTCGATCGCCGAAGAGACCGGCCTGATCAACCAGCTCGGCCAGTGGGTGCTCGGCACCGCCTGCGCCGAAGCCGTCAACTGGCCGGATCACGTCCGCGTCGCAGTCAATGTTTCGCCGATCCAATTCAGGAGCAAGACGCTGGCGCTGAATGTCGCCAGGACGCTCGCGGCATCCGGCCTTCCCGCAAGCCGGCTGGAGCTCGAAATCACCGAGGCGGTGCTCATTCGCGACGATGACGCCGCGCTGGAGGTGCTGCATCAATTGCGCAAGGCTGGCGTCCGGGTTGCGCTGGACGATTTCGGCACCGGCTACTCCTCGCTGAGCTATCTGCAGCGCTTCCCGTTCGACAAGATCAAGATCGATCGCTCCTTCATCAAGGATCTGGCCGGCCCCGGCGCTTCCTCGTCCATCGTCCAGGCGGTGGTGAACATCGCCGCCGCCAGCGACATGATGACGACGGCGGAGGGCGTCGAAACCGAACAGCAGCGGAACCTGCTCTTCATCCTTGGCTGCAACCAGATGCAGGGCCATTTGTTCAGCCCGGCGGTACCGGCCGCCGACGTCAGGCGGTTGTTGTTCTCGCACCGCGGCAGAGCGATGTCGGCGGCTTGAAACGCCGGGCGCGGCTTGCTATCGACGATGAGGCAAAAATAAGAAACTGGGCAGGGTGGAACGCGATGAACCGCGACCGCACGTCTTGAGCGACCTTGCGCGGCCTTCCGCGCTCGCACCATTCCGGATCCGGAATTACCGCTTCCAGTGGCCCGCCGATCTGCTCACCTCGTGGGCGTTCGAGATGGAGACGCTGATCCTCGGCTGGTACGTGCTGGTCGAGACCGGGTCCGTGCTGCTGCTCACCCTGTTCGCCTCCCTCAGCTATGTCGGTACGCTGGTAGCCCCGATGTTCGGCGTTCTCGGCGACCGGATCGGCCATCGCGACGTGCTGGCAATGATGCGGGCGACCTACGCGGTGCTTGCCGCCGTGCTGATGACGCTGGCGCTTTCGGGCCAGCTCGCGCCGCTCTATGTCTTCATCGTCGCGGCGCTGATGGGCATCGTCCGGCCGTCGGACCTCGGCGTGCGCGGTGCGCTGGTCGCGACCATCATGCCGCACGACCAGTTGATCGGGGCGATCAGCATCTCCCGCACCACGATGGACACCGCGCGCATCGCAGGCGCCCTGAGCGGCGCCGGATTGTTCGCAGCACTCGGCATGGGGCCGGCCTATGTGGCGATCGTCTGCCTCTACATCGCCGCCACCGCGCTGACACTGTGCGTGGTCGCGCCGGCGAAGCCCGGTTCTGCTGGCAGGGCCGTCGATGCCGCGCTGCATGCCTCGCCGCTGCGCGACCTGAAGGAGGGGGTGGCCTACGTCTGGACCACGCCGCGCATGCAGGCCGCCCTCTGGGTGGCGTTCCTGGCCAACCTGACGGCGTACCCGCTCACCAACGGCCTGCTGCCCTATATCGCCAAGGCGATCTACGGCACCAACCAGACCGGGCTCGGATATCTGTCGGCGAGTTTCGCGATCGGCTCGCTGGCCGGTTCGATCGTGCTGAGCCTGATCCGCGATATAAGGGTGGCGCGGCTGATGATCGGCGCCACCGTCGTCTGGTACGTGACCCTGCTGGTCTTCGTGCAGATGCAGACGGTGCCGACCGCGATCGCCTGCCTGATGGTGGCGGGATTCTCGCAGAGCCTCGCCATGATCTCGATCGCGGTCATCCTGATGCGGACCGCGAGCGAGAGTTTCCGCGGCCGGGTAATGGGCGTCCGCATGATGGTGATCTACGGCCTGCCGCTCGGCCTGCTCGCTGCCGGCAGCCTGATCGACGAGATCGGCTTTGCCTTGACCGGCACGCTCTACGCCGCGGCCGGCCTCGCGCTGATGCTGGCGATCGTGCTGCACTGGCGCGCCGATCTCTGGCACCTGCACGCGCCGGCGAACGCGCGGTGATCTATAGCGTTTTCAAGCGAAGTGGATACCGGTTCGCGTAAAGAAAGCGCGTCAAGACAAAAACTAGAGCCCGGTTCTGATTCAATCAGAACCGAAAAGGCTCTGACCGCGCGGACCAGTCGCCTCACTGCATCCTGATATTGGCTTCCTTCAGCACCGGCTCCCACTTCATGGCTTCCGCGCGCGCATGACGGCGCCGACATTATGCAGATTATTTGTTGACTGAACCTGATAATTTGTACGATCGTACAAATCTAGGGAGCAGAAAGCAAATCCGATGACGCGAAACCCCAACATGCGGGAAGCGATCCTGAGCGCGGCCGAATTGCTGTTCTCGACCCGTGGCTTCAACGCCGTTTCGATCCGCGACATTGCGCTGGAAGCGGGCGCCAATCCCGGCAGCATCACCTATCACTTCAAGACCAAGGACGGCCTGCTGCTGGAAATCTACAAGCGGCACTGCGGCCCGATGAACAAACGGCGCATCGAACTGCTGGTGGCGGCACGACGCGTGCGCGACGTGCAGGACCGGCTGGAGGCGATCGTGCGCGCCTACGTGCAGCCGGCGTTTTCGTCCAGCAGCGACCTCGCCGGCGGCGGAGCGCGGTTCACGCGGCTGCGCGCGGTGATGTCGGCGGAAGGCAACCCTGTCGTGGGCCGCATCATCGCCGAAATCTTCGACGACACGACAACAGTCTTTATCGACGCGATCGGGGAGAGCCTGCCGCATCTGCCGCGGACGGCGATCGTCTGGCGGTCGCAGTTCCTGCTCGGCGGGCTCTATTACACGCTGGTCAATCCGGAGCGGGTGACGCGCCTGTCACGCGGCGAAGCCGACGGCGGCGACATGGCGGAAGCGATCGAGCAGATCGTCGCTTCGACGGTCGCTTCGCTGCGGGCCTCCGATGTCAACGATCCCGGGCGCATGACGGACGTTGAGCGAGGTCCGGCGAAGTCCGGCGTGCGAAACCGCAAATCGCCTGCGGATGCGAAATGAGCCCTTCAACAAACGAACGAGGAAATCCCCGATCATGAACAACGCTGGCAAAACGGGCCTTGTGGTCACGGCGCATCCCGGGGATTTCGTCTGGCGCGCGGGCGGCGCGATCGCGCTGCACGCCAGGAAAGGCTATCGCATCAAGATCGCCTGCCTGTCGTTCGGCGAGCGCGGCGAGAGCCAGTTCGCCTGGAAGGAGGCCGGCGCCACGATGGAGAAGGTCAAGGCCGGCCGCCGCGACGAGGCGCAGCGCGCGGCCGAGATGCTGGGAGCGGAGATCGAGTTCTTCGACGCAGGCGATTATCCGCTGCGGCTGACGGAGGCGCATTTCGACCGCATGGTCGACATCTACCGCGAACTCAATCCGTCCTTCGTGCTCACCCATGCGCTGCAAGACCCCTACAATTTCGATCATCCCAACGCCGCGCATTTCGCCCAGGAAACCCGCGTGGTCGCGCAGGCGATGGGCCACAAGCCCGGCGCCAAATACAGCTATTCGGCCCCGCCGGTATTCCTGTTCGAGCCGCACCAGCCGGAGATGTGCAATTTCAAGCCGCAGGTGATCCTCAACATCGACGAGGTCTGGGAGATCAAGCGCAGGACGTTCGAGATTCTCGCCGCGCAGAAGCATCTGTGGGCCTATTATGAGCGGGTCGCGTTGCAGCGGGGCGTGCAGGGCGGCCGCAATACCGGCAAGCCGATGACCTATGGCGAGGCCTATCAACGGCTGTTCCCGATGGCGATGGAGGAACTGGCATGAAGACGGCCGTCGCCGGAATTATCGATGCGCCGGGGGAGGGCTGAGGTGGCAATGCGTCTCAAGACGCTGCTCGGCGACCATCCCTGTACGGCTGCGCTGAAGAACGGTTCGGTCAGATCCGATCTGGTCGAGTTCGATTTCGCGGAATATTCGCCGACCAACAAGGGCTTCAAGCCGATGGTCCGCGAAGGCGCGTTCGACGTCTCGGAAATGGCCATCGTCACCTACCTGATGGCGAAATCCTTTGGAAAGCCGATGGTGCTGCTGCCGGATGTGGTGCTGGCGCGGTTTCAGCATGGGCATGCGCTGTACAACGCGAAGGCCGGGACACTCGCGCCGCACGATCTCAACAACAGGCGCGTCGGCATCCGTTCCTTCACCACCACGACCGGCGCGTGGCTGCGCGGCATCCTCGCCAACGACCATGGCATCGATCTCGATTCGATCGACTGGATCACGTACGAGGACGCCCATGTCGCCGAATTCACCGATACGACCAGGCGTGCGCCCGCGGGCAAGCAGGTCATCCAGATGCTGATCGACGGCGAACTCGATGCGGTGCTCGGCGAAAAATCCGATCATCCCGATCTCAAGCCCTTGTTTGCCGACGTCGCCGCCGAGGAGGAGGCGTGGTTCGGCAAGCACAAGGTCGTTCCGGTCAATCATATGGTGGTGGTGAGCCATGCATTGTCGGAACAGCATCCCGACGCCGTGCGCGAGGTTCACCGGATGCTTGCAGCATCAGCCGCGGCTTCCGCGCCAGGCCTTGGTTCGGTTGAAACGAGGCGCTCGCTGGAATTGATCATCGACTACAGCGCGCAGCAGAAGCTCATTCCGCGCCCGTTCACCGTGGACGAGTTGTTCAACGATGTAACGCGGGCGCTCTGGTAGCACCCCGCAAGCTGTCATCATCCGCGAAGGCGGATGATCCAGTACTCCGAGACGTCTCGGTCGTTCTCGACGGCACGGCGTACTGGATGCCCGCCTTCGCGGGGCATGACGGACCGAGAAAATTCAACGATCAGGAGCAACACAATGACCCCCGAGCCGATCTTCGATCTCGCCCATCTCGGCCACATGGAACTGCTGACGCCGAAGCCGGACGAGAGCCTGAAATTCTTCGTCGACATCATGGGCATGACGGTCAGCGGCCGAAAGGGAGAGTCGGTCTACCTGCGCGGCTGGGACGATTACGAGCGCTATTCGCTCAAACTGACGGCGTCGAAAACCTCGGGCATGGAGCACATGGCGCTGCGCGCGCGTAGCCCGCAGGCGCTGGAGCGCCGGGTCGCCGCGCTGAAGGGCTCCGGCTTCGACATCGGCTGGACCGAGGGCGACATGGGGCAGGGGCCGGCATTCCGCTGCCGCGACCCGGACGGCCACATCGTCGAACTCTATTACGAGACCGAGTGGTACCAGGCTCCATCAGAACTCAGGCCCGCGCTGAAGAACCAGGCCCAGCGGTTTCCGGCGCGCGGCGTCAATGTCCGCAGGCTCGATCACCTCAACTGCCTCGCCGTGGACATCAAGGCCAACCGGCTGTTCTTCGAAAACTATCTCGGCCTGCGCACCACCGAACAGATCGTGCTCAACGACGGCACGGAAGCCGCGATGTGGATGACGATGTCGAACAAGAGCTACGACTTCGCCTACACCCGCGACCACTACGGCAAGCACGGCCGCTTCCATCACGTCACCTACGCGCTCGACAGCCGCGAGGAGATCTTGCGCGCCGCCGATATCTTTCTCGAGAACGGCGTGCACATCGAGACCGGCCCGCACAAGCACGCGATCCAGCAGACCTTCTTCCTCTACGTCTATGAACCCGGCGGCAACCGCGTCGAGGTCGCCAATGCCGGCGCCCGCCTCATCCTTGCGCCCGACTGGAAGCCGATCGTGTGGACCGAGGAAGAGCGCAAGAAGGGGCAGGCGTGGGGGCTGAAGACGATCGAGTCGTTCCACACCCACGGCACGCCGCCGGTGTGACCATTCTCTTTGACCTGCCATTCTCGCGTGGGGCGGCGGGTTAAAGAGAACCCGTCCTACGCAGGCGGGTCCTATTGCCCGGGTTCGATCCGTTGGCCTATATGCGGCTTCGAAGCCGACCGGAGTATCCGCATTCATGACCAATCGAGCCGACGCCGTTGCCGCAAAGATCGAGGCTTTCATCCGCACCGAGGTGATCCCCTACGAGAAGGATCCGCGCACCGGTCCGCACGGCCCGAGCGACGAACTGGTGCAGGAACTGCGCGACAAGGCGCGCAAGGCCGGCGTCCTGACGCCGCATATCCTCCCCGATGGATCGCATCTGACCCAGCGCGAGACCGCGATTGCCCTGATCAGGACCGGTCTCTCGCCGCTGGGGCCGCTTGCTTGCAATACGATGGCGCCCGACGAGGGCAACATGTATCTGCTCGGCAAGGTTGGAAGCGCCGAGCAGAAGGCGCGCTTTCTCGAGCCGCTGGTATCGGGCAAAGCGCGTTCGGCGTTCTTCATGACCGAGCCGGCGGAGGCGGGCGGCGCAGGATCCGATCCGTCGATGATGCAGACCACGTGCCGGCTGGACGGCAATCACTGGGTCATCAACGGACGAAAGAAGTTCATCACCGGGGCCGAAGGCGCTCGCGTCGGCATCGTCATGGCGAAGTCGGACGACGGCGCGTGCATGTTCCTCGTCGACCTGCAGGACGCTGCGATCCGCACGGTGCGCGTGCTGGACACGATCGACAGCTCGATGCCCGGCGGACACGCCGAAATCGAAATCGAGAACCTTCGCGTATCCGCCGACCAGATGCTCGGCGCGTCAGGCGAGGGCTTCAAATATGCGCAAATCCGCCTCAGCCCGGCGCGCCTGTCGCACTGCATGCGCTGGCTGGGCCTTGCGATCCGCGCCAACGAGATCGCCACCGACTATGCCTGCCGCCGCCACGCGTTCGGAAAGCCGCTGGTGGATCACGAAGGCGTCGGTTTCATGCTGGCGGAGAACCTGATCGACCTGAAACAGTCGGAACTGATGATCGACTGGTGCGCGGGCGTGCTCGACACCGGTTCGCTCGGGACGGCCGAGAGTTCGATGGCCAAGGTTGCGGTCTCGGAAGCCTTGATGCGGGTCGCCGATCGCTGCGTGCAGGTGATGGGAGGCACCGGCGTCTCGACCGAGACCATCGTCGAGCAGGCCTTCCGCGAGATCCGCGCCTTCCGCATCTATGATGGCCCGACCGAAGTCCACAAATGGTCGCTCGCCAAGAAGATCAAGCGCGACTGGAAATCCGAACAGCATTGAACGGCAGGTGCGTAGGGCAGGTTCTCTTTACGGATGCCTCCGCCTCACCTGTATGCTCGTGCGCGCAGCTACCCACTTTATTTTGCGCTTCGTCTCGCCGGTGCAATTTTCAAAACCGCGCTACCGGCATCTGTCCTTCGGGACGGGAGTTCATTTCTGCCTCGGCCACCAGCTTGCGCGCATCGAGGCGATCTGCGCCTGCAGGCGCTGATCACACGCTGGCCCGGGCTCCTGCTCGCGGTCGAGCCATCGCAGATTGGCTGGCGACGGCGGCCCGGCATTCGCATGATCACGAGCGCTACTTCGTAATCGTGTGCTTCGTTGGCGCAACCGTCGATGTCGGCGCGGCATTCGAGATGGCGAAGGTCAGCCAGACGTTCCAGCCTTCGGGGCGGTTCTCCGCGGCAAATTCCCGGTAGCCTTTCAAATTCAGATATCCCTGCTTGTCTCCGATCGGAAAGAGATAGCCGAACTGGGGGCCGAAGCCGAAAACGCGGGATTTGAATCCATCGAGAAAAGGCGCTGCGCCAATATCGTCGGTGATCTGCTGGTAGGCGTATCCGACCATGCCGACGAAGAGTTGCTTGGACAGCCAGTGCGACGCACCCCAGTCAAAATGGAAGTCGATGCCGTTCTGGTATTGCGTGGCTGTATTCTTGAAATTGTAGGTGAAGCCGCCGACGCCGGAAAATTCGATTCCCGTCATCGGGTTGAGGTAGGTGTAGCCGGCGCCGAAGTCGATGCCGCCGTGGCCGATGCCGATGTTGGACAGGCGCCTGGAGTCGTAGGCGCCGACCGGGATGTCGCCGAATCCATAGACCATGTAGTTGTGGACGCCCTGATTCCATTTCAGCGTTACCATCGGATAGAGATCGCCGACGCCGGTCAGCGAATCCGAAATGAAGCCATTGCGTGTCGCGACGATGGGGCCGACCTGTGCGGTCAGCGTACCGGCGATGCTGGTGTCGAGGTGGCCGACGATACCGGTTACGGCGACGGCAAGCTGGCCGCCGAGCACGGGCGTCGCGAAGGTGTAGCTTGGCGATATGAACAGCAGGTCGCCACGGGCATCGAGGTTGGCGTTGAGATTGACGCTCGCCGTCGCCGGGATCTGGCCGATCGAGATCTGGCGTGCTGCCGCAACGTTGCCGGAAGCCGAGACGCTGGTGTGATAGGCCACCGTGCCGAGCGCCCAACCGGGGACCCCCGGGGCGGCGGCCAGGCTTCCGAACAGGCCTGGCACCCAAAGAGAGACGCCGTTCTCGTCGGCCCGGGCTGCCTGGGATTGAAGCGCCAGTGCCGCTGCTGCGGCAACTGTCACCCGGCAAATATCAGAGGAAGCGATTTTCATCCGAACCTCCCAAAACGCGCCAGCACTGCGGCCGAGCAGATCAGAATCGAGGTCCAAAGTCTGTGGTTGTATAGCCACAGGCTACACTCAAATGAGAGCTGCTCCGAAAAATCCCCGGCTGAACAGGCCAAGCCATTGATCAGACGGTAGCGGGCTCCGCCGCCGACATAGGCGCGTTGTTGGGCGCGTGATGGATCGGTCAAGGAAGCGGACCAATTCCTGGTGCGATCTCGCTGGAGAACTGCTGCAGGCATCCGCTTCTCCGCCTTGGGCGGCACGATTGATCGGAGCTGCACGCCTCCGTAAGATTGCGTCGAGGCTGATGGCTGTCGCGTTCGACATCTCGATGCCGGAAAACGAGCACCTTTGAGGGAATCCAGTGCGTCCAAATCCGTTGAAACCCCGGCTGGCTGCCGGAGGCTGTGCATTCGGAACGATGACGTTCGAATTCTTCACGCCCGGCTATCCGGCGATCTGCCGCGAGGCCGGCGCCGAATTCATCCTCTACGACATGGAGCATTCGGGCGCAGGCTTCGAGACGATGAAGGCGCAGTTCGCATTCTGCCGTGGGCTGGAGCTGGTGCCCCTCGTGCGCGTGCCCTCGGGCGACTACCACCACATCGCGCGCGCGCTCGACATTGGCGCGATGGGCATCATGGTGCCCATGGTCGAAACGTCCGATCAGGCGAGGGCCATCGTCGATTGCACGAAATATCCGCCGGCGGGGCGCCGCGGCGCTGCGTTCAATGTAGCGGCGCACGATGACTATTCGGGCGGGGCCGAGACCGACAAGATCGCCGGCGCGAACGCGCGCACGATGGTGATCGCGCTGGTCGAGACCGCGACGGGCATCGCGAACGTCGATGCGATCGCGGCCGTCGATGGCGTCGACGTGGTCTGGCTCGGCCACTACGACCTGACGAATTTCATGGGCATCCCGGGGCAATTCGACAATCCGAAATTCCATGCCGCTGTCGAAAGCCTGGTCGAGGCCTGCGGGAAACACGGCAAGACGCCGGGCTTTCTCGCCGGCGACGAGAGGTGGGCATCAGACTTTCGCGCCAGGGGCTTTCGCATGATCGCCTACGGCGTGGACACGCTGCTGATGCAGCGCGCGCTCGCGGACGGCATCAGGCTCCTGCAGGGGACTTTGACGAAGTAGGCGCGAAGGCGATGTTTCAGGCGCCGGCAGCGCCTGGTGCAGGGACGCTACGAGATCGCGATGATCTCGAGCTCCTGGCCGGATGTATCGACGACATCTCCGACAGCTTTGCCCATCAGGGACCTGGCCACCGGCGACACGAAGGAAATGGAGCCGGCCTTGGGATCCGCCTCGTCCTCGCCGACGATGCAGTATTTCTGCACGCGCCCGTCGTCGCGCCGGAAGGTTACGGTGCTCCCGAAGGCAACCGTGTCATTCGAGGTGGAGTTCGCGATGACCTGGGCCGACCGGACTCTCGCCGAGAAGTAGCGCACATCGCGCAACGGCGTCGCCGACTGCCGCCGCCGTTCGTTTACGTCCTCGATCTTCTGCGCCGCGTCGTACGTCTCGCGCGCCTGCTGCAACTGCAGTTCCAGCGCCTTCAATCCCGCTTCCGTAACAAGGTTCGGATGAGGTGAAATCGGCCGGTCGGGCAGCAGCGTCTCCGCCGCCGTCTCGGCACTGTCTTCCTTGGTGAAGGCAACGCTCAAGCTCAGACTCCTTTCAGGCGAGCCACCCAAGCTTTCGGAATTGCTGCGCTTTTTTCGCGTCTGGCTGGGGAACCTGGATTCGAACCAAGACAAACAGAGTCAGAGTCTGTTGTGCTACCGTTACACCATTCCCCAAGAATTGCTCAATGACATCAACACATTAGATGGATGTCCGGGCAATCGGCTGGAGCGGGATCATGCAAATCGCCGCCTTCGCTGGTGCGCCGTTCTACTCGCTCGGTCCGGGCTTTGGCAAGCGCGGAAGGAGGGGTGTTTTGGACGAAAAGGCGGGCCTGTTCCAGCGCCGGGGCAGGGCGCTCCGGACGTCACCGCTTGCGCGATGCCTTCGCCGTCGCAGCCGTCATCTCGGCCTGCAGCAGAAGCAACAGGCAATTGCTGAGCCGATCTTCCATCTCCCCATCATGAACGGATAGCGGCCCGGGGTCGTTGAGGATGGCGTTGATCAGCGTTCCCAGCACGACCTGAAAGCCGAAGCCGATGGCGCGCGTCTTTGCCGCCTTGCGGCCGTTTCCCATGGCCCGAAGCAGAATTGGCGTGGCGCTGGCCACGTTGGCGCGCGCCAGTGACTTGAAGGTGGACCATCGGTCCGGCCTTGTATCGTCATGCTGGAGCGCGGCGCGCAGCACGCCTTCATGGTTGCGTATCCAGACGATGGTTCCGCGGACGAGGAGGCGGCTGAGTTCGGGCAAGGTGGCATCGCGCAGACGCTTGTCCTCCTTCATCCGTGACAGCCTGCTTTCGCCGTCGCGCGCGGCAAGCGCCATCAGGGCGTTGAAATAGGCGTCCTTGCTCTCGAACCGGCTGTAGAAGGCGCCCACGGTGACGCCGACCTGCCGGCACAGCGCCTCGATCGACAGTTCCGAAAGGCTATGCGTGCGCAACAGCTCCGCGCCGGCCGCAAGCAGCGCGGCCGTGGTCTCGCGGCTGCGCTTCTGGCGCGACGGGGTCACGCCGGGAAGGTCGAGTTCGGCCGATCGCATCGTGAACTTGCATCTCCATCCGAAGTAATCATAATCATAATTCGGATTATGATTTTTGGCAACGTGGCTGCCGTGGCGCAAGCGCTCGCATGGCCACCGCCGGCGGGTCTTGCGGATCAACCGCGGCCGCATCTGCAAGGGAGGAAGGCATGGCGGCAGGCAGCGCAAAGCCGTTCGGCGGCAGGATCGACAAGACCATAGCGGGCTCGAAACCCTGGTGGCCGTCAGCACCCAGGCCGCCTGAGGGCGCGCCCAATATTCTCGTGGTGCTGTTCGACGACGTCGGGTTTTCCGATTTCGGCTGTTATGGTTCGACGATCAAAACGCCGACCATCGACAGGCTGGCGGCAGAGGGCCTGCGCTACTCGGGGTTTCACACCACCGCGATGTGCTCGACCACGCGTGCGGCGCTGTTGACCGGGCGCAACCATCATTCGGTCGGCGTCGGCTGTCTCGCCAATTTCGATAGCGGCTACCCCGGCTATCGCGGCAAGATCGCGCGCGAGGCGGGAACGCTGGCGGAGATGCTGCGGCCGCACGGCTATCGCAACTACATGGTCGGCAAATGGCACGTCACGCCGCTGACCGAAAGCGGCGCCACCGGGCCGTTCGACGGCTGGCCGCTCGGCCGCGGCTTTGACCGGTTCTACGGCTTCCTCGACGCCGAGACCGACCAGTTCGCGCCTGAACTCGTGTCCGACAATGCACACATCGATGCCCCCGGCACATTTGCCGACGGCTATCATCTGACATCTGACCTGATCGACCAGTCGATCCGCTTCATCGCCGATCACACCGCCGACCGGCCCGATATTCCCTGGCTGACCTGGGTGGCGCTCGGCGCCTGCCACGCGCCGCACCAGGCGCCATCAGACATCATCAGAAGCTACGATCCGATGTTCGCCCACGGCTGGGACGTCGAGCGAGAGCAGCGGATGGCGCGGCAGAAGGCAATGGGGATCGTGCCGGCGGAAACCACGTTGCCGGCGCGCAATGACGGCGTCAAGGCATGGGAGGAGCACAACGCGGACGAACGGCGCGTCTTCACGCGGCTGCAGGCGGCCTTCGCCGGCATGCTCGACCATGCCGACCGGCATCTGGCACGGCTGATCGCTTTTCTCGACAAGGCCGGCATCCGCGACAACACATTGATCCTGGTGCTCTCGGACAACGGAGCGAGCCAGGAAGGCGGGCCGTGGGGCTTCGTCAATGCCATGGGGCCGTACAATTTCCGTCCCGAGCCGATGGCGGAAAAACTGCGCCGGATCGACGACATCGGCGGACCCGACTCGCACAGCAATTTTCCGCATGGCTGGGCGATGGCGTCGAACACGCCGCTGCGGCGCTACAAGCAGAACACCCACGGCGGCGGCATCCGCGATCCCTTCATCATGACATGGCCGCAGAAGATCGCCGCGCGAGGCGAGGTGCGCCACCAGTTCGTCCACGCCTGCGACCTGACGCCGACCCTGCTCGATCTGATCGGTATCAAGGCGCCAGCCGAAATAGGCGGCGTTGCGCAGATGCCGATCGAAGGTGAAAGCTTTTTGCGCTCCATCACGGATGCTGCGGCGCCCTCCAAAGCGTCACCGCAATACTTTGAAATGTTCGGGCATCGCGGGATCTGGCAGGACGGCTGGAAAGCGGTTTCGTTCCATCCCTCGGGCACGCCGTTCGAGAACGACAAATGGGAACTGTTTCATCTGGAGAAGGACTTTTCGGAAACGGACGATCTGGCGACGAGACAGCCCGAGCGGCTCGCAGAAATGATAAAGCTGTGGTGGAGCGAGGCCGAGAAGCACAACGTGCTGCCGCTCGATGACCGGTTCGGTCCGCGTTTTGCGGAAAACGCCGCGCGATTTCACGGCGCGCGCAACAAGTTCACCTTTCACGCCGGCATGGGGCACGTGCCGACCGATGTCGCGCCCGACGTCCGCAGCCGCAGCTACACGATCGAAGCCCATGTGGAAATTCCTGATGGTGGCGCAGAGGGCGTGCTGATCGCCCATGGCGACGCCACGTCCGGCTACAGCCTCTACATCAAGGACGGCAGGCTGGTGCACGACCTCAACATCGGCGGCGGCCATGAGATCGTGACCTCGGATCGCAAGGTGACGTCAGGTGCGCACCGGCTCGGCGTGCATGTCGAGCGTCTGCTGCGCAAGGAGCCGCCGGCCAAGGGGGCGCGGACGGGCGTCACCGCCTACACGCTGGTGATCGATGGCGAACCGGCCGGTTCGATCCAGACCCAGATGGCGTTCAACAATTTCATCTCATGGTCCGGCCTCGACATCGGCCGCGACCGCTCCAGCCCGGTCTCGCACTACGAGGCGCCGTTCGAGTTCACCGGGCGACTGCTGCGCGTGACGGTCGACATGCATCCCGACCAGAGGCTCGACGGCGAGGGTGTGGGGGCGGCGGAGATGGCAAGGCAGTAGTCACCGCCCGCCGTCATTGCGAGCGGAGCGAAGCAATCCATGCCTCGGCACGGGGATAGATGGATTGCTTCGTCGAAAGGGCTCCTCGCAATGACGCGGTGAGATTATTCCGCCGCCTGCTTGACGGTGCCTCGCGCACCCGGCTGCACATCAGCATCCGGATCTCCCGCGCGGCCCCAGCGCCCGAGCATTTCCGAGAACCGGTCGAGATAAAGGTAGACCACCGGCGTCGTGAACAGCGTCAGCGCCTGGCTGACGAGCAGGCCGCCGACCATGGCGTAGCCGAGCGGCTGGCGGATTTCCGAGCCGGTGCCGGTGCCCAGCATCAAGGGCACGCCGCCGAGTAGCGCCGCCATCGTCGTCATCATGATCGGCCTGAACCGCAGCAGCGCCGCCTGACGGATCGCGGCTTCGGGCTCCAGATGCTGGTCGCGCTCGGCCGCGATGGCGAAGTCGACCATCATGATGCCGTTCTTCTTCACGATGCCGATCAGGAGGACGATGCCGATCAGCGCGATCAGGCTGAAGTCGAAGCCGAACATCATCAGGATCGCAAGCGCGCCGACGCCGGCCGATGGCAGCGTCGACAGGATGGTGATCGGATGGATGTAGCTCTCGTAGAGGATGCCGAGGATCAGGTAGACCACGACGAGCGCGGCCAGGATCAACAGCGGCACTGTGCCGAGCGATTGCTGGAAGGCCTGCGCCGTGCCCTGGAAGCTGGTGGCGAGGGTGGGCGGCGCGCCGAGCTCGACCATCGCCTTCTGCACCGCGTTGGTGGCCTGGCCGAGCGACGCGCCCTCGGCGAGGTTGAAGCTGATGGTGATGGCCGGAAACTGGCCCTGGTGGCTGATGGAGAGCGGCCGCACCGGCACGCTGGTCCAGGTCGCAAACGCCGACAGCGGCACCTGGTCGCCCGTGGTCGGCGACTTCACGTAGATCTTGTTCAGCGTGTCGAAGCTGCCCTGCAGTTCGGGCAGCACTTCGAGGATCACGTGATAGCTGTTGAGCTGCGTGAAGTATTGCGTCACCTGGCGCTGGCCGAACGCATCGTACAGCGTGTCGTCGATCAGTTGCGGCTGGATGCCGTAGCGCGAGGCGGTGTCGCGGTTGACCTTGAGTTCCAGCGTGGTGCCCTTGCTCTGCTGGTCGGTGGCAACGTCGCGCAGCTCCGGCAGGGTCTGCATCCTGGCAAGGATCTTTGGCGCCCACTCGTTCAGCTCGGCCAGATTGGCGTCCTGCAGCGTGAACTCGAACTGGGTGCGCGTCGGCCGGCCGCCGAGCCGCACGTCCTGCGCCGCCTGCATGAACAGCCGCGCGCCCTCGACCTTCTCGAGCTGGGGACGGAGACGCGCAATGATCTGCTGCGCGCTGGCGGACCGCTGGTTGCGCGGCTTCAGCGTGATGTACAGGCTTCCGTTGTTGCCGGCCCGGCCGCTGCCGCCAATCACCATCGCGACGGTGGCGACGTCAGGATCGGCCTGCACGATCTTGCCGAGCGCTTCCTGATGCCGCTTCATGTCGGCGAAGGAAATGTCCTGATTGGCCTCCGAAGTCGCCGTGATCAGGCCGACGTCCTGCTGTGGGAAGAAGCCCTTCGGAATCACGACGAACAGATAGACCGACAGCGCCAGCGTCGCGAAGAAGATCATCAGCGTCGCAAACTTCCAGCGCAGGGCGAGGTTGAGCGCGCGCTCATAGGCGCGCAGCATCGCTTCGAAAGCACGCTCGCTCCACTGGTAGAACCTGCCATGTTTGGCGTCGTGCTCCGCCCGCAGGAAGCGCGAGGCCATCATCGGCGTCAGCGTCAGCGACACCGCCATGGAGACGAAGATGGTCATCGCCAGCACCACGGCGAACTCCCGGAACAGCCGCCCGATGATGCCGCCCATCAGCAGCAGCGGGATCAGCACCGCCACCAGCGAGATGCTGATCGAAACGATGGTGAACCCGATTTCCCTGGAGCCCCGCAGCGCCGCGGCGAACGGCTTTTCACCCTCCTCGATGTAGCGGGTGATGTTTTCCAGCATCACGATCGCATCATCGACCACGAAGCCGACGGCGATCGTGAGCGCCATCAGCGAGAGATTGTCGAGCGTATAGCCGAACACCCACATCAGCGCGCAGGCGCCCAGTAGCGCCAGCGGCACGGTGACGGTCGGGATCACGGTGGCCCAGAAGTTGCGCAGGAAGATGAAGATCACCATCACGACCAGCGCGATGGTGAGCAGCAAGGTCAATTGCACGTCTTCCACCGCGGCGCGGATGGTTTGCGTCCGGTCGCTCAGGACCTCGATCTTGATCGTCGGCGGAATGGCCGCTTCCAGCCGCGGCAGCGCCGCCTTGATCTTGTCGACGGTTTCGATGACGTTGGCGCCGGGCTGCTTGAACACGATCAGGAACACGCCGCGCCTGCCGTTGGCCCAGGCGGCCTGCTTGGCATCCTCGGGGCCGGTGACGGCCTGCCCGATATCGCGAATGCGCAACGGGCCGCCGTTGCGGAAGGCGATGACGACGTCGTTCCAGTCCTTCGAGGCCGTCAACTGGTCGTTGGCGTAGATGGTGTAGGCCCGCGTCGCGCCGTCGATGTTGCCCTTGGGGCTGTCGACGGTGGTGATGGCGATCTGGCTGCGTACGTCCTCCAGCGACAGGCCCTTGGCGACGAGCTTGGCCGGATCGATCTGAATCCGGATTGCCGGCTTCTGCTGGCCGCCGATGGTGACCTGGGCCACGCCGGAAATCTGGCTGATCTGTTGCGCAAGCTGCGCATCGACGGCATCCGAGACCGTGGTCAGCGGCAACGTGTCCGACGTCGCCGACAGCAGCAGGATCGGGGAGTCGGCCGGATTGACCTTGCGATAGGTCGGTGGCGAGGGGAGGTTCTTCGGCAACTGGCCGCCGGCGGCGTTGATGGCCGCCTGCACGTCATTGGCGGCGCCGTCGATGTTGCGGTTGAGGTCGAACTGGATCGTGATGGCCGTGGTGCCGAGGTAGCTGGTCGACGTCATTTGCGAGACGCCGGGGATCTGGGCAAGCTGGCGCTCGAGCGGCTGCGCCACCGAGGAGGCCATGGTTTCCGGGCTCGCGCCGGGCAGCGAGGCTGCGACCTGAATGGTCGGGAAGTCGACCTGCGGCAATGGCGCGACCGGCAGCAGCGGGTAGGCGACGAGGCCGATGAACAGGATACCGGCCATCAGCAGCGAGGTGCCAATGGGGTAGCGAATGAACGGCGCCGAAATTCCGTCGCTCATTCGCGGTTGACCTTGGGCAAGGGGGCATCCGAACTGGCAACTGCAGTGCTGACCAGCGCGCCGGGCTGCACCCTGTACTGCCCGGACGTGATCACCTGCTGTCCCGGCGCCAGGCCCTCATCGACCACCGACCGGCCGTCGAACGAATTCGTCACCTTGATCTTGCGCAGCTCGGCCCTGCTGTCCGTGTTGACCGCATAAGCAAACAAACCGTCGGGGCCGTGCTGGACCGCATCATCGGGAACAACGGTCGCATCCTTCAGCGTCTTGACCAGCAGGCGCGTGGAAACCGATTGGCCCGGCCACAGCGCATGGTCCTTGTTGTCGAACACCGCCTTCAGCCGGATCGTGCCGCTCGTGGTGTCGACCTGGTTGTTGATCAGCGCCAGCGTGCCGGTCGACAACACGCGCTTGCCGTCGGTAGACAGCGCGATCACCTTCGGCGGCGAGGCGGCGAGCGCGGCCTTGATCTCGGGCAGTTGGTCTTCCGGGGCGGTGAAGATCACCGCGATCGGTTCGATCTGGGCGATGCTCACGATGCCGGTCTGGGTCGCGGCGTTGACGATGTTGCCGACGTCGACCTGGCGCAGCCCCGCGACGCCGGAAATCGGCGCCTTGACGGTGGCGTAGTCGAGCTGGGTCTGCGCGTTCTCGATCGAGGCCGTGTCGGCCGCGATCTGCGCCGTGAGTTGCGCGACGGTCGAACGCTGCGTGTCGGTCTGTTGCCGGGTTGCGAATTCGCCAAGCCTGGTAAAGCGCTGGAGATCGAGATTGGCGTTGGCGAGATTGGCTTCGTCCTGGACCTTCTTGGCCTTGGCCTGGTCGAGCGCGGCCTGGAACGGCCGCGGATCGATCTCGACCAGCGTGTCGCCTTCCTTGACGACCTGGCCTTCCTGAAAGGTGATCTTGTCGATCTGGCCGTCGACGCGGGTGCGAACCTGGACGGTGTTGAAGCCCTGAACGGTGCCGAGGCCGGTCAGGTACACCGGGAAGCTCGCCTTCTCGGCCGAAGCAATCTTGACGGGGACGGGCGTGGCCTTGTGGACGTCAGCCCGTGCGGAGTGGCTGCCGTCGTGGAATTTCTCCCAACCGAAATAGCCAAGCGCTGCTATCGCTGCGACCAGCAAAAGCCAACGGATGGTGCGCGACCTCGACATGCCGACTACCGGTTCTGGAAACGAGCAATCGTGCTCAGAGGGATGGTCCCGGAGACCAGATATAATGCGCACGCTGCTGAGCCGCCCAAACACTAAGGCTTGAGAATCCTAAACATTTGGAAATGTTCGCAAGCGCAATCCTGTCCACGCCTTTGCCGTTGATTTGGTGTGGCTCCACGTGCTGACCCTGCATGTTGCCAGCGAGCAGGCTTCCCGTGATCTGGCGCCGACCCCGGCGGCGACGACAAAGTGGAGTGCGGGGGAAGGCATCGCCGATCGCGTTAACTCTGCTCTTTTAGAATGGTTCGAAATTTTGGGGACCGTGTGGACCCTCAGGGCCGGGAACCTGTCGTCGGCTACCGCAGAATTCCCGCAATCAATCCCGGGCGAATTGAGTTGTTCTGATCTAGACTGCATCTAACCTGAGCAGGCGGGTCTTAGCTTTTTTCCTGCTGCATTGCATGGTACGGGGTGCCCACACGCCCCCAGTCTGATCTACCATGTCGATCCAGGCCTTATGGCGCGACTTGGACGAGAGAGGACCCCGAAACGGTCAAATTGACCGGTCAATAACAACGCTATCTGCGACTGGGCCAAAGAATGAAAATGTCAATTTCTCGCGCGACACTT
The DNA here is from genome assembly GCA_023422775.1 of Pseudomonadota bacterium. Classification (GTDB taxonomy): domain Bacteria; phylum Pseudomonadota; class Alphaproteobacteria; order Rhizobiales; family Xanthobacteraceae; genus Bradyrhizobium. Next base: position 68,551 of record JAFAGM010000044.1, read on the forward strand.
GCGATCATCCCGGCGCTGGCAATGCTGACGCTGGCGGCGCCGGCACCGGCCCAGCAGACCATGAGCCCAGCAGCGCCATCCGCGCCGGTGGTTCAACAGGCGCCCGTCGCTCAGCAGGCGCCAGCTACTCAGCCGGCGCCGGCGGCTTCGCAATCTCCCGCCGCGCCAACCCAGGCGGCGCAGCCAACTCAGGCGGCGCAGCCAATTCAAGCGGAGCAGCCAACCCAGGCGGCGCAGCCAACCCAGGCGGCGCAGCCAACCCAAGTAGGGCCGCCCGCCCAGACCGCAACGCCTGCCGACGCTGCCGCCACACCGGGCGAGCGCGACAAACTGCTCAAGGCCGCCGCCGCCCAGCTCCACGATTTGTCGCCGTGGTCGATGTTCATGTCGGCCGACGTGCTGGTCAAGGCGGTCATGATCGGGCTCGCCTTTGCCTCGCTGGTGACCTGGACGATCTTCATCGCCAAGATGGTCGAGATGGCTGTGATTCAGCGCAAGCTGCGCACGGCGCTTGCCAAGATCGCCGAGGCACGATCACTCGCCGAAGCGCAGTTTGCGCTCGGCGCCAAGGGCAGCGTGCTGGCCTCACTGCTCGCGGCGGCGATGCGCGAGGCGCGGCTGTCGGCGGGCATTTCGAGCGACACCGGCATCAAGGAACGCGCCGCATCGCGCTTTTCGGAAATCGTCCGTGCCGAATCGCGTCGGGTGCGGCTCGGCATGGGCCTGCTGGCGACCATCGGCGCGACGTCGCCCTTCGTCGGACTGTTCGGCACGGTCTGGGGCATCATGAATAGCTTCATCGGGATTTCGAAGGCGCAGACCACGAACCTTGCGGTCGTGGCCCCCGGCATCGCCGAGGCGCTGCTGGCTACCGCGATCGGTCTGGTCGCAGCCATTCCCGCCGTCATCATCTACAACCACTTCACGCGCGTCACCAAGGGCTACATGGAAATGGTGAGCCGCGCCTCCGGCGCCGCGGGGCGGCTGCTGTCGCGCGATCTCGATCGTACCCATGTCAGCGGTGGGCAGCATTCCCGAGCGACAGCGGCGGAGTAGAACGATGGGCGCATCGATTTCCGAAGCCGACGCCGATGACGACAGCGATTTTGCGGAATCGCACGAGATCAACGTCACGCCGTTCATCGACGTCATTCTGGTCCTGCTGATCATCTTCATGGTCGCCGCGCCGTTGTCGACGGTGGACCTGCCGATCGATCTGCCGACCTCGACGGCAACCCCGCAGAAGAAGCCGGACAAGCCGACCTATGTCAGCATCAAGCCGGATCTTGCCGTTGCGATCGGCGAGAACATGGTCAAGCGGGTCGATCTGGTTCGTTCGCTCGACGCGATGCCGGACGCCAGCAAGGAGCGCCACATCTTCCTGCGCGCCGACCGCGCCGTGCCCTATGGCGAATTGATGGACGTTCTCGAAATCCTGCGTAGCGGCGGCTATTCCAAGATCAAGCTGGTCGCGCTCGAAGGTGCTCCCGATCCGGCGGCCCAGGCGGCGCCGGCAAGGCCATGACGGATATCGACGAGCAGAAGTCGTCCCGGCGGATCTGGATTTTTGCCGCGGTGACCGCGCTTGCGCTTCACATCGGCGGCGCGGCGCTGGCGATCGCGCATTTGCAGACCGAAGAGGCCGACGATGCGCTCGGTGCATCCGCAATCGAAATCGGCCTCGAACTCGCCTCGGTGCGGCGTGAAGTAACCGACCTGCCGCCCGGTCCCGACGCCGATGCCTCCACGGCATCGCCCCAGCTTGCCGAGCAGAAGGCCGAGGTCAAGGAGACCGAACTGCCGCAGGACAAGCCGACCGAGACCGACGAAGCCGACCGGGTGGTGACGGAAAACGAGTCGAAGAAGCCCGAGGAGGACGATCCGAAGATCGCAGCCGTGCAGACGCAGGCGTCGACGGAATCGGTTGCCTCCGAAGCGACCGCGACGCCGAGTTCGGAGGCTATTCCGGAAGGCGAGCGATCCGTGGCGCCGGCGATCGGCACCGGCGAAACCGCGCGGCGCGTGCGCGCGACCTGGCAAAAGGAACTGGTCGCCCATCTCGACAAGCACAAGCGCTACCCGGCAGATCGCTCGCAAAAGACCGCCAAGATCGAGATTCGATTTACCCTCGACCGGATGGGCCGCGTGCTCGAGACCACCATCGAGAAGAGTTCGGGCGATACCGCATTTGACGAAGCGGCGCTGGCGATGGTGCGCCGCTCCGACCCGGTGCCGGCCCCGCCGCCGCTGATCGCGGACGACGGGCTGAGCTTCACCCTGCCGGTGATCTTCCGGATCAAGGGCAAGAGCTGAGGCTCTGCATCGAGCTAGATCGGATAGTGCTGCGGCCCTGTCTCGATCGTGATCCAGCGCAGTTCGGTGAATTCGGCGATGCCGGCCTTGCCGCCGAAGCGGCCATAGCCTGACGCCTTGACGCCGCCGAACGGCATCTGCGCCTCGTCGTGAACGGTGGGACCGTTGACGTGGCAGATCCCGGAATCGATGCGTTTTGCAATTTCGAAGGCGCGGGCGATGTCACGGCCGAACACCGCCGCCGACAGCCCATACTCGGTGTCGTTGGCGACGCGCACGGCTTCGTCGGCGCCGTTGACGCGAACGATGCAGACGACAGGCCCGAACGATTCCTCGGCATAGATCCGCATCGACGAATTGACGCCGTCGATGACGGTGGCCGACATCAGCGTGCCCTCGCTGCGTCCGCCCGCGACCACCTTGGCGCCCTTGCTGACGGCGTCGTTGATCAAGGTCTGGATACGGGCTGCCGCATCGGCGCCGATCAGCGATCCCAGCGGCGTGTTGCCCTTGCGGGGGTCGCCGGCGACCAGCGATCCGGCTTTGGCTGCGAGCTTGGTCACGAAGGCGTCGGCGACCTTCTCGTCGACGACGAGACGCTCGGTCGACATGCAGATCTGGCCCTGGTTCATGAACGCGCCGAACGCCGCAGCAGCCACCGCGGCGTCGATATCGGCATCGTCGAGCACGATCATCGGCGCCTTGCCGCCGAGTTCGAGCAGCGCCGGCTTGAGGTACTTTGCCGCCACCTGCGCGATGATGCGGCCGACGCGGGTCGAGCCGGTGAAGTTGACGCGGCGCACGGCGGGATGGCCGATCAGCATCTCGATCAGCGCCGGCGCATCCTCAGGCGCGTTGGTGATGACGTTGAGGACGCCGGGCGGCAGGCCCGCGTCGCGCAGGCATTCCGCGATCAGGCGATGGGTGCCCGGACAGATCTCGGAGGCCTTCAGCACCACGGTGTTGCCGCAGGCCAGCGGCAAAGCGATGGCGCGCACGCCCAGGATCACCGGCGCGTTCCACGGCGCCATGCTCAGCACCACGCCGGCGGGCTGGCGCACCGCCATCGCGATGCAGCCGGGCTTGTCCGAGGGGATCACCTCGCCGGAAATCTGCGTGGTCATCGCCGCCGCCTCGCGCAGCATGCCGGCGGCGAGGTGGACGTTGAAGCCGGCCCAGCCGGCGGTGGCGCCGGTCTCGGCCGCCATCAGTTCGATGAACTGCGGCGCCTTCGATGCCAGGAGATCCGCGGCCTTCAGCAGGATGGCGCGCCGGGCGTTCGGCCCGGTGGCGGACCAGGCCGGGAAGGCGGCTGCCGCGGTGTCGGCCGCGCGCCTGGCATCCGCGATCTGGGCTGCCGCGGCGCGGCTTGCCACATCGCCGGTGACCGGGTTCAGGCGATCGAACGTCGCGCCGTTCGCGGCGGGGACATCCTTGCTTTCGAGCAGAAGCGAGATTTCGTACATGGCTTTCTCCTTCGGACGGTGGTGTTACGATGGCGTGTCGACGGGTGAGGGCGCGCCGCCGAGATAGGCGCGCTGGACGGCCGGATCGGCCTTCAGGTGATCTGATGTGCCGTGGCCGACGATGACGCCGTTTTCGAGCACGTAGCCGCGATCGGCGATCCGCAGGCTCTCCTGCGCGTTCTGTTCGACGAGCAGCAGCCCGACCCCGGCCTCGCGCACGCGCAGCAAGGTCGCGAACAGTTCCTGCACCATGGCCGGCGAGAGCCCGAGCGACGGCTCGTCGAGCAGCAGGACATCCGGATTGGACATCAGCGCGCGGCCGATCGCCAGCATCTGCTGTTCGCCGCCGCTCATGGTGCGCGCGATCTGGGCGGCGCGCTCGCGCAGGCGCGGGAACAGGCCGAGCACCTGCTCGCGCCGCGCCGCTTCGCCGTCGCGGGCGCGCCGGGGATTGGCGCCGAGCAGGAGATTTTCCTTCACCGTGAGATCGCCGAAGATGCCGCGCCCTTCGGGCACCAGCGCCAATCCGCTTTCGACGATCTCGTGCGCGGCAAGAGTAGAGATGTCGCGACCGCCGAGGATCACGCGCTTGCCTGGAAGCGTCCGCGCGACGCCGGCGATCGCTTTCAGCAGCGAGGTCTTGCCGGCGCCATTGGCGCCGAGGATCGTCACGATCTCGCCCCTCTCGACACGGAGCGCGACGCGGTCGAGTGCCTGATGCAGGCCATACGTCAGGCTGAGATCGTCGACCTCAAGCATCGGCGGCCACTCCACCCAGATAGGCCTTGACCACGGCCGCATCGCTCAGAACGTCCGCGGTTGCGCCCTCGGCGATCTTGCGGCCGCTGCTCATCACGACGCAGCGGTCGCACAGCGCGCGCACCGCGTTCATGACGTGCTCGACCAGCACGATGGTGATGCCGTCGGCCTTCAGCGAGCGGATCAGCTCGATGCCGATCATGAGCTCGGATGGATTGAGCCCTGCGAGCCATTCGTCCAGCAGCAACAGCCGCGGCTTCGCCGCGAGCGACCGTGCGAGTTCGAGCCGCTTGCGGTCGATATAGGTGAGGTCGGCGGCCGGCCGCCGGTCCTGTCCGCCAAGGCCGACGCGCTCCAGCAGCGTGTCGATCCGCGCCTCCGCGTCGGCGGTGGACAGATGAGGTTTTTGGAACGCCAGCCCCGCCCTGATGTTCTCGCGGCAGTCCATGCCGTCGAGCACGCGGACGAGCTGGAATGTTCGGGCAAGACCGAGCCGCGCGATCCTGTAGGTCGCCATTCCCGCGATGTCCTGGCCTGCAAGCCGGATGGTTCCGGAATCGGGACGGAGCACGCCCGACATCAGATTCAGCGCCGTCGTCTTGCCCGATCCGTTCGGTCCGAGAAGCCCCATGATTTCGCCCTGTGCAACGGCAAAGCCGAGATCATTGACGGCGACCAGTCCGCCGAAGGCACGGCGAAGGGCGGCGACTTCCAGTACTGCTGTTTCGCCATGCCGGTTCATGCGGCAGCCTGTCTCGCAGTGGCGCCGGCCGGCTTTGCCGTCATCCTCTCGAACAGGCCGGCAACGCCGCGCGGCAGCATGTAGACGATGACAAGGAAGATACAGCCGAGGATGATCGTGAACGTATTCGGGAACCGCGCGCTCAGCAGCTCGAACAGGAGGGTCAGCGGCACGGCGCCGAGCACCGGTCCCCACAGCCGGTGCGCGCCGCCGAGCAGCGCCATGATCAGCACCTGGAACGAGATCATCGAGTTGAACGCGATCGACGGCTCGATATAGGTCCAGCGCGGCGCCATGATCGCGCCGACCAGGGTCATGACGGTGGCGCTGATCGCAAACAGGGCGACCTTGGCGAAGGTGGTGTTTATCCCGCAATGTTTTGCGACCGTCTCGTCCTCGCCGATCACGCGAAGGGCAAAGCCGAGGCGCGAGCGGGCGATCAGCCAGCCCAGCAGGAACACGGCGACGGTGAGCGCCAGCAATTGCCAGTAGATGTCGCTCTGGGTGATGTCGACGAAGACATAGCGGCCGAGCACGCGCGACTTGTTGACCTCGAACCAGACCACAAGCTGGCGGATCAGTTCGGTCAGGCCGAAGGTGAAGATGACGAAATAGACGCCGCTCAGCCGCAGCGTCGAGAGACCGACGATCCCTGCCAGCACGGCGCCGAGCCCCGCCGCGATCAGCAGCACCAGCGGCCACGGCAACACCTCGCCGAGCACGGCCACGGTGTAGGCGCCGACGCCGAAGAACGCCGTCGTTGCCAGCGAGACGTAGCGGGTGGGTCCGGAGAACATCCCCCAGGCGGTCGCCAGCACGGTGTACTGCAGGAGGCTGATCGCGAGCGCGAGATAATAGGCGTTGCCAAGACGCGGGACAAAAGCCAGCAGCACAAGCGCGGCCAGCGCGACGACGCCGAAGCCTGCGTTTCGCGCGTTCATCGCGTTGCCCTTCCGAACAGTCCTGCCGGCTTTACCAGCAGCACGGCGAGGAATAGCGCGAAGTTGACGGCGAGCGTGAGACCAGGATCGACATAGGAAGCGACCAGCGCCTCGCTCAGACCAAGCGCCAGCCCCGCGACCAGGCAGCCCATCATGTTGCCGACGCCGCCCATGACAACGACGATCAGGGCCTTCATCGTGAACACGACGCCGGACGATGCGCTGAAGGTGAGGAAGGTGCTGACCAGCACGCCGGCCGCCGCAACCAGCGCGCCGCCGAGCGCGAATGTGAGCGCGGAAGCCTGCGGCACGTTGATGGCGACAAGCTGGGCCGCGAACGGATCGACGGCGACGGCGCGGATCGCCGTGCCGGCGCGGGTACGTGTGAGCGCCAGATAGAGCGCGAGCCCCAGCACGATGGTGATGCCGAGCGCGGCAAGCCGGTTGGCGGCCACGGTCTCGCCGACGAACTGCACCGGGAAGGCGAGGTACGAGTAGCTGTAATAGGCGCCGCCGAACAGCGCGAGCATCGAGCCTTGAATCACGAAGGTGAGCCCGAAGGTCGCCAGGATGCTGTCGACCTCGAGCGCGTCGCGGTTGGGCGCGCGGCGCACCAGCGGTGTCAGCAGCAGCTTGTAGATCGCGAAGTTCAGGGCGAAGGCGAGGGGGACGACCAGCGCCAGCCCGACGAAGGGGCTGATCGCCCAGCCCGTGAACAGCCAGTGCGAGGCAAAGGCCGCCGCGATCAGGAACTCGCCGTAGGAGAGGTTCATGATGCGCGCAACGCCGTACTGGAGCGTGAGCCCCATGGCGATGAGCGCATACATGCCGCCCAGCATCAGGCCGGTCAGAATGGCGTTCGTCATGACTGGACCGGCCGCGTTGCTGTGACGTCAGGGGGCGACCCACGCCGGCTTCGGAACGATCGCGGTGCGGGCGCCTTCGTTCTTCGCCGGCGCGATGCCGTAGAACTCGCCGTCCTGCCACTGGCCGACCCACCAGAAGCGCGTCGGCATGTTGTTCTCGAGCTTGACCTTGCCGATCACGGTATCGAACGAACCGGTCTGCAGGTCCTTGATGACGGCGGCGCGGTCGATCTTGCCGACGCGCTCGATCGCCTGCTGCAGCATCTGCAGGCTGGCGTAGGTCACCGCGCTGGCCCAGCGGTCCGGCTCGGCGCCGTTGGCGGCGGAAGCCTTGTGGCGGGCCAGATAGTCCTTGATCGCCGGGCTGTCACCGCTCCAGCCGCCGATGCCCATCACGCCTTCGGTGTTCTTGCCGAACTTCGCGCGATAGAGCGGGAAGGCGGTGCCGACGCCGGTGTAGAACACTTTCGGATTGAAGCCCGTGATGCGCGCCTGCTCGGTCAGCGCCAGCGTATCCGGCGGATAGCTGAAGGCGATGAACACATCTGGATTGAGCGCCTTGATCTCGTTGACGATGGGCGCCAGATCCTGCGTGCCGATCGGATAACTCTTGTCGTAGGCGAGCTTGAATTTTGCGTTGGTGAGCGCCGGCCGCGCCGCGCTCGACAGGTCGATGCCGAAACCGTCGGCGATGCTGACCATCGCCACCGTGTCGCCGATCTTCTTTTCATCACGCAATTTGGAGAGCAGTTCGACCAGCGACTTGGCGGCATCGGCACTGGTGCCGAGCATCCAGAAGCTGTTGGGCCAGCGCTTGGCGAGTTCCGGCGCGCGGTCGGTGACGGCCGTCGCAGCGAGGTGTGGATAGCCCTCGCGGTTGAGCGTCGGTCCGACCGCGAGGTTGAGGCCGGTGCCCCATGGCGGCAGGATGAAATCGACCTTGTCCTGGTTGATCAGTCGCTCCAGCGCGCGCACCGCCTCTTCGGCGTTGGAGCGGTCGTCATATTGCACGACCTCGATCGGAACGCGCTTGTCGCCGAGCTTGATGCCCCCGGCGGCGTTCACTTCCTTCACCCACAATTCGTAGTTGGGGATCGTGGTGACGGCAGCCCCACCCGTGTTCGGGCCGGTGCGCGAGATGGCGTAGCCGATCTTGATCGAGGACTGGGCTTCGGCAATGGCGCCAAGGCCGAGGGTGGCGGCGCAGGTTGCGGCTACCAGCAGCGCAGCGCGCCGCGTCAGAAATGTCGTCATGTTCTCCTCCCGGATGTGCTTGGACCGGCGCCATTGGCTGGCGCTCGTGATTGCCTGACGTTAGGGGAGGTCACGGGAGGCTTGGAATTGGACGTAACTGGGGAAGTATTGTACTTTTCTGGCAATCGGGCCTGTTCGCAGGCGGCGGATTGTCTCAGGAGGCGGCGGGATGGCGGCGTCGATCGCGTTGAATGGATTACCGGTCGGCGTCGCGCTCGCGGTCCGCGCGGAGCCGTTTTCAGCCGCCTTGGCGGCGCGCTCCTGGTCGATCCGCCAGAAGGCCGAGCGGCGGGCGCACCTGTTGCTGCTGCAGTCCGATCGCGGCCGGGCCTCCTGGCAGGGGACCGAGATTGCGCTCGCGGCGCCGACGCTGCTCTGGCTGCCGGGGAACGTCGATGCGTCGGCTGAAGTGAGCGCCGGCGCGCAGGGATTCCTGCTTTCGATGGACGACGACTTCCTGATCAAGATCGTCGCCGGCAATGCCGAGGCGCTGCATCTGCGCCGGACCACTGAACGGGTTGCGCTGATCGATGGCGAGGCGCTGGCGCCGCATCTCGATGCCGTCGCCCACTCGTGCCGCGCCATCGCGGGCGAGCTGCGCAGCCCCGGCCATGGCGGCGCGACGCTGATCTCCTCGCATCTGCTGCTGCTGTGTTTGCAGCTCTGGCGGCTCAGCGCCTCGCACGACGAGCCGCACGAGATGGCGGCGCGCGGCGGCCCCGCGCTGGTCGGCAATTTCCTGCAGATGGTCGAGCTGCATTACCGCGACGGCTGGCCGGTAGCGCGCTACGCGGATGCGCTCGGCGTCACCTCCGACAAGCTGCACGCGCACTGCCAGCGCGAAAAGAGCTGCGGCCCGCGCGCCATCATCCACGAGCGGCTGCTCCGCGAAGCCTGTACCCGCCTGCAGCAGCTCGACCTCCCGGTCGAGCAGATCGGCTACGGCCTCGGCTTCCGCGACCCGGCCTACTTCAACCGCTTCTTCCGCAAGTATCGTGGGGCGTCGCCGGGGAATTATCGGCGGCAGGTGCGGCTGGAGCACGCGCGCAGCGGGCCGTCATATGCGGCGTGGCCGTGAACGACAGCCGACCCGTCGAATTTCATCGGCTACTGAACCGGTTCCAGACATCGGGCCTGCGATCCTGTGCTTGGCTCGACAAGTACGCCTGAGGAAAAGCTGCCGGGACGCGGAAAAATGACTCCACGTCAGGTCCATTTGTTGCTCTGAATCCAGGTTGCATGGGGATGATTCGCAATCTTCCCAACCGGGCAAAGCCTGCTACGGCGCGGACTGGCTGCCCGAGGAGGAGAGCGACATGAATGACAGCACGCCGTCAGCGCTCCTTCCAGTCGTTCCGCTTGTTCCCGGATGAGCCTGACATGTTGCCCCAGGCAGCTCTCGCTCAAACCGCAGCCCGGTCTGTGATGGGCAAGCAGGACGGCAGAAACCCGAACGTTGTCGCCAACAGGATAGCAAGATGCGAGAGATTGTCTGCCCTCATTGCTCGAAGGCCTTCAAGATTGATGAGGCGGGCTATGCTGACATTCTCAAGCAGGTGCGTGACACCGAGTTCGAGCAGCAGTTGCATGAACGCCTCGAACTGGCGCAGCGAGACAAATTAAATGCTGTTCAGCTTGCCGAGACTAGGGTTGCTGCCGACAAGGATGTGGTTATTCACGAGCTCAAGGCCAAACTCGACGCAGGCGGGGTGGAGCGCAAGCTTGCAGTAGCCGAAGCATTGAAAGAGGTGGAGAGGCAGCGCGACGAACTGGCCGGCGAGCTGGAAAAATCGAAGTACGATTACAAGTGTGGAATCGAGCTGGTGGAAGCTCGGCTCCTGAACGATCTCCAGAAGGCGGAAAGCGAAAAGAACTCGGAGATTCACGACCTGAAATCCAGGCTGGATGCGATCGGGCTGGAGCAGAAGTTGGCAATAGCCGAGGCGGTTACCGCCGCCGAGAAGCAGCGGGACCAATACAAAAGCAATCTCGATCAATTGGCGCTGGAGAAGCAGCTCGCCGAGAAATCACTGAAAGACAAGTACGAGACGCAGCTCAGGGATCGCGACGAGGCTATCGAGCGCCTTCGCGATCTCAAGGCCAGATTATCCACCAAGATGGTTGGAGAGACCCTCGAACACCACTGCGAGACGGAGTTCAATCGCATCAGGGCAACCGCTTTTCAGAGGGCGTACTTCGAAAAAGACAACGATGCCCGCAGCGGCAGCAAAGGGGATTACATATTCCGTGACGTCGACGAGGCGGGCACCGAAATTGTATCGATCATGTTCGAGATGAAGAACGAGAGCGACCGTACTGCCACCAAAGGCAGGAATGAGGACTTCCTCAAGGAACTGGACAAGGATCGAACTGAAAAAGGCTGCGAGTACGCGGTCCTGGTATCTCTGCTGGAGCCGGACAGTGAGTTGTACAACACCGGCATCGTCGACATGGGTCACCGGTACCCGAAGATGTACGTGGTTCGGCCGCAGTTCTTTCTTCCGATCATCACGGTGCTGCGCAATGCAGCCGTGAACGCGCTCAAGTACAAGTCTGAGCTCGCACTTGTCAGGGCGCAGAATATCGACATCACGAACTTCGAAACCGAGCTCGACTCGTTCAAGGCGGCGTTCGGCAAGAACTACGATCTTGCTTCAAGACGTTTTCACACCGCCATCGAGGAAATCGACAAGTCGATCGATCACCTGCAGAAGACCAAGGAGGCCCTGCTGGGGACGGATCGCAACCTTCGCCTGGCGAATGACAAAGCCCAGGACGTCACGATCAAAAGGCTCACGCGAGGAAACCCGACAATGGCGGCCAAGTTTTCCGAGCTGAAGAGAGGCGGGGGGTCGAGCTTTGGATAGACGTTCTGCGCTTCGGCTCCTGGGCGGCTTGCACCTGAGCGAACGCTGCTCCGTGCGCATTTTGAGGTGAGGCTCTACGTTTGGAAGTGAGGGCTTGACGCATACGGCTGTCCAGGCAGGTCGTGGCGTTAAGCCGACTCGCGGCCCTTGGCTGAAATGCCAGCAAGTGGCCCGCATGAGCGCTGCGATATGCGGGGACGAGTCACCGCCCCGGATGTCGCAGCGCTCATGCGGGCTACGCTTGCGGCCCTTCAACCCATACCCAGCCAAATCATCAAGCCTGACACTGTCACGACGGAAAGGGCCATCGAAACGACCCCGATTCCCGGCGAAACATGGTTCGCGGCATACGCGACGGAGCAGCGAGAGAGCAGTCTTGCGCGTTGCGGGGCGCCAAATAGTTCCTTCCGGGTGAAAGCTCGTCTAATCTTCAAGGGCCGGCTCACACACAGGGGGATACGTTGGAGTTCTTTTCGAATCTGCCGACGCTGACGTCCTTTGCGCTGACATTGATGCTCACATTGGTGTTTCCGAGCCTGATGGAGCGCCTTCGCCTTCCCCGTCCGGTGGGATACATCCTGGCGGGGATCATCCTTGGCCCGAATGTGCTCTCGGTTCTCAATCCCGACGGCAAGATCGTGAGCTTCTTTGCGGAGCTCGGCAAACTCCTGCTGATGTTCTTCGCCGGGTTCGAGGTCAATATTGCGCAATTCAACCAGGCGCGGCACAAGTCGGCAGCATTCGGCTTGCTCACATTCGCTTGCCCCTTCGTTCTTGCCATCGCCGTCGCGGCGATGATGGGATATTCGGCCAATTCCTGCGCCATTATCGGATCCATACTTGCTTCTCACACTCTCCTCGGCCTGCCTATCGTCAAACAGCAGGGCCTGATGGGAAAGGAAGTGACCGTTGTGGCAGTGGGAGCGACCCTTTTCACCGACATGCTATCAATTCTTGTGCTGGCCATTTGCGTGCCCATTCACCTCAGAGGGTTCGAGCCGGCGGCCGTATTGATCACGTTGGCTTCACTGGCGATCTACGTTCCGGCCGTTTTATTCGGGTTGAGCTGGCTGGTCGAACGCCTCTTGAAGGTTTTCGGGACGACAAGAATATCTACCGCGCTCGTCATGCTTCTGGTGATGGCGATCGCTGCGCAGGTTGCGGAATTGATCGGCATGGAAGGAATTATCGGAGCGTTTCTTGCCGGCGTTTGCCTGAAGCGAGCCTTTGGAGAAGTCAGAGGCGACGATTCGCTGGAGATCATGAGCCAGGCTTTGTTCGTTCCGATTTTCTTCGTTTCCGCCGGCTTTCTGGTCGACTTCAAGGTGTTCTTCTCCACCTTGACCGGGCAGCCGGGGCTTGTCGTTGGCGTGATTGCAGCGCTGTTCGGCGGCAAATGGATGGCGGCAGAGGTCACAGGAAGGCTGTTCGGCTATTCGCGTGCTGAGCGGAATCTCATGTTTGGTCTGACCGTGCCGCAAGTCGCCGCCACGCTGGCCGTTGCCCTCGTCGCGTTCTCGACAAAAAATGCCGCCGGCCAGCGCCTGATTGATCATCCCATGCTGAACGCCACAGTCGTCCTCGTGATCGTGTCGTCGCTTGTCGGATTGATCCTGACGGAACGCGCTGCCCGGCAAATGAAGCAGCCAGGGAAATGGTCCGCTTCCGGAGGCAGAGTGGACATGGCCTGACTGATCAGGAACGCCTGAAGATGACCCTGGCCGATACTCAGCGAATCCAGTGACCGTCCTCTTCATGGGGATCAATGATATGCTCGAGGATTGCACGCTCGTATTCCGCGGTCAGGGGGGCTCCCGACCGTGCCTGCGGCGCCGAAAAGTGCTGCAAATTCAACCCATCTCTACTTTGCATGGGGTTGTTTTCGATGTTTTGCATGCGGGGCTGCGATGAAGGGCATCCGCATAGGGGCTCCCTCATGCAAAAGCCCTCTCCCGGAACGGGAGAGGGCTGCGCGCAGATCGTCCGATGACAAATGACCTCAGGTCTTCTTCAGCATCGGGCAGACGCTCTTCTCGAGCGGGATGAAGGCTTCGTTCGCCGGGATGGTGGCGACGAGGTTGTAGTAGTCCCACGGATACTTCGAGTCCTGTGGCTTCTTCACCTCGAACAGATAGGCCGGGTGGATCTTGCGGCCGTCGGCGCGGACCGAGCCCTTGCCGAACAGCGGATCGTCGGTCGGCAGTTCCTTCATCTTGGCGACGACGGCGCGTCCGTCATGCGGATTGCCGCCGAGCGCTTCCAGCGCCTTGAAATAGTGGATCAGCGAGGAATAGACGCCGGCCTGCACCATGGTCGGCGGACCCTTCTTGTGCTTCTCGATGAAGCGCTTGGTGAAGGCGCGGGTCTGGTCGTTCATGTCCCAGTAGAAGGTCTCGGTGAAGTTCAGTCCCTGCGCGACCTTCAGCCCGAGCGAATGAACGTCGGTGATGAACATCAGCATGCCCGCAAGCTTCTGCCCGCCCTGGACGATGCCGAACTCGGCCGCCTGCTTGATCGAGTTGGTGGTGTCGCCGCCGGCATTGGCGAGCCCGATGATCTTCGCCTTCGAGCTCTGCGCCTGCAGCAGGAACGACGAGAAGTCGGCGTTGTTGAGCGGATGCTTGACGCCGCCCAGCACCTTGCCGCCATTGGCGACGACGACGGCTGCCGTATCGCGCTCGAGCGCGTGACCGAAGGCGTAGTCGGCGGTGAGGAAGAACCAGCTGTCGCCGCCGGATTTCGCCAGCGCCTTGCCGGTGCCGTTGGCGAGCATCCAGGTGTCGTACACCCAGTGGATCGTATTCGGCGAGCATTGCGCGCCGGTGAGGTCTGATGACGCCGAGCCGGAGTTCAGGTTGACGACGTTCTTGTCCTTGGCAAGGTTCGCGATCGCAAGGCCGACGCCGGAGCTTGCGAGATCGACGAACACGTCGACCTTCTCGACGTCGATCCACTGCTTGCCGATGTTGGTGCCGACATCAGGCTTGTTCTGGTGATCCGCCGCGATCACTTCGATCTTCCAGCCCTTGGCGAGAAGCCCGGAATCCTCGACCGCCATCTGTGCGGCAATCGTCGAACCGGGGCCGCCGATATCGGCATAGAGGCCGGACTGGTCGCCGAGACTTCCGACCTTGACGACCTTGTCGAGCGTTTGCGCAGACGCGCCGGTGGCAAACACCAGGCTCGTGGTCACGGCCAAGGCTGCAATGGATCGCTTCATTTTTCCTCCGGGATCTTGTTGAAATTTTGAATGCGGGCTGAACCAACGGGATCACTATGCCCGCTCGCGCTTTGGCCGCCTAGCTGTCGCGCCACCCGTTGATGGCCACAGATATTCCGCCACACGGCGATCCGCGAGGAGGGGGCTTTCGCGATCTCAGGATGGGCGTGCGTCAGCGAAAGTAGTAGCGGATGCTGACATAAACCACGGTGAGGCACATGAAGATCAGCGCCACCGGGAGCCGGGGCTTGGCTTGAGGTGCCGATGACGCGACCGGCTTCGGCCGGGTCGCCGGCCGGCGGAAGGCGGTGACGTTGCCGCTGTCGACAGCCGGCTCGCTCGCACGCGAAGGAAGTTCGGGGGGCACGCCGGTGCCGCCCATCTCCGAATAGTAGCTCTTGTACATCAGCTGGATGGTGGCCTCGGAAGCGTCGTCCTCGTTCATCTTCGCGAGCAACTGCCTGTAGCCTTCGAGGAAGTTCTGCGCCTCGGCGGGCAGGGCGGTGAAGCCGTTCAGCTTGGCGATCATTTTCCAGGTTGCAAAATCTGCCCTCGCGCGAGTATCGGCGCGTCGTGCGATCAACATGTCAGCAGCTTTTGTCGCCATGGCCCCGAGCCGTTTCCTCCGCGTTGACTTCTGTTTCAAACTTAGGCGTTGCCGGTGATGAAGAGAAGGGTGCCGATCACATATCCGGTCAGTGTCCGGAGTATTGCCGAAATAACATCAAGATTTAGGCCGACCTGCCTGCCGATGACCGGCAGCAGGATCAGAAGGCCAAGCAGGATCAGCATGCCATAGGGTTCCAGCCGCGACAGCGGGTAAGCCAGCACCCGCGGCAGCAGGCCGACCGCGACCCGCCCGCCATCCAGCGGCGGAATCGGCAGCATGTTGAAGATCGCCAGCACGATATTGATCAGGAAAGCGTTTTTGAGGTTGTCGTAGGTCCATTTCGCAGCCTCTGCCGGTATCAGGGGCAGGGCATGGAACGCCAGCGCCATGAGCACGGCGAGCAGGATGTTGGTAGCGGGTCCGGCCAGCGCCACCCAGACCATGTCGAGCCGGGGATGGTTCAGGTTCCGGAAATTGACCGGGACCGGCTTGGCGTAGCCGAACAGGAACGGCGAATGCGACAGCAGCAGCACGCCCGGAAGAATCACGGTTCCGAACGGATCGATGTGTTTGAAGGGATTGAAGCTGACCCGGCCAAGCTGCCAAGCGGTATTGTCGCCGAGCCGGTAAGCCACGAACGCGTGTGCGGCCTCGTGGAACGTGATGGCGATCAGGAGCGGGAGGATCCAGACCGATATGCCGTATAAGGAGATGTTCAATCGATCCGCCCCGCTTGGCCTTGTTCAGGTCCTCAACCTAGCACGGCGCCGTCACTGGGGAACCGTCTCCTGAAATTGCGGCAGGTCGTCATCGAGCCGCACCCAATCCATCTTTTCCGAGACCCAGATGTGCTCGGTCGGCGCAAAGGCGTTGCGGTCGTCGAAGGCAGCGAGCGCGACGCCGACCATGGTTCCGTTGGTCCGCCTGGAAAACAGCCGCGTCCCGCAAGTCTTGCAGAACTCCCGGTCCAGCGCCTCCGAAGACGGATGGCGCGCGACGTCGCCCTCGACCGACAGCGCCCGCTGGTCGAACAGCGCGCGGGCAAAGAACGGCGAACCCATCGCCTTCTGGCAGTTGCGGCAATGGCAGATGCGGACATTGACCGGCTCGCCATCGGTCTTGAACCGCACCGCGCCGCAGAGGCATCCGCCTTCCCTGGTCATGACTTGCTCCAATCTCAACCCTTACCCTGAGGAGGCCGCGAAGCGGCCGTCTCGAAGGGTGAGGCCAGCAGCGGGGCCTCATCCTTCGAGACGCGCTACGCACTCCTCAGGATGAGGGAAAATGCTGGTTAGTACGTCGCCCGGCCGCCGGAAATGTCGAACACCGCACCGGTCGAGAACGCGCAATCCTCAGACGCCAGCCAGGCCACCATCGATGCGAGTTCTTCCACCAGCACAAATCGGCCCTTTGGAATCTTCGACAGCATGAAGTCGATGTGCTGCTGCGTCATCTGGTCGAAGATCGCGGTTTTGGCTGCCGCCGGCGTTACCGCATTGACGAGGATGTCGTGCTGCGCGAGTTCCTTGCCAAGCGACTTGGTCAGCGCGATCAGGCCGGCCTTCGAGGCCGAATAGTGCGCGGCGTTGGGGTTGCCTTCCTTGCCGGCAATGGAGGCAATGTTGACGATGCGGCCATACTTCTGTTTGAGCATCGACGGCACCACCGCCTTGCAGCAGATGAACGGCCCATCGAGATTGATGCGCAGCACCTTGCGCCATTCCTCGAGGTCGGTTTCCCACACCGTCTTGTTGATGCCGGCGATGCCGGCGTTGTTGACGAGGATGTCGATCTTGCCGAGCGCCTTCAGGGTTTCGCCGCAGGTCTTCTCGACGGCTGCGAGATCGGACACGTCGACCTTGAAGGCCGACACCGCCGGGCCGATTTCCTTCGCGGTCTTTTCCGCAAACGGCAGGTCGTGATCCCAGATCGCGACCTTCGCGCCCGATGCCACGAAGCGCTCGGCGATCGCACGGCCAAAGCCCTGCGCGCCGCCGGTGACGACGGCGCAACGGCCATTGAGATCGATCTTGTTCATCGCCATTTCCTTTCATTTGTTGTTCCTCATGGTGAGGAGCGCCCTTGCGCGTCTCGAACCATGAGGCCCGTGGCCCATCCTTCGAGACGCCGCGCTGGCGCGGCTCCTCAGGATGAGGGGGCGGTCAGAGCGTCCAGCCGCCGTCGATGACGTGGGCGACACCTGTCGTGAACGCGCTTTCGTCGCTGGCGAGATAGACGGCGAGCGAGGCGATTTCCTCGGCGGTGCCGAGCCGTCCCATCGGCTGCCGCGCGATGAACATCTCGCGTCCGTTGGGACCTGCGGCAGCAGCGCGCTCGAGCATGGACGGGGTTTCGATGGTGCCGGGGCAGATGCAGTTGCAGCGCACGCCTTTGGTGATGAAATCGGCCGCGACCGAGCGCGTCAGCGCGGCAACCGCAGCCTTGGTCGCGCCGTAGACATAGCGGTTCGGGGCGGCCTTGAACACGCCGGCGGCGGACGCAATGTTCACGATCGATCCACGGCCATCCTCCAGCATGCCGGGCAGGAAGGCGCGGATCGTCCGGTGCATCGACTTGACGTTGAGGTCGAACGAAAAATCCCAGTCCTCGTCCGAACAATCCAGTATGGTGCCGTGATGCACGAAGCCCGCGGCGTTGAGCAGGATGTCAGTCTTGCCTGCGCGCCTGGCCATGGCGGCGACTGCGGCGGTGTCGCGGGCATCGAGCTTGGCCACTTCCGAAATACCTTCGCTCTTCAGCGCGGAGAGCCTTGCTTCGTCGATGTCGGTGGCGAACACGGTCGCCCCTTCGCGCGCAAATGCCACCGCACAGGCGCGGCCGATTCCGACGGCGGCAGCGGTGACGAATGCACGCTTGCCCTTCAGGCGGTCTGACATGTTTCTCTCCCGGTTTTTCTGTCGTCATTGCGAGGAGCGTAGCGACGAAGCAATCCAGACCGTTTCCGCGGAGGGATTTCTGGATTGCTTCGCTGCGCTCGCAATGACGGCGATCAGCTAATGATTATCCCGCGCCACGCCGACGGTGCCGGCAATGTTCTGATACCGCGTGGCGATCTCCATGCAGGCGCCGGTGGCATGCTGGCCGACGGTGGAGCGATAGAGTTCCTGCCACGGCGTCTGGTTCGCCGGGTGGGGGAATCCGCCCTTGGCCTTCAGCTCTGCACGACGCTTCTTCAGTTCATCGCTCGAGATCAGGATGTTGGCGTCGCCCGTGTTGAGGTCGATGCGAACCTTGTCGCCGGTCCTCAGGATCGCCAGCCCGCCGTCGGCGGCGGCTTCCGGCGAGGCGTTGAGGATCGACGGCGAACCCGAGGTGCCGGATTGCCGGCCGTCGCCGATGCAGGGCAGCGACAGGATGCCGCGTTTGATGAGCGCCGCCGGCGGCTGCATGTTGACCACTTCGGCGCCGCCGGGATAGCCGATCGGGCCGGCGCCGCGGATGAACAACACACAGTGCTCGTCGATCTTGAGCGAGGGGTCGTCGATCCGCTCATGATAATCCTCCGGCCCTTCGAACACGATGGCGCGGCCTTCAAACGCGTTGAGATCCTTCGGATTGGAGAGATAGCGGTCGCGGAATTCCTTCGAGATCACGCTGGTCTTCATGATCGCGGAGTCGAACAGGTTGCCTCGCAGCACCAGGAAGCCGGCGTCCTTGAGCAGCGGCTTGTCGTAACTCCAGATCACGTCGCCGTCGGGCCTGGCGGCCTCGCGGCAGTTCTCGCCCATGGTGCGGCCGTTGACGGTCGGGGCATCCTCATGGATGCGCTTGTGGGCCATCAGTTCGCGCACCACCGCCGGCACGCCACCGGCGCGGTGATATTCCTCGCCGAGGTAAAAGCCGGCCGGCTGCATGTTCACCAGCAGCGGGATGTCATGGCCGTGCTTCTGCCAGTCGTCGATCGAAAGTTCGACGCCGATATGCCGCGCCAGCGCGTTGATGTGGATCGGGGCGTTGGTCGAGCCGCCGATCGCCGAATTGACCACGATGCAGTTCTCGAACGCCTTGCGGGTCAGGATGTCGGAGGGCTTCAGATCCTCCCACACCATCTCGACGATGCGCTTGCCGGTCTCGTAAGCGATCTGGCCGCGCTCACGGTAGGGCGCGGGGATCGCCGCGCATCCCGGCAACGACATGCCGAGCGCTTCGGCAAGCGAGTTCATCGTCGAGGCGGTGCCCATGGTGTTGCAATGGCCGACCGAGGGCGCCGAGGAGGCCACGATCTCGATGAACTCGTTGTAGTCGATTTCGCCCGCGGCGAGGCGCTCGCGCTGTTTCCAGACGATGGTGCCGGAACCGGTGCGCTCGCCGTTGAACCAGCCGTTCAGCATCGGACCGCCCGAGAGGACGATGGCCGGCAGATTGACGGTCGCCGCCGCCATCAGGCAGGCCGGCGTGGTCTTGTCGCAGCCGGTGGTCAGCACCACGCCGTCGAGCGGATAGCCGAACAGGACTTCCACCAGCCCGAGATAGGCGAGGTTGCGGTCGAGCGCCGCTGTCGGGCGCTTCCCGGTCTCCTGGATCGGATGCGTGGGGAATTCCATGGCGATGCCGCCGGCGGCGCGGATGCCCTCGCGGACCCTGTGCGCCAGTTCGAGATGGTGTCGGTTGCACGGGGAGAGATCGTTGCCGGTCTGTGCGATGCCGATGATCGGCTTGCCGGACTGCAATTCTTCCCGGGTCAGGCCGTAGTTGAGGTAGCGCTCGAGATAGAGCGCGGTCATTCCCGGGTTGTGCGGGTTGTCGAACCACTCCAGCGAACGAAGTTTCCGGCCCTTGCCATTGGTGGCAGCTTTGTTGTCGTTTTTTTTCATTGGTCTCTCCCGCACTGCAAACTCGTGGGCGGCTCAAAATCACGGTAGCGATCGCACCATGCTGGAAATTTCAGCCGCCGCAAACGCGTCGCCGTGTCGAATGGCTCCCTGAGCGAACCTCGATCCTAGTTCGAGCCAAAAGGTAGCGCTATCATTTTCTCTCTCGCGGCCGCGATCCCCAGCGGAATGCAGCCATCAGGTCTGTTGCGGGGACGAGCTTTCGCGGACCATCAGTTGAAAGCCGAGATCGAGCACCGGCTCCTGCGGGCGACGGCCCTCGATCGCGTCGATCACCATGGTGACGGCGTGGCGGCCCATTTCGTAGCGATTGGTGCGCACGCTGGTGAGCGATGGCACCGCCGACTCCATGTATTCCAGGTCGTTGAAGCCGACGATGGCGAGATCGCGGGGAACCGATATCTGGCGGCGCTGGCATTCGAACAGCACGCCGAGCGCAAGGTCGTCGTTGACGCAGAAGACGGCGTCGATATCCGGCGCCTTGGCGAGAAGGTCGGCGAAGAGTGTCCCGCCAAGCGTGACGGTAGTCGGCACCGAGGTGGTAATGACGAGGTTCGGGTCGAACAGCGATGCCGCCTTCATAGCATCGCGATACCCCTCGAAGCGCCGCTGGACGCGGGGATCCATACGGGCGCCGAGAAAGCCCACACGCCGGTAGCCCTGTTCGAGGATGTGCGAAATGGCGGCAAAACCCGCATCATAATGCGAGAAGCCGACCATCATGTCGACGGGGCTGTCGCCGATCTCCATGATCTGCGTGATCGGGCAATTCATCGATTCCAGGATCGCGCGCGACTCCGCGGTCTGGTTGATGCCGGTCACGATCAATCCAGCCGGCTTCTGGGCGCGAAACAGGCGCAGCAGTTTCTCTTCCTGCAGGATGCTGTAGCGGGTATTGGCGAGCTGGATGCTGTAGCGGCTGCCTTCGGAGGAATCGTAGACGCCGCGCAGCACATCCGCGAACACGCTGTTGGTGAGGGAGGGGATGACGACGCCGATCACTTCGGTCCGGTGGGAAGCCAGCGCGCGTGCCGCCAGATTCGGCACATAGCCCAGTTCCTTCACGGCGCTGTCGACGCGCTCGCGCTTGCTCAACGACAGTGCTTCGGGATTCCTGAAGAAGCGCGATGCCGTGATCGGACTGACGCCCGCAAGCTTGGCGACTTCGGTGAGGCGGATTTTGCCAGACTTTGTCTGTTTTCGTCCCATTCAGCGCTAATATCACAACGAATTAGACGTTTGAACAATTATTGACAGCGCTACCATCGGATTGCTAAAAACTTTGAAACTGCGGATGATGATGCCCGCTGAATTCGGCTTCCGGCATTAAAGTCGAAAAGACAGAATGGCGTCCTGCCGACCCGCGGCGCCATAATAACAGAAGAAAATGAGGGAGAGAATTCGATGTCGTCGGTCCAGATTCGCGACGTGCGCAAGTCATTCGGTAATTTTGAGGTCCTGCACGGCGTATCGATTCCGATCGAGGATGGCGAATTCGTCGTGCTCGTAGGCCCTTCCGGCTGCGGCAAATCGACCTTGCTGCGGATGCTCGCCGGCCTTGAAAACATCACCTCGGGTACGATTTCGATCGGCGATCGCGTGGTCAACAATGTCCAGCCGAAAGAGCGCGACATTGCCATGGTGTTCCAGAACTACGCGCTCTATCCGCACATGACGGTCGCCGACAACATGGGCTTCTCGCTTAAACTGCGCGGCGCCGGCGCCGATGAAATCTCGACCGGCGTCAAGCGCGCCGCTGAAATCCTGGCGCTGACGCCGCTGCTCGAGCGTTATCCCCGGCAGTTGTCGGGCGGCCAGCGCCAGCGCGTCGCCATGGGCCGCGCCATCGTGCGCGATCCGCAGGTGTTCCTGTTCGACGAGCCGCTTTCCAACCTCGACGCCAAGCTGCGTGTCGCCATGCGCACCGAGATCAAGGAGCTGCACCAGCGGCTGAAGACCACCACGGTCTACGTCACCCACGACCAGATCGAAGCCATGACCATGGCCGACAAGATCGTCGTGATGCACGATGGCATCGTCGAGCAGATGGGTACTCCGCTCGAACTCTACGACACCCCGGCCAACCAGTTCGTGGCGGGCTTTATCGGCTCGCCGGCGATGAATTTCCTCAAGGGACAGGTGAAGTCGAACGGCAGCGCCGGCTTTGTGGGACCGAACGGCGTCAAGCTGCCATTGGCGACGGCGCCGGCCAATTCGGAAGGGCGGCCGGCGGTCTACGGCGTCCGTCCCGAACATTTCACCATCGCCGATGACGGCGCCGAAGCCGAGATCGTCGTGGTCGAGCCGACCGGCTCGGAAACGCAGGTGTTCGCCAAGCTCGGCGGTGAGCAGATCGTCGCCGTGTTCCGTGAGCGTCACCAGTTCAATCCGGGCGACAAGGTACGGCTGAAGCCGGATCCCACGCTCGTGCATCTGTTCGACGAGACGACTGGAAAGCGACTGAATGCCTGAGTGACAAAGCAAGACTAAAGCCAAGACCAAACCAAAAGTACCTAACAAAAATAAGAAACGAGGACTGAGCAAGAACCAGAAAATTCACAAAGGGAGGATGGACCATGCACGACTTTACACGCCGCTCTCTGCTTCAGGGTGGCACTGCGCTGGCGGCGGCCGGCGCGCTGACCGGACCGGCGCTCCTCGATTTTGCCAAGGCTTGGGCTCAGGCCTCGCCATGGAAAGCCGAGCCCGGCGCCAAGTTGACAGTGATGCGCTGGAAGCGCTTCGTGCCGGCGGAGGATGACGCGTTCAACGCCATGGTCGCCGCATTCAAGACCGCGACCGGCACCGAAATGAACGTGTTCTCGGAGTCCTTCGAGGACGTGCAGCCCAAGGCCTCCGTTGCCGCCAACACCGGCTCGGGTCTCGACCTTGCCTGGGGCTTGCATACGCTGCCGCAGCTCTTCCCGACCAAGGTCCTCAAGATGAACGACGTTGCCGATTACCTCGGCAAGAAGTACGGCGGCTGGACCGACGCGGCGCAGAAGACCTGCATGCTCGGCAATGACTGGCTCGGCATCCCGGTCGCCACCATCGGCGGCTACATGACCTACCGCAAGTCCGCCACCGACAAGGCCGGCTTCAGCGAATTCCCGAAGGACTTCGCGGGCTTCCTCGAAATGTGCAAGGCGTTGAAGAAGAACAATACGCCTGCCGGTTTCGCCCTCGGCCACGCCACCGGCGACGCCAACGCCTGGCTGCACTGGATCCTCTGGGGCCACAACGCCTGGACCGTCGACAAGGACGACAAGGTTATCATCAACTCGCCGGAGACCGCGAAAGCGCTGGAATACTGCAAGGCGCTTTCCGACACCTTCATTCCCGGCACCGCATCGTGGAACGACGGCTCGAACAACAAGGCCTTCCTGGCCGGCGAACTCCACTGCACCGCCAACGGCATCTCGATCTATGTGGCCGCGAAAGACGATCCGAAGATGAAGGACCTGGCCGAAGACACCTATCACGCCCTGTGGCCGCTAGGGCCGCTCGGCAAGCCGAGCGAACTGCAACTCGCGGTGCCGATTCTCGCTTTCAACTTCACCAAGTATCCGAACGCGGCGAAGGCCTTCGTTGCCTTCATGCTGGAGAAGGAGAACTTCGACAAATGGCTGTCGGGCGCGCGGGGCTACCTGACCCACACGCTCAACGCCTACGACGCGTCGCCGGTGTGGACCGCCGACCCGAAGAATGCGGTGTTCGCTCAGGCCTCCAAACGCGCGCTGCCGGCTTCCGGCATCGGCAAGGTCGGCGAGAAGGCGGCAAGCGCAATCGCCGACTTCATCGTGGTCGACATGTTCGCCAACTACTGCACCGGCTCCAAGGATGCCAAGGGCTCCATCGCTGAAGCCGAGCGGCAGTTGAAGCGCATCTATCGCTGAGAAGCAAAGCTGGCGGCGGCCCGTCCGCCGCCAGCTTTGACTCAGGTTGACGGAATTTCGCCCGGAACATTGCCTGAATTGGCCCAAGGAGCTGGCTCATGGCTGACATCGCACTCACGCCGGCAAAGGCCAAGTCGCAGATCCGCGAAGCGACGACGTGGGATCAGGTCAAGCACAACAGGAACTGGCTCGGCTTCTGGTTCATGATGCCGGCGATGGCCTTCCTGATCCTGTTCCTGGCCTATCCGCTCGGCCTTGGCATCTGGCTGTCGTTCACCGACACCAAGATCGGCCGCGTCGGACAATTCATCGGCTTCGAGAACTATCTGTGGCTGTGGGACGACGCCATCTTCTGGCTGTCGGTGTTCAACACGCTGCTCTACACCTTCGTCGCCAGCGCCATCAAATTCGCAATCGGCCTGTATCTCGCCTTGCTGCTCAACGAGTACATGCCGTTCAAGGCGATGTTGCGCGCCGCCGTGCTGATCCCTTTCATCGTGCCGACGGTGCTGTCGGCATTGGCCTTCTGGTGGATATTCGACGCGCAATTCTCGATCATTTCCTGGTCGTTGAGGCACCTCGGCCTGATCGACCACAACATCAACTTCCTCGGCGACACGACATGGGCGCGGATCTGCGTGATCTTTGCCAATATCTGGCGCGGCGTGCCGTTCGTCGCAATTACGCTGCTCGCAGGCCTGCAGACGGTGTCGCCCTCGCTCTATGAGGCGGCTACGCTGGACGGTGCTACCCGCTGGCAGATGTTCCGCCACATCACCTATCCGCTGCTGACGCCGATCATCGCGGTCGTGATGACGTTCTCGGTGCTGTTCACCTTCACGGACTTCCAGTTGATCTGGGCGATGACGCGGGGCGGGCCCGTCAACGCGACGCACCTGATGGCGACCTTGTCCTACCAGCGCGCGATCATCGCGGGCCAGCTCGGGGAGGGCGCCGCCATATCCAGCGCCATGATCCCGTTCCTGCTGGCGGCCATCATGGTGTCCTGGTTCGGACTGCAGCGCCGCAAGTGGCAGCAGGGAGAGAACAATGACTGATCTCCCGGCAAGCAAGGTCGACCTGAAGGCCATCCTGGCCACGCCCGCCCGCGTCGATAACAGCGAAGGCATGAGCTATCTGCAGTCGCTGCCGCGCCGGCTGGTGACGCTTTATCTGCCGCTGTCGATTATCGTCTTCATCCTGCTGTTTCCGTTCTACTGGATGGCGCTGACGTCGATCAAACCCGACGAGCAATTGATCGATATGGAGACCTACAGCCCGTTCTGGACGTGGAATCCCACCTTCAAGCATTTCTACAAACTGCTGTTCGAGAGCCACTATCCGATGTGGCTGTGGAACACGATGTATGTCGCGGTCTGCGCCACCATACTCTCGATCATCGCGAGCGTGCTCGCCGCCTATGCCATCGTCCGCCTCCGTTACAAGGGCGCCAACATGGTCGGCGGCCTGATCTTCCTTGCCTACCTGGTGCCGCCTTCGATTCTGTTCATTCCGCTGGCCACCGTTGTATTCCAGTACGGCCTGTTCGACTCGCCCCTGGCGCTGATCCTGACCTATCCGACGATCCTGATCCCGTTTTCGACCTGGCTGCTGATGGGGTATTTCAAGACCATCCCGTTCGAACTGGAGGAGTGCGCGCTGATCGACGGTGCCAGCCGCTGGCAGATATTGATCAAGATCGTGCTGCCGCTGGCGATCCCGGGGCTGATTTCGGCGTTCATCTTCTGCTTCACGCTGTGCTGGAACGAGTTCATCTATGCGCTGACGTTCCTGCAATCGACATCCAACAAGACGGTGCCGGTCGCGATCGTCAACGAGTTCGTCGACGGCGACGTCTATCGCTGGGGCTCGCTGATGGCGGGGGCGCTGGCCGGCTCGCTGCCGCTGGTTATCCTTTACGCCTTCTTCGTGGAGCATTATGTGTCGGCCATGACGGGAGCCGTAAAAGAGTAAGCGCGCGAGGCCCGGCTGATAATAACAGGGTTCAAAAAGGAGACGGGTCTTGCACATTCTCATTCTTGGCGCCGCCGGCATGGTCGGCCGCAAACTGGCCGACCGGCTGCTGCGCGACGGCCGCTTGGGCAATCGCGACATCACCCGGTTGACGCTGCAGGACGTGGTGGCGCCGGCGAAGCCCGCCAACACGTCGATCCCGGTCGACGTCGTGGCGTCCGATTTCGCCGATGCCGGGGCGGCAGCGCCGCTGATCGCCGGCCGGCCAGAGGTGATCTTTCATCTCGCAGCCATCGTCTCCGGCGAGGCCGAGGCCGAGTTCGACAAGGGTTACCGGATCAATCTCGACGGGACGCGGTACCTGATCGACGCCATTCGCCACGCCGGCGGCGGCTACAAGCCGCGGCTGGTGTTCACGTCGTCGATCGCCGTGTTCGGTGCGCCGTTCCCGGAAAAGATCGGCGATGAATTCTTCCATACGCCGCTCACGAGCTACGGCACGCAAAAGTCGATCTGCGAGCTGCTTATCAACGACTACACCCGCAAGGGCCTGCTCGACGGCATCTCGATCCGCCTGCCGACGATCTGCGTGCGGCCGGGCAAGCCGAACAAGGCCGCTTCCGGCTTCTTCTCCAACATCATCCGCGAGCCGCTGGCGGGCGAGGAGGCCGTGCTGCCGGTGTCCGAGGACGTCCGGCACTGGCACGCCTCGCCGAAGTCCGCGGTTGGCTTTTTGGTCCACGCCGGCACCATGGACCTCAACGCGATGGGGCCACGGCGCAATCTGAGCATGCCCGGCATGTCGGTGAGCGTCGGCGACCAGATCGCAGCGCTCGAGCGCGTCGCGGGCAAGAACGTCACCGCGCGGATCAAGCGTGTGCCGGACCCGACCATCATCGGAATAGTCTCCGGCTGGCCGCGCGACTTCGTCACCGACCGAGCGCTCAAGCTCGGCTTCACTACCGCCGAGAAGACGTTCGACGACATCATCCGGATTCACATCGAGGATGAACTCGGTGGCAAGTTCGCGGCCTGACGTGAGGTCATGCGGACTCGTGCGGGTGCCGTCATGAGCAAGGTCGCCTGCATCGGCGAATGCATGATCGAACTGAAGCAGGCCGACGGCGGCCTGCTCTCGCGCGGCTATGGCGGGGATACGCTCAACACCGCGGTTTATCTCGCTCGCCTCGGCGCCGGTGTCGATTACATCACCGCACTCGGCGACGACCCGCTCAGCGACGAGATGATCGCCGGCTGGGCCGCGGAAGGGATCGGAACCAGTCGTGTGTTGCGGGTACCCGGCAAGCTGCCGGGCATTTACCTGATCCAGACCGATGCGAAGGGTGAGCGGCGTTTCTTTCACTGGCGCGACAGCGCGGCCGCGCGCAGCCTGATGGAGTTGCCTGAAACGCCCGACATCCTCGATGCGCTGGCTGGCTATGACTTCATCTACCTCTCGGCGATCACGCTGTCGCTTTACGGCGAGAATGGACGGAAGGATCTGTTCGCGGCGCTGAACCTTGCGCGCGAGGCCGGGGCGCGCTTTGCGTTCGACACCAATTTCCGTGCCCGCGGCTGGCCTGATCTGGACCTTGCGCGCGCGGTCTTCCGGGATGCCTTCCACCTCGCCGATATCGTGCTCGCCTCGACCGAGGATCTGCTGCCGCTCTATCCCGGCGAGAGCGCTGAAAACCTGCTGGCGCGGATTCCTGGTGCCGAGGTGGTGCTGAAGCTGCCGGAGCCAGCGTGCGTCTTGCGCCTGGACGGCGTTCCCTATCCGATCAAGGCCAAGCCGGTGGAGGCTACGGTAGTCGATACTACGGCGGCCGGCGACAGTTTCGCGGCGGCCTACGTGGCCGCGCGCCTGCTGGGCGCCGATCCGCTTGAAGCCGCGCGCGCGGGACATCGTCTCGCGGGTGTGGTGGTGTGCCATCCCGGCGCGATCATCCCGCGCGCGGCGATGCCGCCCGGGCTCGTCCCGAACCATGTCAATTCTCGCAAGGCATCGCCATGACTGCAGCCGCTAGGCAGGAACAACTCGCCGCCATCTTCAGGTCGGCCACGGTCATTCCGGTGCTGACCATCGAGCGGCTGGATGACGCGGTGCCGCTGGCCCGGGCACTGGTCGCCGGCGGCGTCCGCGTGCTGGAAGTCACCCTGCGTACGCCAGTGGCTGTCGAGGCTGCCAGGGCCATGATCGCCGAGGTGCCAGAAGCCGTCGTCGGCATCGGCACGATCCTGAACGCCAATGATCTCGCGCGGGTGAGGGGACTGGGTGCGAGGTTCGGCATCAGCCCGGGGGCGACGCCCGATCTGCTGAAGGCTGCCGCGGAGAGCGACCTGCCGTTCGCACCGGGAATTGCGACGGCGTCCGAACTGATGCAGGCGCTGGCGTCGGGCTTCGATCTGGTAAAATTCTTCCCGGCCGAGCAGTCCGGCGGTATCAAGGCACTGCGGGCGCTGGCGGGGCCGTTTCCCAGCGTCAGGGTTTGCCCGACCGGCGGCATCGGGGAAGCCAATGCGGCGTCCTGGCTGGCCGAGCCGAACGTCGTGGCGGTGGGCGGTTCCTGGCTCTGCCCGCCTGCGGACATCCGGACTGGTAACTGGGCCGGCATAACCGCCATGTGCGCGCGGACGATGAAATCGCTGAAACCGGCATCCAGATAGGTTACAAACCGGGCAAACCGAAACAGGGAGAATGACCATGACAGCCAGTATCGTCGGATGGGCGCACACGCCATTCGGCAAGTTCGACGCGGAAACCGTCGAGAGCCTTGTGGTCAAGGTTACGACCGAAGCGCTGGCCGATGCCGGCATTTCCGCTTCAGACGTCGACGAGATCGTGCTCGGGCATTTCAACGCCGGCTTTTCGCCGCAGGATTTTACGGCCTCGCTGGTGCTGCAGGCCGACCCGAAGTTGCGCTTCAAGCCGGCTACCCGCGTCGAGAATGCCTGCGCCACCGGTTCGGCGGCAGTGCATCAGGGCATCCGGGCGATCGCGTCTGGCGCGGCGAAGATCGTGCTGGTGGTCGGCGTCGAGCAGATGACGCGGACGCCCTCGGCCGATATCGGGCGCTACCTCCTGAAGGCGTCCTACCTGCCCGAGGATGGCGACACCGTCGGCGGGTTTGCCGGGGTGTTCGGCAAGATCGCGCAGAGCTATTTCCAGAAATATGGCGATCAATCGGACGCGCTGGCGATGATCGCGGCCAAGAACCACAAGAACGGCGTCGCCAACCCCTATGCGCAGATGCGCAAGGATTTCGGCTTCGAGTTCTGCCGCGCCGAGAGCGAGAAGAACCCGTTCGTCGCGGGGCCCCTGAAGCGCACCGATTGCTCGCTGGTGTCGGACGGCGCGGCGGCACTGGTGCTGACGGATTTGGAAACCGCGAAGACGATGGGCAAGGCGGTGAACTTCCGCGCCACCGCGCATGCGCAGGATTTCCTGCCGATGTCCAAGCGCGATATCCTGCAGTTCGAAGGCTGCACCGTCGCCTGGCAGCGCGCCCTGCAGCAGGCCGGCGTGCAGCTGTCGGATCTGTCATTTGTCGAGACCCACGACTGCTTCACCGTCGCCGAGCTGATCGAGTACGAGGCAATGGGGCTGACGCCACGCGGGCAGGGCGCCCGCGCCATCAAGGAAGGCTGGACCCAGAAGGACGGCAAGCTGCCGGTGAATCCATCTGGCGGCCTCAAGGCCAAGGGCCATCCGATCGGCGCCACCGGCGTCTCCATGCATGTCATGACGGCGATGCAGCTCGTCGGCCAGGCGCCGGAGGGCATGCAGCTCAAGAACGCCAAGCTCGCGGGGATCTTCAACATGGGCGGCGCCGCGGTGGCGAATTACGTCTCGGTGCTGGAGCCCGCGAAGTAGTCGCGAATGTGCTATTGTAGGGTGGGCACGCATGGCTTTGCCCGCCCTGCAAACTAATCTTCCGGAGCGTGCATCATGAGCAACGAAAGTTCGCTGTCACAGGCAGAACTCAACGATCGGATCAGGATTCTGGAAGACAACATCCGGCAGTTGATCGAACAGGCTGCCGCCGCTTCGGGCGAACAGAACGAATCCCGCATCGCCGACCGGCTCAGCCAGCAGAACGAGGAACTGGAAAGGCTGACCCGGGAGCGCGACGTCAGGTTGAAGAAGTAGCGGCCTACGGGCACGCATACGCCCATACGCCGGGCGCGCCTTGATCTTCCCGAAAACCTCCCGTTACTAGGCCGGAACGACATATCCGGGAGTAAATTGGGCCATGGGACCATTGCAGGGCATCAAGGTCATCGACATGACGACCGTGCTGATGGGGCCCTATGCCACCCAGATGCTCGGCGACTACGGCGCCGACGTCATCAAGGTGGAATCGCTCGATGGCGACGTGACCCGGCAGATCGGGCCGACCCGCCATCCCGGCATGGGACCGGTGTTCCTCAATACCAACCGCAACAAGCGCTCGATCTGCCTCGACCTGAAGAAGCCCGCCGGGCGCGACGCCGTGCTGCGGCTGATCAAGACTGCCGATGTGCTGGTCTACAACGTGCGCCCGCAGGCGATGGCGCGGCTGAACCTCGGCTACGACGTGGTGTCGAAAATCAACCCGCGCCTGATCTATGCCGGCGTGTTCGGCTTCGGCCAGGACGGGCCCTATGCGGCGAAGCCCGCCTATGACGACCTGATCCAGGGCGCGACAGCGTTGCCGGCGCTGATGGCGCAGACCGCGGACGGCGTGCCGCGATACGTTCCCAATGCTCTCGTCGACCGCATCGTCGGGCTGACGGCGGTGGGCGCGATCTGCGCCAGCCTCGTCGATCGCGACCGGACCGGCCGCGGCCAGCGCGTCGATATCCCGATGTTCGAGACCATGGCCGGCTTCGTGATGGGCGATCACATGGGCGGTCTCACCTATGAGCCGCCGCTCGACAAGGGCGGTTATGCACGGCATTTGTCGCCAGACCGCAGGCCCTACAAGACGTCAGACGGCTATATCTGCGTGATCGTCTACAACGACAAGCAGTGGCAGAACTTCTTCGATGCGACCGGCCGCGACGATCTGCGTACCAATCCGAAGTTCGCCACCTTCGCCGGCCGGGCCAGCAATATCGATGTCGTCTATGCGGAGCTGGCGCATATCCTCGAAACCAAAACCACCGCCGAATGGTCTCGGATTCTGGAGAAGGCCGACGTGCCGGTCATGCCGATGCATGATCTCGAAAGCCTGCTCGACGATCCCCACATCGTCGCGACCGGTTTCTTTCCAGTTGTTGAGCATCCGACCGAGGGCCGGATTCGCAACATGCGACCTTCGGCCCGCTTTTCGGAGACGCCGGTCGAGACCAGGCGGCTGGCGCCGCGCCTGAGCGAGCACAGCGCCGAAATCCTGCAGGAAGCTGGCCTCTCGCCGGACGAGATTGCCGCCCTGGTGCGCGACGGCGTCACCCGGGCCGCATCGAACACATAGGACGTTACACATGGATTTCGCGCTGTCGGCCAACCAGGAATCGATCCGCGACGCGGTCGGAAAAATCTGCTCGCGCTTTGACGATGCCTACTGGCTGAAGAAGGACAAGGAGGGCGGCTACCCCGCCGATTTCCATCGCGCGCTGGCGGATGCCGGCTGGCTCGGCATCTGCATCCCCGAGGAATATGGTGGGTCGGGCCTCGGCATCACCGATGCCGCGATCATGATGCGCACGATTGCGGAGTCAGGCGCCGGCATGTCCGGTGCTTCCGCCGTGCACATGAACGTGTTCGGGCTCAACCCGGTAGTCGTGTTCGGCACCAAAGAGCAGTGCACGTGCATGCTGCCGCCGATCATCGACGGCCGCGACAAGTCCTGTTTTGCGGTGACCGAACCCAATACCGGGCTTAACACCACGCAGTTGAAGACCCGCGCGGTGCGCAAGGGCGACAAGTACGTCGTCAGCGGCCAGAAGGTCTGGATTTCCACCGCGCAGGTCGCCAACAAGATCCTGCTGCTGGCGCGCACCACGCCGCTGGAGGAGGTGAAGACGCCGACGCAGGGCCTGAGCCTGTTCTATACGGACTTCGACAAGAAGCGTGTCACCGTGCACGAGATCGAGAAGATGGGCCGCAAGCCCGTCGATTCAAATGAATTGTTCTTCGAGAATTTCGAGATCCCGGTCGAGGATCGCCTCGGCGAAGAAGGCCGCGGCTTCGAATACATCCTGCACGGCATGAATCCCGAGCGCATCCTGATCGCGGCGGAAGCGGTCGGCCTCGGCCAGATCGCGCTGTCGCGGGCCTCGGCTTACGCGAAGAACCGCATCGTGTTCAACCGTCCGATCGGCATGAACCAGGGCATCCAGCA
Source organism: Pseudomonadota bacterium (assembly GCA_023422775.1). GTDB lineage: Bacteria > Pseudomonadota > Alphaproteobacteria > Rhizobiales > Xanthobacteraceae > Bradyrhizobium. The sequence goes on from JAFAGM010000044.1 coordinate 100,638, forward strand.
TCCGCTGGCAAAGAACTGGATGGAGCTGGAAGCCGCGTGGATGATGGTGCTGCGTGCCGGCTGGCAATACGATCAGGGCATGCCATGCGGCCCGGCCGCCAATGCCGCAAAATATCTCGCCGCCGAAGCCGGCTTCCACGCCTGCGAGCAGGCAGTCATGACGCATGGCGGCTTCGGCTACGCCAAGGAATATCACGTCGAGCGCTATTTGCGGGAATCGCTTATTCCGCGGATCGCGCCGATCAGCCCGCAGCTCATTCTCAGCTTCATTGCCGAGAGGGTGCTCGGTTTGCCGAAATCGTATTGAGGATGGATCGTCATACCGTCATTGCGAGGAGCGTTTGCGACGAAGCAATCCATCTGGCCCCGTGCGGAAAGGTGGATTGCTTCGCTTCGCTCGCAATGACGGTCTGTAAATGCCAAGCTCTTGACGTTCGAGCGGAGTGACAGGATGAGCTTCATCACCGGCGTCGGCCTGACGTCCTATGGCAGGCACGAAGGTTCATCCTCGCTCGATCTCATGAGCAAGGCGGCCGAGCTTGCGATTGCCGATGCCGGGCTGAAGCGGTCCGAGATCGACGGCATTCTCTGCGGCTATTCGACGGTGTCTCCGCACATCATGCTGGCGACGGTGTTTGCCGAACACTTCGGCATCCAGCCGTCCTATGCGCACGCTGTTCAAGTCGGTGGCGCCACCGGCCTTGCCATGACCATGCTCGCCCACCAGCTGGTCGATGCCGGTGTCGCAAGGCATGTGCTCGTGGTCGGCGGCGAGAACCGGCTCACCGGGCAGAGCCGAGATGCTTCGATCCAGGCGCTGGCGCAGGTCGGCCATCCCGATTACGAGGTGACGCTGGGGCCGACGATCCCCGCCTATTACGGCCTGGTGGCCTCGCGCTACATGCACGAATATGGCGTAACCGAGGAAGACCTCGCCGAATTCGCGGTGCTGATGCGCGCGCACGCTATGACCCATCCCGGCGCCCAGTTCCACGAACCGATTACGGTCGCCGACGTGATGGCCTCGAAACCGGTGGCGATGCCGCTCAAGCTGCTGGACTGCTGCCCGGTCTCCGACGGTGGCGCCGCGTTCGTCATCAGCCGCGAGCCGACGTCCGCGACCGGCATCCGCGTCCGCGGCTGCGCCCAGGCACACACCCATCAGCATGTGACGGCGGCACCCGCCCTGAGCGAACTCGGTGCCGAGATTGCGGTTGCCAAGGCCAAGAGCGCGGCCGGCCTTTCGATCGCGGACGTGCGCTACGCCGCGGTCTATGACAGCTTCACCATCACGCTGGCGATGCTGCTGGAAGACCTCGGCCTTGCCGGGCGCGGCGAGGCGGCAGCGCGGGTCAGGGCAGGGCATTTTGGCCGTGACGGCGCCATGCCGCTCAATACCCATGGCGGGCTGCTCAGTTATGGCCATTGCGGCGTCGGCGGCGCGATGGCGCACCTGGTCGAGACGCATCTGCAGATGACGGGGCGCGCGGGCACACGGCAGGTCCGCGACGCCTCGATCGCGCTGCTGCATGGCGACGGCGGCGTGCTGTCGTCGCATGTCAGCATGTTCCTGGAGCGGGTACGATGAGCGAAAAATTCCCGGACTGGACCAGGGGCGCCGAAGCCATCGTCTATCAATCATGCGGCGCGTGTGGCGCCGTGCAGTATTTCCACCGCAGCTTCTGTGCCGCCTGCGGTGCGCCGGATCCGGCGACGAAGCAGGCCAGCGGGGCAGGAAAGGTCTACGCGACGTCGCTGGTATGTCGCGCCGCGACGCCGGAGACGCGCGCGCACGTTCCTTACAACATCGTTCTGGTAGATGCGGTGGAGGGCTTTCGCATGATGGCCCATGGCGACAACGATCTCGCCATCGGCGACAAGGTTACCGTGAGCTATCGGCCATTTGCGGGGAGGCTGGTCCCGTATTTCGGGAAAACGTGAATCTAAGGCGTTGATATCCGAAAGGTTACATCAATCGAGGACGTCAAATGTTCACGCTACGAAGCAACTCAGAATTACGCGGAACGGGTGAAAATCTGAATTGCTTCGATGCGTCAACATTCAATGCCAGTAGAACACGACGCTGGCGATAACGAGCATTGCTGTTACCGCCATCATCTGCGCGAATGCTTCCGAGGCCACCTTCCTTTTGGCTTCCATCATGCCTTGCTCCCTAGACCTGGGCATGAGTCATCGTTGCCCGTGAAGGCTTGGATGGCTCTTTTGGTTTTTTACTCGGAACACCCCGCGACGAGTATTCGCTCTTTAGAGTCCCCACTCAGCGAATATCGACAGTCTCAAAATCGACCAGCATTGAGGCGGCAATTTGGCTCGCTCGCAGCCGGTTTGTGCACGCGAGAGGGAGTTTTTGGGAACTGGCCGCCTCCCATTGCGGCTTTCGGGCGTGCTTTGGCGCATCGGACTGCGCCAATACAATGGTTGATCGGCCCTGCGCCGCGGGGCATGATCCGGCGCTCAAAAATCAGAAAACCCCAAAGAATCCCAAGGTGATGAATGGCCCGCATCGAGTATAGCGACCCCGCCAAAGCCAACGACCGGACCCGCGAAATCCTCGGCAAGAACCGCAACGCCAATATCTTCCGCATGATGGCGCATTCGCCGAGCTATTTTGAGCAATACTGCCGGCTGGGCGGGGCGATCAGGCACAAGGGCGAACTGGACCCGGTCGTGCGCGAACTCGCCATTACCCGGACCGGTATCCTGTGTGAGGCGCCCTACGAAATCATCGCCCACAAGCGAATCGGCAAGAATGTCGGCGTCACCGACGAGCAGAACGAGGCCCTGGAGAACTGGCAGTCGGCGACCTGCTTCAACGAAGTGCAGCGCGCCGCGCTCGCCTTCACCGACGAAATCGTCAAGCTTCACAAGCCGACGGATGCGACCTTCAACGCCATCGCCTCCAAACTGACGCCCGCTGCGCTGGTCGAGCTGCAACTCTCGGTCGGCTTCTACATCATGACGTCGAAGTTCCTGGAAACCTTTGCCATCGACCTGCAGCCGGTTACGGAAGTGGTGAGCTGAGCGATGTTGCGTGAAGGATGGATTTCAGTTTGCCGGCCCGTATCGCCGTAGCGCTTCCAGCGTCAAGCCCTTGCCGACCGCGCCGAAGATGTCGCCTTCGACGATTCGGGTGTTCGGCACGGCCCTGCTGATCGCGCTGCGGACGTGGGCGAGCTTTACCGAACCGCCGGTCAGGAACACCGCGTCGATATCGCCGGCGGCAAGGCCGGCCTGGCCGAGGCAATTCTTGATGCGCGCCGCAACGCGCTGGGCCAATTGTTTGGTATGGCCGACGAGATCGGCCCGTTCGATGACCGCGCTGAGGCCGGGGGCGACCCATTCCATCGGGATGTCCGACCGGCGCTTCTCGGACAGGGCGATCTTGGCGTCTTCGACCTCCATCGCCAGCGTGTGGCCGCGCTGTTCATGGACCACGCGGATCAGCCGGTCGAGCAGTTCCGGCTCGCTGGCCTCCTGCCGGACCTGGCGTATATCGGCCATCACGCGCGGCTCATACATCCGGTTGATGCTCGACCATGTGGCGAGGTCGTGGAAATAGCTCGACGGCACGTCCAGCCCCGGCCGCTTCATGGCGCTGCCGAAGCCGAACAGCGGCATGACCACGCCGAGGCTGAGCTGGCGGTCAAAGTCCGTGCCGCCGATGCGTACGCCGTCATTGGCGAGAATATCGTCCGCGCGGTCGGCTTTGCCGTGGCGCTCGGGCCCGAGACGCACGATGGAGAAGTCGGACGTGCCGCCGCCGATATCGGCGATGAGCGCCACCTCCTCGGACGTGATCTGCCGCTCATAGTCCAGCGCTGCGGCGATTGGCTCGAACTGGAACGTGACGTCGTCGAAACCGACCCCAAGCGCAATCGTCCGCAGGGTATCCTCCGCCTTGCGATCGGCGTCCGGCGCATTGTCGACGAAGTGCACCGGCCGGCCATGGACGACCTGCCGCAATTCGCGACCGCTGGCCTGTTCCGCGCGGCGCTTGATCGCGCCGAGATAATTGGCGATGACATCGCGAAAGCTGAGCCGTGCGCGTCCGAGCCGGGTGGTTTCCTCGATCAGCGAGGTTCCGAGCACTGATTTGAGACTCCGCATCAGGCGGCCGGCGGTGCCTTCGACGTAGGCGGCCACCGCCCGGCGGCCGACCAGAACGTTGCCGTCCGCAGCGTAGAACATCGCGCTGGGTATCGTGGTCTGTTCGCCTTCCAGCGCCAGCAGAACCGGCGCCTGGCCATCGATGGTGCCAAGCGTCGTGTTCGACGTTCCGAAATCAAGACCGCAAATTGACATGGATACTCCCAGGGGAGCGTCCGTTTACACATTACAACGCCATCGATCCACCCTTATCTCGTCGTGTCATCTCAAGGGGTTGTTCGCGCGCGTTGACTTGTTCGATTAAGGCCATCCACAGATCAATTTGTTTGCGGCAACGCCTTGATGAAATAATCCGCGATGGTCCATAAGCGGCGTCCGGCGGCCAAGGCGATTCACCAAGGCGATTCACCTGCCGCCATGATTTGGGAAAGATTTGGCGTGGCAAATATCAATCGACAGATCGCAGAAGAACTCGGCGTACGCGAGCAGCAGATTGCTGCGACGGTGGAACTGCTCGACGGCGGCGCGACGGTGCCGTTCGTTGCGCGCTATCGCAAGGAAATCACCGGCGGCCTCGACGACGCGCAACTGCGCACGCTGGAGGAGCGCCTGACATATTTGCGCGAACTCGAAGAGCGCCGGGTCGCCATCCTCAATTCGGTCCGCGAGCAGGGCAAGCTCGATGCCGCGCTGGAGGCCGCGATCATGGCGGCTGACAGCAAGGGGCGCCTGGAAGATATCTATCTGCCGTTCAAGCCGAAGCGCCGCACCAAGGCAGAGATTGCCAAGGAAGCCGGGCTGGAGCCGTTGTCCGAACTGCTGCTGACGCAGCCCGAGAGCGATCCGCAAGTCGTGGCCGCAGGCTATGTCGATGCCGAGAAGCAGGTGGCGGACGTTGCCGCGGCGCTCGAAGGCGCGCGCGCCATCCTGGTCGAGCGCTTTGCCGAGGATGCCGATCTGATCGGCCGCTTGCGCGAGGATATGTGGTCGGCCGGCCTGATGACCTCAACGGTGCGCAAGGGCAAGAAGACCGAGGGCGAGAAATTCGCCGATTATTTCGAATACAACGGCGCGCTCCACAAGCTGCCGTCGCACCGCATCCTCGCGCTGTTCCGGGGCGAGAAGGAGGAAATCCTCGAACTGCAGATTCAGCCCGAGGCGAACGTGCCCGAGGCCGGCGTGCCCAGCGTCTATGAACTCAAGATCATGCAGCGCTTCGGCATTACCGATCAGAAGCGGCCCGGCGACCGTTGGCTGGTCGATACCGCGCGCTGGGCGTGGAAGACCAAGATTCAGGTTCATCTCAACATCGACCTGCGGATGCGGCTGTGGACGGCGGCCGAAGCCGAGGGCGTGCGGGTATTCGCCTCGAATCTGCGCGACCTGCTGCTGGCGGCACCCGCCGGCGCGCGCGTCACCATGGGACTCGACCCCGGCTATCGCTCCGGCGTCAAGGTCGCGATCGTCGATGCGACGGGGAAGGTGGTCGCGACCAGCACGGTCTATCCGCACGAGCCGCAGCGGCAATGGGACGCGACGCTGGCCACCTTGGGCAAGCTTGCGGTCGCCCACCGTGTCGACCTGATCGCGATCGGCAACGGAACGGCCTCGCGCGAAACCGACAAGCTGGCGACCGAACTGGTCAAGCTGCTGCCGGACCTGAAGATGTCGAAGATCGTGGTGTCGGAAGCCGGCGCTTCGGTCTACTCAGCCTCGGCCTTTGCGTCCGAGGAACTGCCGGAGCTCGACGTCACCCTGCGCGGTGCGGTCTCGATCGCACGACGCCTGCAGGATCCGCTCGCCGAACTCGTCAAGATCGATCCGAAGGCGATCGGCGTCGGGCAGTACCAGCACGATCTTGGCGAAACCAAGCTGGCGCGCTCGCTCGATGCCGTGGTCGAAGACTGTGTCAACGCCGTCGGCGTCGATGCCAACACGGCTTCCGCGCCGCTGCTGGCACGGGTCTCCGGCATCGGGGCGGGCCTGGCGCAAAGCATCGTGCAGCATCGCGACGCCAACGGACCGTTCAAGTCGCGCAAGGCGCTGAAGGACGTGCCGCGGCTCGGGCCCAAGGCCTTCGAACAATGCGCCGGCTTCCTGCGCATCACCGGTGGCGAGGATCCGCTCGATGCGTCGGGCGTGCATCCTGAAGCCTATCCGGTGGTTCGGCGGATCATCGCCGCGACCAAAAGCGACATCAAGGCGCTGCTCGGCAATGCCGAGGTGGTGCGCCAGCTGAAGCCGCAGGCGTTCGTCGACGATACGTTCGGCCTGCCGACGGTCACCGACATCCTGCGCGAGCTGGAAAAGCCCGGCCGCGATCCGCGTCCCGCGTTCAAGGCGGCCGTGTTCAAGGAGGGCGTCGAGGAGATCAAGGATCTCAAGCGCGGCATGATCCTCGAAGGCACGGTGACCAACGTCGCGGCGTTCGGCGCCTTTGTCGACATCGGCGTGCATCAGGACGGCCTGGTGCACATCTCGGCGATGTCGAAGAACTTCATCAAGGACCCGCGCGAGGTGGTGAAGCCGGGCGACATCGTCAAGGTCAAGGTGCTGGAGGTCGAGGTCGCCCGCAAGCGCATAGCGCTGACGCTGCGCCTCGATGATGAAATCGGCAGCAAGGGGGCCAAGCTGTCGGACACGAAGATGCGCGAATATTCCAAGGCGTCGATGACATCGTCGTCGCCGCGCAAGCCGCAGGAGCAGGGTGGCGCGCTGGCCGAAGCCATGCGCCGCGCCGCGGAGAAGAACGGGCGGGGCAAGGCGGGGTAGGCCGACAGCGTCCCCCGTCGGTGGCTTCATCCTTCGAGACGCATCGCTTTGCGATGCTCCTCAGGATGAGGTCTGAAAGTCTTGGAGCCTCATGGTGAGGAGAACGGCAACGCCGTGCGTCTCGAACCATGTGGCCGGGACGACGCTCCTAACTCGACGTCAGCAGGTTCACCCTTGCGTTGGCAAGGATCAGCCGGTCCGCCAGCAATTGCGCGAGGTTGCGCATGATGCGTTCGCCCGCGCGGGGGTGCTGCTTGCGAAAACGTTCGAAATCGCGAAGCGGGATTTCGTAGGCGGTGGCGGCCATGTCGGCGAGGACGTCGGCTGTGCGTTGCGGCTCCAGCAGCGCCATCTCTCCGAACGGCATTCCCGCCGTCAGCGTTGCCAGCCTGATTCCGTCGGGCAGGGTGACATGCACGACGCCGCTCCGCAGAAAGAACAGCGACGTGGCCGCAGCGCCCGCGGCGATGATTTTCTCGCCGGCCTGATAGGTCCGGATCGTCGCGAGCGAGGCGAGGTCGGTCAGCTCTTCGTCCGTCAGACCTGATAGCAGGGATTGCTCGGAGATTTCGGTTGCTTCGAAGAAATCGATGGCGCCGCCATAGCGGTACACAACCTGGTCTTCAGCCCATTCGATCGCGGCATCGAGCAGGTAGTAGTTGCGGATGTTGGTGAGACCCTCCGTCCAGTCGGAGATCATCTTCCATTCCGGAGACGAGCGCCTGATGCCGGACAGGATCACGGTGACATGATGCGCCGCGAGTTCACGGAACTCCTCGGCGAGGAGGCGGGTGCCTGCGCGGGTCATGGCGGCGACGCGGCGCAGGTCGAAAATGACGAACTGAGGGCGCGGTTTTGCCGCCAGTTGCCGCGAGACGTAATCGACATTGGAGAACGACAGCGTGCCTACCAGTTCGATGACGCGGACATCCTCGCGATGCGCCGCGAGAATGTTCTGTTCCGTCGCGCGCCGGACACGCCGCGACGGGCTGTTGCCGATGTCGTAGTCGGCGATGATGCTGTTGCGAGCGTCGTCGCTGCGGTTGAGCATATGCAGGTCGTAATGCGATGACAGCGCTTCGCAGACCTTGATACCGCGCACGCTGTTGCCGTGCTTGTCGAGTTTCGGCGAATAGCTGCCCAGCCCCAACCTGGCTGGCAGCGCCGCGAGGATGCCGCCGCCGACGCCGCTCTTTGCGGGAATGCCGATCCGGTAGATCCACTCGCCGGCGTAGTCGTACATGCCGGAACTGGTCATGACGGACAGCGTGCGGGCGATGGCGTAGGCGCTCACGACCTGCTCGCCGGTCACCGGGTTGATGCCGCGGTTGGCAAGGGTCGCCGCCATCACGGCGACGTCGCGCGCGGTCACCAGGATGGCGCATTGCCGGAAATAGACCTCCAGCACCGAGGCCACGTTGTCCCTGATCACGGCGTTGGTGCGCAGCAGATAGCCGATCGCCCGGTTGCGGTCGCCGGTGGTGCTCTCGGAGGCATAGACGGCATCGTCGACGCCGAGGTCGCGACCGGCGAACCGGCCCAGCGCCTGCCTGATATATTCGAACGCAGCGTCCCCTTTGGCCTCGTGGATCAGGCCGGAGCAGGCGATCGCCCCGGCATTGACCATGGGATTGAAGGGGTGGTTCTCGGCGTTGAGGCGGATCGAGTTGAAGGGATCGCCCGAGGGCTCGACACCGATGACGCTCTCGACCCGCGCCGCCCCCAGCGTGTCCAGCGCCAGCGCGAACACGAAGGGCTTTGACATCGACTGGATGGTGAAGGGGATCTGGGTGTCGCCGACCTCGTAGACATGGCCGTCGAGGGTGGCGAGACTGATGCCAAAATGGGCAGGATCGGCCTTGCCGAGCTCAGGGATGTAATCGGCGACTGCGCCGCCGGTCTCCGGCGCGAATTCCTCATGGCAGGCGCTCAGGAACCGCAGCAATGGCGGTTTCGAACTGGCCCAGGCCGGAGCGATGGTCGTGAACGGAGGAGGCGACTGTTTCATCGCCTCCTTTTGTGCATCGCAATCAGGGTGCGCGCAACTGGTTCGGCGCCAGGGCCTGCCGCCGTATCAGCACCAGCGCGATCAGGACGGTCGGCGCGAGAATGGCGAGGCCGAGCGAGGTTACCTGCACCTGCGACAGCGGCATGATTCCGCCCCCGGGTGTCGCCACCACGAAGCCGCCGATGATGAGCAGGACCCGGAGCGGCCATTCAAGCGCGCCGGTACCGCGGAGGTCGCCGACGAAGACCTGATAGCCCTGGATGCCGCCGCAGATGAACAGCGTGCCGAAGCCGGCCAGCGCCATCAGCCCAAGCCCCGCGAGATAGGGGCTCGGTCCCTGCAGCACCAGCGCAGGGTTCAGGACGAAGAAGAACGGAATGAAATAGATGATGCTGCCGACCCACATCGATTCCCATCCCGTCTTCATCGCCGGTGAGCCGGCGATGCCGGCCGCGGCAAAGGACGCGATGGCCACCGGCGGCGTGATCGACGACAGCATGCCCCAGTAGAAGATGAACATGTGCACGGCCATGCGGTTGAGGCCGAGTTTCTCGAGCGCAGGCGCCACCAGGATCGCAAGGAAGATGTAGCAGGCGGTCGTGGTCAGGCCGAGCCCGAGGATGAGGCTGGTGAAAGCGCACATGGCGAGCAGCAGGAGAGCATTGTCGCCGGCGATGCGCAGCAGGTCATTGGCCAGGCTGGAGACGACGCCGCTCATCGAGAAGGCGCCGATCAGGAGGCCGCAGCCGGCGAGGATTCCGATAAGCTCCACAAACGTACGGCCGTTGACCTCCAGGAACTTGTTGATGGTCGAGAATGTCCAGCGCGTGTCCTTGGAGAAAATCTGGTTGAGCACCAGCAGCAGCGCCGTCGCATAGAATGGCGCGTGACTCTCGCGCTTGAAATACAGCAGCATGACGATAAGCAGCGCGATGACGAAGACGTAGTACCAGCCGTCCTTGATCGTATCCCACACCTTCGGAAGCTCGGAACGCGGAATCCCTTTCAGGTTATGGCGCGCGGCGTAGGAGTCCACCTGCATGAACAGGCCGATGTAGTACAGCGCTGCGGGAATGATGGCGGCAAGCGCGACCTCGGCATAGCTGACGTTGAGGAACTGCGCGATCACGAATGCGGTTGCGCCCATCACGGGCGGCGCCAGCACCGCGCCGGTCGACGCGCAGGCCTCGATCGCGCCGGCATAGGAGGCGCGGAAGCCGCTTTTCTTCATGACCGGAATGGTCATGGTGCCGGCGGTCAGCACGTTGGAGATGATCGAACCGGACATCATGCCGAGCAGGCCGGAGGCAAAGATGCAGACCTTCGCCGCGCCGCCGCGGAAGGTCCCGCACAGCGCAAAGGCGATGTTGATGAAGAATTTTCCGGCGCCCGTCATCATCAGTGCGGTGCCGAACACCAGAAAGCCGATCACGGTGTCCGCGAAGGCCTGGATCGGAATGCCGAGCAAGCTCTCGCCCGACAGCACGTGATAGGCGGTGGCTTGTTCGAGGGTCGATTGGGTCCCGCGGAACGGCCCCAGCCACGTGGCGTCGGCGAACAGGGGATAAACGGTAAACGGGAACACACTGAGCAGCAGGCTCCAGCCGCCGGTGCGCCGCAGCGCTTCCATCAGCACCGCCCACATGATGACGCCGGCCACGATGACATTCGTCGGCGCGCCGCCGAATTCCCACCCCGCTTCGGCCGCCTTGCGAACGCTGAGCATCAGCAGGATGGCGCAGCCGAACGTGGCGACGAACAGGACGGTGTCGTACCAGGGGATTCGCTCGAGTGGCGCGGTTCCGCTGCCTGGAAAGATCAGGAACGTGAACGGCAGCATCAGGGCGATGAGAAGATAGAAATATTCGGTGTTGAGCTGGGTATAGCCGATGAAGAAGCGCAGCGAGAATTGCTGGTTGATGCACAGCAGGATGGTTACCGCAGTCGCAATCACCAGCGCCCAGCGCCAAGCCCCGCGTAAGACCCGCACGCGCGTGACCTCGGCCTCCTGCATATTGCCCGCGCCGGCGTGCGGATCTTCGAACTCGATTCGTTTTGCCGGCGCGGCAACGCTATCGCTCGCAGAAGCTGACATCATTCATCCTGGATGTTGTTCGCCTACGAGCGAGGCACAAGTGGCTTTTGTTATTCGAACCCGTTCGGCATGTTGGCTTTCGCCAGCGCCGCCGCGCGGGCCTTCAGCCAGCCGTCGAGGAAGGCCTTGTCGTCCGAAGGCGGGTTTGACTTGCCGTAGTCGGCCCATGCCGTGGCCAGCACCTGCTGCCGCTTGAGCAGTTCCTTGTTGTGGGCTTCCTGCGCGTCGGTCCATTGCCCGGCTTCCTTCAGCGCCCTGGCGGCGCCGGGATGAACCGGAACCACCCAGTTCTTGGTCTGCCGGTCCGCCCCGAGGCCGCTGGCGCCAGGCGCCGAGTCCTTGTAGGCGTCATAGCCCGTGATCATCGCCTTGGTGATGGAATAGACCTCGTCGGCGGGCACCGTGCCGTACACCATGAAGATCGGATAGGGGTAGTTGCCGAGCTCGACCGGCTTCTCCTTGGAAATGCCGGCACCGCAGGTCGCGACATGGGGGAAGAAGAACGAGCCGACCTTCTTCACGCGCTCCCAGCCGGCCTTGTCGCCGGGGGGCAGCGGCGGCCAGATGATGCCGCGCGGTGAAGTCTCGAGTTCCTTCGCAGGCCCGGTGATGGTGGTGGCGAAGGCGGCATCGACGTCGTTGTTGACCATGCCCTTCCACATCGCGCCGTAGCTGGAGAATTCCACGGCCTTGACGTCGCTCTGCTTGAGATCGCCGAAGGCGAGAATCGCGAGCGAGTTCTGGTTCAGCGCCGGCGAACCGACGACGAAGCCGACGCGCTTGCCCTTGAGCTGCTTGATCTCGGTGACGCCGGTATCCTTGGCGACGCCGAGCGAGCCTGCGTTGCAGTCGACAGACGACAGCACCAGTTGCAGCGGCTGCGGACCCCATTCCTTGGCGCCGAACTCGAACACGCCTTCCTGCGCGAAGTAGGTGCCGGAACCCATCGCCGACATCACAGCGCGCTTGGCGCGCAGCGGTGCCAGGCGCGCCACGTCGTTGCCGGCCGGCAGCACGCGGACGTCGGTGCCGTATTTGTCCTTCATCATCTTGCCGACGCCGACGGCAATGTTGAAGCCGGCGGTGCCGGTGTCGTAGGCGGTGACGGTCATCGTCGGCGGCAGCTTGACGTCATCGGCCAGCGCCGGTGCTGCTGCCAGCAGCGAAATGGTTGCCAAAGCGCCAGATGCGGAATTCATCAGCCGACGGATCATATTTCCTCCATTTGTCTCGCCAGACGAAACTTTTTTGTCGGTGGGATCATGTCATCGCAGGATTGCGATGGCAATCGCCGAGAGCGGCCACGACTGCCGCCGTGACATATCCGTTCCTAGACACATTGTCGCGGATCAAAAGTATGAGCGCGCAACTTATGCCTCGATGATCGCGACGACCTGGCCCTCGGCGATGACGTCGTCGATGCTTACGAGCAAAGCCTTTATCTTTCCTGCTGTCGTCGATGTCACCGGAATTTCCATCTTCATCGCTTCGACGAATGCGATCTCATCGCCATCGCCGACGCTTCCACCGGTTGCGACGGAAATTGCGCACACGCGGCCGGCGACTTCGGTGACGATCTTGATATCTGGCATGCCATATCTCCCGAGGACCGTCTGACGGACTAATTGTCCTCGCGAACGGCTTTTTGTTTGTCGGCGCAGATTGCCTGAGGTAGCTTCTTCCGCAAGTGGAATTTTATTCCGCAGAGCGGAATGGAGCCAAAGTCATGGGAAGACGCTCGGAGCGATTGAGTAAGCAGGGAATGCTGGCCAGCGACCTGGCGGGCGAGGGTGATGTGATCCAGGTGGTATCACGGGCCTTCGACGTCCTGCGCTGCTTCGAGGGCCACGAGGCAAGGCTGGGTAATCTGGAAATTTCCAGCCGCTGCGGCCTGCCGCGTTCGACGGTATCGCGGCTCACGCACACGCTCACGCGGATGGGGCAGCTCGTTTACCTGCCGCGCGATCAGAAATATCGCATCGGTCCGAGCGCGGTGGCGATGAGCACCTCGATGATGAGGGGGTTGCAGCTTCGCAATCTGATCAGGATGCGGCTGCAGGACGTTGCCGATCAATTGCCTGGCACCGTCGGCTTCGTGCTCCCCGATCGCTATCAAATGGTCTATCTCGAATTTGCGCGCGCTGCGAACGCGCTTGGCCTGTACGAAGCCACCGGCAGCCGCGTCTCGATGACGAGCACCGCCGCCGGCTTTGCCTACACTGCAGCACTGGATCCCGACGTCGGCGATGTCTTGATCGCAGAAATGGAGCGTGAGATTCCGGAGAGCGTGGGACCGACGAAGTCGCGCATCGAAACCAACCGTCGTCACTTGCGTGAACACGGCTATGTCACCGCCTGCGGCACTTGGAGTCCGCATATCAATGGCTGTGCGGTGCCGGTATGGTCGCCGCAATATCAAACCTTCGTCGTCGTGACGATCGGACTGTTGTCGGCGATGTTCGACGAGAAGCGGCTGCATCAGGAAGTGGCGCCGCAGATGGTTCAGCTGGGCGCTGCGATCGGCGGCCTGCTCGAAGGCGCCGAAGGCGACATCTTCGCAAATCGTCTGGAGAGAAAGCCACCTCTGGTCCCGAATTATAAAAACAAGATCATCAAGACGGAGGATACGAATGAACTGGAAGCTGGAACTCGACGACCTCGCCCGGCGCGAAGCGTTCGCGCGCGAGATGGGAGGCGTTGACAAGGTCAAGCGCCAGCATGACCAGGGCCGCCTTACTGTTCGGGAGCGTATCGACAGGCTGATCGACAAAAATTCCTTCCACGAGATCGGCGCCATTTCCGGCATTGCCGAATACGACGACAACAGCGAGCTCAAGCATCTGACGCCGGCCAATTGCGTGTTCGGCCGCGGCAGGATCGACGGCCGCACCGTGGTGGTGGTCGGCGACGATTTCACCGTGCGCGGCGGTTCGGCCGACGCCTCGATCTCGGCGAAGCCGCTGATGGCCGAGGAAATGGCGCATGATTTCCGCCTGCCGATCATCCGCGTGATCGAAGGTTCGGGCGGCGGCGGTTCGGTCAAGACGATCGAAACCAAGGGCGCGGCCAATCTGCCCGGTGGTGTCGGCGGCACGCGCTGGTACTGGTTCACGACGGCGAACATGGCGCGCGTGCCGGTGGTCGGCCTCGGGCTCGGCTCGGTCGCAGGCCTTGGCGCGGCGCGGCTCGCTGCCAGCCACTACTCGGTCATGACGCGGAATTCGGCGATGTTCGTCGCAGGCCCGCCGGTGGTGAAGCGGCTCGGTCAGGATTTGACGAAGCAGGAACTCGGCGGCGCCGATATCCAGACCCGCGCCGGCGGCGTCGATGACGCCGTCGATACCGAGGAAGAGGCATTCGAGCGCGCGCGACGCTTCCTGTCGTATCTGCCGTCCTCGGTCTACGACCTGCCGCCGACCACGCCTTGCACCGACGATCCGGAGCGGGCGGAAGAATCGCTGTTGAAGGCGGTGCCGCGCAACCGGCGCCAAGTCTACAAGATGCGCCCGATCATCGACGCCGTCGTCGACAAGGGCTCGTTCTTCGAGGTGAACGCCAATTTCGGCCGCCCGGTCATCACGGGCCTTGCCCGGCTCGAAGGCCGCGCCGTGCTGCTGCTCGCGAGCGATCCTTTCCACTATGGCGGATCGTGGACGGCGGAGGCGTGCCAGAAGGTGGTGCGCTGGGTCGATTTCGCCGAGACCTTCCATCTGCCGGTGGTCTATCTGATGGATTGTCCGGGCTTCATGATCGGGCTGGAAGCCGAGAAGTCGGCAACCATCCGCCACGGCGTGCGCGCGATGGCCGCTGTGAACCAGTCGACCGTTCCCTGGTGCACCATCATCGTGCGCAACGCGTTCGGTGTTGCGGGTGTCGTGCATCAGCCGGCCAACCGCTATTCGATGCGTTATGCTTGGCCGTCGGCCTATTGGGGCTCGCTGCCGCTGGAAGGCGGCATCGAGGCGGCCTATCGCGCCGACATCGACGCAGCCGATGATCCCGTCGCGAAGCTGAAGGAGATCGAGGATCGCCTCAACAAGCTGCGTTCGCCGTTCCGTTCGGCCGAAAAATTCTGGGTCGAGGAAGTGATCGATCCGCGCAAGACGCGCTCGCTGCTGTGCGAGTTCGCGCGGCTGGCTGAGCCGATTCGCAGCGTGGGTCCGCCGTCGAATATGTCGATACGGCCGTAGGTCTCAGTTCCTCATGGTGAGGAGCGCGTCTTCGCGCGTCTCGAACCATGAGGCCCCGATCTCGCCCGCGGCCATCCTTCGAGACGCGGCCAAGCGGCCGCTCCTCTCAGGATGAAGACCTTCTGCGTCACGCCACCACCGGTTTCGGCCGCGAGATCATCAGCACGATCAACGCCGCCACCACGCAGAGCGCACCGGCGACGAAGAAGGCCGGCACGTAGGTGTTGAGGACCGTCCGCGACAGGCCCGCGCCGAAGGCGGCGACGCCTGCGCCCAGTTGATGGCCGGCAAAGATCCAGCCGAACACGAGGTTGGCGCGCTCGGGGCCGAACCGCTGCGCCGTGAGCCGCACTGTCGGCGGTACGGTCGCGATCCAGTCGAGCCCGTAGAACACCGCGAACAGCGACAGGCCGTAGAGCGTGAAATCGGAGAAGGGCAGGAACAGCAGCGACAGCCCGCGCAACCCGTAATACCAGAACAGCAGCTTGCGATTGTCGTAGCGGTCCGACAGCCAGCCCGAGGCGATGGTGCCGACGAAATCGAAAATGCCCATCGCCGCGAGCAGGCTTGCGGCCTGCACCTGCGGAATGCCGAAATCGAGGCACATCGGAATCAGGTGCACCTGGATCAGGCCGTTGGTCGAGGCGCCGCAGATGAAAAACGTAGCGAACAGGATCCAGAACACGCCCGACTTCGAGGCGTCGCGCAGGGTGCCCAGCGCCGCCGCCATGATCGGCGTGGTGTTGGGCGGCGGCGCCGGCAACGGCTCGGTGCCTTCGTCGCCGTAGGGCCGCAGGCCCACGTCGCTCGGGCGGTCGCGCATCACCATCAGCACGGCGAAGGCGGCAACGCCCAGCATCACGCAGATCAGCGCCAGCGCGATCCGCCAGCCGTAGTGGTCGGTCAGGCTTGCGAGCAGCGGCAGGAACGCAAGCTGCCCGGTCGCCACGCTCGCGGTGAGAATGCCGACGACGAGGCCGCGCCGCGCCACGAACCAGCGCGCGGCGATCGTTGCGCCGAGCACCAGCGCCGTCATGCCGGTGCCGAGCCCGATCACCACGCCCCACAGCAGCATCAAGTGCCAGACCTCGGTCATCGCCAGCGACGCGATCAGGCCGGATGCCACGATCAGCAGCGCCAGCAGCGTCACGTTGCGCAGGCCATAACGGTTCATCAGCGCCGCGGCGAACGGCGCCATCAGTCCGAACAGAATGAAGCGGATCGAGAGCGCCGAGGAAATCTCCGCCGTGCTCCAGCCGAATTCCTTCTGCAGCGGCACGATGAAGACGCCGGGCGCGCCGACGGTGCCGGCCGAGATCAGCGCGGTGAGGAAGGTCACGCCGACCATCACCCAGCCGTAATGGATGTTGCGGCGGGCGAGGGTGGCCGACAGCCAGTTCGAGATCATTGAGCCTCGGAGAATTCTATCCGGACGGATTGCAGGGGCTCAGGCATTCTGACGCATCGGTCGCGTGACTTAAATGCCTAAGTTCCCTCGTTTCAGGACATAGGCAGATTTTAGCGCGCGATGCGCTCGACCGCGATCGCCGTGGCTTCACCGCCGCCGATGCAAAGCGCCGCAACGCCGCGCTTGAGGTTGCGGGCCTCCAGCGCATGCAGCAGCGTCACGATCAGCCGTGCCCCGGTGGCGCCGATGGGATGACCCAGCGCGCAGGCGCCGCCGTTGACGTTCAGCTTCTCCCTGGGGATGCCGAGATCCTTCTGCGCCGCCATCGCCACCACGGCAAAAGCTTCGTTGATCTCGAACAGGTCGACATCGCCGACGCTCCAGCCGACCTTGTCCAAGAGCTTGCGAATGGCGGGGATCGGCGCCGTGGTGAACCACTGCGGTTCCTGGCTGTGGGTGGCGTGTCCCTTGATCTCGGCAAGCGCCGCAAGCCCGTCGCGATCGGCGAGCGCGCGCTTGGCGAGAATGAGTGCCGCGGCGCCGTCGGCGTTCGCCGAGGAGGCCGCCGGGGTAATGGTGCCGTTGACGCGGAACGCGGCTTTCAGCCCGGGAATTTTTGCAGGGTCCACCTTGAGCGGGTGCTCGTCGTTGGCGATGATCCGCGGCCCGGCCTTTTCGGTCAGCGTGACCGGCGCGATTTCCGCCTTGAACGCGCCGCCTTCGACCGCCTTGCGTGCGCGGGTCAGCGTCTCCATCGCGTAGGCGTCCTGATCGGCTCGGGTGAACTGATAGGCTTCCGCGGTGGCCTCGCCGAAATCGCCCATCGAGCGGCCGGTCTCGTAGGCGTCTTCCAGCCCGTCCATCATCATGTGATCGATGATCCGGTCATGGCCGGCGCGGTAGCCGCCCCGCGCCTTGGCCAGCAGATAGGGCGCATTGCTCATGCTCTCCATGCCGCCGGACAGCACGATCTCGGCCGAACCGGCGTTGATGATGTCATGGGCCAGCATGGTTGCCTTCATGCCGGAGCCGCAGACCTTGTTGATGGTGGTGGCGCCGGTGGCGTCGGGCAGCCTGGCGCCGCGGGCGGCCTGCCGGGCCGGCGCCTGGCCCTGTCCGGCCGGCAGCACGTTGCCCATGAACACCTCGTCGATCCTTTCGGGTGGGAGTTTCGCCCGCTCCAGCGCGGCCCCGATGACGTGGGAACCGAGCTTATGGGCGCTGAACGGCGACAGTTCGCCCATGAAGCGTCCCAGCGGCGTGCGGGCGGCTGAAAGGATGACGACGGGATCGGAAGCGGCGGCCATGGCGGTGCTCCTCGGTTACGGGTATCTATTGGATGATTATCATCATATGATGCGCCGCAAGAATTGCAACCGACGTTGTCATGAAAAGGCAGGGATGGCCCCATGACAAGATTTAGCGATTCGCATGAGAGAAACTGATCAATCGGCGTGGCGGGGACGATCGGTAGGATGGCGTCCGGCTATCCCAGGTCTTCAAGGGCCGTCTTGATGGCTTTCCTGAAAGCGGTGATATCGCCGAGTTCGTGTCCGAGCACCAGCGCAAGCCGGGTCAGGAACAGCGCTTCGCGCTCGGGTCCGGCGGCATCGATCGCTACCGCCAGGGCTTCATACGCCCCCTCGAAATCCTCGAATTGCATCGCGCTCATGGCGTCTCGCTTCCCAGGCAAATACTGGCGGTTTTCAGGACCTCGCCGGGAACAGCGGTTTTCCATCGCCCGGCAATGTGCAGGTCGGGCCGCAGCAAATAGAGCGCCCCGGGCCCTGCGGCGAACAGTCGGGCGATTTGCCCGTCATGGTCCGGAATAGCCTTCGTGCCTGACTCCAAGCCGCGCGATCCGATGACGAGCGAAACCAGGCGCTTGTCGATCCTGCCGAGTTGCTTGAGCAGCGCCGCCTGTTCGGCGGAAGGTTGCCCGTCGCCAAACAGAATCGCGGTCATGCCGTTACCGGCGTGATCGAGCAAATGGCTGCCGTCGTCGAGCTTGGCGTTCGGCGCGACGCTACCGCAGCCGGGTCCGCCGGCAAACTCGGCATCATGCTTGGCAAAGGGCGTCAGCGGGCTTTCGGAATAGGTGTAGGGCTGCATCTGGCGCGGATTGGCCAGCCCGCGCGGAAATTCGTGGCGGAGGCTGAGCGACAGCGCCGCCTCGCGCGCCAGGCGCCAGCCGCGCGTCGGCGGCGTCATGAAACGTGTGCTCTTGGTGGCGTTGGCGAACACGTCGAGCGTGGCGCCGCGTCGCTCCGGCGAATAGCTGTCGAGCAGCCGGTCGTCCGCCTCGCCGTGCAGGACGAGCGCGAGCTTCCAGCCGATGTTTTCGGCATCGGCAAGCCCGTTGTTCAGCCCGCGCACGCCAAAGATCGGCACGATGTGCGCGGCGTCGCCGATGAAGAACACGCGGCCGTGCCGGTAATCGTCGAGGCACAGCGTGTTGGCGGAATAGACGCTCCACCATTCCAGTTCCCACGGCCCGGTGTGGTGGATATCGGCCAGGATCGCGCCGACGCGGGCGCGGAGGTTCTCCTCCTTGAGGGCTTCCTCCTCGCTTTCGCCTTCGCGGAGCTGATAGTCGATGCGCCAGATATCGTCCGGCTGCTTGTGAATCAGCACCGTGCCTCCGGGATTGCCTCTCGGTTCGAAGAATGCCCGGCGCTCGGTCGGAAAATCGTGATCCATCCGGATATCCGCGATCACATACCGGCCTTCGTAATTGTCGCCCTTCAGCCGAAGCCCGAGCATCGACCGGATCGGCGAGCGCGCGCCGTCGGCGGCCAGCACATAAAAGGCATCGAGCCAATAGTCGCCCTCTGGCGACGCCACGCGAGCCGACACGCTGTCCTCGTGCACTTCGATGCCGGCAAGCTCGCTCTGCCAGCGCATGTCGATCAGGTCGCTTGCCGCGACCGCATCATGCAGGAATTTCTCGATGTACTGCTGCTGCAGATTGTACATCGGCAGATATTTCTCGTTGGCTGGATGCGGCATTTCGAGCCGGAAAATCTGTTCGCCGCGGTAGTAGCTGCGGCCGAGCCGCCAGCCGAGCGCCTTGTCGACGAACGGCGCGACCGCGCCGATCCGCTCCAGGATGTGCATGCTGGGACGTGCGATGCAGATTGCGCGGCTGCCGTCGTTGAACGTGTCCTTGCGGTCGATCAGCACGCTCTTGATCCCGTAGCGCGCCAGCACCAGCGCCGCGGTCATGCCGATCGGGCCGGCGCCCGCGATCAGGACCGGATGTTTCGCCGTGGCACCGCCGTGCTCGGGCACGCGCCGCGCCGCAAACTTCGGATAGTCGAAGTAGAGCGAATCCAGCGGGCCCTTGCCGGCAGGTCTCATGGGTCCCTCCGTCTATTTCTTCCGGTCGAGAAAACCCTGCATCAACCGCTGCGGCTCGCCGGTCAGGAACGATTGTCCGAACACGCCGACGCTCAAATTGACGGATTCGGTCAGCGGCAGTTCCTCCCATTGGCGCATCAGCGCCTTTTGCGAGCGCAGCGCTTCGGGACCGCATTCGAGCAACGCCTTCACCGTATGCTCGACCGCGGCGTCGAGCCCGCCTTCCTTTGCTACCACATCGACCAGACCCCAGGCGAGCGCCGTCGGGGCGTCGATGTTCTCCGCCGTCATCACCAGCCAGCGGGCGCGGCCCCAGCCGATCAGCCGCGGCAACAGGGCGGCGTGGATCACGGAGGGGATACCGACGCGCACCTCGGGCATCCCGAATTTGGCGTCGTGGGCGGCAATGCGGAAATCGCAAGCCGCGGCGACCTCGAGACCGCCGCCGAGGCACCAGCCGGGGAGGCGGGCAATGACGGGCGCCGGAAACTTGCGCACGGCCTCGCAGAGGTCGCGCAATCGGGTGATGAAGGCTTCGGCGGATTTCTGGTCGAGACGCGCCATCTCCTTGATGTCGGCGCCGCCGATCATGCTCTTCTCGCTCTGTCCCGCCAGGATCACGGCGCGGATCTTTCTGTCGCCGGCGAGTTTCTCGAACCCTTCGCGGACGCCGTCGGTGACGGCGGAGGAGAGGATGTTCAGGGAGCCTGCGTTGCAGATCGAGAGGCGCACGACGCCTCTGTCGTCGCAGTCGATCCCGCAGTGCGGATTGAGCATTTCCATGTTGTTTTCCGATCTTGTTCGGGAATTTGCGCCACTTCCAAGACATCGCGCCGGCTTGTCAAGGGCGGCCGGCGAAGTGTTGCACGGCAGGCGGGGCTCCGATAAAATTACGATCGTCATTTAAAAGGAGCTGCCATGACCATGACCGATAGCGTCGACCTGTTTTCGCCGGAATTGCGACGGCAGCGGATCGTGGACTGGCAGGCGCCGGGACCGGTCGCGAAGGCGGCCGAGGGCATGTCCGGGCTGGAGACCGTACGCGCGATCCGCGACGGTATCCTGCCGCCGCCGCCGATGGCCCGGCTGATCGGGTTCGAGATGCGCGTTGCCGACCCCGGGCGGATCGTGATGGAACTCGATCCGGATGAGAGCCTGGAGAACACCATCGGCCTGCTGCATGGCGCGACAGCCGCGGCGCTGCTGGATACTGCTATGGGTTGTGCCATATCTACGATGCTACCGATGGGCCAGACCTCGGTGACGCTCGATCTCAAGCTGACCTATCTGCGGCCGCTATCGGTCAAGTCGGGCCCCATCTCGGCGGAAGGTAAAGTCGTAAAGCTCGGACGCCAGACCAGCTACGTTGAGGGTTTCGTCCGTAACGCTGCGGGCAATCTTGCGGTGCACGCGACGGCGACGTTCTCCATGATCGGAGATAGCGGCAAGGCGAAATAGATGCAGCTTTTCGCGTGTCCGACTGCTATTATATGACTGAAAACATCTAATGGGAATGCCGATGCGCTATTCGAAAGAGCACAAGCAGGAGACCCACGCGCGGATCGTGAAAAAGGCTTCGGTGCGGCTTCGCGAGAAGGGCGCGCATGGCATCGGCGTCGCTGACCTGATGAAAGAAGCGGGCCTGACCCATGGCGGCTTCTATGCGCATTTCGATTCCCGCGAGGCGCTGGTGATCGAGGCCTTCGGCTACGCCATGGACCGCGCCACCGAACGCTGGCGCAAGATGTCCGAGGAGATCCCGCCCGAGAAGCGGTTTTCAACCATCGTCGAGACTTACCTGACCCCCACGCACCGCGACGATCCCGGCCACGGTTGTGTGGTGCCGGCGCTCGGCGCCGAGATCGCCCGCGAAAGCCCGAAGACGCGCAAGGCGTTCGCCGCCAAGCTCGAACAGATGATCGAGATGATGACCGATCAGATTTCTGGCGTTCCGCGCAAGGCGGCCCGCAAGCAGGCCATCGCCGCGCTGACCACCATGA
>JAFAGM010000114.1 GCA_023422775.1 Pseudomonadota bacterium
CTGCTCGCGCACAAGGCCGGCTACATCGACCGCGACAACGAAGTCATCGTCGGCCTTCAGACCGACCAGCCGTTCAAGCGCGCGATCTTCCCCTACGGCGGGCTGCGGATGGTCGAGGCCGGCATCAAGGCGGCAGGCTTCGAACCCGATCCGCTGGTGCATGAGGCCTTCACGAAATACCGCAAGTCGCACAATGACGGCGTGTTCGACGCCTATACGCCCGAAATCATGAATTGCCGTCGCTCCGGCATCATCACCGGGCTCCCCGATGCCTACGGCCGCGGCCGCATCATCGGCGACTATCGCCGCGTCGCGCTCTACGGCGTGGACCGGTTGCTGGAGGCCAAGCGCGAGGAGCGTGCACAGATCGACGACATGTGGCCGACCGACGAGATCATCCGCCAGCGCGAGGAACTGTCCGAGCAGATGCGCGCGCTCGAGGACCTCGCCGCGATGGCGAAGCTCTACGGTCAGGACATATCGAAGCCGGCGGCGAATGCGCAGGAAGCGTTCCAGTGGACGTACCTCGCCTATCTCGGCGCCATCAAGGAAGCCAATGGCGCGGCGATGTCGATCGGGCGCATCTCCACCTTCCTCGACATCTACATCGAGCGCGACCTCAAGGCCGGCATCCTCGACGAGGCGCGGGCGCAGGAGCTCTGGGACCAGCTGGTGCAGAAGCTGCGCATCGTCCGCTTCCTCCGCACGCCCGACTATGATGCGCTATTCAGCGGCGATCCCTACTGGGCGACCGAATGCGTCGGCGGCATGGATCTCGACGGCCGCGCCCTGGTGACCAAGAGCAGCTACCGGATGCTGCACACGCTGTACAATCTCGGCCCCGCGCCCGAGCCGAACATCACGGTGCTGTGGTCGGCCCACATGCCGGCCGCCTTCAAGCGCTACTGCGTCAAGGTCAGCAAGGACACATCCTCGCTGCAATACGAGAACGACGATTTGATGCGGCCGTTCTGGGGCGACGACTACGGGATCGCCTGCTGCGTCTCCGCTATGCGGCTCGGCAAGCAGATGCAGTTCTTCGGTGCCCGCGTCAATTTCGCCAAGGCGCTGCTCTACGCGATCAACGGCGGCCGCGACGAGGTGACGGGCGACCAGGTCGCACCGCCCTCGTTGCCGGTGTCGGGCGATTTCCTCGACTACGACGACGTCATGACCAAGTTCGATGCGACGATGGAGTGGCTGGCACGGACCTACGTCCATGCCATGAACTGCATTCACTACATGCACGACAAGTACTTCTACGAGCGCCTGGAGATGGCGCTCCACGACCGCGACATCCTGCGCACGATGGCGTTCGGCATCGCCGGGCTTTCGGTGGTTGCCGACAGCCTGAGCGCAATCAAATACGGCAAGATGCGTGTCGTGCGCGATGCGACCGGATTGATCGTCGACTACCAGAACGAGGGCAACAAATCGACGCCGCAATTCGGCAACAACGACGACCGTGTCGACCAGATCGCCTCGAGCCTCGTCACCAGCTTCATGGAGAAGATCCGCAAGCATCCGACGTATCGGAACGCCACCCACACGCAAAGCGTCCTCACCATCACCTCGAACGTGGTGTACGGCAAGGCCACGGGCAACACCCCCGACGGCCGCCGCAAGGGCGAGCCGTTCGGCCCCGGCGCAAATCCGATGCACGGCCGCGACAGCCATGGCTGGCTCGCCTCCTGCCTGTCGGTCGCAAAGCTTCCCTACAAGGACTCGCAGGACGGCATCAGCTACACCGTCTCCATCGCGCCCCAGAAGGCCCATCTGTCGGATACCCAGCTCATCGACGAGGCGGTCAAGGCGTTTGACGCCTATTTCGAGCGCGGCGGCTTCCACATGAACCTCAACGTGATCGACAAGGCCACGCTCGAGGACGCGATGAAGAATCCGGACAAGTATCCGCAACTCACCATCCGCGTGTCGGGCTATGCGGTGAACTTCGTTCGCCTGACGCCGGAACAGCAGCGAGACGTGATCAGCCGCACCTTCCACGGCCAAATCTAGCTGGTGTCGCCATGTCGACCGTCAAACCGCTCGAACCCGGAAGTCGTTACGACCTCCGGGTGGGCATTTCACCCGACGCCCCTGATGAAGACAAGGTCAAGGACGAAGAGGGCTCGTTCGGATACTGCCACTCCTATGAGACCTCGTCGCGCTACGACGGGCCGGGCCTTCGCCTGGTCCTGTTCGTGTCGGGATGCCTGCTGCGCTGCACCTACTGCCACAACCCCGACACCTGGCATCTCAAGGACGGCACCTATGTGTCGCTTGACCATGTGCTGCGCCGCATTGGCGACTTCGCGCCCACCATCCGCAGCCTCGGCGGCGGCCTCACGATATCGGGCGGCGAGCCGATGGTGCAGCTCGCGTTCACCCGGCGAATTTTCGCCGGCGCCAGGGAAATGGGGCTGCACACCGCGATCGAGACGTCAGGCTTCATGGGCGACCGTGTCGACGATCGCTATCTGTCTGTGATCGACCACGTCCTGCTCGACATCAAGAGCTCCGATCCCGACACCTATCGCCGCGTCACCGGCCGCGACCTCGCCCCGACCCTGCGGTTTGCGGAGCGCCTTGCCTCGATCTCGAAGCCGGTCTGGGTCCGCTTCACGCTCGTTCCTGGCGCGACCGACGATCCCGCGAATGTGGAGGGCATCGCCCGCTTCGTCGCGCCGATGAAGAACGTCGAATGGGTCGAAGTACAGCCGTTCCACCAGATGGGCCTGTTCAAGTGGAAGGCGATCGGCCTCGACTACAAGCACGCCGACACCCAGCCGCCGAGCCGGGAGTTGATCGATCGGGTCATCGGACAATTCCAGGCCGCGGGCTGCCGCGCGCGCTGACTGCAATGCAATTGGGGGACAAGACATGCTGGACTTTGCGCGCGAGATCATCGGAAGCCAACCGATCCTGACCGCCTTCCTTGCTATCGGCGTCGGCTACCTGGTCGGCCAGATCAACATCTTCGGCTTCTCGCTCGGCGTCGGCGCCGTCCTCTTCGTCGGCCTTGCCCTCGGCGCATTCGCCCCAAAAGCCCAGATCATCGGCCCGATCGGACTGATCGGCCTGATCATGTTCCTCTACGGGATCGGCATTCTCTATGGCCGCCAGTTCTTCGAGGGCATGGTGGGTGCCGGCCAGAAATATAACCTGCTGGCGCTGGTCGCCTGTTTGGCAGGCCTCGCCGTTGCGCTTGGCCTCGGGCACATCTTCGGCATCAAGGTCGGCCACACGCTCGGCCTCTATGCAGGATCGATGACGAGCACCGCGACGCTGCAGGCCGCGCTCGAGGTGATGAACAACAAGGATCCCTCGATCGGCTATTCCATCGCCTACCCGTTCGGGGTCATCGGCCCGATCCTGTGCATCTATTTCATGACCCGCATCGTCAAGCCGAAATTCCCCGCGAAGTCGCCGCGCTTTCATATGGGAGAGATTTCGGTTGGCGAACGCCTGGCCGGTCACCGGCTGGGCGATCTGATGGCGAAGGCGCCGCACGGCCTGCGGGTGACGATGGTTCGCAAGGGCGGGCACAACATCGCCCCGACCGACGATACGATTCTGGACAACGGCGACGCCGTCCTGGTCGTGGCGGAAGATAGCGAGGCGGTTGCAACTGCCGCGGCCAAGCTCGGCGAGTTCTCACCTGGCCGGCTGACCAGCGACCGTGCGGACCTCGACTATATCAGGGTCTTCGTCAGCAGGGCCAACGTGGTGGGCATCCCGCTTGCCAGCCTGCCGATGCCCGCCGGCTCTCATCTGCTGCATGTCCGGCGCTATGACGTCGACCTCGTCCCTGCCTCCGACCTGATGCTGGAATTCGGCGACCGCGTCGGCGTGCTGACGCCGCCGGAGCGGAAGGAGGAGGTCCGGCGTCATTTCGGGGACACCGTCAAGGCCGCCGCGGAGTTCAGTTATGTCTCGCTCGGGCTCGGCATGGTGATGGGCGTACTCCTCGGCCTCGTCCCCATTCCCATTCCCGGCGTAGGCACCGTGACGCTCGGCATCGGCGGCGGGCCGCTGATCGTGGCCCTCATCCTCGGCAAGCTGCGCCGCACCGGCCCGATGCTCTGGACCATGCCGCTGCCCGCCAACATCGTGCTGCGAAATTTTGGCCTCGCGATCTTTCTTGCCACCGTCGGCGTCAACGCCGGCCAGCCCTTCGTCCGCACCGTCGCCGAGTCCGGACTGACGATGCTGTTCATCGGCGCCGCGGTCCTGCTGACGACGATGGCCATCGTCCTGCTCGTCGGCCACTACCTCATGAAGATCCCCTATGACGACCTCGTCGGCGTCGCGTCCGGTGCGACAGGAAATCCGGCGATCCTCGTCTACTCGACCAAGATGGCGCCGACCGAGCGGCCCGACATCGGCTACGCCATGATCTTTCCTTCGATGACGCTGGTGAAGGTCATTGCCGCACAGATCGTCGGGCTCCTGGCAGCCGGAAGCGCCGGCTGACCGGCGGCAGGCGTTCCCGCTGTCCTGCGGTGGCCATCGTGGACAACCGACGCACGTGCAGAGGAAACGCCGGATGGATGACCGAGTGCCCGCACCGCAGCCGCCCGTCTTCAATCTGAACGCCTACAGTCCCGCCGAGATCGAGCAAGCCGTTGAGACAGTCGGTGTCAAGAAAGCGAGATTGCCGCCGCTGGCGTCGTTCATGCTGGCGATCGTGGCGGGCGGCGGCATCGGCTTCGGCGCGCTTTATTATACCATCGTCGCCAGCGATGCGGAGCTGAGCTTCGCAACGGGTCGCGTGCTCGGTGGACTGGTGTTTTCGCTCGGGCTGTCGCTGGTTATCGTCGGAGGCGCCGAGCTGTTTACCGGCAACAACCTGATCGTGATGGCCTGGGCCAGCGGCAAAGTCTCCACCGGGGCGATGCTGCGCAACTGGCTTATCGTCTATCTCGGCAACATCGTCGGTGCGGTTGGACTTGCCGTCCTGGTCCTGCTTTCCCATCACCTCGACATGAATGGCGGCCGTGTCGGCCTGTCGATCCTGAACACGGCGGTTGCCAAGATACAGCCCGATGCCTTCACGCTGTTCATCAAGGGCATCCTGTGCAACGTGCTCGTTTGCCTTGCGGTCTGGCTTGCCTATGCGGGACGCTCGGTCACCGACAAGATCATCGCGCTCATGTTGCCGATTTCGGCCTTCGTCGCCGCCGGCTTCGAGCACTGCGTGGCCAATATGTATTTCCTGCCGCTGGCCTGGCTTTTGACCAGCACGGGTAACGTTCCCGTTGGTTTCGACGCCTCCGCGATCACGTTATCCGGGATTGCCCACAACCTCATTCCGGTCACCATCGGCAATATCGTGGGAGGCTCTGTCCTGGTCGGCGCGGTGTACTGGACGATCTACCGGGCCGCGTTCGGCGGGCAGCGTTAGATCGATGCCCGGGACGGGATGCGAATTATGCGACATATGGTGTCCGCACCAAATGGTCATGGTCATTGACCTGGATCAAGCAACCGATCCGGCAGCGCTGAAATCTGGGCAACCGTGCGACCTGGTCGAATGCTATAAGTCACTTCCGGACACCCGCAAGGCCGCCAACCGTTCGCTGAGAGGACCGCTATCATGGCCGAAACAAAGAAACTGTCCGTGGAGAAGACCCTCAACAAGATTCGCGCCGACGAGGCGGTCAAATCACGGTCCGAGCGTCGCGACGCGGAGATGGACACGCTCGATGAGGAGATCAAGCGGATGCGGGCGCAGCGGCTTCGGATCGAGCGGCATCAGCGCAAGCACGATTGACGCAGGAGAAAGCCGTGATCAGGGCCATTCTCGGCATCCTCGTGGTCGGCGCGCTCCTCTTCATGGCGGATCAGGAATTCGCCGACGGGCGCTATACCCACATGGCCGAGAAGGCGATGATGAAGCTAAGGAATGCGGTCGGCTTCTAGCGCGCGGCCCCATCGACGCACAGCCATGACATCTGACTTCCAAAGTCCTGCAATTTTCAATGCGATAGCGTTCTCAGGTTTTTTCAGTACGCATAGGTTTCTCAGCAAGCCGCGATCAGTAATGTCTTCGCACCGGTCACGAGCGTCAGCCTGGCTGCCGCGGCGCGGCAAGGCCGGGTGAGCATGTGGTCGATATCGGATGCGGGCGCGCCATAAGCCGTTAAAACCGCTGCGCAGGGAAGGCCGTGGGCTTTCCCTGCGCCCTCGGCTTTCCGAGGAGCATCGTCGTTGAACAACTTCGGGCGCCCTTCGCGCCACGAGATTGAAAAGTCCCGCCCAGGCGCAGCCATCCGCAACGGAAATCGGAAGGAGCGCCCCTGCCCGCCGCCCTCTGCCGCGCCAGGGCGCTTTCCGCCGCGCGCTCGGACTGATATCCTGCCGTCATTTCATTATGGGATTTTGATCGAAGATGCGCGGAGCTTTTGAAAGTATAGGGTATTCGGCGCTGGCCTTCCTGATCGCGCTGGTGTTCGTGACGCCGGCCGCCGCCGAAAAGCGCGTCGCGTTGGTAATCGGCAATTCCAGCTATCAGAACGTGCCCCGGCTCGACAATCCCCGCAACGATGCCGCGCTGATGGCCGAGACCCTCTCCGCGCTCGGCTTCACGCTGATCGGCAGCCGCGCCCAGCTCGATCTCGACAAGCCGGCGATGGATCTGGCGGTACAGACGTTCGGCCGGCAGCTGCAGGGCGCCGACGTCGCGCTGTTCTACTATGCCGGCCATGGCGTCCAGGTCTCCGGCTCGAACTATCTGGTGCCGGTCACCGCAAATCCCACGCGCGAAGCCGACGTCGATTTCCAGATGATGGACGTCAGTCTCGTGCTGCGCCAGATGCAGGGCTCGGGCACCCGGCTCAACATGGTGATCCTCGATGCCTGCCGGAACAACCCGTTCGGCGCCCGCGGCCTGCGTGCCTCCGACGGCGGCCTCGCCCAGATGCGCGCGCCGGAGGGTACGCTGATCTCCTACGCCACACAGCCTGGCAACGTCGCACTCGACGGCGCCGACGGCCACAGCCCCTACACCAGGGCGCTGGCATCGACCGTCAGGCTGGCCGGCCTCGACATCTTCCAGACCTTCAACCAGGTCGGCCTCGCCGTGAAGCGCCAGACCGGCGGGTCGCAACAGCCCTGGGTGTCCTCCTCGCCGATCGACGGCAACTTCTATTTTGTGCCCCCTGCCCCATCGGCGAAGGTCGCGGTGGCGCCGCCCCCCGATGCGCCGATCGCCTCGACGCTGCGTCCGGATCCCGACCGCATCCCGATCAAGGATCCGATCCTGCTGCGCGAACTCAGCGACCGACTGTTCGAGCTCAACTACGATCCGGAGCCGCTCGACAGCAAGAACGGCATGCGGCTGGCGATATCGAAGTTTCAGGAGAAGGCGAAGATGACGCCGACCGGCGAAGCCACCGAAGGCGTGCTGACGCGGCTGCGCAAGATGGAAGACCTGAAGCCGTGGGGCTCGATCGTCTACGGTCCGGACAGCGCCAAATGGGGAATGTCGTGGAATCATGTTTCGAGGCGGGCGGCGATCGACGACGCGCTCAAGAATTGCGGCGGAAGCAAATGTCCGTTCGAACTGAGTTTCTACGGCGCGCGATGCGGTGCGTTTGCGATCTCGGACAAATCCTGGTCGCTGGTCCAGCGTGATACCGTGCAGCGCGCCAGGGACGCAGCGCTCGACGAGTGCGGCAAGTCCGGCAAATCCTGCCGCATCATTGGCGCGGTCTGTGCCGACGGGTCCGGCCGTTAGAGCATGATCCGGAAAAGTGGGCACCGGTTTTCCGAAGAGATCATGCTCAAAGGAAGATGACCGACGAGCATGGTTCAACGTAGTTGAAGCATGCTCTGGATTTCATTCATGGCATTGGAAGTACCTGATATGCGAGATGTGGTTCGGCATTCCTCGGAGATTGCGCTGCTCGCTTTCTTCCTCTCGGCCGCATCGGGCGTAGCGTTGGCCCAATCCGGCAGCGCCGGCGGCAGCATCGGCAATGACGAGAAATCGCTTTCCGGTTCGCGAGAGCCGCCACGCGCGTCCGAGACTCCCTCGCGCCGCAGCAGGCCCGGAGCAGAAGAAGCGCGCGGCGCATCGCGCAAGAGCGGTGGCGGCGGCAACAGTTTCGATGGCGCGTGGATCGTGCGCTCCGTCGGCGTCACGTGTTCGGGCACCAGCAGCAACGCCGTCGTCGTCACCAGCGGCAAGATTATCGGTCAGACCGCGAGAGGCACCGTCCGTCCCGACGGCAGGGTATACGGCACTTCCACCGGCAACGGCATCACCGTCATCACGGTCGGCCGCCTCTCCGGCCGCACCGGAGGCGGCACGTTCCGGCAATCCGATGGCTGCACCGGAAGGTGGACAGCAGCGAAGCAGTAGGTGCAACGCGCCGGGCTGGATCGGCGCTCATTTGGAGACTGGACATTTCATGATGGAGAATTCGGTTCAACGTTTGCTCGGCATTGCGCTGGTCTCGTTGTTGGTTTCAACCGCCATGACAAGCGGAGTGCTTGCGCAATCCGGCAGCGTCGGCGGCAGCATCGGCAACGATGAGAAATCACTGTCCGGTTCACGCGAGGCGCCGCGCGCGGTCGAGCCATCAAAGCCGGCGCGTCGTGCCAAACCTGAATCCGACGAGCCGCGCCGGGCATCCCGGAAGAGCGGAGGTGGCGGCGAAGGCCGTGGCGGCGGCGGCAATTTCGATGGATCGTGGGTTGCCGTCGCCGTGGGCACGCCTTGCGGTAGCAGCCGCGAGAGCTTCGTCATTTCCGGCGGCAGGCTTTCGGGCGAATTGAGCTCCGGATCGGTCAGCCCGAATGGCGCCACGAGAACCAGCGGATCCGTCCAGGGTTTGAGCTGGACCAGCACCGGCCGTTTCTCGGGCCGCTCCGGCTCCGGCTCGTTCGTGCGATCCGATGGATGTACTGGACGCTGGACGGCTTCCAGACAGTAGGAAAACACCTCTGAACGGCCGCCTCAATTATGGCTATCCACAGGCCTCAATTATACCCCATCCGCTCCGGAATTGCGGCTAATTGCGACCCCACTCTCCGACCAGATTTAGTGCACCTAGCGTTGCGTATCAGTACCGGGGATGTAGATGTCAAAGCGTTCCGCGCAGTTCGTCGCGGCTCTTACCGTCAGTGTTCTGGCCGGAGCCAATCTCGCCACCGTGACGGACCTCCGGGCGCAAGCCGCTACCGCCGACGATTGTCTGACCGCGCCAAAGCCGGTGACCACTCCGGGCGGCCATTGGTATTATCGCATCGATCGCGCGACCAAGCGTCAATGCTGGTATCTTCGCGAAGAGAGCGGCGAGAAATCGACACGCGCCACGCCGCCGGCTTCACCGCCGCCGGCGGCGACGGCAACTGCAGAGCCGGCGCAGCCACCGCGCACGATCACGCGCAAGGCAATCGACGACGCGCGCGCCGAATACATCTCCCAGCAATCCCGCGCCGAGCAGGCTGCCCCCGCCAATCCCGAGCCGCAAACGACCGGCACCGCGACATCCACTCCAGCCATGCAGGAAGGAGCGCGCGCCCTTGGCACGAACGTATTCGTGCCGGCTCCGGTAGCCACGAGCCGATGGCTCGACAACAACCCTGGCGCAAATGCCTCGAGCAACGCTGCGGATGTCCAGACCACTGCCTCGGTCGCCGATCAGCCCGCCGATCAAGCGCAGGACGCCGAGCCGGTGCAGCAGCAACCCGCCGTGCAACCGACCCTGCAACCACAGCCCGCGCCGGGGATCTCGTTCGCAGCCGCAGACTCATCGACGACCAAGCCAACGGCGTCGCTGCAGATGTTGCTTGCGGTGATGGCTGCCGCGCTCGCGCTGGCCGGCGTCACGGTGAGCCTCCTCTTCAGGCTTGGCCGCATCCGCGCACGGCGCGCCATGCGACGCCAGCGGCTCGCAAGATGGGATGCCGCGAAAAGCAAGCGCTCCGCACCGCCGAAGCGTTCGGCACCGCCGATACGTACAGCGCCACAGATGCGTCCGGTGCCCCCGACGTTCCAGCGCGAAGAAGTCCGGACGCGGCGTGCCGAGACCGCCCAGCGTCCGCGCCAGGAAGCCGCACACAATTTTCGCCCGCAGGAAGTGCGCATTCCCCGCCCGCAGGAGGCGCGGGAGCGGCAGGTTACCGACATGCTGGCCCGGCTCGCCCGCAGCGCGCAGCACTGACCGAAGCTGCGGCTCAGCTATTTTTCCAGCTGCCGCTGCAGGTTGCGGACAAACTCGGTCAGGCCGGTGCGGCGTTCGCGCTTGAGCCGCTCGGCCTTGAGGATCGACTGCACCTCGGCGAACGCGTCGTCGACGCTCTGGTTGACGACGATGTAGTCGTACTCCGCCCAGTGGCTGAGTTCATGGGTGGCGCGGCTCATGCGCCCTCTGATCACCTCGTCGGAATCCTGTGCGCGCGTGTGAAGCCGTTTCTCCAGATCGGCGGCCGACGGCGGCAGGATGAAGACCCGCACCACGTCGACGCTTGCCTTTTGGTGAAGCTGCTGGGTGCCCTGCCAGTCGATATCGAACAGGACGTCCTGTCCCGCCGACAACGCCGCTTCGACCGGCGCGCGCGGCGTGCCGTAGAGATTGTCGAACACGGTCGCCCATTCGAGCAGTTCACCCTGCTTCACCATCGTCTCGAATTTCGGCTTGTCGACGAAGAAGTAGTCGCGGCCCTCGACCTCGCCCGGCCGCATCGCGCGCGTCGTCGCCGAGACCGACATCTTCAGGCCCGGCTCGCGCTCGAGCAGCATGCGCGACAGCGTGGTCTTGCCGGCGCCCGAAGGCGACGACAGCACGAACATCAGCCCTCGCCGTTCAACTCCGTCGAAACCAGCAGCCGTCATCGCGTCACTCCAGATTCTGGACCTGTTCGCGGAACTGCTCGACCACGTTTTTCATCTCGAGCCCGGTCTGCGTCAGTTCCAGATCGTTGGATTTGGAGCAGCAGGTATTGACCTCGCGGTTGAATTCCTGGGCCAGGAAATCGAGGCGCCGGCCGACCGGTCCGCCCTTTTTGATCATGTCGCGGGCTTGCGCGACGTGCGAGGCGATACGGTCGAGCTCTTCGCGGATGTCGGCCTTGGTCGCGATCAGGATCGCCTCCTGATTGAGCCG
Organism: Pseudomonadota bacterium; assembly: GCA_023422775.1. Classification (GTDB taxonomy): domain Bacteria; phylum Pseudomonadota; class Alphaproteobacteria; order Rhizobiales; family Xanthobacteraceae; genus Bradyrhizobium. Next base: position 11,115 of record JAFAGM010000114.1, read on the forward strand.
GTCGGGGTCGAAGCGCTCGGAGGTTTCCAGCAAAGCAGCGACCTGCTCCGCCAGCCGCGCCCGGATTGCCTCCGGCTTGCGGCCGGGTGCCGCCTCGGCCTTGCTGGCCAGCCGTTCGATTTCATCCATGCGCTGGATCAGGACTTGCCCAAGCGTCACGCCCTCGCGGCGACGCATCTCGACGAGATGGGACAAGGCTTGTTCGAAGGCTGCCGCCGCCGCGTCCCTCGCCGCCTTGTCCTCCACTTCGTCGCTTTCGGGTTCGACGACCTCGATGACACCCTTGATGCCGAGCAGCCCATCGATGCTGGGCGCGACGGCGTCGATCTTGCCGGCGAGCACGCCAGCGACCTTCACGATCGAGGCAAGCACATCTTCATTGATGCGCACGGCGGAGACGGCGTTGGCGCGCTTGACGTTGAGGTTGGCGTACACCGTCCCCCGCGACAGCACTTCGGCGGCGCGCTTCTTGGCAAAGGCCTCGAGTTCGTCCCAGCCGGGCGGCAGCCGCAGCCGCAGATCAAAGCCCTTTGCGTTGACCGACTTCAGCTCCCACTCGAACGTATACGGCCCGCTGGCGCCGTGACTCCGGGCAAAGCCGGTCATGCTCGATAGCGCCATCGCGTAAAACTCTCCGAAAGACAGGGGATTGGGGACTTGAAAGAGACCGGGCGACCATAAGACGATTTCCGCAAAAGTGGAATTGCGTTCCGCGCAGCGGTCCAACCGGCCGGAGTCGGATCAGGCCCGATGTCAGCGCTGAACCACCGGCGGCGCGGCATCGGTTTGCGCGGCACCCTGGCGGCCGGGCGCTGCAGGTCGCGCCGGCCTTTTCGTCGCCCCCGGCCGCGTCGTGGTGGCGGTCGGATTGGTATCCGCCGGCACCCCGGCCGCAGCCGGCGGCGGCGCGTCCTCACCCGGCTCGGCGGTGTCGTTCTGGATCTGCTTCTCCATCGCCCGCAGCTTGACGACGTTTTTCTGGTGCTGGTCGTAGGTTTCGGTAAAGGCGTGCCCGCCGGTTCCGTCGGCCACGAAGAACAGGTCGCGGGTGCGCGCCGGGTTGGCGGCGGCTTCGAGCGAAGCGCGGCCCGGATTGGCGATCGGGCCCGGCGGCAGGCCTTCGATCACATAGGTGTTGTAGGGCGATGGCTGGGTGATCTCGCTACGCCGGATCGGCCGGCCCAGCGTGCCCTTGCCGCCGACCAGACCGTAGATGATGGTCGGATCCGATTGCAGCTTGATCTTCTGCCGCAGCCGATTGGTGAACACCGCCGCCACGCGGCTGCGCTCGTCGGCCCGGCCGGTTTCCTTCTCGATGATCGAGGCCAGCGTGATGAGTTGCTCCGGCGACTTGACCATCACGTCGGGATTGCGGCGTTCCCAGATCTCGGCGAGCACACGCTTCTGGGTCTGCTG
>JAFAGM010000108.1 GCA_023422775.1 Pseudomonadota bacterium
AGCGAGCCGCCGATATTCGAGACCAGGAAGATGAAGAACACGACGACATGTACGTTGTGCTTTCGATCGTCATTGGCGCGAAGCACCGGGCGTATCATCACCATCGAGGCGCCGGTGGTGCCGATCAGGCTGGCGAGAATGGTCCCGACGCCGAGCAGCACCGTATTTGTCATCGGCGCGCCGTGAAGATTGCCGGAAACCACTATGCCGCTGGCAACCGTGAACAACGCCAGCAGCAGCAGGATGAAGGGAATGTATTCCAGCAGCGCAGTGTGAACGAGCGCATGTATCGTACCCGTCAATCCTACCAGAAACGCCGCTGGTATCATTGCGAGCGCCGCCCAGACGAACGCGATCTTGCCATGGTGATGTTCCCAGAAGTGGGGCGCAAACAGCGGGAACAATGCGATCGAAAGCAGGATGCCGACGAACGGCAGTCCCCACGCCAGCCCAAGCTTCGCCCCGTCCACTTCGGCGGCCCATGCTTCCGACGGTAGCACCGCGGCAATCGCGAGCGCCACCAGAACGCCGAGAGCGCGGCGTTTGCGGTTGTGACGGGACAGCGGAGAGAAGGGTGCCTGAGCTTCGATCAAGGGGTTTCCTCAACGGGATTGGTTTCTGGAAATGGCAAGTCGCAGGCTGCTATTTCAATGCCTTCATCCAGCCGGCGATTTCACTGACGGCGACGTTGGCCTGCTGCAGCAGCTTTCCCATGGTGAAGAAGCCGTGGAACTGGCCGGGAAAGTGGCGGTACGTCATCGGCACGCCGGCCTCCTTCAGCCGCGCGGCGTATTCGGCGCCTTCGTCGCGCAGGGGATCGGCGCCGGCGGTGAGCACATAGGCCGGCGGCAGGCCGGCCAGCGTCTTGGCGCGCGCGGGCGACGCCTTCCAGTGGTCGATGTCGGCTGTGCCGTTGAGGTAGTGGTTGCAGAACCACTTGATCACGGAGTGGGTGAGAAGAATGCTGGTCTCGGGCTCGCTGTGCGAGGGATGCTTCATCGCAAAGTCGGTCGCGGGATAGACCAGCACCTGGCCGGCGAGCTTCGGGCCGTCGCCGTCGCGCGCGGCGAGCGCCACCACGGCGGCGAGATTGCCGCCGGCACTGTCGCCGCCGACCAGCAGTTGGTTTGCATCGACGCCGAGCTGTTTGGCATGGGTGGCAACCCATTTGGTCGCGGTGATGGCGTCGTCGGCAGCGGCGGGGAATTTGTGTTCCGGCGCCAGGCGGTAATCGACGGAGACGACGATCATCTCGCCTTCATGCGCGAGCTTGCGGCAGACCACGTCATGGGAGTCGAGATTGCCGATCACCCAGCCGCCGCCATGGAAGAAAACCAGGCAGGGCGCGAGACCGTCGGTCTTGCGCAACTTCTTCGGCGTGTAGATGCGGGCAGGGACGGTGCCATGCGGTGCCGGAATCGAGAGTGGCTTGTCGGATTCCAGTTCGGGCGGCTCGGGATTACTGACGAAGCGGGCGGCCAGGTAATATTCGCGCGCTTCCGGCGCGGTGAGCGTCTCATAGGCCGGGCGGCCGGCGTCCTGGAAGGCCTTGTAGACGGCGGCGGCATCGGGATCGAGCGTGACGGGCATGGGCGGAGAAACCTTTCGCTTTGGATTGTCATTCCGGGGCGATGCGCAGCATCGAACCCGAAATCTCGAGATTCCGGGTTCGGTCCTGTCGGACCGCCCCGGAATGACGGGGCGCTAGATCAGGCAGCCGTGCGGCCGCCATCGACGGTGTAGGCTGAGCCGGAGACGTAGCTCGCCTCGTCGGAGGCCAGGAACGCCACGATGGAGGCGACTTCGGACGCCTGTCCGAGCCGGCGCGCCGGAATCCGGTCGACGATCCTGTCGTTCGGCGGCGGCTCGTTGCCGGGATTGCGGCCCTGCAGGATCGTGCTCAGCATCCGGCTGTCGATCAGGCCGGGGCAGACGCAATTGACTCGCACGCCGGTGCCGGTGCATTCCCAGGCCGCGCTCTTGGTGAGCCCGATCACGGCGTGCTTGCTGGCGCTGTAGACGGCGATCATGGGCGAGCCCATCAGCCCGGCGATCGAGGCGGTGTTGATGATGCTGCCCTTGTTCTGCTTCAGCATGACAGGCAGCACGTGCTTCATGCCGAGAAAGACGCCGACCACGTTGACGTCGAGCACGCGCCGAAAGCTCTCCAGCGAATATTGCGGGATCGGCTTGATGTCGCCCTCGATGCCGGCGTTGTTGTAGAACGCGTCGATGGTGCCGAACCTGTCGACGGCGGCGCGGACATATTCCGCCACCTCGTCCTCCTGCGTGACATCGGCCGCGATCGCCAGCGCCTGCGCCGAGGCCGGCAGGTCTTCGATGGCGGCGGCAAGATCCGGTTCCCGGCGATCGACGGCGACGATTCGGGCCCCGCGCTCGGCCAGCAGGCGCATGGTGGCGGTTCCAATGACGCCGGCAGCGCCGGTCACGACGGCAACCCGGCCATCGAGGCGGATTCGATCGGGCATATCTGGGGGTTCCTCTCGCTCTTCCGGTTTATCCCGGATTTTGACGGGTTTCGCGCAAGGCTGCGTGTCAACGGCAGCAACTATTTCATTTGTGAGCGGGGCTGACCAGTAGGGCCGGCCGGGAGCGGCGGTAGAGCGCACCGGGGAGGGGTGGTAAACCGCCCTTTCCCCGCCGTATTCGGCGTGTTAACCGGATGTGCCGCGAGCGGCGGATAAGTCTGTACTATGTCGCAAGCCCGATTCGCCTGTTAAAGCCGCGAGATGCTTCGAACCATTGCCCTGACCGGTATTGCGGCCCTGGTGGCCGCCACCACAATCTCGCTTGCGCCGCCGGCGCACGCGCAGATCGGCAATATCTTTTCCGATCCTCCGCTGCGGCCGCCGGGCGCGATTCCTCGCGGCGGTCAGCAGCAGCGCGAGCAGCAATTTCCCGACGACGACGAGGAAGTGCCGGAACTGCCGCGCGGCCGGCTGCTGCCGACTCCGAACCGCCTACCGCCGGGGCAGGGCGTGCCGCCGCCCGGAAGCTTCCAGTCGCAACCGCTCGCGCCGCCGCCCGGAACGCCCCAGGGTACCCAGCCGGGCGTTGCGGTTCAGCCGCCGCAGCCCGGCCAGCAGGGCGTCGCCAACGCGCCACCGCCGGGCAACGCACTGCCCGGTCAGCGTCAGCCCAAGAACGTGCCGCAAACGCCGGCGACCCTGCAGCCCGGCGACGAAGTCGTGTCCGAGCCGCCGGCCACCAAGATCACCAACAAGAAGGCGAGTTTCTCCGGCCTCGACAAGATCACCGGACGCATCATCAATTTCGACGAGGATATCGGCGAGACCGTGCAGTTCGGCGCGCTCCGCGTCAAAACCAGCGCCTGCTACACGCGTCCGTCCACCGAGGCCGCGAACACCGACGCCTTTGTCGAGGTCGACGAGATCACGCTGCAGGGCGAGGTGAAGCGGATCTTCTCGGGCTGGATGTTTGCGGCAAGCCCCGGCCTGCATGGCGTCGAGCATCCCGTCTACGACATCTGGCTGACCGACTGTAAAGGCCCCGACCAGACCATCGTCAGCGCGGCGCCCGAACCGCCGAAGGCGGCTCCGCCGCCGGCACAGAAGCGTCAACCGTCGCCGCGGCAGGCCGCTCCGCGCCCGCCGGGACCGCCGCCGCAGCCGCAATACCAGCAGCAGCAACCCCCGCCGCCACCGCCGCAGCAACGGCCCGGCGGGCTGTTCGGCGGCTTGTTCGGGAATTGAACGTGATCCGGGCTACGGCGGCTTCATCCCCGCGCCGCAATGATCGCGAGAGCTTCCGCGCCGCTGACCGGCTCGACACCAGGTAACTTCAGGAAATCTGCGGGCGCGCCGGCGATCGCCTTGTCGAGCAGCGTGCGATAGCGGCGCCTGGAAATTTCCGCCGCGCCGAAGCTGCGCAGATGCTCGGTCACGTACTGCGTGTCGAGCAGTTCGAATCCACCCGCGATCAGCCGCGCCACCAGATGCACCAGAGCCACCTTTGACGCGTCGCGGACGCGGTGGAACATGCTCTCGCCGAAGAACGCGCGGCCGAGGCTGACGCCGTAGAGACCGCCGACCAGGTCGCCGTTCTGCCAGACTTCGACGCTGTGGCAATGCCCGCGTTCGAACAGCCCGAGATAGAGATCCCGGATGCGCTTGTTGATCCAGGTGTCGTCGCGGCCGGGTTGCGGCGCCGCGCAGCCGGCGATGACCGCCTTGAAGGCGGTATCGACGGTGACGCTGAAGACGTCCGAGCGCACGGTGCGGGCCAGCCGCGAGGCGATGCGAAAGCCGTCGAGCGGGATCACCCCGCGCATCTCCGGCTCGACCCAGAACAGCGTCGGGTCGTCGGCGCTTTCGGCCATCGGGAAGATGCCGCAGGCATAGGCCCGCAGCAGCACTTCGGGCGTGATTTCGGCACTGGCGGAGTCGCGCGATGTCATCTGCGGGATCATAGCAGGATGGCGAGGGCCGACGCTACTTGCCGAAACGGCGGCTTGAGCCCCGTTCCGACTTAATCGGAACGGGGCTCAAGATTCTTGTTTTGGCGCGTTTTCTTCACGCGAACCGGTGTCCACCCCGGATCAAGTCCGGGGCAGGCTTTCGCTCGAAAACGCTCTAACCCTCGAAGCCGAACAGCTTTGCCGGGTCGGGCTGGTGCAGGGGACGAAGTCGCTTTCGGCCTGGATCAGGACGCCGGATGGCCAGCCGGCCGCCGCGATTACGCTGTCCGCCATACGAAACAGATTGGGGCCGCGTCGCGTGATCGAGGTGGCGGACGCGCTCGTGACGACTGCGCGCGCGATCGAGGCCGCGACGCCGCGCGGCTAATCAGGAACTACGTGGAGTCCAGCACGTCACTTCGCCGCAGCGCTGGTCGATTTCGCCACCGCCACAGGGGCACGGCGGAAGCGCAGCAGGATCCGGGTCCCGGCGTGGGCCGGGTCGCGCTCGACGCTGGCATCGAGTTTCGCCGCCATCGCGCTCACGATGCGTTGCCCCATGCCGGTCGAGCGCGGGTCGGCCTTGGCGTTGAGGCCGACGCCGTCATCCGCGATCGAGACCAGGATGTCGTCGCCGTCGGACTTGAGCTCGATGTGAATGGGACCGGCACCGTCGGGATAGGCGTACTTGACGGCGTTCATCACCAGTTCGTTGACGATGATGCCGATCGCGACCGCGCGGTCCGGGTCGATCTCGATCGCTTCGGCCTTGAGCGTCAGCCGCGACATCTTGTTGCCTTCGGCCGAACGCCTGAGGTCTTCCAGCAGCGCTTCGAGATACTGGTTCAGCAACACGCTCTTGAGATCGTGCGAGGTGTAGAGCCGGCGATGCACCTGGGCTACCGCGGCGACGCGGCCCATCGCGTTGGTCAGCGCCGCCTTGACGTCGTCCTGGGCCGCGGAACTGGCCTGCAGATGCAGGAGCGAGGCAATGATCTGCAGCGAATTTCCGACGCGATGGTTGACTTCGCGCAGCAGCACTTCGCGTTCGGCAGCGAGCGCCGCATAGCGGTCGCGCGAGGCGTGCACCTCGGCTTCCGCCTCGTCGCGGGCACGCTGAAGCTCGGCCTGCCGCAGTGCGCCGTTGACGGCGACCTGAAGCAGCGGAATGAAATCGCCCCCGACGTCCTTGACCAGATAGTCGGCCGCGCCGGCCTTCAACGCGGTGACGGCGATCGCCGAATCCTGCGAAGCGGTGACGAACACCACCGGCGGCGCGTCCTGGATCGCCATGATCCGTTCCAGCGTCTCGAGCCCATCGAGCCCCGGCATGTACTGGTCGAGCGCCACGACATCGATGCCGCCCTGCGCCAGCCGCGCCAGTCCCTGGTCGCCGCCCGCTGCATGGACAACATTGAAGCCAGCCCGCGTCAGGCCACGGTCAACCAGCCGGGCCAGGGCCTCGTCGTCATCGATATACAGAAGGGTCGGTTTCGCTTTGGTCATGTGGCGGCTGGAGGTACCTGAATGACGGAAAAGAACAGGCCGAGCTGGCGAATGGCGTTGGCGAAGCTTTCGTAGTTCACCGGCTTGGTGATGTAGACGTTGCAACCGAGTTCGTAGCAGCGCTTGATCTCATGGGAATCGTCTGTCGTGGTCAGCACCACCACGGGCGTCGTCTTGAGGTGGGTGTTTTCCTTTACCCGCTTCAGAATGTCGATGCCGGAAGTATCGGGCAAGTTGAGATCGAGCAGGATCAGGAGCGCACTGCCCTTGTGAACGATGCCCGTGCCATCCTTGCCGAACAGGTAGCTCAGGGCCGCTGTACCGTTGGTGAACGGTATTATTTCGTTGTTGACGCCGGATCGACGGATATTCCGCTCGATCAGGCGCGCATGGCCCTCATCGTCCTCGATCATGATGATGGTGACGGGATTACTCATGTCCGTGTGTTCCGGTTACTGGATGGCCAATTGATGGGCAGCGTGATCGTGAACGTGCTGCCATGGTGAAGTTCCGAGGCGACCGACATGGTTCCCCCGAGCCGCCGCACCAAAGCGCGGACATGGGCGAGGCCGATGCCTTGTCCCGGCTTGTCCTGGACGCCGGCCCGGCGGAACAGGTCGAAGATCCGCTGATGGTCCTTGGGATCGATGCCGCGGCCATTGTCGGAAATCTCGAAGATCGCAAAGCCGAGCTTGGTGCGTCCGCGCACCGAAATCTCCCCGGGAACGCCGGATTTGAGGTATTTGAGCGCATTGTCGATCAGGTTGGAGAAAATCTGCTCCAGCGCAAGCCGGTCGCTGACAATATTCGGCAGCGAGCCGATCTGGATCCGGGCCTCGGCCTCGGCGGCCTGGTGCGCCACGGTTGCAACGATGGACTCGATCAGCTCCTTGGTGTCGATCCGCACCGGGTCGAACTCGCGCCGTCCTTCGCGCGTGAGGTTGAGGATCGCCGATATCAGCCGGTCCATCTTGGCGATCGACGACTTGATGAACCCGAGCGCTTCGGTGAAGTCTTCCGAAAGCTGCCTGTCGGCCCCCTCGAGCAGGGGCTCGGTGGTATCGGTTGCGTTTTCCGGGGCCTGGGGTGCGGTCGACTGCGTCCGGGCGAGCGTTGCTATCCGCCGGAAGATGTCGCCGCGCAGTTCCTCCAGTTCGCTGGTGAAGCCCATGATGTTCACCAGCGGCGAACGCAGGTCGTGACTGACGATATAGGCGAAGCGCTGGATCTCGTCATTGGCCTCGCGCAGATCGGCCGTGCGCTCGTCGACCATGTTCTCGAGGTTGAGATTGCTGTCGCGCAGCTTCGTCTCGGCCTGGTCGCGGGCCTGCTCGGAACGCCGCACCAGCAGGATGGAGATGATGGCGAGAGCTACGAAGAGTGCGGAGCCGGCGATCGCGACGGAGGAGGAGAGCACCTGCGTACGATCGGCGCTTGCGGTCCGCATCGCGAACAGGCGGTCTTCCTCGGCGCGCATGGCGCGCCCGATTTGTGCGATGGCCTGCACGGCTTCAGTCGCGGTGCCGTTGCGCAGCACCGTGATGCTGGTGGCAACGTCGTTGTTCTTGATGCGATCGATGCCGCGCGCGAACTCGCTCAAACGCTGCTCGATCGCCTTGCGCAGCCTGGCGGCGTTCTCGACCTGGACCGGGTTGTCGCTGGTGGTTTTGGCCAGCTTGTCGGCCGCGGGCAGGATGTTGGCGGCCGCGGTCTCGTACTCGGCGAGGAAATGCGGCGCCGCCGTCAGCAAATAGGCGCGCAGGGCGCTTTCGGCCCGGCGGATCTCGAGCGACAGATTGGAGAGCTGGCCTTCGACCTCGACGGTGTGCACCACGAGGCTGCTGGCATCGCGGGCCCTGTTGACCAGCAGCACGGAACTGACGCTGACCGCAACCAGCACCAGAAAGCCCGCCGACAACAGCAGGATTTGCCAAACAGCGCGGCGGCGCTGAGCATCAGCGGTCACGGTGATCTCGCGTCATGGAAAAATGGAACAAGCTGCCCCTGCAGAGCGCGCCAACGGCTGTCAACGTGCGGGGAACCGTTTGGTTCCGCGGCCCGGCAATATCGTTCCGGGCGAATTCAGGAGGTCTTGTCATTGCCCGGTTGGCCGGCGAGGTACTGCTCCAGCCAGTGAATGTGGTAGTCGCCGTCGATGATGCCGGGTTCCCGGACCAGCGCCCGGAACAGCGGCAAGGTGGTCTCGATGCCGTCGACCACCATCTCGTCCAGCGCCCGGCGCAAGCGCATCAAACATTCGGCGCGGGTCTTGCCGTGGACGATCAGCTTGCCGACGAGCGAGTCGTAATAGGGCGGAATGACGTAGCCCTGGTAGACCGCCGAATCGATCCGCACGCCGAGCCCGCCCGGCGGATGGAACTGCGTGATCTTTCCGGGCGACGGACGGAAGGTCTGCGGGTTCTCCGCGTTGACGCGGCACTCGATGGCATGGCCGATGATGGCGACCTCGTCCTGCGTCGCGGGCAGGTCGCCGCCGGCGGCGATCCTTATCTGCTCCAGCACGAGATCGATGTCGGTGATGCTTTCGGTGACGGGATGCTCGACCTGGATACGGGTGTTCATTTCGATGAAATAGAACTCGCCGTCCTCGTACAGGAATTCGATGGTGCCGACGCCGAGATACTTCATCTCCCGCATCGCCTTGGCGCAGGTCTCGCCGATCTTCGCGCGCGCCGCGGCGGAAAGGACCGGCGAGGGGCCCTCTTCCCAGACCTTCTGGTGCCGCCGCTGCAACGAGCAGTCGCGCTCGCCGAGGTGGATCGCGCCGCCGCGGCCGTCGCCCAATATCTGGATCTCGATGTGGCGCGGCTTCTGCAGGTATTTCTCGAGATAGACCGAGGCGTCGCCGAACGCGGACTTGGCTTCGTTGCCGGCCGTTGTCAGCGCCAGCATCAGATCGTCGGCGGTTTGCGCCACCTTCATGCCGCGCCCGCCGCCGCCGGCGGCGGCCTTGACCAGCACGGGAAAGCCGATCCCCTTCGCGATCGCCATCGCGTCGTCGTCGGAAGTCACCGCACCGTCGGAGCCGGGCACGACAGGGATGCCGAGCCGCCTGGCGGTCTTCTTGGCCTCGATCTTGTCGCCCATCAGGCGGATGTGTTCGGCCTTCGGGCCGATGAAATGCAGATTATGCTCGGCGAGAATTTCGGCGAAGCGGGCGTTCTCGGAGAGGAAGCCGTAGCCGGGATGCACGGCGTCGGCGCCGGTGATCTCGCAGGCTGCGAGCAGGGCCGGAACGTTGAGGTAGGAATCCTTCGACGGCGGCGGCCCGATGCAGACGCTCTCGTCGGCAAGGCGCACATGCATGGCGTCGGCGTCGGCCGTGGAATGCACCGCGACGGTGGAGATGCCGAGCTCCTTGCACGCGCGCAGCACGCGGAGCGCGATCTCGCCGCGATTGGCTATCAGAATCTTGTCGAACATCGCAGCGCCTGACGTTGACGGATTTTATTCAATAACTACGAGCGGCTCACCGAATTCGACCGGCTGGCCGTCTTCGACGAGAATTTGCGTCACCGTGCCCGCGCGCGGCGAAGGAATCTGGTTCATCGTCTTCATCGCTTCGATGATCAGCAGCGTCTGTCCGGCCGACACCTTGGTGCCGACGTCGATGAACGGCTTGGCGCCGGGCTCGGGCGCCCAATAGGCCGTGCCGACCATCGGCGAGGGGACCACGCCGGGATGCTTGGCGATATCGGCCGCGGCAGCCGGCGCAGCCGAGACGGCTGTGGCAGCGGCGATCGGCTGGAAGCTCGCCGGCATCGCTGCCGACACGCTGATGCTGCGGGCGACGCGCACGCGAAGCCCCGCGCGCTCGATCTCGATTTCGGTCAGGCTGGTCTCATCGAGCAGCAATGCGAGCTCGCGAATGAGCGCGCTGTCGTCGCTCTTGAAATGTGCGGCTGATTTGTCCGCTGACTTGTTCTCGGGCTGGCGGGCCATGCTCTTTAATCCGGAATTCTCGAGGTGGGTGACGGCTGGGCGTCAGGTGTGTGGGTTCAGTTGATGGCCTTGACGCCGAGTTTGGCGGCAAGGCCATTGATCGCGAGCCGGTAGCCGTCGATGCCGAAGCCGCACAGCGACGCGAAGGCGGCCATGGCGGTGAAGGAGTGGTGACGGAAGCTCTCGCGGGCGTGGATGTTGCTGATGTGCACTTCGACCGTTGGAATCTTCACCGCCATCAGCGCGTCATGCAGCGCGATCGAGGTGTGCGAATAGCCGCCGGCGTTGATGATGATGCCGGCCGCCTTCCTGGCGTGGGCCTCGTGGATGAAATCGATCAGCTCGCCTTCGCGGTTGGACTGGCGGCAATCGGCCTTCATGCCGAATTGCGCCGCGGTTTCCGCGCAGAGCTTTTCGACATCGGCAAGCGTTGCGTGGCCATACTTCTCCGGTTCCCGCGTCCCCAGCATGTTGAGGTTCGGGCCGTTGAGCACATAGATCGTCGCGGCAGGGGCTTGGGCCATCCGGAATCCAGCAAAAAGGGGCGGGCAGGTCGCGGGGTTATAGGTAACAACGCGGCCAAGGGGAAGCCTCGCGGCTCGCCCGAGGATTGCCCAAATGCCTCATCTGGTTCGTAAAAAACCGCATGGAACCTACGGAAATCATTCGTTAACCAAATATTCGAGGAAACCGGGCCGCAATGCAAAAGGGGTGGGCATCACTGCCCACCCCCGGATTTGCGTCATAAAATCCCGGGTCTCACCGACCTGGCGTCAGCCCTCGATGATGTAGACGATCTCGTGCGTCTGCGGACGCACGATGACGTAGCGGCCCTTCACCAGGATCACCTCGTAGCCTCGCCACTCCGGATAGATTTCGACGATCCGGGGCGGAAGCGGGTGGAAGCGCACGGTCGAAGGCACCACTGCGCCGACCGAAACGTTGAAGTTCACGCTGGTCGTTTCCTGGATCTTCTCCGACCGGATGGCGGAAACGATCTGGGTACGCTTTTCAGCCGGCGGGGCGGCCGTTGCCGAGGTCGCGGCATTGCCCGTCGTCGTCTGGGATTTGCCGTCGCGGCTTTCGGTGGTCGTCTTGCCGTCGCGGCCCTCCGCCTTCATTTCCTTGCTGCTCTTGGTCGACTCTTCGGAGTGCATGCTCTTCGACTTTTCGCCCTGCATCCGGTTGCCGTCCTGCGCGCTCTTGCTGGCCGCGCCCGACTTGTCGGTCGAATCCGCCTTCATGCCGGACTCACCTTTCGTCATGCCGGATTCGCCCTTCATGCCGGAGGTCCCGCTGCTATCACGCTGCATCGCGCCGCCCGGCGAGGCACCGCCGCGATCAGGTGACGGCGCGCTCTGCTGTGCCGCAGGACCGGTTGAGCTGCCGTCGCGACCCATTCCCTGCGCGTTGGCCAGGCCGGTTCCGGCAATCAGCGCCGCAGCCGCAACTGAAATCAGAAAGCGATTAGTCATTACTGTCTCCTCACGTCTCTGCATTGCCCGCACCACAACGAAGGCAAACGCTCGATGTTCCTGAAACATCGCCGGTTCCGCCGACATTGTTTTGTGAACGCAAAATGAACCGACGTGCCGGACAGAATCTCAAACAAAAAGGCCGGCATCCACGCCGGCCTTTCGTCTCGCTCGTTGATCGATCGCTGCCGTATCAGCAGGTCGCCTTGCCGCAGCGCGCATTGCTGATCTTCTCGCGCAGGTTTTCCGCGCCGACCGCGCCGATCACCACCTGCTTGCCGATCACGTAGCTCGGCGTGCCGTTCATGCCCATGGCTTCGGCGAGCTTGAAGTTTTCCTCGAGCGTGCTGCGCACTTCGGGACTCGCGAGATCCTTCTCGAGCTTCGCCATGTCGAGGCCGACTTCCTTGGCAACGGCCATCGCGCGCGCCTTGTCGGCCGCGCCGCGGCCGGTGAGAAGCTTCTGGTGGAAATCGAGATACTTCTTGCCGGTCGGATCCTGCATGCGCACGGCGACGCCGACCTGGGCCGCCTCGACCGAGCCCGCGCTCAGCACCGGAAACTCCTTGAGCACGATCTTGAGCTTCGGATCGCTCTTCATCAGCTCCATCATGTCCATCATCGCGCGCTTGCAGTAGCCGCAATTGTAGTCGAAGAACTCGACGAAGGTGACGTCGCCGTCCTTGTTGCCAAGGGTGACGCCGCGCGGCGAATTGAAGATCGCTTCGGCATTCTTGGCGACGGCGGCTTCGTGCTTTGCGGTTTCGGCCGCGCTCTGCCGCCTGCTGAGTTCGGCCATCGCTTCTTCGAGCACTTCGGGATGCGCGATCAGGTACTCGCGGACGATTGTCTCGATATCGCCGCGCTGCTTGTCTGAGAAGTTCTGGGCGGAGGCGGACGACGGCGCGCCGCAGAGGGCGAGCGCAAACAACGCTGGGACAAGAAAACGGAACGAAGGCATCGGAAATTCCTTATGCGGCGAGTTCGGCGGTTCTGGTGAAGGCCGGCTCTTTGAATACGGGCTTCGTGTTTGAGCATGATCTTTCCGGAAAGCAGGTATCCACTTTTCCGCATCATGCTCTGCTTGCCGGGTCCGGTTGTAGTTGGAACCCGGTTTATTTCTAGTTGCCTTTCTGGCCGGGCAGTGGCTTGGCGCTCACAATGTCGTCAGCCTTGACCCATCCTGGCGTTCCGATGGCGAAGCGCGTTTTCGCTCTCGAGGCAAGGTCGCGTGCGGTCTTGTTGTCGCCACGAAGGTAGGCGGCCTGGGCCGAGGCGAGGTCGGCCTGGGCATAGTCCCCCTTCCGGCCATAGGCCATCGCGAGTTGCATGAAGCCGAGCGGCGCCTCGCTCTCGCGCGCCACCGCGGCGCGCAGGATGGCGATCGCCTCGTCGGTATAGGCCTTGTTATCAGCCGCCACGAGCGCCTGTCCAAGTAACATCTCGATGAGCGGTGCGTTATTGGAGAGATGAACGGCCTTGCGCAGCGGCGCGATGGCCTCCTGCGGCTTGCCGCCTTCCAGCAGCGCCTGGCCGCGCACTTCGTAGAAATAGGCGTTGTTGGGCTGCTGCTGGATCAATGCGTCGATCTGGGCGAGGGCGCTGCGCAGGTCGCCGTGCCGGTAGGTCGCGATCGCGTGCGCATAACGGGCCGGCAGGCTGTTGTTGGACATCGGATAGCGCCGGTAGACCGTGTCCTTCCGCTCCATGAACGCCGAGATCTTGGCGCGCACCATGTCGTGGCGCAACTGCAGCGCAGGGTCGTCCTTCTTGTCCCAATAGGGACTGGACCGCGCCAGTTCCTCCAGCGCCGCGACGCGGGCCGCCGGCATCGGATGCGACTGGACGTAGGGATCTGTTCCGCGTGAGGCGAACAGGCTCTCGTCGGTGAACCGCTTGAAGGTTTCGTACATGCCCTTGGCGGACTGGCCGGTGGCGGTCAGAAACTTCACGCCGGCCTTGTCGGCGTTTTCCTCCTGCTGGCGGACATAGGAAAGCAGGGTGCGGCGGATCACCTCGCCCGGTGCGGACAACATGGCCGCGCCGGCGTTGGCAAGGCCGCTGCCGCCACCTCCAGAGCCAGCGCCCGCGGCGAGGGCGCCGGCGCCAAGCAGCATGGCGATGATCATCTGCGTCTGCGCCTTCGACATCTGTTCGCGCATCTTGGCGAGATGGCCGCCGGCGAGATGGCCGGTTTCGTGCGCCATCACGCCGATGATCTGGTTCGGCGTCTCCGACTGCATGATCGCGCCGTAGTTCACGAAGATGCGACGTCCATCGGCCACGAACGCGTTGAACACGCTCTGGTTGATGATCACCATCTGGATGTTCTGCTTTTCCATCCCGGCGGCGCGCAGGATCGGCCGGGTGTAATCGCGCAGCAACTGCTCGGTCTCGGTGTCACGGAGGACCGGCGGGCCTCTGTTCGCTTGCGCGAGCGCCGCCATGGGCGCGAGCGCGAGCGCGACCACCGTGGCCAACGCGGTCAACTTCAGCGATTTCTTGCGTAAGGCGATGCGGAGCAGCATGAGTTCTTTGGCGATTGGCTGGGCCGGTTCGTCCCGGTGGCTTCGGTCCTGACTAGACCAGAAACGGCCTCCCGTCTCTGTTCCAGGTTTTAATGTTGCGAACCGGGTCATAGCGAAGCGAACCCGGGTATCACTCCACCCGAAAACGCTATAACAAGCCACCGAATACGGCCAGTCTGGGGCGTGACGGGTTCGGAACCCGAATCTGGGCAGCGACGGCGCAATGGCAGATATCGATGTTGGAATCGACACTTAGAGACCGCGTGAAAACCCTGCTGACCCCCTCCGGGCGGAGCGATGTCCCACCCTTTATGGTGATGGACGTCATGGCGGCGGCGGCGCGGATCGAGGCGGCCGGCGGTCATGTCATCCACATGGAAGTCGGGCAACCGGCGGCGGCTGCGCCCAAGGCCGCCATCGCTGCCGCGCATGCCGCGCTCGATGCGGCGCGGATCGATTATACCTCCGCGCTCGGCATTCCGTCGCTACGTGCGCGAATCGCCAGGCACTACCGCGATACTTACGGATGTTCCGTCGATCCTGACAGGATCGTGGTCACGACCGGCTCGTCCGGCGGTTTCATCCTGGCGTTTCTGTCGATGTTCGAACCGGGCGATCGGGTCGCGGTCACCGTGCCCGGCTATCCGCCGTATCGGCACATCCTGACCGCGCTCGGCTGCGAACCGGTGCTGATCGAGACGTCGAGCGACACGCGGCATGCGCTGACCGGTGAGGCGTTATTGGCCGCGCATCGCAAGGCGCCGCCGAAGGGCGTGCTGGTCGGCAGTCCCGCCAATCCCACGGGCACGATGATGTCGCGCGAGGCGCTCACCGGCCTGATCCATGCGGCGGAGAGCGCCGGCATCAGGTTCATTTCCGACGAGATCTATCACGGCCTTGACTACGCGTTTCCGGCGGTGACGGCAGCGGAACTCTCGCCGCAGGCGCTCGTCATCAACTCGTTCTCGAAATATTTCTGCATGACCGGCTGGAGGGTCGGCTGGATGGTGGTGCCGGAACCGCTGGTGCGGCCGATCGAGCGGCTGCAGCAGAACCTGTCGATCTCGGTGCCGACGCTGTCGCAGATCGCGGCCGAGGCCGCCTTCGAAGGCACGGCCGAAATGGAGGCGATCAAGCACGGCTATCAGGAAAACCGCCGCATCCTGATCGAGGGATTGCCGAAAGCCGGCTTGACCAAATTCCTGCCCGCTGACGGCGCGTTCTACCTCTACGCAGACGTTTCGGATTTCACCTCCGACAGTTTCGAATTCGCCGGCCGCATGCTGGAGAAGGCGCATGTCGCGGCCACGCCCGGCGTCGACTTCGATCCGGTCCACGGCCGCGCCTTCATCCGCTTCTCCTATGCGCGCTCGGCCGACGAGATGCGCGAGGCGGTGGCGCGCATCGCGCGCTGGCTCGGATAGTACCCGCCGGGCCTCGTCCGCAAAGCCAACAAAAAAACCGCCCGGTCGTGCCGGGCGGTTTTCTTTTTCAGTTCGAACCCTACTCGCCGCTGCCGAAGCGGCGCGACCACCAGCCGGCCTTGCGCGGGGCGGCTTCGGCAGCCGGGGCGGGCGCGGCCGGGGCAGGCTCGGGCGCCACGACCGGTTCGGGCAGGCTCTCGCTGACCGATGGCGCCGGCTCGGCCTGCGCGCTCGTCATGAAGCTGACTTTCTCGCGCACCGTCGAGCGCCGCGGGGCCCGGTCGGTCTCCGGTGCGACTTCCTCTGCAGCCGGGGCCGCAGGAGCCGTCGACGCGGTCACGGTCTCGATCGTTTCGGGCTGGGCAACGGCGGCCGGCTGCGGCTCGGCAGGTTGCGAAACCGGCTCGGATTCGCTGAGAGTGGGCGCCATTACCGGCGAGCCGCCGTCGAAATCGGCGACCGCGCTGGCGGCCTCCGGCGCCGAAGTCGGGCCGAGTTCGTCGGCGATCGAGCCGGCCAGACCATCTTCCGGTCCGTTGCCGCGCCGGCGGCGTCCGCCGCGCCGGCCACGGCGGCGCGGGCGCCGCTCGCCATCGGCAGCCTGTTCGCCGCGGACCATGCCGGTCTGTCCTTCGCCTTCGTCTTCCTCGGCATCGCCTTCGTCGGCAACAGTGCCTTCCATCGCTTCGCCCGACACGCCTTCGCCCGACGCGCGCAACGTGTCGCCGTCCTCGCGAGGTGCACCACCTTCACGGGGCTCGCCACGGCTGCGCCTTCGCCGGCGCCGCTTGCGGCGATGGCCGTCCCCTTCACCTTCGCCGCTTCCCTCGGCGGCGGAATCCTCGGCCAGTCCCTCGGTTTCCTCGGTTTCGACCTCGGACTCGGTTTCGATGTCGAAGCCGTCCTCGTCGTCATAGGCTTCCTCGACCTGCGGCGGGGATGCAGCCGCCTGCGCCGCGAGCAGCGCCTTGGCGGCTTCCAGCGTATGGACCTGTTCGCCGCGGTCGATGATGAACGATTGCTGGCCGGCGACCGTTGGATCGGCGCTGACCGCGAGCGAAACCTTGAAGGCGTTCTCGAGGTCGCGCAGGTGGCCGCGCTTGTGGTTGAGGACGTAGAGCGCGACGTCGGTACGGGTGCGGACCACGAGGTTGTGGGTCGCGCCCTTCATCAGGATTTCCTCGATGCCGCGCAGCAACTGCAGCGCCACCGACGAGACCGAGCGGACGTGCCCGCTGCCGCCGCAAACCGCGCAGGGCTCGGTCGAACTCTCGAGCACGCTGGCGCGGATGCGCTGGCGTGACATTTCGAGCAGGCCGAAATGCGAGATGCGCCCGACCTGGATGCGCGCGCGATCCTGCCGCAGACAGTCGGAGAGCTTGCGCTCGACCGCGCGGTTGTTCCGCTTCTCGTCCATGTCGATGAAGTCGATGACGATGAGGCCGGCGAGATCGCGCAGGCGCAACTGCCGCGCCACTTCCTCGGCCGCCTCGAGATTGGTCTTGAGCGCGGTGTCCTCGATGTGGTGGTCGCGGGTCGAACGGCCGGAGTTGACGTCGATCGAGACCAGCGCCTCGGTCTGGTTGATGACGACGTAGCCGCCGGAGCGCAGCTGCACCGTCGGCGAGAACATCGCATCGAGTTGGCTCTCGACGCCCATCCGCGAGAACAGCGGCTGGCCATCGCGATATTGCCTGACCGCCCTCACATTCGAGGGCATCAGCATCTTCATGAAGTCCCGCGCTTCCTGGTAGCCTGCTTCGCCGGCGACCTGGATCTCGTCGATTTCCTTGTTGTAGAGGTCGCGCAGCGAGCGCTTGATCAGCGAGCCTTCCTCGTAGACGAGGGTGGGGGCCTGCGACTTCAGCGTCATGTCGCGTACGGTTTCCCACATGCGGATCAGATATTCGAAGTCGCGCTTGATCTCGGGCTTGGTCCGCGAGGCGCCGGCGGTCCGCAGGATGATCCCCATGCCTTCCGGCACGTCGAGATCCTGGACCACTTCCTTCAGCCGCGAGCGGTCCTGGGCAGAGGTGATCTTGCGACT
This sequence comes from Pseudomonadota bacterium, assembly GCA_023422775.1. GTDB lineage: Bacteria > Pseudomonadota > Alphaproteobacteria > Rhizobiales > Xanthobacteraceae > Bradyrhizobium. Next base: position 17,382 of record JAFAGM010000108.1, read on the forward strand.
GATGCCGCCGCCGCGGGCGGTGTTCGGCATCAACACGGCGTAGCGGCCGGCCAGCGACAGATAGGTGGTCAGCGCAGCGCCCTTGTTGCCGCGCTCTTCCTTGACGACCTGCACCAGCATCACCTGCCGGCGCTTGATCACTTCCTGGATCTTGTACTGGCGGGCGCGCACGCGCGGCGCCCCGCGTTCGGGAACCTCTTCCAGCGCGTCGTCGGAGCCGACCTCGTCGACCACCTCTTCCTCGCCGGCGATTTCCTCGACCTCGCCGCCGCCGTTCTCGTCGTCGGAGGAGGGGGAGGGACGGCGGCGCGAGCGGCGCGCCGGGGCGGCCTCGGCTTCCTCGGCAGCGGGCGCGTCCTCGCCGGCGGCCTCCTCGGAGACCGTCTCGTCGGCGTTCGCGCTCTTCGCCGCGCCGCGACCGCGGCGGGAACGGGTCTTCGGCTTGTCCTCGTTCTCCGCCTCGGCCTCGCGGCGCTGCTGGCGCTCCTCCTCGGCAAGCAGCGCCTGCCGGTCGGCGACGGGGATCTGGTAGTAGTCGGGATGGATCTCGCTGAAGGCGAGGAAGCCATGCCGGTTGCCGCCATACTCGATGAAGGCGGCCTGAAGGGAGGGCTCTACCCGCGTGACCTTGGCGAGGTAGATGTTGCCGCGCAGCGGCTTGCGATTGGCGGCTTCGAAGTCGAATTCCTCGACTCGGTTGCCGCGCACCACCACCACCCGGGTCTCCTCCGGATGGGTGGCGTCGATGAGCATCTTGTTGGCCATTGAACTCTCATATGCGGCAGCGGCGGCGTCGACGCCGGTAAGGGCGCCGGACGGCGGTGGCCGTGCCTGTAAGCGG
>JAFAGM010000119.1 GCA_023422775.1 Pseudomonadota bacterium
GTCGGCGCTATCAGCAGCGCGGAACGGTCGTCTCGCGCCTTGGCCAGCAGCGCGAGCTGATGTTCGCGCGCCGCCCAGCCCCGCGAGGAGAACCAGTCGCGAAACCGGCGCGGCAGCAGGTCGGCCGTTTCCGACGGCGCAGCGGAGAACAGATCGAGCGTCGACACGCCCAAGAGGTAGGCGGTTCAGGCGGCTTCGTCGAGGGCCGGAGCCGGGATGGCAGCAGGTGGCAGCGGCCCTCGCCCCCGCCCTCTCCGCCGTCATTGCGAGCAGCGCAAGCGACGAAGCAATCCATCTTTCCCCGCGGGGGCAGATGGATTGCTTCGCTTCGCTCGCAATGACGGAGGTCGAGATGGAGGGCAGACGGCCGCCCGTCTTACTCCGTCACCGGCTTGTCGGAAATGTTCCAGTCCTTGCCGTTGAACTCCGAGATGAAGAGCGTCTTCATCGGGGTGTAGTCGTCAGGCGTGTAGCTGAAATTGACGCCGTCGAGGAAATACGGCGAGTGGAAGCCCGCCAGCGTCGTTGCGTGCTTGAGCACGTTGGCGCGGGTGAGTTCGTTGCCGCAGCGGCGCAGGATCTCCGCCATCGACGCGACCTGGCCATAGCCGGCAAAGGCGATGGTGTTGTCCGGGTCGACCGTTGGCAGATACTTCTTGCGCAGTTCCTCGAACGCCATCACGTCCGGATCCTTTTCGAAGCGCGGCACGCCGACTTCCTTGGCGTAGCGGATCGCGACGATGCCGGTGCAGTTCTCCAGACCGGCGGCGCTGAGGATCGAACGTCCCGTAGATCCCGCGGACAAGAGATGCAGCGGCTTCCAGCCGAGCTCGGCCACCTTGCGGATCGACTGCGACGACGCCTTGCCGGTCGAGATGTTGTAGAACACATCCGCGCCCGACTTGGAGAGATTGATGAGCTGCGAGTCGACCGTCGGCTCGGTCAGGTCGTAGCTCTGCTCCATGATCACCTTGGCGGTGCCGCCGGCGTCGGCCAGCACCTTCTTGAAGGGAGCGAGAAAATCGCGGCCGAAATCGTCGTTCTGGTAGAGGATGCCGACCTTGGCGTTCGGATTTGCCGCGATGACATGCTTGGCGAGGATGCGCGCTTCGGTCGGATACAGCGGCAGGCCCGCCATGGTCCATTTGAAGTTCTTCGGGTCGTTCCATTTCGACGCGCCGGTGTTGAGCAGCAGTTGCGGTACGCCCTTCGAGTTGAGATATTTGTGCACGGCGGTCTGCGGCGCGGTGCCGAGCGAGCCATAGAGCGCCAACACTTCCTCCTGCTCGACCAGCCGCCGCGTCGCCTCGACGCATTTCGGCGCGCTGTAGCCGTCGTCCATGGTGAAGAACTTCACCTTGCGCCCGTTGATGCCGCCCTTTTCGTTCAGCATCTGGAAATAGGCCTCGCCGACACGGCCGAGCACGCCGTAGAGCGAGCCGGGGCCGGAGTGAGGAACCGTCTGTCCGAGCTTGATTTCAGTGTCGCTCGCGCCCGGATCGTATTTCTTCTCTTGTGCCCAGACGAAGGGCGCGGGCATCGCGGATGCAAGCACACCGGCAAGCGTGGTGGCGCCGAATTCGCGCCGCGTGATCTTGTTCTTCATTGTTGTTTCTCCCTGATTTGGGAACCTTGATCAGACATTCCGGCGTCAGTGGCAATAGCTCTCATGTCGCATGCAATGCCGCCATACGCGGTGCGCGTAGCGTCTAGACTCAAGTTTTCGTCGCGACCACGACCAGGCCGGGCACCGGCGTATCGTCTTCGTTGCGGGCGGAGCGGTCTTCCAGCAGGGACAATTCGAGGCCGGAAGCCTCGACCGCGGCGCGCACGTAAGCGGCCGAGTGGGCATAGCGAAGTCCCCGGCCGAGAACGACGCCCTCGCCGTGGTGGGTCTCGGCGGTGAAAGCGAGCAGGCCGCCCGGCGCCAGCACGCGCGCGGCTTCCGCGAGCACGGGGGCGAGATGGGCGACATACACCATCGCGTCCGCAGCAAGAACGAGGTCGGCGCTGGCGTCTGCCCTGCCGCGCAGGCCCTGAAGCATGTCTGCGACTTCGAGTTCGGCATAGAGGCCGCCGGTCCGGGCCCGTTCGATCATCCGCGGCGACAGATCGACGCCGAAAAAATGATCGACCTCCCTGGCAAAGGTGGCGGCGGCGAGCCCGGTGCCGCAACCGAGATCGATCGCACGCCTGAAGAAGGCCGGCTTCCTCGCGGCCGACCGCACCGACAGCACCGCGCGGAACAACAGCTCCGGCCCACGATAGCCGAGATCGCCGACCAGTGACGATTCGAACCGCGGCGCGTATTGGTCGAACAGCGTCCGCACATAGGCCTGCGACATGCCGGACAAGGGTGCAGCCCCGAGCCGCATCAGCCGCAGCGCTGCGCCGTGGCGATCGCCGGGATCGCTGGCCTGGGCCTCGTGGAACGCTGAAACGGCCGCGTCATGCTCGCCCAGCGCCTCGCGGATGTCGCCGAGCGTGAACCAGGCCGAAGTGAAATTCGGCGCCAGCTCGATCGCCTGCATCAGGAGGTCGGCGGCGGCCGGCAGATCGCCCTTCAATTGCAGATCGCGCGCGAATTCGAACCGGCGGTCGGCCATCAGATCGCCGGAGGACAGGAACAGGCGGGCAGTCATTTCAGGGACCAGGCTCGTCGCTGCCGGAATCGGACCGGCAATCCAGCAAAGCAAGGACTTTTTCAAAAGATGGATGCGCGGGTCAAGCCTGTGCATGACGGCCAGACACCGCACGACTAAACATCGAACCGGGACGGCCTATATGAAGTGCATGCGCCCGCAAGACATCCTGATGCCCGCCCCCGCCGGCCTTTGCTGCAGGCCCGGCGGCTTCCATATCGACCCGGTGCGGCCCGTCGAGCGGGCGGTGATCACGCACGGCCATTCCGACCATGCCCGGCCCGGCCACGGCGCGGTTCTCGCCACCCGGGAAACGCTCGACATGATGCGCCTGCGCTACGGCGATAACTTCGCCCGCAGCACGCAGGCAGTGCGCTATGGCGAGGAAATCCAGCTCGGCGATGTCAGGATCAAATTCCATCCCGCCGGCCACGTGCTGGGTTCGGCGCAGATCGCCGTCACCTGCAAGGATACCTGCATCGTCGCCTCAGGCGACTACAAGGACGCGAGCGACCCGACCTGTGCGCCGTTCGAGGCCGTAGCCTGCGACGTCTTCATCACCGAGGCGACGTTCGGCCTGCCGGTGTTTCGCCATGGCAACGCGGCGGACGAGGTGAAGAAGCTGCTGGCCTCGGTCGCGCTGTTTCCGGAACGCGCGCACCTCGTCGGCGCCTACTCGCTCGGCAAGGCGCAACGGGTGATCGCGCTGTTGCGCGAGGCGGGCTACGACGCGCCGGTGTACCTTCATGGCGCGATGGAAACGATCACGCATTACTATGAAAGCCGTGGCGTCGCGCTCGGCGAGTTGCGCCCGGTCAGGGGCGTAAAGAAGGCCGACCTCGCCGGCACCATCACACTGGCGCCGCCGTCGGCCACGTCGGATATCTGGACGCGGCGCTTCCCCGATCCGGTCACGGCGTTTGCCTCGGGCTGGATGCGGGTGCGGGCGCGCGCCCGCCAGCGCGGCGTCGAACTGCCGCTGGTGATTTCGGATCATGCCGACTGGGACGGCCTCACCGCGACCATCGAGGCCACCGGCGCGGGTGAAGTCTGGGTCACGCATGGCCAGGAAGACGCGCTGGTGCACTGGTGCAAGGCGCGCGGGCTCGCCGCGCGGCCGCTCGATCTCGTCGGCTATGGCGACGAGGAGGAAAGCGAAGCCGTCGCGGCCGATGAGGCCGAGGCATGAACCGCTTCGCCGAACTGCTCGATCGCCTCGCCTATGAGCCCGGCCGCAACAACAAGCTGCGGCTGATCACGGCCTATTTTCACGACACGCCCGATCCCGACCGCGGCTACGCGCTCGCCGCGTTGACCGGCACGCTCTCGTTCAGGCACGCCAAGCCGGGGCTGATCCGCGACCTGATTACGGATCGCACCGACCCGGTGCTGTTCGGACTGTCGTATGATTACGTCGGCGATTTATCCGAAACGGTTGCGCTGATGTGGCCGAAGGCCACGCTCGCCGGCCACAACAACCCGCCGCCGCCTACCCTCTCCGAGGTCGTCACCACGCTGCGCACGCTCGGCAAGACCGAACTGCCAGGGCAGCTCGCGCGCTGGCTCGACGAACTCGACGAGACCGGCCGCTGGGCGCTGCTCAAGCTCGTCACCGGCGCGATGCGGATCGGGATCTCGGCGCGGCTTGCCAAGACCGCGGCGGCCGCACTCGGCGGCAGGGACCCGCACGAGGTCGAGTTGATTTGGCCAGGGCTGGCGCCGCCCTATCTCGACCTGTTCGCCTGGCTGGAAGGCCGCGGCGACAAGCCGGTCAACCGCGATCCCGCGCCGTTCCGCCCCGTCATGCTGGCCCATGCGATCGAGGATGCGGATTTCGCCAGCCTCGATCCAGGCGATTTCATTGCGGAATGGAAATGGGACGGCATTCGCGTGCAGGCGGTCTCCGGCTGCGACGATCGCGGCCATCTGCAGGCGCGGCTCTATTCACGCACCGGCGAGGATATCACGAAAAGCTTTCCCGACCTCGTGCCGTCGCTGCGTCTGTCCGGCGCCATCGACGGCGAACTGCTGGTATTGCGCGAAGGTCGCGTGCAGACGTTCAACGTGCTGCAGCAGCGGCTGAACCGAAAGATCGTCTCGCCGAAACTGATGAAGGATTTCCCGATCCATCTGCGCGCCTATGACCTGCTCGGCGACGACGAAAACGATCTGCGCGAACTGCCGTTTGCCGAGCGTCGCGCGCATCTGGAAAAATTCATCAGGAAGCTGGACGACCCGCGCGTTGACCTGTCGCCAACGGTTGCGTTCGATAGCTGGGAAGCACTGATGGCTGCGCGCGCCGATCCCGCCGGCGCCGGAGCAGGCGAGGACGCCGACGCGGTCGAAGGCGTAATGCTGAAGCGGCGCGACGCGCCCTATCTGCCGGGCCGGCCCAGGGGACAGTGGTGGAAATGGAAGCGCGATCCGCACATCATCGACGCCGTATTGATGTATGCGCAGCGCGGCCACGGCAAGCGCTCGTCCTATTATTCGGATTACACCTTTGGCGTCTGGACCAATGGCGAGGACGGCGAGCAACTGGTGCCGGTAGGCAAGGCGTATTTCGGCTTCACCGACGAGGAATTGCTGCAGATCGACCGGTTCGTCCGCCGCAACACCACGGAAAAATTCGGACCCGTGCGCCATGTCGTGCATGAGCCGGACCAGGGCCTGGTGCTCGAAGTCGCATTCGAGGGGTTGGCGCGCTCGCCACGGCACAAATCCGGCGTCGCGATGCGGTTCCCGCGCATCAGCCGGCTGCGCTGGGACAAGCCGCCGCGCGAGGCCGACCGGCTGGAGACGCTGGAGTGGATGCTGAAAGACGTGACAGCAGATTAACGTTCCACTGCCGCATGGCAGCCATTGAATGACGCGGGCGGGTTCCCCATGTGCCCCGCCGTGCCGTATAATGAGCACGACTCGCGAGGAGAAACCGATGCCGAACGACATCAGAGACCTGCCGGCCAGCAATGACGGCCTGTACCGCTTTCTCGGCGGCTCACCGCTGTCGGTGGCGTTCCGGCTGATCCTGCTGTCGATCCTGGTCGGCGTGGTGCTGGCCGCGATCGGTTTCGATCCCTGGAACATCCTGTACAGCATCCGCATGCTGTTCCAGCGGCTGTGGGACCTCGGCTTCGACGCCGTCAACTGGCTGTGGCGCTACTTCCTGCTCGGCGCCGTGATCGTGGTCCCGGTCTGGCTGCTGTCACGGCTGTTCGGCAGCCCGCGCGGCCGATAGCCCTCACGATGCGGTAGCAGCCGATGCAATTGCCATTGATCGGCTACGACGGCTCGCCCGGCATGCCCGCCGGGCTCTGAGCATGCATTCGCCCGCAGCTTCTTCCAGGGTCACAACCGCACAGGTGTTTGCCATCGCGGGCCCCGCGATGGTCGCGAACCTGACGACCCCGCTGATCGGCATCGTCTCGACCACGGCGATCGGCCGGCTCGGCGACGCCACGCTGCTCGGCGGCGTCGCGATGGCGTCGGTGCTGTTCGACTGCATGTTCTGGCTGTTCGGATTCCTGCGCATGAGCACGGTGGCCTTCACCGCGCAATCGCTCGGCGCCGGCGAGACCGGCGAATTGCGCGCGATCCTGGTGCGCGGGCTGATCGTCGCGGCGGTGGTCGGCGCGGCGCTGATCGCCTTGCAGGTTCCGCTCTCCACCATTCTGCTCAACGCGATGGGCGGCAGCGAGGGCGTCACGCACGCGGCCAGGACCTACTTCATCGTCCGGATCTGGTCCGCGCCGCTTGCGCTGGGCAATTACGTCGTGCTGGGCTGGCTGATCGGACAGGCACGCGCGAAGCTGGCGCTGGGCACGCAGATATCGATCAACCTCATCAACATGGCGGCGACCGTGCTGCTGGTGCTGGTGTTCGACTTCGGCATCGCCGGCGCCGCAATCGCCGCGTTGATCGCCGAAGCTGCCGGCCTCACACTCGGCCTGCTGATCGCGCGCCACCTTTCGAAAGGGCAGTTCGCGGCGTCCCGCGCCCTGCTGTTCGACCGCGCCAAGCTGATGCGCATGCTCGCGGTCAACCGCGACATCATGATCCGCACGGCGTCACTGATTACGGCGTTCCTGTTCTTCACCGCACAGGGCGCACGCGCCGGTGACACGACGCTCGCAGCCAACGCCGTGCTCAACAATTTTCTCCTGATCGGTGCCTTCTTCCTCGACGGCCTTGCCAACGCTGCCGAGCAGCTCTGCGGCCGCGCTTACGGCGCCCGCGACAAGCATGCATTCGCCGGCGCGGTCAGGCTTGTCGTGATGTGGGGGTTCGGCTTTGCGCTGGCGGTCGCCGCCTGCTTCCTGCTGTTCGGGCCTGCGCTGATCGACATGATGACCGCAAGCGCGGAAATACGCCGCATCGCGCGCGACTACCTGCCGTTCGTGATCTTCGCGCCGCTGCTTGGCGTGTTCGCCTTTGCCTTTGACGGCATCTACATCGGCGCGACCTGGGCTCGCGACATGCGCAATCTCATGGTGCTGTCGCTGCTGATCTTCCTCACCGCGTGGTTTGCGCTACGCTCGTTCGGCAATGCCGGGCTGTGGGGCGCGCTGCTGGTGCATTACGCCGCGCGCGGCGGACTGGAGGCGCTGCGCTATCCGGCGCTGTTGAGGAAGTCGTTTACCCGGCCAGCGCAGACGTAGCTACTTCACCGGCCAATCCTCCGCAGTAATCGTCGCGGCGTCGGCGCCGACGATCTCCGACAGCGAGTCGCGGCCGGTTCGCAGCAAGGTCGAGGCGAGATCGTTCTTGATGTCTTCCACCAGGCCGAGGCCCTTGTAGACCAGCGACGAATAGATCTGGATCAGGCTGGCGCCGGCGCGGATTTTCGTCAGCGCGGCGCCGCCGGTGTCGATGCCGCCGACCCCGATCAGGGGGAACGCGCCCTCGGCGCGCACATAGGTCTCCGCCACCATCCGCGTCGACAGTCGAAACAGCGGCCGCCCCGACAATCCGCCCTGCTCTCTCGCTCTCGTCTGTTCGCGCAAGGTCAAGGGACGCGCCAGCGTGGTGTTGGCGACGATCATGCCGTCGACGCGGCGCGAGCGCGCGATCTGCACGACGTCGTCGAGTTCGGCGAGGCCGAGATCCGGCGCGATCTTGAGCAGCACCGGAGAATCACCGGCGTTCCCGCGCACCCGCTCGCGCGCATCGATCACCTTGGCGAGCAGATCGTCGAGCGCGCCGGACTGCTGCAGATTGCGCAGGCCCGGCGTGTTCGGCGAAGAGACGTTGACGGTGAAATAACTCGCGACCGGCGCGAACACCTCGATCAGCCTGACGTAGTCGGCGACGCGGTCGGACGAATCCTTGTTGGCCCCGACATTGACGCCGACGATGCCTCCCTGATGCGCGCGCGCGGCCAGCCGCCGCAATACCGCTTCGGCCCCGTCATTGTTGAAGCCCATGCGGTTGATGACGGCTTCGTCGCGCTCGAGGCGAAACAGGCGCGGCCGCGGATTGCCGCCCTGCGGCTTCGGCGTCACGGTGCCGATTTCGACAAAACCGAAACCCAGCCGCAGCAGCGCGTCCGGCACCTCGGCGCTCTTGTCGAAGCCCGCCGCCATGCCGATCGGATTGGGAAAATTCAGGCCGAAGGCGCGTACCGCGAGCTTGGGATCGTCGGCGCGCGGCTTGACCGGCGGCAGCAGCCGCAGGCCCTGAATCGCCATCCGGTGCGCATCCTCCGGATCGAACCAGCGCAGCAGCGGCAGCGAAAAGGCGTCGAAGGCGCGGATCACGGGATAAGCTCCGGAAGGTCGTGATAGCCGTCCGACCGCGCGCGCAGGTCGAGAATGGCGGTAACCGCGCCAAGGTCGAGTTCGCCGTAAAGGTGCGGAAACAGTTCGTCGTTGTGCGAAGGCTCCCAGCGCAGCGCGTCGCCGAGCGCGTCGGCGTCGACGGCGACCAGGAACAGCCCGGTCTGCCCGAAATAGTGCTTTCGCGCCGTCTCCCCGACCTGGGCCGCCGTCGAAAAATGGATGTACCCGTCGCGCAGGTCGTCCGCGCTGCCCTTGTAAACGCCCTGCCGTTCGGCCTCGCGCCACGCCGAGGCGGGAGTGATTTTATAGATCGTGGGCACGGCTTTTCGGGATTTCCTGCTTGTCGTTGAGTCTCTTGGCTTTTTCCCGGATCGGTAGGGATCAGGCGGCAGACCGTAAAGGCGGCGCGGCTCCAACTCAAGCGCCGCCGCGCGGGAAGGTTGCGCGCCAGTTTGCGCTGATAGCGCGAATGAGGCAATAATTCCTAGACGGCTTCAGGAGTTTTTCGATGGCCAGGCAGTCCAGGGCGCAACGCATTCTGACCCACGGCCAGGTCTGGATGGCGCTGGACCGGTTGGCCGAACGTGCCGGCATGTCGCCCTCGGGTCTCGCCAGGCGATCCGGCCTCGATCCGACCACCTTCAACAGATCCAAGCGCATCACCGCCGATGGTCGCGAACGGTGGCCTTCGACCGAGTCGATTTCAAAGGCGCTGGCCGCGACCAACTCCTCCATCGACACCTTCGTGCAGTTGATCGGCGACGGCGCGCGCGGCCTGCAATCGGTTCCGCTGCTTGGCTTCGCGCAGGCCGGCGGCGGCGGCTTCTTCGACGATTCCGGCTTCCCGTCCGGCAAGGGCTGGGACGAGACGTCGCTGCCGTCGGCGAGCGACGAGCACGCCTATGCGCTGGAGATATCGGGCGATTCGATGAAGCCGGCCTATCGCGACGGCGACGTCATCGTGGTGTCGCCGGGCACGCCGATCCGGCGCGGCGATCGCGTGGTGGTGAAGACCACCGGCGGCGAGGTCATGGTCAAGGAACTGAAGCGCCGCACCACGAGGACGCTGGAACTGCAGTCGCTCAACCCCGTTCATCCCGACCGCACGCTCGACGCCGACAACGTCGCCTGGATCGCGCGGATCGTGTGGGCCAGCCAGTAGGATTGTCGCCCGCGTGACGGATGTTCTGCATGACCTGCTGCAGGAGCAGCTTCAGATCGTGCTGTGCGGAACCGCCGCGGGGGCGACATCCGCCGCGCAACGGGCCTACTACGCCCATCGGCAAAACAAGTTCTGGAAGATCTTGCACGAGACGGGATTGACGCCCGAACTGCTGCAGCCGCATCAATATCGCAACCTGCTGCAGCATCGGATCGGCCTGACCGACCTGGTGAAGGCGGACGCAGGCATGGATCGCGCAACCCTTCCAAAATTGACGGCGGCGGATCGCCAGCGCCTGAACGATTCGATCGTGGCGTTTCGACCGGGATTCCTGGCGTTCACCAGCAAGACGGCCGGACAGAAATTCTTTGGCGACAAACGGGAGTACGGCGAGCAGATCGAGATGATCGGCGATACCAGGATCTGGATATTGCCATCCACGTCGGGCGCGGCGAATGGAAGCTGGCGTCCGGAAATCTGGCACCGGTTTGCGGATGAGGTGAGAGCGGTGATGGATTGACCGCCTTCCCTTCTCCCCTTGTGGGAGAAGGTGGATCGACGGCGCGCCGCGACGGCGAGACGGATGAGGGGTCTGTCTCCGCGGAGAGAACCCCTCATCCGGCGCTTCGCGCCACCTTCTCCCACAGGGGGAGAAGGAAAAAGAAAGCTACGTTGCGTAGTCCGGTTCTTTCCTGTCCAGCATCCGCTTCAGAGCATCGAAATGCCGCTGCGCCGGGCTCGGGCCATTGTACAGATGATCGTCGCGGTAATCGCGCTGGGTCTTTTCGACGACCGGCGCCGGAAGCTGCTTCAGCCTCTGCCCGGTCCACATCGCGTAGATCTGCACCTGCGCGGCGCGCTCGATGTAATAGAGCATGTCATAGGCATCGGCGACGCTGGCGCCGACCGTGGAGATGCCATGGTTGGCCATGAACAGCACCTTCTTGTCGCCGATCACGCCGGCCAGCCGCGCGCCTTCCGCGGGATCGAGCGCCGGACCGGTGTATTCCTCGTCATAGGCAATGGCGTCCGATAGCCCGACCTCGGTCTGGCCGATCTCCTTGATGCGCGGATCTTCGAGCCGTGTCAGCGCGCTGGCATAGGGCATGTGGGTGTGAAACACGGCCTTGGCCTGCGGCAGCGCCTTGTGGATCGGCGCGTGGATGCAATAGCAGGAACGCTCCACCTCTCCCTCGCCGCGCTTGACCTCGCCGTCCTCGATGCCGACTTCCATGAAGCAGGACGCCGTAACCTCGGACCAATGCGTGCCGAACGGGATCTGGTAGTAGCGGTCGGTTCTGCCCGGCACCACGAAGGTCAGATGGTTGAAGATGCCCTCTGAAAAGCCCTGGTTGAAGGCGAGCCGATGCGCGGCCGCGAGATCGACCCGCGCCTGCCATTCCTCGGTGCTGTAGTTATCGAGCGACTTCGGCGAAACCCTGTCGTGCATGCGCTTTCTCCCTGCTCGCTGATGCCTGTTTGACGGCTATTATGCGGGAAGTGTAGCGCAATTTGACCACGGCCGCGGCTGAAATTGCAGCGGGCCTGCCATCCCGGATTGCCGGACCGGCGCGCAGCCAACCCCTCTGGCGTCGTCCCAGCCTTCAGCCGGGACCCATAGCCACCGGCCTTCGTTGTGGCATTGGGCTGGAGCCACAGCGAGGCGAACAATGCCGGCCGGTTATGGGTCCCTGCGTTCGCAGGGACGACGAGAGAGCTAAGCGCTTCTTGCCAGCGCACCGTCGATCATCGCGACCGCGTTCGCGACACCGTACACCGCGACGAAGGAGCCGAAGCGCGGGCCTTTTTCCTGGCCGAGCAGCACCTGATAGAGCATGTTGAACCAGTCGAGCGAAACGCCCGGCCTGCCGTCCTTGCCCTTTTTCACCTGGTCCAGGAACGGCTCGCGGCGGCCGATCTCGTAGACCACGTTCTGGATGTCTTCCGCGCTCGATCCCGCCGGCATGTTCGACAGCGCATCGCGCAGATCCTGCAGCGCGGCGCGCTCGCTGTCGGTCGGCTCGCGGAACTGCTTCGTCGGCGCCACGAAGTCGCGGTAGTAGTTGATGGCGTAGCCGACCATCGCATCCAGTTTGGGATGGGTCTCCGGCGTCACGCCCGGACGGTAGCGGCCGATGAAGCCCCACAGCGTCTCGGCATTCTCCGCGTTCGACGACGACACCAGCGTCAGCAGAAGCTGGAACGTGACGGGCATGTCCGACTTCGGCGGCTTGCCGGAATGGATATGCCAGACCGGATTCTGCAGTTGCTGCCGCGCTTCCTGCCGCGAAAACCCGTCGAGGAACTGCTGGTAGTCGTCGACGTTGCGCGGGATGACGTCGAAATACAGCCGCTTCGCCGCCTTGGGCTCGCGGTACATAAACAGCGACAGCGATTCCGGCTAGGCATAGCGCAGCCATTCGTCGATGGTGAGCCCATTGCCCTTCGACTTCGAAATCTTCTGGCCCTTGTCGTCGAGGAACAGTTCGTAGTTGAAGCCTTCCGGCGGCGTGCCGCCGAGCGCGGCGCAGATCTTGCCGGACAGCTTGACCGAGTCGATCAGGTCCTTGCCGGCCATTTCATAGTCGACGCCGAGCGCGAACCAGCGCATCGCCCAGTCCGGCTTCCATTGCAGCTTGCAATGTCCGCCGGTCACGGGGACGGTGACACGCTCCTTCGTTTCGGGATCGTCGTAGGAGACCGTGCCGCCCTTCACGTCGTGCTCGACGATCGGCACGTACAGCACCATGCCGGTGCGCGGGCAGATCGGCAGGAACGGCGAGTAGCTTGCCGCGCGCTCCTCGCGAAGCGACGGCAGCATGATGGCCATCACCTTCTCGAGCCGCTCCAGCATGCGCAACAGTGCGGTGTCGAATCTTCCCGAGGTGTAGTAGTCGGTCGAAGAGGCGAATTCGTAGTCGAAGCCGAAAGTGTCGAGGAACGCCCGCAGCCTCGCATTGTTGTGGGCACCGAAACTGTCATGGGTGCCGAACGGATCCGGCACGCGCGTCAGTGGCCGGCCGAGATGCTGCGCCAGCAGTTCCTTGTTCGGCACGTTGTCCGGCACCTTGCGCAGGCCGTCCATGTCGTCCGAAAACGCCAGCAGCCGCGTCTTGATCCTGTCCTCGGTCAGCACGCGAAAGGCATGGCGCACCATGGTGGTGCGGGCGACCTCGCCGAAGGTGCCGATATGCGGCAGGCCCGACGGGCCGTAGCCGGTCTCGAACAACACCTCGTCCTTCGGGCTTTTCTTCAGCCGCGCGACGATCGCTTTCGCCTGCTCGAACGGCCAGGCATTGGATTGTTCGGCGAGCGCACGCAGATCGCTCGGGCTGGAGGCAAGGTCGATGACGGACATTTTTAGAGGGCTCTCTTCGGGGCCGGGAAACGGCCGGTTATAGCCGTCATTGCGAGCGAAGCGAAGCAATCCATTTCGCGGCGTGTTGAGATATGGATTGCTTCGTCGCTTTCGCTCCTCGCAATGACGGACAGTTCTAGAACGGGCTGATGGAAAAATACCGCAGCCACAGATCGGTGAAGCGGCCTTTTTCCCAGATCCGGAACAGCGCCCAGTTCAGCGACGTCCGCAGCAGGTCGTTGCCCTTGCGGACGGCGATGCCGATACCCTCGCCGAAATAGCGGCCCTCGACGAAGGGTCCGCCCGAGAAGGCGCAGCATTCGGCCGAATCCGTACCATTGACCCAGAACGCCAGCGCGATCGCGTCGCCGAAGATGAAATCGACCTCGCCACGGCGCAGCGCCGCCCGCAGCGCGTCGTCATTGGGATAGGATTTGAGCTCGGCGTCCGTGAACATCGCCTTCAGATAGGCCTCGTGCGAGGTGCCGGCGATGACACCAACTTTCTTGCCTTCGAGAAATTCCGGGCGGACCTCCGGCATCACGGCGTCGCGGCGCGACACGAAGCGCGCCGGCGCGCGGTAGTAGGGATCGGTGAAATCGAGCCGGGCGCGCAGCGCCGGCGTCACCGCCAGCGAGGCGATGATGGCGTCGCCGCGGTTGCTCGTGATCGCATCGACCAGCGTCTCGAACCGGCGCATCTGGATGGTGCAGGTGACCTTGATCTCGTCGCACAGTGCGCGCGCCAGATCGACGTTGAAGCCGGCGGGATTGCCGTCCGGGCCGGTGAAGTTGAACGGCGGGTAGTCCGTCTCCGTCAGGAACCGGATCACGGTGAGGCGGGACATGTCCGGCCGGTCAGGCCGCCGCCGCGGATCCCAGAAACCCGGCACCGCCTGCGGGGCGGCCTGGACCGCCGGGCGCGCCGGCGTTTGGGCGCGAGCCGTTTCCGGGGCGGCCACCGCCAGTGCTGCCGCCATTGCGATCCCCGCCAGCAGGGCGCCGGCGGTTCGAGGCAGTCGCGCACGGGAAAGCGGAGCGGTCGGGTCTGGCATTGCGACAATTTGTTGCGGAATTCGATGGCCTTATAGACCATCCTGCCCGCGAAGCGAGCGCCGATTTGGGCTATCCGGCGCCGGACAGGACAATGTGGCTCAGAGATACCGCTTCAGGTCCTTGGCGGCTTCCTCAGGCGTCCGTTTCAGGTTGAACGGCGAAACGAACTGGCCGTCCTTGTCCATCAGGTAAATCAGCGCGGTGTGGTCCATGGTGTAGTCGCCGTCCTTGAGCGGGACTTTCTTGGCATAGACGCGGTACGCAGAGAGCACTTTCGCAACCGCCTGGGGATCACCGGTCAGTCCCTTCAAATGCGGATCGAAGCTCGATAGATAATCCTTCATGGCAGCCGCCGTATCGCGCTCCGGATCGACCGACACGAAATAGGCGTTGACCCGGTCGGCATCGCTGCCCATCGCCTTCAGCACCTCGGAAATCTCGAACAGCGAGGTCGGGCAGACGTCCGGGCAATGGGTGAAGCCGAAGAAGATCAGCGTCGGCTTGCCCTTCAGGCTCTTCTCGGTGACGGCCTGGCCGGCCTGGTCGGTCAGTTGAAACGGCCCGCCGATCGCGGCCGGCGCCGTAACGGTGCGCAAACCTCCGACCGCCCACAGCATGATCACGAGCCCGATCACCAGGCTGCCGGCAAAGGCAGCAATAATCACCAGCGGGCGGATGGTCCGGTCCATCGCAGTTCCTTAATTTTGCCGATCAGAAGCAGGCCGAGATGCCGGCGGCGATCATCTCGAAAAACACTGCGGAGCCGTAATGGAACCACAATGCAGCCGCGCCAAGCACGACCAGCGCGCCGAGGCCGGCGGCGCCCCACACGATCATGGCCGCCGCCCGGCCCTGAGGCCGGGTTACATCAATCATTCCCTGCTGGGTGGAGATCGGCTGAACCATAGGGTTCAGATAGGGCCAGTTCCCGTTGCAAGCAAGCGGAATGGCCTCGCCTGACATCACGTCATGCGGAGGGCAAATCGGATTGCAAGTCGGTGGCGGTGGCTTCATCCTTCGATGACGCGGCTAAGGAGCCGCTCTCAGGATGAGGGCTAGGTACGGACCTCATGGTGAGGAGCGCGGCGATGCCGCGCGTCTCGAACCATGAGTTAATGGAGGGGGGCTTTCAGAAGTTAACGGGATGCCGGCTTGTTGGTCGAGGCCTGGGCGTCGAGGTAGCAGGGCTTGTACATCGCCTGGAGCTGCTTGCCGCGCAGGAAGATCATGCGTGGCTTCAACCCGCCGCGCGCCGCGATCCACTTGCGCACCGGCGTCGGGTACATCGAATACAGCATCTGGGTCGCTTCGGGATTGGTGACCGCGCGGCCGTTGGCGCCGAAATCCCAGGCGGCGTGGAAACCGAGATTGGCGTGCGACGTCACGCAGATGCGGTCATGGGGAACCGCGCCCAGCACGATCGTGCAGGCCGACGCGCACAGGCCGTCGATGATGACGGTTTCGCCCGAGGTTCGCAGGCCCTGATACTTGTCGACATAGGTACCGATCCGGCCACCGCGATCGTCGGCAATCCGGACCACCGCGTGGCTCGCCCCTACCCCTGCCAGCAGCAAGACCGCCGCAAGCAACCCCGTCACCAGCTTCATTATCCCAGCCCCAGTCGAAAGATGTCGAAACCGAATCTGATTGTCTTCGTGATGCAAGACTGGCGTAGCGTCGTTCGAGATCGTGATTTTGTCTAGGCGGCGAACGCCAGTCAAACCAAATTCAAATCAAGTGTTGCCGGGCCGCTGCACCCTGCGCGCGAAGAGGTCCCGAACTGGAACACGCCGGCGTTGCCCGGGACGGCGGCGCGGTCACATGCAAGGGTCATTTGCCGTTGACCGCGTTCGATGCGGCGGTCTTGAATCAAAAAAGGGCACGGGGGAGGAAACGATGGCCGATGACGCTGATGTAATCGTGGTCGGCGGCGGGCTGGCGGGGCTGGTGGCGGCGACGGAAATCGCTGACAGCGGCAAGCGCGTCATCGTCGTCGACCAGGAAGGCGAACAAAGCCTTGGCGGGCAGGCCTTTTGGTCGTTCGGCGGATTGTTTCTGGTCAACTCTCCGGAACAGCGCCGGCTCGGCATCAAGGATTCATACGATCTCGCACTGCAGGACTGGATGGGCACTGCGGCATTCGACCGCGACGACGACCATTGGCCGAAGCGCTGGGCGGAAGCCTATGTCGCATTTGCGGCCGGAGAAAAGCGCGACTGGCTGCGCACGATGGGGCACCGCATCTTTCCGGTGGTCGGATGGGCCGAGCGCGGCGGTTACGACGCGATGGGCCATGGCAATTCGGTGCCGCGCTTTCACGTTACCTGGGGCACCGGCCCCGGCATCGTCGAGCCGTTCGAGCGGCGCGCGCGCGAGGCCGAGAGGAACGGCCGGCTAACGTTCAGGTTCCGTCACCGCGTCGACACACTTGTGATGGCGAACGGCAAGATTGAAGGCGTCGCCGGGGCAGTGCTCGAACCCGACACGATCGAGCGCGGCAAGAGTTCCTCGCGCAAGGTGGTCGGCGATTTCGCGCTGCGCGCGCAGGCCGTGATCGTCGCCTCTGGCGGCATCGGCGGCAATCACGATCTGGTCCGGCAGAACTGGCCGAAGCGGCTGGGCGAGCCGCCGAAGCACATGATCTCCGGCGTGCCCGAGCACGTCGACGGGCGCATGATCGGCATCACCGAGGCCGCCGGCGCGCGGCTGATCAACCGCGACCGGATGTGGCACTACGTCGAGGGCATCCGGAACTGGAATCCGATCTGGCCGCGCCACGGCATCCGCATCCTGCCCGGCCCTTCCTCGATGTGGTTCGACGCGACCGGCAAGCGCCTGCCCGCGCCGCTGTTTCCGGGCTCTGATACGCTCGGGCAACTGCACTACATCATGGGCACCGGTTACGATTATTCCTGGTTCATCCTGACCCAGAGCATCATCAAGAAGGAGTTCGCCCTCTCCGGCTCCGAACAGAACCCTGACCTGACGGGCAGGAGCTGGCGCATGACCATCAAGCGCGCGACCAACAAGGGCGCGCCGGCGCCGGTGGAAGCGTTCAAGCAAAACGGCGCCGACTTCATCGTGCGCGACAATCTGGCAGACCTGGTCGGCGCCATGAACGCGCTGTCCGGCGACAATCTGCTCAAGCTCGATCACGTCAGGGCGCAGATCGAGGCCCGCGACCGCGAGATCGCAAACCCCTACGTCAAGGACGCGCAGGTGATGAACATCCACAATGCGCGGCGCTACATCGGGGACAAGCTGATCCGCACCGCAAGCCCGCATCGCATCCTCGATCCCGACCACGGCCCGCTGATCGCAGTCAAGCTCAACATCCTGACCCGCAAGACGCTGGGCGGCTTCGAGACCGATCTGGACTCGCGCGTGTTCGGCACGAATGGCCAGATCATCCAGGGGCTTTATGCCGCAGGCGAGGCCGCAGGCTTCGGCGGCGGCGGCGTGCACGGCTATCGTTCGCTGGAAGGCACCTTCCTGGGGGGCTGCCTGTTCTCCGGAAGGAATGCGGGACGGGCTGCTGCGAGGGCGGCGGGCTGAACGACGCATCAGACGATGCAAAGAAACGGAGTGGCGCCCGACGCACCAGCGCGCTAATAAGCCCCGCCCTCATTTCAGGAGAATACAATGACCGTCCAGCGTTTCGAAACCGGACCTCGCATGAGCCAGGTCGTCGTTCACGGCAACACCGTCTATCTCGCAGGCGTCGTCGCCGGCAAAGCCGCCGGCAAGAGCGTGACCGAACAGACCCAGGATATTCTCTCTATCATCGACGGTCACCTCGCGAAGGCCGGCACCGACAAATCGAAGCTGCTGTCGGCCACGATCTACATCACCGACATGAAGACCTTCCCCGAGATGAATGCGGTGTGGGACGGCTGGGTGTCGGCCGGCAACACGCCCGCGCGTGCGACCGTCGAGGCCAAGCTCGCTGCGCCCCAGTACAATGTCGAGATCATGGTGGTCGCGGCGAAGTAGCAGCGACGGCATCGAGATGCTTCTCGTCATGGCCGGGCTTCGTCCCGGCCATTTGCGTTTCCTGGATTCTTCTTTTGACGCGTTTTCTTCACGCGAACCGGTTTCCACTTCGATTGAAAACGCTCCGGGTCACGCTCACAGCACGATGCAGGACGAATATCTGTAGTCCGGAAGGTGGATCAGAAAGCGGTCGCCGTTCTCGACCTCGAGCGTCGCAGTGAGCATCTCGATGAAGAGCGTGTTCGCGCGGTGCGGCGACCGGTGCGCGATATAGATCCAGGCCGGCTGCAGCCTCCCCGTCGCGCACGGCTCCAGATCTATCCGGGTCAGGCTGAACCGCTCCCTGAATCCCGGCTCCCACTCGATGGCTGACGTCGTATAATCAGGATTGAGGATGCGCAGCGGGTACTCGAGTTGAAGGTTCAGCGTCCCCCATTGGTGCACATCCCTAATGTCAGGAAATTCCCTGACGAGATGTTCGTATTGCCTGGCCACCGTCGTCACGCCGAGCCCAAGGCCGGAAATCTTCGTCCCCCTGACAATCACCGACATCTAGTTCTCGCCTCCTGTCTGGCGCGCACCGCGAATTCGAACCCGTCGCCTCGGCGCTCAATCCTTGACCTCCGAGGTAATCGATCGGCCCGCGCCGATTTTCTATGACGGGGTCAGCCGATCCGTTCGGCCGCAATGAAGGAGAACATCATGACCGACGTCAACACGATCGCTCGAAACTATATCGACCTGTGGAACGAGCGCGCGCCGAGCCGCCGCCGCGAAATGCTCAGCGCGAACTGGACGGCGGACGCGACCTACGTCGACCCACTGATGTCGGGCGACGGCCATGACGGCGTCGACGCGCTGATATCGGGCGTGCAGCAGCGCTTTCCGGATTTCAGGTTCAGGCTGGTCGGCGAACCGAACGGCTTCGGCGACCACGTCCGCTTTTCCTGGGGGCTCGGGCCCGAGGGCGCCGACAGCCCGATCAAGGGAACGGATTTCGCGGTGCTCCGGGACGGGCGCATCCGCAGCATCACCGGCTTCCTCGATCAGGTGCCGGCAGGCGCCTGAGAACGGCGATGCGGCCTGCCCGGCCATCCGGGCGGCCGCGTTTTCCGGTCATTTTTCCGGGAACCTTTTCCCCTGACCTGCATCCAACCCCAATACCCTGCTATTGGTGGATCATCATGCGTCAGGCACACATTCCACAATACGCGTCCCTCGATGCCGGCGATGCCGAACTGGTGCGGCGGGCGCTGGCGCGCGACGA
The DNA here is from genome assembly GCA_023422775.1 of Pseudomonadota bacterium. GTDB lineage: Bacteria > Pseudomonadota > Alphaproteobacteria > Rhizobiales > Xanthobacteraceae > Bradyrhizobium. Next base: position 19,255 of record JAFAGM010000119.1, read on the forward strand.
GACGGCGGTCCGCGCCATCATGCAGGCGAACAATCGCAAGCTCTACCGCCTCGCCCGCGGCATCCTGCGCAACGACGCCGAGGCCGAGGACGTCGTGCAGGAGGCTTACGTTCGCGCCTTCACGCATCTGGAAAGCTTTCGCGGCGATTCCAGCCTCTCGACCTGGCTGTCGCGGATCGCGATGAACGAGGCGCTGGGCCGGCTGCGCCGCCGGCGCCCCGCCGTGGAGTTGGACGCGCTGCCGCAGGGGGCGCTCGAAGCCGAGATCATCCAGTTTCCTCTCGCCACCGCCGCCGATCCGGAAAAATCAATGGCCCAGCGCGAAATTCAAACCGTCGTCGAGCACGCCATCGACGAATTGCCGGAGCCGTTTCGTCTCGTCTTCATCACCCGCGTGATCGAGGGGATGAACGTGGAGGAGACCGCGGAGATCCTCTCGCTCAGGCCGGAGACCGTGAAGAGCCGGCTACACCGCGCCCGCAACATGCTGCGGGACAACGTCGAGAAGAAGGTCGGCCCCGTCGTGATGGAAGCATTCCCCTTTGCCGGCAAGCGCTGCGAGCGGCTGACGGACGCCGTGCTGAAGCGGCTGGATTATTAAGGCTCGGCTCCAGAGCGGGGCTGCATCCTTCGAGACGCATCGCTGCCGCGATGCTCCTCAGGATGAGGTCCAGTTGTGATCCTCATGGTGAGGAGCGCGGCAGAGCCACGCGTCTCGAACCATGAAGGCCCGAATGTCGGACCCATCCGAATTTTCCGGGAACCTCCGCGCGCTTCCGCCATCCAACTCCTGTGCAGCAACAACACGCGGCGCCACCGCCGCGCCACAGGAGTGTCAGACATGTTCGTTCGATTGAGCGCGGCGATCGCCGCATTGAGCCTGCTTGGCAGCGCCGCGCTGGCGCAAGGCGCAAAGCCCACCGATCCCCAAATCGCCCATATCGCCTACACCGCAGGGGTCATCGACATCGCCGCCGCCAGGCAGGCGATCACGAAGGCCAGCAACAAGGACGTCAAGGCATTCGCGCAGGACATGGTGCGCGACCATGAGGCCGTGAACAAGCAGGCGCTCGACCTCGTCAAGAAGCTGAAGGTGACGCCGGAGGACAACGGCACCAGCAAGACGCTGTCGAAGCAGGCCACCGACAAGCTCGCCGAACTCGAAAAGCTGAAGGGTGCCGAATACGACAAGGCCTACGTCGCCAACGAGATCGCCTTCCACAAGGCCGTCAACGGCGCGCTGGAGACGCAACTGATTCCGTCCGCCAGCAATGCCGAACTGAAGAGCCTGCTGCAGACCGGCCTCAAGATCTTTCAGGGCCACCAGCAGCATGCCGAACACGTCGCCGCCGGCCTGAAGTAGGAGACCGCCCATGCTTCCGGGACGCGATGTGCCGATCTTCGTTGCCCTGCTGCTCGGCACAGTCGCCGTTCCGGCGCGTGCGGCGACGATCCAGATCACGATGCAGGATCTTGTGATCGCGCCGGCCGAAATTTCAGCCAGGGTCGGCGACACCATCGAATGGATCAACAAGGACGTGTTCGCTCACACCGCGACCGCGCGCAACGGCGACTTCGACGTGACCATGCCGCCGAAGAAAACCGTGACATCGGTCCTGAAGAAAGCGGGCACGGTGGATTACTACTGCCGGTATCATCCCAACATGAAGGCGGTGCTCAAGATTGAGCCTTGAGCTTGCCGTCATTCCGGGGCGTGCGAAGCACGAGCCCGGAAACCATTTCGCCTGACCGCTTCTGACATGCCTCCCGGGTCACGCCGCGAGGTGATCGCTCGTGCAGGACAGGATCGTTATCGCGTGTCGTCGCGACGGACCTGATCCTTACAATCCACCCTTCGGCACGAAGAAGCAGAGCTCCATTCCCGTGTGCCTGTTGATGAACAGCACGGGCACATGGTCCGGCGTATCGTCTTCCTTGATGATGTCGGGCGGGATGGTCTTCCACTGCCCGTCTTTCAGGTATTGCCACTGGTCCGAGCGATCTTCACCCACCCTGAAGCGGGTCTTGAACACATCGCCGTTGTCGCAACATGACTTCCAGGGAACCCCGAGCCGTTGCTGAGCCGCGGGGTTCATTTCCTGCTTGTTGAACCACTCATGGTGCGGCATCGACGCGTCGTGAGCGCCCGCACGAAATAACATCAGAAGAGAAATGCCGAACACCGTTAGCACGCGACCGAATGCTTTCATGCCAGCCTCCATTATGGACTGTCACTAATTCGCGAATCAGACGAACTCTCCGGCAACCAAGGAGGCCAGATTTCAGAGAAAATGGGAGCCCCTTTTCCGGGCAGCGATCCTTTTGGACATGACTGTTGCTTTCCAGTTCGCGCGAAACGCAGTTCAAGATGCTGCCGGTGCGGCGAAGAAAGCTCGGCGCTCGTTCATCGTCGCACCGGTTTACCATCGAGCGACTCACTCAACCATCGTTGCGGTAGTATCCTGCCACAACAAACGGGCCGAAATGCGAACTACATCACTCGCCTTGATCACGCTTGCGTTCACACACAGCGTTCAAGCGAGGTCGAGCGATACCTGCCAGGGATGAGCATGCGCGCGAGGAAATGCGCATCGTAAACATGCATCGATCGCTGTGGTGAGATGCACGTGCAAGGCGGAACGGCACTCGGCGCAACCCGTCTGCCGGCCGACGGGATGGGCTGCGGTCACGCGGCACGGATGCACTGGGAGGATGGAGCGGGCGAAGGGAATCGAACCCTCGTATGCAGCTTGGGAAGCTGCCGTTCTACCATTGAACTACGCCCGCGTTTGAACCCCATGCTTAGCCGACCGGGCGCCATCCGCCAAGCGTCTACTCGCCCTTCCTTCGCACGTCCTTAATCGTTCCCGGAGCTGCCCGTTGCGCCGCCACGAGCCCATCACTAGATTTGCGGCATGGTCGCGACCACGCTCGTCGAGCGCAAATCGATAACAGTGTCCGACTTCCGCTGCAGCGCGGGGCCCGGCGACAGGCCGTTCGCGGAGCAGCATCGCTGTCACTCGATCTCCTATGTGCGCAAGGGCAGCTTCGGCCTGCACTGCCGCGGCAAGTTCAACGAACTGGTGGCCGGATCGGTGCTGATCGGCCATCCCGGCGACGAATACACCTGCACCCACGACCATGTCTGCGGCGACGAGTGCCTGTCGTTTTTCATCGGGCCCGAGTTGGTGGAAGCGATCGGCAACAGCCGGACACCCTGGCAGGTCGGCTCCGTGCCGCCACTGCCGGAACTGGTGGTGCTCGGGGAGCTGGCGCAATCGGCAGCAGATGGCAACAGCGACATCGGCCTCGACGAAATCGGCCAGGTGCTGGCGAGCCGCTTTGTCGAGGTGGTGTCCGGCAGGCCGCGCAAACCGGGCCCGGATGCGGCGCGCGACCGCCGCCGCGCGGTGGAAGCGGCGCTGTGGATCGATGCCCATTCGCACCGCCAGATCACGCTGGAGGACGCCGCCGCGCAGGCCGGCATCAGCCCGTTCCATTTCCTGCGGCTGTTTTCGGACGTGCTCGGCGTCACCCCGCATCAATACTTGCTACGCTCGCGGCTGCGCCATGCGGCGCGGCGGCTTGCCGATGACGACAGCCCGATCACCGTTATCGCCTATGACGTCGGCTTTGCCGATCTCTCCAATTTCGTGCGCACCTTCCATCGCGCCGCCGGCGCCTCGCCGCTGAAATTCCGCCAGGCCTCGCGGGGCAAGCGCAAGATTCTCCAAGAACGGCTTGCCCCCAACTGACTAGGGTTGCTCCGGGCCGCGCGACCTCGCGCGCTTATGACTGGAGAACACCATGTACGACCACATCGGATTACGCGTCGGAAATCTCGACGCCAGCGTGCGCTTCTATACGGCAGCGCTCGCGCCGTTAGGCTTTGTGCTGTGCTCGCGCGACGAGACCGGCGCGGGCCTCGGGCCGAAGGACGCGCCCGCGCTCTGGCTGCATCTGCACGAGGGCTCAGCCGGGTCGGCCGCGCATGTCGCATTCCGTGCCAGGGATCAGGCCGCGATCCAGAAATTCCACGCCGAAGGCTTGAAGGCCGGCGGCCGCGACAACGGCGGCGCCGGACCGCGGATCGACTACAGCCCGACCTATTACGCGGCGTTCCTGATCGATCCCGACGGCAATAATGTCGAGGCGGTTTGCACGTAACTCACAGCCATCATTCCGGGATGGCGCGTTAGCACCAGACCTCAGGTGCGCAATTGCGCACCATGGTTCGATGCTTCGCATCGCCCCGGAACGGCCGCCTCCATCTACGAAAGCGCCGGCCGCACAGCAGGAACGTGCCGCTTCGGCTCCCATCGGGTCAGGATCACGCTGAGGCACGACAGCACGCCGAGCAACACCATGGAGGCTGCCGCCAGCACGAAAAAATTCTGCGCGGTGGCGCCGTGCGTCGACAGCCACCAACCGCCGGTGGCGATGAACACCAGCCGCGCGGTCTGCGCCAGCACCGGGCCGACCACCTTGGCCGCGCCTTGCGACGAGAAATAGCAGGTCGTGGCGAGGCCGAGGAAGGCGTACATCGGCGCCGCCGTCGACAGATACTGCCGGCTTGCGGCGCGTACGCCCGCATCGTCGGTGAACAGGTTGACCCATATATCGGGGAATAGGGCGATGACGGTTGCGACTGCGCCGACCGAGACGAATGCGACGGCCCCCGCGATCCAGCAGATCCGGCGGGCCCGCGCGATGCGCTGCGCGCCGATCGCCATCCCGACCATCGGCACCGAGGCGATGCCGACGGCAAACGCGATCGAGGTCAGCATGAATTCGAGCCGGGCACCGATGCCGTAGCCGGCCAGGATCTCGGTGCCGAAACCCGCCAGCATGTGGGTGAAGATGCTGATGGTCAGCACCGACTGCAACGGCGAGAAGCAGGCGATCGCGCCGACCTTGAGGATGTCGATGAACATCGCCCACTGAATCCGCAAGCCGCGGATCTTCGGAATGACGCGCGCGCGCCCCGAGAACAAGTACCAGGACATCACGGAGATACTGATGATGTAGGCGATCATCGAACCGGCGGCGACGCCGCGCATGCCGAATTGCGGGATCGGGCCAAGGCCCAGCCCGAGCGTGCCGCCGAGAATGATCTGGCAGACGGCGGACGAAAGCATCATCAGCGACGGCAGCTTCATGTTGCCGGTGCCGCGCAGGATTCCAGCCATCGTGTTCATCAGCCAGGGCACGACGGCGCCGCCGAAGAATATCTGCGTATAGGCGACCGCCTGCGCCAGCACGTTGCCGCGACCGCCGAGCAACTCCAGCAGCGCGGGCCCGAAGATCAGCATGCCGAGCATGAACACCAGGCCGAAGCAGAGGCCGATCAGCAGCGCGTGCGCGGCCAGCGTCGAGGCGCGGTCGATATCGCCGGCGCCGAGCGCCCGCGCAATCGCGGACGCCACGCCGCCGCCCATGGCGCCGCCGGACATGGTCATGGTCAGGATCACGGTCGGAAACACCAGCGCCATCGCGGCGAGAGATTCAACGCCCAGCCGGCCGATATAGGAGGTCTCGGCGATGACGACGCAGGTGCCCGCGGTGAGCGCGATCACGTTCGGCCAGGCAAGCCACAGCAGCGTGCGCAGGATCGGGCCGTCGACCAGCGCGTTCCTCGCCGGCGCCGGCGGCGGCGGAAGCGGACGCTCGTCCTCGTCTACAGGAATTTCGGCAACGCCGAGGTCGGACATTTCTGCTCCCCGCGCGCGGATTTGGCTCCGCGGCGCGCTGCTTCCTAGCACGGCTGCGGGTGATTCCACGTGCGCCGGACGCAAGGGGGGCCTGCCGGATTGCGCTGCAGGGCGTCGCGGCCGGCATCGCATCGGCAGGCAGCACCGAGAGGAACCTCACCGCTGCCGTTTACTGCCGGGGATCGGTATTTGCCGATTGCCGTGGCGATCAAAGCAGGTGAATCTGGAACCGCGGCGGCCTGCCGAACACCGTGACGCTGCCGAGGAGAATATGCCCGATCCACTTTCCATGCTTCCGAACTTCGTGACGGCGCTCGGCATCGGGCTTCTGATCGGGGCCGAGCGGGAACGCCGCAAGGGTGGTGGACCGTCGCGCGCGCCGGCGGGCATACGGACCTTCTCCGCCGCCTCGCTCACTGGAGCCATCAGCGTCATCGTGGGCGGCGCCGTCATGCTGGCCGTCACCGTCGCCGGAGTGGCGGTGTTGACCGCCGTCGCATATTTCCGATCCCGCGGCGACGATCCCGGCCTGACGACCGAGATTGCACTGATCCTCACGGCGCTGCTGGGCGGCCTGGCGATGCAGCAGCCGGCCCTGGCGGCAGGCGTCGCCGTCGGCCTTGCCGTGCTGCTCGCGGCGCGAACGCCGCTGCATCATTTCGTCCGTTCCGTGCTCACGGAAGATGAGGTGAGAGACGCGCTGATCTTTGCCGGGGCGACGCTCGTGGTCCTTCCCCTGCTCCCCAATCAGGCGATGGGACCCTATGGCGCGCTCAATCCGCGCTCGATCTGGATCGTCGTCATTCTGGTGATGGCGATCAGCGCCGCGGGATACATTCTCGTTCGCATCCTCGGAGCGCGGTTCGGGCTGCCGATCGCCGGCCTCGCTTCCGGCTTCATTTCGAGCACCGCGACGATCGGCGCCATGGGCGCCCGGGTTCGGAAGAGCCCCGATGTCATCAGCGCCGCCGTCGCCGGCGCCACTCTCTCGACGGTTGCGACCATCGTCCAGCTCGGCCTGGTGCTGGCGGCGACCAGCACGGACACCCTGCGCACGCTGACGATGCCGATGATTTTCGCCGGCGTTGCCGCCATCGCCTACGGCGCAGCCTTCACAGTCGTCGCCCTGCGCGAACGGGACGTACCTGACCCTCAGCCGGGAAGGGCGTTCAGCTTGCGGGCCGCGCTGGCGTTCGCCCTGACACTTTCGGCAATCCTGCTCGCTTCAGCCGCGCTGCGAGAGTGGTTCGGTGAGACCGGGGCGATCGTCGCGGCTGCCGCGGCCGGATTCGTCGACACGCATTCGGCCGCCATCGCTATCGCTTCGCTGGTTGCGGCCGGCAAGATGAGCGCTGCTGACGCCACCTTTCCCATTCTCGCCGGGCTCTCGACCAACACGATCAGCAAGATCATTTTCGCCTGGAGCGGCGGCGGCCGGTCGTTCGCGCTGCGTCTGATTCCGGGCCTGATCCTGGTCGCAGGCGCGGCGTGGGCCGGCGCGCTGCTGATGTAGCGGACCTGCCTGTCGCTCAGGCCCGGAAATGCTTGCTCAGCTTCAGGCCCTGCGCCTGATAGTTGGAGCCGATGCGCTGGCCGTACATGGCCTGGGGTCGCGACAGCATCTTCTCGTAGACCAGCCGGCCGACGATCTGGCCATGCTCGAGGATGAACGGCACCTCGCGCGAGCGCACTTCGAGCACCGCGCGGGCGCCCTGCCCGCCCGCGCCGGCGTAACCGAAACCGGGATCGAAGAATCCCGCATAGTGCACACGGAATTCGCCGACCAGGGGATCGAACGGCACCATCTCCGCGGCGTAATCCGGCGGCACCTGCACCGCCTCCTTCGAGGCCAGGATGTAGAATTCGCCGGGATCGAGGATCAGGCTGCCGTCGGAACGGGCCGGGATCGGCTCCCAGAATTCGTCGACCGCATAGCCGCCGCGGCGGTCGATATCGACGACACCCGTATGGCGCTTGGCGCGGTAGCCGACGAAGCCGTTGGCTTTCTCGCCGGAGAGGTCGACGGACAGCGCCACGCCGTTGGCGAGATCTGCGTCATCGATGTCGACCAGCCGCTCGGCGTCGTGCAGCGCGTCGAGTTCATCGGCATTGAGGATGGCGTCGCCGGTGCGGAAGCGCACCTGGGAGAGCCGCGAGCCCTCGCGCAGCAGCACCGGAAATGTCTTCGGGCTGATCTCGGCATAGAGCGGGCCGTGATAGCCCGCGCCGATCATGTCGAAGCGGCGGGTGCCGTCGGCGATCACGCGGGTGAAGACGTCGAGCCGACCGGTCGAACTCTTGGGGTTGGCGGCCGCCACGATCTGCCGCGGCAGCGCCAGGCTCTCCAGCAGCGGCACGATGTAGACGCAGTTGGTCTCCAGCACCGCGCCGTCGGCGAGGCTGATTTCGTGCAGCTTCAACTCGTCGATGCGCTCGGCGACGGTTGAGTCCGGGCCCGGCAGAAAACTCGCCCGCACCCGGTAGGCGATGTCGCCGAGGCGCAGATCGAGGCTGGCCGGCTGGATCTGGCTCTCGACGAACGGATAGGCCGGCAGAATGAGGCCCGCATCCGCCATCGCCGCGATCATGCGGTCGGGCAGAATTCCGTTGGCGTCGGGCGGAAGCGTGAACGACACGGCGCGGTCCTCGGTGGGGGCCCTTTCGGGTGCCAAAATAGCATCCAAACCCCATAAATATGGGCATTTACGGGTTATCCGATGGCCGCCTTGACTGAAAGGGCGCAAGCGAATATCAGCATGACTTATCCCGTGGTGATTTGAGCCGGCCGGCTTGCAGCCACGTTAAATAAGTCGCTAAACAGGCCGGGGACACGTGTGATCCCGGCCTGTGGAAATTTTTCCAGGCCGGTTTTTT
>JAFAGM010000126.1 GCA_023422775.1 Pseudomonadota bacterium
CCGAGCTGGCTGTCGCGCAGGCGGGAGACCGCGTCGTATTCGTACAGGCCCTGCTGCGCCTTGGTGGTGGACTTGATGTGCCAGGTCAGCAGCGGCGCGCCGAGCGCCTTGGAGACTTCCTCGGCCAGCACGGTCTTGCCGGTGCCGGGCTCGCCCTTGATCAGCAGCGGGCGCTCGAGCACGATCGAGGCGTTGACGGCGACCTTGAGGTCGTCGGTGGCGACATAGTCCTTGGTGCCGGTAAATTTCATCTCGCTGTTTGCCTTGTTGTTCGTTCGTTGGCCGCAATGGCCTGACAGTAAACGACCGCCGTCCCGGCGGTCGCGATTGAAGTCCGTGCGGCTTCCTCAGCGTTTGATCAGCGACAGGATCACCAGGATGATCACGCCGCCGATGGTGGCGTTGACGATATCCCGAACCCAGCCTGCGCCGAGGCTGACGCCCAGTCGCGGCAGCAGCCAGCTCGCCAGCAGCGCGCCGACGATGCCGATCACGATATTGCCGACCAGCCCAAAGCCCGCACCGCGCACGATCAGCCCGGCAAGCCAGCCCGCAATACCACCGATGATCAGCGCCGCAATGATGCTCATCGAATTTCCCCTGCCGGAATAAGACCTTTGTGGTTCAATTGTAATTGAAAAACCTACCCGGTCTAGGCCTGACAGGTATGCGCTGGCCCTTGGCGTGAGCCGACTCCCGGGCGTGAGCTGGCCCTTGACCTTGGCGGTCCGGCGGGCAATCTGTATCCCATGTTCCTGCAATTCTTCACATCGCTGCGCGACGCGCAGGTCCCCGTGACTCTACGGGAGTATCTGACGCTGATGGAGGCGCTGGACGCCAACCTCGCCGATCAGACGGTAGAAAACTTTTATTACCTCTCCCGTGCGGCGCTGGTGAAGGACGAGCGCAATCTCGACAAGTTCGATCGCGTCTTCGGCAGCGTGTTCAAGGGGCTGGAAAGCCTTTTGGACGCCATGGACAAGGCCGAGATCCCCGAGGAATGGCTGAAGAAACTCGCCGAGAAATACCTCACCGAGGAAGAGAAGAAGCAGATCGAAGCCATGGGCTGGGACAAGCTCATGGAGACGCTTCGCAAGCGGCTCGAGGAACAGAAGGGCCGCCACCAGGGCGGCAACAAGTGGATCGGCACCGCCGGCACCTCGCCATTCGGCGCCCACGGCTACAATCCCGAAGGCGTGCGGATCGGGCAGGAGAAGAACCGCAACAACCGCGCCGTGAAGGTATGGGACAAGCGCGAGTTCAAGGATCTCGACGGCAACGTCGAACTCGGCATCCGCAACATCAAGGTCGCGCTGCGCAGGTTGCGCAAGTTTGCCCGGACCGGCGCGCCCGACGAACTCGATCTCGAAACCACCATCAAGGAGACCGCCAACCAGGGCTATCTCGATGTCCATATGCGTCCCGAGCGCCGCAACGCGGTCAAGGTGCTGGTGTTCTTCGACATCGGCGGCTCGATGGATTCACACATCGAACAGGTCGAGGAGCTGTTCTCGGCGGCGAAGTCCGAATTCAAGCACATGGAGTATTTCTACTTCCACAACTGCCTGTACGAAGGCGTCTGGAAGCAGAACAAGCGCCGTTTCACCGATCGCACGCCGACCTGGGATGTGCTGCACAAATACCCGCACGACTACAAGGTGGTGTTCGTCGGCGACGCCTCGATGAGCCCTTACGAGATCATGGTGCCCGGCGGCTCGGTCGAACACGTCAATGAGGAGGCCGGCTCGGTCTGGCTGGAACGCATCACGCGCACCTATCCGCATACGGTGTGGCTCAATCCGGTGGCGCAGAAGCATTGGGACTACTCGGAATCCACCACCATCATCCGCCGGCTGTTTTCGGAACGGATGTATCCGATCACGATCGAAGGCCTCGAAGGCGCGATGAAGGAACTGGTGCGGTAAGCAACCATCGCCGTCATTCCGGGGCGATGCGAAGCATCGAACCCGGAATCTCGAGATTCCGGGTCTGGTCCTTCGGACCACCCCGGAATGACGACCAAGAACAACGAAAGGCGCAATCAATGCCCCAGACCATCCACACCGGCATCAAGGCCCTGATCGACCAGGCCAACGCCGCGATCGAGACCGTCAGCGCCGCTGACGCCATCAAGGCGGCGCAAGACCCCAACATCGTGATCGTCGATATCCGCGATCCCCGTGAGATCGAACGCGAAGGCAAGATCCCCGGCGCGTTCTCCTGCACCCGCGGCATGCTGGAATTCTGGATTGATCCGCAGAGTCCGTACGCCAAGCCGATCTTCCAGGAAGACAAGAAGTTCATCTTCCACTGCGCCGGCGGCCTGCGCTCGGCGCTCGCCGCCAAGACCGCGCAGGACATGGGCCTGAAGCCGGTCGCCCACATGGGCGGCGGTTTCGCCGCCTGGCGCGACGCCGGCGGCCCGATCGAGAAGTGGGAGCCGAAGAAGAAGGGCTGAGCTTGACGGTCCCGCGCGCGTCACCGTCATGGCCGGGCTTGTCCCGGGCATCTACGTCTTTGTGACGGCACATGCAGGAAGACGTGGATGGCCGGGACAAGCCCGGCCATGACGAATGTTGAAAGGATTGGTCTTATGTCCGGCACCAATGACCCGCTCGTCTCGACCGAATGGCTTGCCGAGCACCTGAATGATCCGGACGTCAAGGTCATCGACGCGTCGTTCAAGATGCCGGGCATTCTGCCGCTGCCGAAGGACGACTATCTCGCGGCGCATATTTCCGGTGCCGTGTTTTTCGACGTCGACGCGGTGTCGGACCATTCCAACCCGCTGCCGCACATGTTTCCGTCCGCCGAACAGTTCGGTCGCGATGTCGGCGGGCTCGGGATCGGCAACGACGATACCGTCGTGCTGTACGACTCTGGCGGCTGGGTCGCAGCGCCGCGGGCGTGGTGGATGTTCCTGTCGTTCGGCAAGGAAGTACGCATCCTCAATGGCGGCCTGAAGAAGTGGGCCGCCGAAGGCCGCAAGGTCGAGAAGGGGCAGGTGACCCCCAGGCCGGCTGCGTTCAACGCCGTGTTCGACGCGCGACGCACGCGCAGCATGCAGCAGCTGATCGAAAATCTCTCAAGCCGGGCCGAGCAGGTGATCGATGCGCGCGCCAACGAACGCTACCAGGGCAAGGTGGCCGAGCCGCGGGCGGGTCTGCGCTCCGGCCATATCCCGGGCAGCCTCAGCCTTCCCTACAACAACCTGTTCGATGCCGCGACCGGCACGATGAAACCGATGGACGAGTTGCGGGCCGCGTTTCTCGGTGCGGGCGTGAAGCTCGATGCGCCGATCGTGACCAGTTGCGGCTCCGGCGTCAGCGCCGCGGTGCTGACGCTTGCGCTCTATCGTCTCGGCGTGGAGAACCCGGCGCTCTACGACGGATCGTGGACCGAATGGGGCGCGGCGAACGGGCCGCCGGTTGCGACCGGGCCGTCCTGACCTCGATCCAGTTCTTACCGCGTGAAGCGGAGCAGGGGCGTCGGCGCCGGGCTCGGTGCCTGCAGGACCGGGTTGATCTGTTGCTGCTGCACGAGCGCGGCCTCGCGCGCCAGCCGTGCGCGCCGCGCCTGCGCGATCCGCCGCCGCTCCCGGGCACGCTGCAAGGCTTGTTTCCTGAGGATGCTGCGGTCCGGACCAGCCGATGTCGGTTCGTCGATGATGACAGCGGGGCCACCGAGCGTGGCGATCCTGGTCGCCGCGGCGTTGCCTTCAAGCACAAGCACATCCGGCGCCGGGACTGCCGGAACCGTCTCGTTTGCAGCCGGGGACGCCGGCGTTTCCGGGATCGCGGCGACGATTTCGACATCGGCAGCGCGGACTTCGCTCACGGCCGCAGCGGCCGGCGTCTCCGGAACGGCCTCGGTTGCCGCGGCAAGCGGTCTCTCTTCCATGCTCAGGGCGGCCACACTCTCGGGTTGCTCCGGCTTCTCGTCCGCAGCGGTCTCGGCCGGCGGCACGATATCCGGAGCGGTCTCCGGAGTTGCAGCGGCGCCGCCATCGTCCAGCGGGCCCTCGGCCACGGGCGGCTTCTCGTCCACAGGCGGATCGACCCGCAGCAGGGACAGGCTCGGCATCGGCTCGTCGTCGAACCGCGCAAACACCGGCTCGGGCGGCGCCCGGCGCGTCGGCAGGTTGGCAAATTCTTCGTGTGCGGCGCGCAACAGGGCTGCGGCGCCAAGCCCGAACACCAGGACCGACGTCGAAAGGACGATCGCGGCGAACAGGAAGCGAAATCCGGGGAGCATGGACGCGAGTTCCGCCTTGCTTTGATTGAGCAGGGCTATTGATGCCAAGGGAACGCGGTGACCACTGTTTGACCGATTCGTATCCTCGCACGTGGCGAATCAGGCCGAATTGAGAGTATCTCAGCGCTGGTTTGTTTTTTGTTACAAAATCTGCGGTTCGACGCCGCTGTTCGCCCGGCAAACCAGCGATTTTCGGTAGGATGATGCATCTCTGCCGCAGGCTCACGCGTGATCACAAATGGCCGGTTCGGGCCGAATTTCGCTGGTTTGTCTTGAATGTGCCGCTATCTTCCGTCATCTCCCGTTAACGGTCCGGTGGGGCTTGGGGTCTATAAAAAGGCGATGATGATTAACCGCATTCTGACGATTTGTGCCGCCGTTGCCACTGGCATGGCGGGAGCTTCGTTCGCTCATGCGCAGCAGGGTTATCCGGTAGCTCCTGGCCCGACCTATTCGACATCTCCGGGGCAGTACGTGCCCGGGGGCTATGCGGTCGATGATCGCCGAAGCCCTGGCGCTGCCGATTTCGACGGATTGGATGACGACGATTCGCCGAACGCGCAGAGTTCGACCGCGCTGCCGCCGCCCGGCCCGGTGCTGTCGCCTGCCGATCCGCGCTACGGCCGTCCGGCCGGTGCACCGGTCTATTCGGACCGTGGCGCGCCGATGCCCACAGGCCCGATTCTGTCTCCCGATGACCCGCGCTATGGCCGTCCGGCCACCGCTCCGGTTTACTCGGACCGAGGCGCACCGATGCCGACGGGGCCCGTTCTTTCTCCCGATGATCCGCGCTACGGCCGGCCCGCCGGCCCGCCGGCGGTGATCTACGCCGACCGTCCTGCCGGCTCGCCGCAGCCCGTCTATTCGGATCGCGACGACAGTCGTATTCCCGGTGCCAGCATCGTGTATCCGAACGATGACAGGACGGGTCTGCGCCCGCCGGGGGCCGTCGGCGCCAACGGAGTGCCCCCGCAGGCGCAGCAGCCTGTCATCGGCGCCGACGGCAAGCCGATGCAGCTTGCCGCGCTGCCGCCGGAAGAGCAGCCGGATGCCGCGCCTGCGCAACTGCCGCCCAACCTGCGCCGCCAGGAAGTCAACTTCGCCACCAAGGAGCCCGCGGGCACCATCGTGGTCGATACGTCCAATACCCACCTCTATTACGTGCTCGGCGGCGGCCGTGCGATTCGCTACGGCGTCCGCGTCGGCCGCGACGGCTTCACCTGGAACGGTGTACAGAAGATCACTCGCAAGGCCGAGTGGCCGGACTGGCATCCGCCGACCGAGATGATCGAGCGTCAGCCTTACCTGCCGCGCTTCATGGCGGGTGGCCCGGGCAATCCGCTCGGCGCACGGGCGATGTATCTGGGTTCGACCGTCTACCGCATTCACGGCACCAACCAGCCCTCGACCATCGGCAAGTTCGTCTCGTCCGGCTGCATCGGCATGCTGAACGAGGACGTCTCGGACCTGTTCGAGCGCGCCAAGGTCGGAACCCGCGTGGTGGTCCTGCCCGGCGGCCCGCCGCCCGGCGGCACAACGACCGCCTCGGCCGCGCCGCCGTCCGGTGGCCCGGCAGGCGCAGTTCCGGCTCAGGCCCAGATGGCGCCCGCTCCCGGTGGACAGCCGACCGTGGTGCCGCCGTTGCCCGCCCCGGTCACCGTTCGCTGAGCCGATAGATTTGCCTGGTATCATCGCCCCCCGCCTCCAGCGGGGGGCGATCTTGTTTTACGCCAGCCGCTGCTTCGGCTCGCCCTTGAACCAGGCGTCGATACCCGTGACCATCTGCTGATAGTGGGTGTGGAAACTATCCTCGGTCACGTAGCCGAGGTGCGGCGTCAGCACGATATTGTCGAGCTTGCGGAACGGGTGATCGACCGGCAACGGCTCGACCGAAAACACGTCGATCCCGGCGCCCGCGATCTTCTTTTGCGTCAGCGCTTCCAGCAGCGCTCCTTCGTCCACGATCGGCCCGCGCGCGGTGTTGACGAGGTAGGCGGTCGGCTTCATCCGGGCGAGATCGGCCGCACTCACCAGCCCGCGCGAGCGCTGGCTCAGCACCACATGGATGGTGACGATGTCGGCGGTCGCGAACAGGTCTTCCTTGGTGGCGTAGGTGACGCCGACTTCCTTGCACTTTTCCGGCGTCAGGTTCGGGCTCCAGGCGATGACCTTCATGCCGAAGGCCTGCGCCAGCTTCGACACCTTGGTGCCGAGCTTGCCGAGGCCGATGACGCCCAGCGTCCGGCCCTCGATCTCCATGCCGACGAATTTCTGCAAGGGTTCGCCGGCATGCATGCGCGCGTTCTCGCGGCCGATATTGCGCGTCAATTCCAGGATCAGGCCCATGGTCAGGGGCGCGGTGGGATCGCGGCCCCACTGCGTGCCGCAAACCACCACATTGTGGTCCTTGGCGGCTTCCATATCGATCGCCGCATTGCGCATGCCCGACGTGATCAGGAGTTTCAGGTTGGGCAGCGAAGCAAACAGCGTGCGCGGAAACGGCGTGCGTTCGCGCATCGCGCAGATGATCTCGAAATCCTTCAGGGCGCTCGCAGCCGCCTCGGCGGTCGCAAACGGCTGGTTGAAGACGGTGATATCGACGCGGTCAGCGACCTCTGACCAGTCCGCGACCGTCAGGGCCACATTGAGGTAATCGTCGAGAATTGCACAGCGCAGCCGCGTCATGGAGAAGTCCGTTGGTGGCGAGGAGGACGGCGGTATGGCCGTCGGGGAAGATCGCCATGGTTGCGCGCAATCGGGAACGGCGCAAGCGGACTTGAATGAAAGGCAGGCTCAAATAACCGGGAAGTTCACTTTGAGCGCCCGGGATGCTTGGCGCGCCAGGCCGGGCCCGGGCCGCGCATATAGTGCAGTTCCGGCCGATAGGTGCTGAATGCCTTGGCGATGAACTGGCGCAGGAAGGCGCGGAGTTCTACGAGGGGCCTGGCCTGTCCGGCGCGGCTGTGCGCCGGGGCGTGAAGGGATGCCGAACTGATCGTAGCCATGACGCGAGCCTTTTTTTGTTTTCACTTGCGGCGGCTGGCCGCGTGAGGCGCCCTTTTTCCGGGCCTGGAACGACTTTTCGCCCGATTCATTAAAAGATGGTTTCAATTGTACGGATCCCGTCCCACATGGTTTCGAACCGGTATTCACCCGTGGTGAACGGATGGAAAACGGGTTCCTGCGGTTGCCCTTTCGTGGCCGCGCCGCTACATCAGCGGCAGCAAATTTCCGTAAATTCCAACAGTTTCCAGGGATCGCGATGGCTCGCCAGTTCGTCTATTTCATGCAGGGTCTGACCAAGAGCTACCCGACCCGAAAGGTGCTCGATAACATCCATCTGAGCTTCTACCCTGACGCCAAGATCGGCGTGCTCGGCGTCAACGGCTCGGGCAAGTCGACCCTGCTCAAGATCATGGCCGGCCTCGACAAGGAGTATACCGGCGAGGCCTGGGTCGCCGAGGGCGCCCGCGTCGGCTACCTCGAGCAGGAGCCGCAACTCGATGCTTCCAAGTCGGTTCGCGAGAACGTCATGGAGGGCGTGGCCAAGCAGAAGGCCATCCTCGACCGCTACAACGAACTGGCGATGAACTATTCGGACGAGACCGCCGACGAGATGACCAAACTGCAGGACCAGATCGAGGCCGCAGGGCTCTGGGATCTCGACAGCAAGGTCGACCAGGCGATGGACGCGCTGCGCTGCCCGCCCGACGATGCCGATGTGACCAAGCTGTCGGGCGGCGAGCGCCGCCGCGTTGCGCTGTGCCGCCTGCTGCTCGACCAGCCGGAGCTATTGCTGCTGGACGAACCGACCAACCATCTCGACGCCGAGTCGGTGTCCTGGCTGGAAGGCCACCTGCGCAACTATCCCGGCGCGATCCTGATCGTGACCCACGATCGCTACTTCCTCGACAATGTGACGGGCTGGATCCTCGAACTCGATCGGGGCAGGGGCATTCCCTACGAGGGCAATTACTCGTCCTGGCTGGTGCAGAAGCAGAAGCGCCTCGAGCAGGAAGGCCGCGAGGAGGCCGCGCACCAGAAGACGCTGGCCCGCGAGCAGGAGTGGATTGCATCGTCGCCAAAGGCACGCCAGGCCAAGTCCAAGGCGCGCTATCAGCGCTACGAAGAGCTGCTGAAGCAGGCGAGCGAGAAGCAGACCCAGACCGCGCAGATCACGATTCCGGTGGCCGAGCGTCTCGGCCAGAACGTCGTCGACTTCGAAGGCCTCAGCAAGAGTTTTGGCGATCGCGTGCTGATCGACGACCTCACCTTCAAGCTGCCGCCGGGCGGCATCGTCGGCGTGATCGGCCCCAACGGCGCCGGCAAGACCACGCTGTTCCGGATGATCACCGGGCAGGAAAAGCCGGACAAGGGCACGATCACCGTCGGCGAAAGCGTGCATCTCGGTTACGTCGACCAGTCGCGCGACGACCTCGACGGCAAGAAGACGGTGTGGGAGGAGATTTCCGGCGGCAACGAGTTGATCCTGCTCGGCAAGCGTGAGGTCAATTCGCGCGGCTATTGCTCGTCGTTCAACTTCAAGGGCGCCGACCAGCAGAAGAAGGTCGGCGCGCTGTCAGGCGGCGAGCGCAACCGCGTGCATCTCGCTAAGATGCTGAAGTCCGGCGCCAACGTGCTGCTGCTCGACGAACCGACCAACGACCTCGACGTCGATACGCTGCGCGCGCTGGAAGAGGCGCTGGAGGATTTCGCCGGCTGCGCCGTCATCATCAGCCACGATCGCTGGTTCCTCGACCGCATCGCCACCCACATCCTCGCCTTCGAAGACGACAGTCATGTCGAATGGTTCGAAGGCAACTTCCAGGATTACGAGAAGGACAAGATGCGGCGGCTGGGACAGGATTCGATTATTCCCCACCGGGTGAAGTACAAGAAACTGACGCGGTGAGATCACTAGCGTATTTCTTGCAAACATTGAGGATGGCTCGCCTATCGATAGCCGATCCAGTGCTCTTCAATTTTCCAGAGCGCGCCTCCCGCCATTGCTTGACGAATTGCTTCGATGAGTTCTTGGTATTGGTAAGAATTTAGCGAAGACTAGGGAACTTTGCCCCAATCATTTCTTCCGTCGGTTTTTTCGTCCGACATCTTGGAGAGCAGCAAACTGTCGATGGGGGGGATGTAAAGCGCATATATTCTTGTTTACGTGGTATCCACCGCAGACAAAAGCTGCCTTCAAATAGACGTTGATTAGTTTGGCGGCGATGCCGTGAGTGACAGGGAGAGTGTTGCGGTGCTCTTGCGCCAAATTGCAGATGGCTTTTCGCCAATGGGTGTGCTTCTCATCGATATCGCTGGGCGACGGCAGACTGTCGGGGTCTTTTAGAAGCTTATCGAGTTCGGCGCCCTCGATTAAGTTTCGTGCTTTCTCGACGGTAAGGAAGCTTTCACACTGGCTGCCCTACCGGCCGCCCAAGCAGCAAATCTATGGCGATGAATATCTATAGTATATGGAGCATGCACCGCTCACCTCACTTTTTCGGCAAGCCACATCTTGATCAGCGACTGATACGGCACGTCGCGCTTGTTGGCGGCGATCTTGATCTGCTCCAGCAGACCCAGCGGCAGGCGAATTGAAATGGCTGTCGTCGACGGCTTCAGATTTGGGAAGCGCACGCGCTCCGCCTTGCTCCAGTCGATGTAATCGCTGGAGTCGTGCGTCTCCCAAAACTTCCGCTCGTCCGCCTCGGTCCTGAAAGCGGGAATCGGCTTAAGTTTGCTCATATATTTTCCGCTCCTTTCGGTGCATGTCCCGAGCAGATATTACTCGGACCCTTGTTCCGTTCTGTCTGAGTGTGAACGTAATGTGCAGCAGGCGATTTTGAGCTGTCCTTCCCAGCGCATTCAGTCGCTGCTCATATTCGCTATGCTTTGCATCCTCGATAACGATCAGCGGATCATTGAAGAAAATACTTTCAGCCTCCGCCTGACTGACGTCATGTT
Source organism: Pseudomonadota bacterium (assembly GCA_023422775.1). GTDB lineage: Bacteria > Pseudomonadota > Alphaproteobacteria > Rhizobiales > Xanthobacteraceae > Bradyrhizobium. The sequence goes on from JAFAGM010000126.1 coordinate 10,222, forward strand.
TGTCAGCACTCTTGCGGCTGTTGCCAGCGTCCCAGTCAAATCCTGCGATCTTGTCAAAGTCGATCATTTTGTATATTTTCAGTATATACAAGATGTGGCGCCGATGCAATCATCGGATCCGGCGAAGTACTGGAAGCTGATGCGCAAGGGCGGCATCCGACATCGAGAAATCGACACACGGTAGGGTAGTGTTTTGAAGGAAAGCATCTGTTTCGAAATGCCGATCGGGCTGCTGCCAGGGGCAGGTCCTCAAGGTCGATTATCGCGTTGGTAATCTCTGGCCGCCGTATGAGCTCACAATGATTCGCGACTACAACAAGCCCGCGTCATAGTCCGGGACGATGATGGCGTCCCGGAAACCCGCGTCACCTCTAGAAGGCCGAACCTGTCGAGAAGGTGCGGCCAGTTGTCGCTTCACACGAAAATGACAGTTCGTAGATATAGGCATCTTTCCGCCCTAATCCCTGCAGCGAGCCTTCCCCGATGTCCCTCACGCCCGAAACACCCTTGCCGCCCGAATCCCAGCGGAAGGCATTGCGGCCGATACCGCTGCTGATCTTCAGTTCCCGTTGGCTGCAGCTGCCGCTTTATATCGGCCTGATCGTCGCGCAGGGCGTCTATGTCGTGCTGTTCCTGAAGGAGCTGTGGCACCTGTTCGCCCACGCCTTCGATTTCAGCGAGCAGCAGATCATGCTGCTGGTGCTGGGCCTGATCGACGTGGTGATGATTTCCAACCTCCTGGTGATGGTCATCGTCGGCGGCTACGAGACGTTCGTCTCCCGTCTCAATCTGGAAGGTCATCCCGATCAGCCGGAGTGGCTCAGCCACGTCAACGCCAGCGTGCTCAAGATCAAGCTGGCGATGGCGATCATCGGCATCTCGTCGATCCACCTGCTGCGTACCTTCATCGAGGCCGGCAACCTGGCGTCGGGCAAGAGCAACTACACCGAGGCCGGCGTGATGTGGCAGACGATCATTCACACGGTTTTCATTCTGTCGGCGATCGGAATTGCCTATGTCGACAAGCTGTCGAATGATTCCACGGCGCAGGCCAAACACGCCGCTTCGCATCATTGAGGGGCGGCGCATCGAACGACGGGAACGCGATTTGCGACGGTGGCTGATAGCTGCGGTTCTGATGCTGGCGGCGATGGCACCGGGTATGGTATGCTCGGCCCACGCTGCCGACGCTGCCTTCACCCGGTTCATCGCCTCGCTGTGGCCGGAGGCGCAGGCCGCCGGCGTATCGCGCGCGACGTTCGATCGCGAAACGCGCGGGCTGGAGCCTGATTACAAATTGCCCGATCTTTTGCTGCCCGGCCGCCCCGCGACCGGTGCGCCGTCGCAGGCCGAGTTCGTGCAGGTGCCGGCCGACTATGTGAAGGAAGCCTCGATCGCGCGGCTGGCAGCCGAAGGGCGGAAGCTGATGCAGCAGCATCGCGCGGCCCTGAGCGAGGTCGAAAGGCGTTTCGGCGTGCCCGCCAGCGTCGTGCTGGCGATCTGGGGCCGCGAGACGGACTACGGCCGCTACCGGCTGCCGTACGACACGCTGCGCGTGGTCGCGACGCAGGCCTATGTCGGCCGGCGCAAGGACCAATTCCGGGGCGAGTTCATTTTTGCATTGAAGATCCTCGGCGAGGGCGCCGTGGCGCGGAAGGATTTCCGTTCGTCCTGGGCCGGCGCGACCGGGCTCACGCAGTTCCTGCCGTCCGAATATTACAAGCATGGCATCGACCTCGATGGCGACGGCCGTGTCGACATCTGGAATTCGGTGCCGGATGCACTGGCCTCCGCGGCGCAGCAACTCGTCAACAAGGGCTGGCAATCGGGTGTGCGCTGGGCTTACGAGGTGAAGGCGCCCGCCAACGTCGATTGCACCATGGGCGTGCCCGAGGTGACGAAGCCGATCGCCGAATGGCTGCGCGCGGGCTTCGTGCCGGTGCGCGGGCAGAAGCTGGGCGCAGCCGAGCAGGCCCAGCCGGCCTCGCTGTTGCAGGTGGAAGGCATCTATGGCCCGGCGTTCCTGACGACGAAGAACTACTTCGTCATCAAGGAGTACAATTTCTCCGACCTGTACGTGCTGTTCGTCGGCCATCTCGCCGACCGCATGATGAATCCGCAGCCGTTCGCGACGCCGTGGACGGCGACGACGCAGTTGCGCTCCGTCGATGTCGAGGCGATGCAGCGTCACCTGACGCGGATCGGCCTCTACAAGGACAAGCTCGACGGCAAGGCCGGTATGCAGACGCGTGCGGCGTTAGGCGCCTATCAGAAGTCCGCAGGCCTCAAGGTGGACTGCTGGCCGAGCGATGCAGTGCTGCGCTCGATGAGTGCGGGCCGCTGATTAGCCTCCAGGGGAGGGTAAACAAAAAGCCCGGCCGATATCTCAGCCGGGCTTCTGATTTCTCCGCGCAAATCGCGCGCGCCAATTACTCAGATCAGTGGCAGACCTCGACGCGGCGGTAGCGCCAGTCATAACCATCCCAGAAGCGCTCGCGTACCATGCGGCACGCCGGGTAGGGCGCTTCTTCGACATAGACCGGGCCGCCATAGGCCGGGCGGCTGGAGGCGATCGCGCCACCGATGATGGCGCCGCCAAGCAGGCCGGCAGCTACGCCCGCGGCAACGCCACGCTGCGCGCTTGCGGGCGTCGCTGCGAGCGAACCGGCAATCGTTGCAACCGCGACGAAGGCGGCAAATGTCTTCTTCATGTCCTGGGCTCTCCTGGGGGCGCCGTCGGGCGCCGGGTCTAGAGGTGACTCACACGCTGATTTCGAACGCCGTTTCGCCAAGGAAGCGCACAACGGTCAATCGAAAGTAAACGCTCCCTTTTGATTGGCTGAAAAAGGCGGCATTTTCGGGCCCCGAACAGCCGACACCCCGGAAAACGAGGAGTTTTCCGGGGTGTCGAGTTCGATTTAATGAAGGTGAACAGCGATAGCGTTTTCGAGCAAAGCATGCCCCCGGACTTGATCCGGGGGTGGATACCGGTTCGCTCCAGGAAAACGCGTCAAACAAAAGAGGCTTAATCGCAAACCCTGACGCTGCGGACCCGCCAGCCATAACCGTCCCAGAAGCGCTGCCTCTGCCAGACGCACTCCGGTCCGTAACCGGGATCGACCACATAGGCCGGACCGCCATACCCATATCCGGGGCCATAATAACCCGGGCCGTAATAATAACCGTTCTGGGAGGCGATCGCGCCGCCGACGATGGCGCCACCGATCAATCCTGCAGCGACACCTGCCGCAACACCGCGCTGCGCATGGGCGGGCGCGGGCATCGCCATGGCCGAAAGGGCCAGCGCGGCGGCGGCGCCGAGCGCCATCAATGTCTTCTTCATGGCTTCACCTTTCTCGTGGAGCAAAAGGACAGCATCGAAGCGGTCTGTCCCGGCAAAAGTTCCACATTTCGCTTGAATGTTCAATGAACGGGCCTGCCTCAATTGGCGACGAACGATGCGCAATCCGCTCAGCTTAGATTCATTCCAGAGTATGCATGGCATCAGTTTGGAATTGCTACAAAATACGGCATTTCCTTTTGCATCTCCGCGCGCAGTTAAATATCGATGAAGGTGCATCACCCAAGGGCTCTAGCTGTTTCATGATCGTCTGTTCCTGCAACGTCCTGAGCGACCACGATGTCCGTAATGCCGTGAGTGCAGCTTCGGACCTGCCGCGAAATCCCAAACAGCTTTATGGTTGCCTCGGCTGCAGCGCCGAGTGCGGCCGATGCGCGCGCACCATCAAGACCATCATCGATGAAGCGCTTGGCGCCTGCGCCAAGGAATGCTGCTCGGGCTGCCCGCACAGCCGCCACGCGGCAAATGATGAGCCCGCTCAGGAAGTTACCCAGGCGTTTGCGCTCGCGGCCTGCTGAATTCAAGAAATCCGCCGGGTTTGGGGTTCCGCTGCTTTGCTGCGGCGAGGTTGCTCTCGGCTGAAAACTGATTTAGAAGCATTCTAAATACAGTTTCAGGCCGTTTTGGCCCCAATAACCGGAGTGCAACCATGCAGGGCGATCCCAAAGTCATCGATTATCTCAACAAGGGCCTGCGCAGCGAACTCACGGCCATCAACCAGTACTGGTTGCATTACCGGCTCCTGAACAACTGGGGCCTTCTGGACATGGCCAAGGTCTGGCGCAAGGAATCCATCGAGGAGATGGAGCACGCCGACAAGTTCACCGACCGTATCCTGTTCCTTGACGGCTTCCCCAACATGCAGGTGCTCGATCCCCTGCGGATCGGCCAGAACGTCAAGGAAATCATCGAATGCGACCTCGCTTCCGAGATCGCCGCGCGCACGCTCTATCAGGAAGCCGCAACGTATTGCCATGGCGTGAAGGACTACGTCTCACGCGACCTGTTCGAGAGCCTGATGAAGGACGAGGAGCATCACATCGACTTCCTCGAAACCCAGCTCGATTTGATCGGGCGTATCGGGCTCGAACTCTACACCCAGAAGCACGTGGGTGGGCTCGAGAGCGGGGACTGACGGGGCTGAGCTTACCGCACAACGCTATCCAATTCGTCATGGCCGGGCTTGTCCCGGCCATCCACGTTCTCAGGGCGCACCAAGAAAGAAGGTCGTGGATGCCCGGGTCAAGCCCGGGCATGACGGTGAGAGACACAGCTCTTCAGATTTACAACTGCGTCTTGTAGCGCTCGTAGACGACCTCCTGGCTTTCCGGCTCGCCAAGGCCGGTCTGATCGTGGATCATTTCGCCGATGCTCGGCATCACCGAGCGCTCGACCCTTGCATCGCCCGCCCACAGTTTCGAGCGCATCAGCGCCTTGCCGCAGTGGAAATAGACCTCCTTGACGTCGATGCGCAGCACCGCGCGCGGCGGCTTGCCGAATTCCACCATCGAAGCCATCAGCTCCGGGTCTACCGTGAGCTTGCCCTTGCCGCCGATGCGCAGTGTCTCGTCGATCCCGGGCACGAAAAAAACCAAGTGTACGAAGCCCGAGCCCTCGACGATGTTGCGAAAGCTGTCGATGCGGTTGTTGCCGGAACGATCCGGCATCAGCAGCAGGTTTGGACCGGCGACATGAATGAAGCCGGGATTGCCGCCGCGCGGTGATGCATCGACGCTGCCGTCCGAACCTGACGTGGCCAGCACGCAGAACGGCGACATGCCGATGAATTTTCTGGCGTGAACGTCGATCTCAGGCCGCGCCTTGGCGATCACGCGCGGGGTAGGGGCGGGATAGATCGTGGCGAGGTCGCTGACGGCAAGGTCGGTCACGGGAATCCTCCGGTCGATGTTCGACCAGACTAACATCCCGGCGTTTTCGCGTCATCCTCACGCTGGAGAGGTTCCAGCTTCGTCCTTCTGCGCTGAATCGATCGGTGCACACCTTCGTCACACCGCGTCAGCCGGCACGAAGCAGCTGATGATGATGCTGCCGCGGTGATGCACGTACCACACCACGGCTTCGCCGATCGGATTGCCCTGATCGCGGTGAACCAGGCGCGGATGTCAGGCGGCACGTGGCCGTACTGGCCCCTGTCGACCGCGAGAGCCGCGCTCGCCAGCATCGACAGGCACGCGGGCAAAACGAAGCGCATCAGCCTTCGCATCCGATCCTCCGCCGTGTTGCTTTTGTCCTCGCGGGCTTTCGCCCACGATTCGAATTGGGCCCAATTCAACCGGAGCCCGATTGCGGATGCACGCTCTATAATGAGCGGTTCGGCCGCTTGCCGATTGATGCGGTGCGAAATCAGGATTTCTTCTTGCCGCGCGCCTGGACTTCATCGCGCGCAGTCAGTGATTTCGGCGCGGCGTTCGTCCACGCCATGGTGAGCGCGCTTTGCAGCGTCGTCGCATCGGCCTTTGCCAGCAGCACGTTTGTATATCCTTGCCTGCCCCAGCCACCCGGCACCGGACGGAAGATTTCCGGCTCGGCCTCGACCAGCATCGATTGCTGCTCCGTCGTCAGCTTTAGCGTCCCCCAGTTCTCATCGGGATGGCCGAGGGTCGCGAAGATACGTTTGCCGACGCGGAAGTCGGCCTTGCCATGATGCGCGCTCTCGATCGCCTCGGAGAGCGCGAGTGCGGCCCTGCGAAAGCGGTTTGCTGACATCGCATGTCCTCTGCCGGTTCACATTGCTTTTTGCGGCGCGGTCTGCTGCATCATCCGCTGCAGCTGTTTCACCGTCACCGGATCGCCGAGCTAGCCCTCCACTTCGGTCTCGGGGCGGTCATTGCCGGCCGCGGTCTCCGAATGCCACCTTCCATCCGAGGTCTCGTATTCGATCATCTCGGTGCGGCCCGGCACCCGCTGCTCCGCCGCTGCGCGTCTTGCGGCGGCGAGCGCTGCGGCGCGATTTGGGAACGGCTCGGAAAACACGCCGTTGACGGTGTAGGCCCAGCCGCCGTCATGCTCGACGATCTTGTAGGTCACGTGGGTCATCGGGAACTCGCTGGTTGCAGGTGCCGACAGGGGTGACAGGATAGGCCAGGATGTCGGATTTTGCACCGGCCGTTCGTCCTTGGGGCTCACGGCTGCCGCCGGGATTTGCGTAGAGGAGGAACCATGTGCCGCAATATCAAGACATTGTTCAATTTTGATCCGCCGGCGACGCACGCGGAAATCCACGCCTCGGCGCTGCAATTCGTGCGCAAGCTGTCCGGATTCAATTCGCCGTCGCAGGCCAATGCCGAGGCCTTCAACCGCGCCGTCACCGAAGTCTCCGACAGCGCGCGGCGGCTGCTGGCGTCGCTGCAAACCAGCGCGCCGGCGCGCGACCGCGAGGTCGAGGCCGAAAAGGCGAGGGAGCGCTCGCGGGCAAGGTTCGGCTGACGGCTGGTGCGCGAACAGCGTGCGCTGACCTGCAAGCGCAATTCTACCCCGGCCGCTACCCCGCATCCCACTTCACCGGCAGATTGAGCAGGCCGCGAAACGCCCAGCCGCCGATCCGTACCCGTTCGCGCTCATCCAGCCGCAAGCCCTTCAGCCGCGCGAACGCACTCGGCAGCGCGACGTCGGCCACCATGGCGCGGGAGGCAAAGGCGCCGGCGCAGTAATGCGGGCCGGCGCCGAAGGCGATGCTCTTCTGGGTGTCGCGCGTGATGTCGAACCGCTCGGGCTCGAGAAAGCAGGCCTCGTCGCGATTGGCCGAGCCGAACATGAAAAACACGCGGTCCTCAGGCTCGAACGCGACGCCCCCGAACGACCATGGCTTTGCAACGCGGCGCGGCGACATCCCGATCGGCGCGATCCAGCGTGCATACTCCTCGAATACGTCGAGCCACTTTGCACTTCCGCCCTGAACCAGCGCGAGTTGTTCGGGATGCGTCAGCAGCGCCCAGATCGCGCCCGAGATCGCATCGCGCGGCTCGTTCTGGCCGCCGGAGATCGCAAGCTTGATGTTGGCGCGGATGCTTTCCATCGGCTGGCCGGCGGCCAGCAGCACGCTGAGAATCGAAGTGTTCGGGTGCTTCTTCACCACGGGGATCATGTCGTCGATCGCCGCATCGATACCCGCGGTCGCCGCGTGGCATCGCGCCTCGATCTCATTGCTGCCGGTATAGTTGGCGATGCCGTCGATCATCGCCTGCGACCACGCGTCCATGTCCTGGAAGCGCATGTTGGTCAGCCCGGTGATGTCCTTCAGGCACTCCGCCGACAGCGGCAGTGCGAAGGCCTTGCATAGATCGGCGGCGCCTCGCGGCTCCAGCTCGTCGAGGATGCGGTCGGCATGGGCCTGGAACTGCCGGACCCAGGTATCGCGCACCGTGCGCGGCGACACCGCGGGAAACATCGCCTGCCGCTCGCTCATGTGCGCATCGCCATCCTTGCGCATCATGTTGTGGCCCATCAGCACGTTCATCAGCCCGTTCGGCTGGTGCGAGGAAAAAACGTCGATGCGCTTCTCCTGCTTGAAGATGTCGTCGCGCCGCGTGAACACGGTCGAGCCGAGCTGTGGTACGAACGCGATCGGCGCCTCCTTCCGCATCTTCGCCAGCGCGGGGTAGGGATCGGCCCAGAAGCTCGGGATATCGATGTCGAAATGCGGGGCGTTGGACATCACACCGCCCGGTAGCCGCCGTCGACCATCACGATCTCGCCGGAGACGTAAGCGGACAGATCCGAGGCGAGGAAGATCGCGGGGCCGACGATGTCTTCGGCGGTGCCGGCGCGGCCGAGCGGGGTGTGGTCGAGGAAGGTCTTTACAAGCTCCGGATTGGTGGCGCGGGCGTTGGCGTTCAGCGGTGTTGCGATGAAGCCCGGGCCGATCGCGTTGACACGGACGCCTTCCTTGCCGAGTTCGGCGGCGAGCGCCTTGGTGAAGCCGAGCACGCCGTGCTTGGAAGCCGTATAGGCCGGCGAACTCGGCGTGCGCACATGCACGATCGACTGGATCGAGCCGATATTGACGATACGGCCCTTGCTGGCGCGCAAGGGAGCGAGGAACGCATGCGTCACGTTGAACACGCCGGTGAGATTGATCGCAATGATGTCTTCCCAATCGCTGATGACGGTCTCCGCCGCGCCCAGCATGCCGTTGCGGCGGACGATACCGGCATTGTTGACGAGGATCGACACTTGGCCGACCTTGTCGGCAATTTGCTTTGCCATCGCGACGCAGTCATCGCGCTTCGCCACATCGAGCGCAAAGCTCTCGGCCTTGCCGCCGGCATCGCGAATTTCCTTCGCCGCTTCCGCTGCGGCCTTCTCGTCCCGGTCGAGCAGCACCACGCGCGCACCCTCGCGGGCGTATCCGTGCGCGATCGCGCGCCCGATGCCGGAGCCTGCGCCGGTGACGACGGCAATATGATTTTCGAGAAGGGGCATGCGACGTTTCCTCTGCTTTTGATTTTGACGGAGGATAGCAAGCGCAGCGGTGGGCACAAGGTGGCAAGGCAGATGGTAGAAGCCGTTGACTCTCATGGGGAGGAGGCGCCGTCTCGAACCATGTGGCCACGCTGGCGCCATTCATCCTTCGAGACGCCGCTGCGCGGCTCCTCAGGATGAGGTATCCCGCTGGCGCCGCCCCCCCCCCCGGGGGGCGGCCCCCCCCCCCCC